>FOCC01000022.1 GCA_900110005.1 Ligilactobacillus sp. WC1T17 | reverse complement strand
ACGCAGGAAAATGCCGCTGGGACCCAGGAAGTATCGGCCAACTCCGAAGAAGTTTTGGCAACGATGGATGAATTTACCAACCACGTTTCCGATTTGCGCGACATTTCTGATAAGCTCAAAGATGAAACAAGTAAGTTGGACATTAACTTAAGAGACTAAAAAAAGGCTGGGATTCCAGCCTTTTTTGTTGTTTAAATTCATATCTTGATAAAATAAAAATCCTATTTTATTGGTAAAATTGTTCTTAAGATGAATTATAGGGTGGTGTGTGTATGAATCAATTTGAAAAAGGTTTGATTATTTCGATGGCCGCAGGTGTGTTATTAACGGGAACACAGGAATTAAAAGCTAAAGCCGATACAGCTAATGATGACCAGCAAGTAAGCGTGGTTACGTCTAACAACAATGAAGAAACGACTAGTACCCAGGCTAATCAGGCGAGTGCTGCGGTAAGCAGTTCAGACGTGTCACAGAACAGTTCGAGTGAAACTGAGACAGAAACGGCCAGCTCTCAGCAAGATGATATGACAACCAAAGCAGCTACTAGCACAACAACTGCTGTTAGCGAAACAAATGCTGCTACTCAAGCGAAAACAAGTGAAATGAGCACGACGACACCAGCTTCATCTGCTTCTGCTAGTGAAACGGATACTCAAAGCAGTGAGGCAAGCCTTGCTAGTGACAGTTCTACTAATCAAACAGCTACAGTAACTAAGACAACAGCAACCAAGTCTACGGCAGCGGCTACGCAGGCAGCGTCCAGCACAAAAACTTCCAGTACCGATGCCAATGTAAAAAAAACGTTAGCGACAACCACAACTGATGCGGCTGTTAGTTTAGGTATTAATAGTTTATACAGCTATTTTACCTCAGCTCAAATTAGTGCTACCGTGGCCGTTGCCAAGGAATGGGCTACGGGTAATTATGAAGATGTTACCGAAGCACCTGCTTATAGCGCTTGGTATAAGGCCATGAATGCCGGAACCAATTCCAGTGCAACCAAGTTTTCAGATACGTTATCAGCTGATCAGACGACAATCGATTTTTCTAATTTAAGTGCTGATCAGTTGGAAGAACTCAGCTTATTTTATGTGAATGTTCTGAATGGCCTTTACAATAAATTAGGTATTTCAAGCTATGTAGCGACAAATAAAGTGACTAATGGTTCTTTAAAATACGCGTCTTATGTCTCTGATTATACAGTTAAGCATTGGAACGGGACTTTTGCTCACTATTTGACTGCTTTGCGCTACGGCTCATATCAGACAGGGTTAATTGATTCATATTCAACCACTGATGAATATGCTACAACAAATAATTATGGCGAAGCAGCTGTCTTGCAGACGGAATTTGGATGGAATAGTGTCAGCTATATTAAAAAGGCTCGTACCTCGACCACGATGGCGGATGCTAAAGCTGATATTATCAATGCGTTGGAATTAATGTTATTTGAAGATGAAGCTGAAGATATGGGGCATGCCATTGATCAATTGAATTGGCTTTATTCAAATACTGAAGCGCGGTCAGTGATTTATCGGAGTGCAGCTATTAATATGATTAGCAATTCACGCATTGATTGGTCAAAGGTGACTAGTGAAGTTAATAGTACAACCAGTTTTTCTGACACTACGAGTTTGCCAAACTGGACCATGGCTGTCAGCACCTATCTGCACTTTTTAGGCATGGCACCAGGCTACAGTAATAGCTCAATTATCTATGGTACGGCCTCAAGCGCGCAAAAGACACGTTATAATAATGCTAATTGGACTTCTTTAAATAATGTTGGCTTTGTTACTAGTAATGGGAAGACTTACTATTATGATTTGAACGGTAATAAGTACACTGGTCAGCATTATATTGATGGACATTGGTATAATTTTGATAGCAATGGCGTTATGTCAACGGGTGTTACTTATATCGCTAGCCAAAAGAAGTTAGTTTTATATAATACTAGCGGACAAATGCTCTATGGCAGCCAGACCGTTTCAGGTAAAAAATTTACCTTTGATACGACTACGGGAGCTTTGAAGGCAACTGGCCAGGTTTACATTGGTGGCCATTGGTATTTACTTAATAGTAAGTATCAGCCGCAAACGGGCTTCCAATATATTTCAAATCAAAAAAAGACGGTTTATTATAGCCCCAAGACCTCTTATATGCTGTACGGCCAGCAATACATCGGCGGCTATTGGTACCTGTTCAATAAAATCAC
>FOCC01000021.1 GCA_900110005.1 Ligilactobacillus sp. WC1T17 | reverse complement strand
ATCCCCAGCCATTTGCATATGACTGGGGATATTTTCCATCCTCCAAACATTTCAAAATCACCCTGTAAGTGGCGCTAATAAATTGATTATCAATCTTTTTTCCTGATTCAAGTACATAGCTTTTATCGTGTTTATTAACGGTGATATTATCTATTTTTATATTTTTATCATGATTCCTAACTTCATATGTTACAGATTTATCGTTATTATCAAGCAAAATCATTTCAAACATCATTAGCTATCACCACCTTTATAGTCATACTTTTCTTTTGACAATTCGTTAGCCTCATAATATGTCATTTTAGGTTTAACGACCCTCCAATTTTGGAGGGTCGTATTTGATTATTTGCCATGGAACTTCCTCAATATATCGGTTTTAAATCGGAATCAGGGTCTAGTTCTGGTAATCTTTTGCTCATTAGGATTGCTTGATTGATAGTTTCTATTCCTTCCGCAATGTCTTCATCTTCGGCAGTTAACGGGTCACCCAATGGTACGACATGGTCAAATGCGCCCTTGCCGAATTTATTTTCATAAGATTCGACCGCTTTATCGAGCTTTTCAAGCATTTCTTGTGACGGATACATACTAATTCACCCTTTCAAAAGTAGTCCTAAAATCAAGTTTAAATATTCTTGGTCGTCCGTGATTTTTGCATAATGGCGTTTTCCGCTTTCGTCAATATATTTGAGTTTACCGTTTCAGTTTAACGACCATCCAATTTTGGAGGGTCGTATTTGAGAAAAACCGCCTAGCCGAAACTAGACGGTGGTTCGAGTCGCTAAACCGTGCTATAATATATACAGCATTAGTGAATATACTATATTCAACAATTAGGCTGATAGTCTAGCAGGAGCGCTCTTGTTCTGGTGTACGGCAATACACCACCAGCCAAGCGCATTAGAGTACACCCTCAAGGATATCATCTCTAAATAAAACTTGTGCATTGGTGGTCGTCAGTGCACTTTTTTATTATATCATCAAATTCAATTCTTGCCAAAAAAGCCCCGCTCCACTAAAGAAATCTCAGCATGCAAGAGTTCATCTGCATGGTTAACTTGCATGGCTAATCTGCATGATTATTTGTACGGCTTGTTTTTGGTTTAACGACCCTCCAATTTTGGAGGGTCGTATTTGAAAATAAATTCTGGTGAGTGGGGAAAAACAATTAATCCTGATAAACAACTGCCTCACATGGAATCGACATGCAAAGATGGGAAATCTTATATTTATGATTCTGTTGATGTTCAAAAATTATTTGACGACTATTATGGAACTGGTAGATTAGAGCGTGATAGATACGGGCGTCCTACGAATAAGAAAATCGTTCAATTGGGATATTCAATTGGTGTGAATGCTTCAGATAATTCAGAAGCTACGGCTATTAAAATTCACCACTCCAAGAATAGAACTCATATTGTGCCTAAGAAAGGAGAGTAGTGATGAATTTAGAACAATATTTAGGGAAGAATATTAGAGTTACTTTCGTAGATGGTCAAATCCTCGAAGGCCACTGCAATTCATTTACGGGGAAACTTGATACTGAAGATGAATTATATGATGAAATTACTATCAAAACTGACAAATACCCGTATGTTGGTTTTAATGAATCAGAAATAAAAAACATAGAACTTATTTAGCGCTCATCAGAGTGCTTTTTTTATCCTGTCACATGACGTTAAACTGGGCGATTACAGATTGAAAGGAAAAATGTTATGGTCGAAAAAGAAAAACGGCTTGGCAATCAGAATCCTACTCAATCGGTAATTCTTCCATTTTCTGTTTAACGACCCTCCAATTTTGGAGGGTCGTATTTGTTAATAAAGAAAAACAACGTAAACTAACAGCTGAATTCAGAAAGAGCGGTGGCAAGGTTTGGCAGGACGCTGAAGCAGAAGCTTATTTAAAAAAGAAAGGGGCAAATGCCATTGCACTAAGTGAAGATCTTGTAGCATTAAAAAACAAACCAACTATAAGTGAAGTTTTAGAAGAACTTTATCATGTTAAGCAATTTAGAGATGGCAAGATAGATTTAACAAATGTTTCTAGATATAAGGCTGAAATTGAAGCCCAAAATTATTTATTATCAGTAAAAAAGTTATATAATATACCTAAAGAATAAATTTTAGAAACTAAGGCTAATTTGCAATACTGGAAGGAGAGATTGAAAAATGAAAAAAATAGAAATTATTAATAAATTTTCAGCTCCTAAAAGCACAGTTTTAATCATTAACGAAGAATTGCCTGAAGAAATATGGATTGGCGATAAAGCAAAAATTAATGGTGAAACATATACTATTACAGGTGTACCTATTTCAGATAGAAATACATTTGTAGTAGACAAAACTGATAAAATAAATGTAGGTCAAATTGTTAATTTTTACAAAGCTTAAGCATTCACATAAGTTTAACGACCCTCCAATTTTGGAGGGCCGTATTTGGGTGAGAAACCAACAAAATTAGCTGATATATATCCTGGCTGGGACTATTGCGACGAAGTGACTAAGAAAGACAACTTCATAGGCCCTTATATTGGCAAGACATATCCAAATGCAACAGAAGTTCTTTCCGTGGGGTTGGAGTCGGTTTTTGAGCCGCAGAATGGTCACGTTAAATTTATTGATAAAGATGGGAAATGTCATTATGCAAAAATTACGGATGACCCCGAATACATGGATTTAATTTTAGGATGACTATTGAAAGGATGATGTTTATGACTTGGGAACCCGTAATGCCTTCAAAAGAGACTTTCGAAGCTTTTAGTAGGGCTAAAAAAGATTATGATTTAAAATTCGGAGAAGGGGCTTTTGGCAAAAAGGTACCTTTAACTGACCCTTTGCATCCTGATGAGGAAGAAATGCAAAGAGCAATTCAAAAAATTAGGCAAGCAATTAAGACAGGAAAAAAACTTCCTGAATTAGACCCTGATTCCGATTTAAAACCGATGTATTGAGGCAGTTCCATGGCAAATAATGATTATTTCACGATTGCGTATAAGGTGCTCAGCTATCTGAAATACTGTTATGAAAAGTTTAACGACCCTCCAATTTTGGAGGGTCGTATTTGTCAACAGATGTTTATGATCCGAACGATGATTTGAGAGTTATCATCCTAAAAAGTAAATCAGGAGCAGTTTTAGGAAAATACGATACAACCGGAGAAAAAGAAGTTCTTTTTCCTAGAAATGCAGTTTTTAAAGTGGTAAAATGTTACACCGAAAGACGTGAAAATGATAAAAAGGTTCCGATTATCGAGGTAGTAGAAAATGAATAAGAAGCCGTATTCTGACAGCAGATGGCACGACGCTGATTTTGAAACTGTAATGAACCTTAAACCGCTTAAGCACTCAGAAGAGTATAAGAAAATGGCAAAAAAATTTTTGAGTGAACTGTACGGTAAGGAATTGAAGGATGAAGATTTGCCGGAAGAACTGAGACCTGCAAAAACGAATGACAAAGATAACGAAGACGACAAGTAGCAAATAGTATTCAAGACGGATCAACCGTCTTTTTTTATGCCCTTTTTCCGAGTTGCAGGGCCAAAAGAACAACCGAGACTACAGGCTCCCAAGCCGGAAAATGCGAGGTAAAAATATGGAAAACGAAAATCAAGTAACTGAAACGACAGAAGAAGCTAAGGCAACTGAACCGGTCGCTGACGAGCAAACGGAGAAAGAAGCCAAGGTTGATTCTGACGCGGTTGTCAAGAAGCTTCAAAAGCGCATTGGAGCGGAACAATCCAAAAAGAACAGTTACAAAGGTTTAACGACCCTCCAATTTTGGAGGGTCGTATTTGGGGGAGCGGTTTTAGGAAAGTACGATGAAACCGAAGAAAAAGAAGTTCTATTTCCTAGAAATGCAGTTTTCAAAGTGATAAACTGGTTCCAATTATCGAGGTGACTGAAGTTGAATAAAAAGCCTTACTCTGATAGGAGATGGTATGATGGTGATATTGAAGCCGTTAAACGATTAAAGCACCTTAAGCACTCAGAAGAGTATAAGAAGATGGCAAAAAAGTTTTTGAGCGAGCTATACGGTAAGGAATTAAAAGATGAAGACTTGCCGGAAGAACTGAGACCTACAAAAACGAATGACAAATCCAACGAAGATGATGAGTAACAAAGTGGTTAGTAAACGTTTGAGTTATATACTGTTTAACGGCCCTCCAATTTTGGAGGGTCGTATTTGCCTGCAAAGTTTTTTATGTTATAATTACAGAGGCTTATCATCTTCAAGTCTAGCTCTTGCTAGGCTTTTTTAATTTCTTCAATTCTTTCGCTAATCATCGTTTGCAACTCCAACAAGTCGTCTAAGCTTGCGTATTTGCGCACGTACGTTCTAGCACTAGAGCGGTATTGATATACGCGTTGTTTATCCTTGTTTTTGTTTTTCCATTTTTCGTTAGCGCGCTTCTTCGCGTCTGTTAGTTCTGACATCTTCAACACCTCATTATCAGTCTATTAGTTTTATTGCAATATTCAACAATGTTAAAACAATCAATGTTATTAATAGGATTTCCGTTCTTGTTAAATTCCTCATAGTCTTGTTCCAGCTTTTATGATACACTCAAGTAGGAGCTAACTATTTTGAGTTAACCCCTACCGCTTGACTATTTAATCAAGCTGATGATAATGCTGATTACTTGAAGGGCAATAGAGATGATGGTTAACTTGTCTTCGAGCGTCAGCTTTTTATTTTGCTTCATAAGTTTAACGACCCTCCAATTTTGGAGGGTCGTATTTGAAAAATAATTAAAAAATTGTACAAAAAATAAGCCTACCCTCGTGTGAGAGTAGACTCTTTGCTTTAAGCTAGTTTTTCTCTTAAAGCGTCCGCTAACGTTTGAGAAAAATTAATTCCTGCTTCTTCCGCTTTTTGTGCCAAATCGCCCGGAATGGTAGTGTTCTTTTTTACCATTGGCTTTTTAACAGTACGCTTAATTTCTGCTAAATCAGCAAAAATAAGGGTAACAATAGCATCAGGATTTTCTTTTTCAACTTTGCTTAAGTCAGATACTTTAGGGTATTCTTTAGCATCATATAGCATCAACCCTAAAGCTTCCGAACCGTTTTTAAGTGCATGGGCTACATCTTTGCCTTCGCTTATGGCTCCTGGAACATCGGGAAATGTAACTGTATATACACCATTATCATTTTCATTATTATCCAAGATTGCAGGATACGCAATAACATCCGTCATAATAACCATCTCCTTTAAAAAAGTGACATCTCTGTTATTTTTATAATACGCCTTTAGTTTAACGACCCTCCAATTTTGGAGGGTCGTATTTGATAAATCGTTTTTTCACTGGTTATTTCTAATTCATTTTTGCAAATGCTACTAGCGACCCTTTATCGCAAGACTGGAAACCATTTTTTTCGTAAAAATGTCTTACATCTGGTGCATCTTCGGTCATTAAAACTTTTTGACGAACATTTTTATATTTCTTTAGAACCTGTTCCATCAGTTGAGTAGCAATACCTTGATTTTGATAAGAATTTAACACAAGAATATCTTGTATATAGATTATAGTTAACCCATCTCCAACAACTCGAATCAACCCAACCAACTCTTCATCATCCCAAACAGTTATAACTTCTAATGATTGTTCTATAGCCAGCTTAAGTGTTGGTAAATCCTGTGTATAAGCATACCATTCTACATCATTATATAATCTTTCTAATTGTTTCACATCTATATTTTTATTATTTTTAAAATTCATTTTCATTTATTTTTCCTCCTCAAAGTATATTAATTTGAAGAGTTCTTCCATAACTTATCCACTGTCTTATACCTCCTTTAAAACTTATGATATAGTATATAAAATTTTAAGGCTACTCATAACATGGATTTGTTTATCTAAAATTATTCTAACTAACAATGTTTAGGACTAAACCCATTCGATTTTTCTTGATTTTTATTGCACTTCAGCCACGGCACGGATTTCTATTTTTCTTATTCTTTAGTTATCGGGCTCATGACCGCTCACTTCCACACCTTGAGTTTAACGACCTACAATTTTGGAGGGTCGTATTTGATAATTCTGCCATTATGGTTTCACTCCTAACAATTTCAAAATATTAATTCCAATAACCAATATCCAACATACTATAGTTAATGTTTGTAGGTTTTTTCTCTTCATGGTTTGTTGTCCTCCTACTTTTGTGTTATGATACAGGAAAGGGAAGCTTGGCTTCGCCTTACTCCCTATTTCTTGGTTAGTCATCAATCCAACCAAGGAAAGTCATAATCAATGAACCGATTGCAATTAGAACATTGATTATATCCAAAGGTCTCACATCAGAGGTTTAACGACCCTCCAATTTTGGAGGGTCGTATTTGTTTGGCAAAATTGTCTGCTCGAAATATTGAGTGTACCAGGTGAGAGAACATCTACATCCACGTCAATACCGTTTTCATAACAATATTTCAAATATGATAAAATTTTATAAGCAATTGAAAAATAGTCATTATTACTCATAATTAGCCACTCCCCATAGCGCACGACTCAATTCCGGGATATTCTTTCAAAATATTAACAAGCGTAGATATAACATGCTCTTTAGAGTGAATATTACAAAAGGTGTAAGGCATATCCGTAATATCAGCTTTATAACTATGTTTTTCAACAGTAACTGTTGCTTCTTCAAAATCAGAAAAAACAGAATAAACCCATCTCTCTTTCTGGTCCTTCTTCAATTCGTATCCTAAAAAATTCATGCCTTACCCTCCTTCCATTCCTTTAATGCTTTGCCATAGTTATATTTTTTATTTGCAATTCTATGAGCTTTGCTATAAGTATATCCCTTATTATCCATTAAATCGGCTTCTAAAGCCTCGTATTTTAGCATAATTATATCATGTTTCAGAGGATTTCCAATACGAAAACGTTTTAAACTTTCGGCCATATCATAGTCAGAAACAAAATTCATGTGTTTAATTTCGCCATCGTAAATTGTTTAACGACCCTCCAATTTTGGAGGGTCGTATTTGTTGAAACGCTGACTAAGAGGACTGACGAAGTCTGCAACGCAACGTCGAGAGTGACGGACATTACCACATCATATGCTTATGCTCTTGAAACCGAGGGACGGACAAATGAAGCCGCCAGAGCAAAGCTGAAGGGGTTGGAAAGCGTTCGAAAATCACTTGAAATTCAGTTGAAACAGGAAAAATTGCTTCTTCAGGAAACGGCAAGGGTTTCCGGTGAAACCTCAAGTGCATACCAGTCACAGAAGGCAAAGGTCGAGGACCTCACTCTCAGCTACAGACAGAATGAAGCTGAGATTAGGAATCAGATAAAGGTCACGAAAATGTGGCCGGAGCATGCCAGCTTTTCACTTGAAAAAGTAAAGAACAAATTCACCAAAATCACTCCGATAGCATTGGCTGCAGTAAGCTCTGTCACTGCAGCAACATCGAGTGTTATCAGCAAGCTTGAAGAAGGTTCGGAGAAGGCGTCTGAACTCAGCAGTCA
>FOCC01000018.1 GCA_900110005.1 Ligilactobacillus sp. WC1T17 | reverse complement strand
CAAACGGGAAACACTTTCTTGTGTTTCTTGCGCTTGGGATGAGGTTACTTCCGCAATGCCATTGATCGTTTGAGTAACTTCTTCGGTTGCCTTATTGGTCTGCTTAGAAAGTTCAAACAAGGAATCGGACTTTTCAGCCACTTCATTACTTTGTCGCTTAACCGAAGTAACCAAATCGCCCACTCCGGCAATCACATCGTTGTAAGCATAAATCAGCCGGTTAAATTCCGTTCCATCAGCTCTTGGTGTATATAAAAGCTTAGCTGTCCGATCAAGGAAACCATCAGCCTTCACTTCAGCAGGATCAACCGGCTTCAAGTTGCCGCCTTCAGCTTCTTTGAAGTAGCCTAAGATGGTATCCATCAAGCGCTTGAAGACCCCGGAAACAGCGGCTGCCAAAATAGCGGCAAAAATCGCTACCACTAAAGCAATCAAGCCGGCGTTCAAAGCGACTATTCTAAGTTCTCTGGACAAATCTGACTTTTGCACATAAGAATAGGTGTAATATCTACCGGGCTTAAAATAGTAGGCATCAGTAATCTTAGATGTACCTGCAAGGTGAATGGTTCCCTTTTTAGCTGAAGCCTTTTTAACAGCTTTGAAAAGGGCTGTATTAGAAATATTTGTTCCTTGCTTGATACTTGATTTATCAGCACCTGTAGTAGCAACAACTTGCCCTTTGGTGGTTACAAAAACAACGCGCCCCGTCGTCCCAATTTTCAGCTTACTGATGGTTTTTTCAATACTTGAAAATGACATGTCAGTCGCAAAAACCATCGTCCGACCGTTTTGGGCTTTAAAGGCATATGTGGCTGTCACCACCATTTTGCCTGTTGCAATATCTTTGTAAGGTTCAGTAAAGACAACCATCCGCCCTGTCAGCAAGGCTGAAAGAATGGTCCCTTCCCGCACCCCAATTAAGCCATGCAAAAAGGACAAAGCCAGTACCACTGAAATTACCACAAATGAGGTATCAAAAATGCTCCGCTAACAGGCAGCTTTGCGTCAAAAAGCCGTTCTTTAAAGCAAAAAAAAGCTTAGCAGCGCGCTGAATTTTTTTATAAAAAAAGATTCTACCCTCAAGATAGAATCTTTTACCTTTATTCAAAGGCCATTTGGCTGGTATAAAGGTCGTAGTAGAAACCTTTTTGGGCCAGCAAGGCTTGATGACTGCCTTCTTCTAAAACTTGGCCATTTTTCAAAACCACAATTCGGTCAGCATTTAAAATCGTCTTCAATCGGTGGGCAATCACAAAGCTGGTCCGCCCCATGATGACGTTATCCATGGCCTTTTGAATTTTTTCTTCAGTGACCGTATCAACATTTGAAGTCGCTTCATCCAGGATTAAAAAGGCCGGATTGGTTAAAATCGTTCTGGCAATCGACAAAAGCTGCTTTTGTCCAGTAGAGAAGATTTCATTATCAGCCCCTATCAGCGTTTCATACTGGTCTGGCAAAGTCATAATAAAGTCGTGAATCTGTGCCTGTTTGGCTGCATCAATCATTTCTTCATCGGTCGCATTTGGTTTGCCATACTTGATATTTTCAGCAATTGTGCCCGTAAAAAGCACGGAATCTTGCAAAACAATGCCGACATTTTGCCGCAAAGAAGTCAGCGTCAGCTGTCTGACATCAATGCCGTCAAAGGTCACTGAGCCTTGATTAACGTCATAAAAGCGGTTCAAGAGATTCATGACCGTCGTCTTACCTGAACCCGTTGGTCCGACTAAGGCAACATATTTGCCGGCTTTAACGTCAAGCGAGACCCCATGTAAAATCTCTTTTTTCTCATTATAAGAAAAATGCACATCATTTAAGGAAACACCCTTTTTAACAGCTGTTAAGATTTGCCCGTTTGGCACGCGGTCTTCTTCAGGCTGGTCTTCAACTTCTTTTAGCCGTTTAGCCCCCGTAAGCCCTAATTGCATCATCGAATAAATCGACGTCAATTGCATCAGGGGCTGGAAGTATTGCTGCGAATATTGGACAAACATCACCAGCAAACCTAAGCCTTTAGCAGTTGACATACTACCGGTCATAATCAGCAAAGCTCCCGCTGAAATTACAATCGCTAAATTAAGCAGGGAAAGCCCCGTCATTAAAGGATAGAGTAAACCTGAATAAAATTGGCCTTTGAACATTGTCTTGCGCACTTTATCATTTTGTACGGTAAAGCCCTGCACGGAATCTTTTTGCAAACCGTTGGTGATAATTACCTTTTGCCCGTTAATTTGTTCGTTAATATACCCGTTCAAAGCACCGATTTCTTCTTGCTGTCGGTCTAGATAAAAACTGGCTTTTTTCATAATCACAATGCTGATAATCACCACTAAAGGCGTTGAAGCCATCGTAATCAAAGCTAGTTTAACATTAATAAGCAGCATCATCACAATTGTGCCGATAAAAAGAGCCGATTGTGCAATGATTTCAAAGACGGCATTATTCATCGCATTGAAGATATTATCGATATCGGAAGTAAACAGCGACAATAATTTACCATCCTGATGGGTATCAAAATACTTGATGGTCATCTTTTGCAGCTTCGTAAATAAATTTTTACGCATATTATTGTTGGCGTGAGCATTAAAAACCGACGTAATCGTCCATGACAAACCCATCGTCAAAACATTCAGCCCATAAAAGACAATCATCAGCCACAAATCATGGTAAAAGGTCGTCATTGAGCCATGACCCTTCAAGATATTCGTCAAATCAGTCACGGTATTGCCCATGTAAACGGGAGCCACAACCTGAAAATAAGTCATCGCCAAGGTTAAGATAATCACCAGACTAATCCCCTTCCAGTAGGGTTTTAAGTACTTATAAAAATATTGCAGTGCTTTTTTCATGACAGGTCGCTTCTCCTTTCTTTTGCTTTTTGCGTTTGGTAAATTTCTTGATAAACCGGGGATGTCTTTAAAAGCTCAGCGTGTGTCCCGCAGGCAGACAGATGTCCGTCATCCAAGACAAGAATTTGGTCGGCATCTTTAACTGAGACTAATTTTTCAGCAATAATAAAGGTGGTTGTCCCCTTTAAATGCTTGGCTAAGCCTTCTTGCACTAATTTTTCCGACTTAGCATCAAGCGCCGACGTTGAATCATCTAAAATCAGTACAACTGGATTACCGACCACCCCGCGGGCCAAAGATAAGCGCTGCTTTTGCCCACCAGAGAAGTTGGCTGAGCGTTCTTCAACTTCATGCTCAAAGGTATCCGGATACTTGCTGATAAATTCTTCAGCTTGAGCAATTTGGGCGGCTTTTTCAATTTCAGCTTGGGAAGCTGTTTTTTTGCCCTGCCGTAAATTTTCATTGATAGTTCCGGAAAAAAGGATTGCTCTTTGCAAGACAAAAGAAACCGTCTTGGTGACAGTCTTTTGGCTAACCTCTTTGATATTTTTGCCCCCCAAGTCAATTTCACCTGAACTTGGATCATATAAACGGGCAATCAATTGTGCCAAGGTAGACTTGCCTGAGCCAGTCTTGCCGACAATTCCAATTTTTTGCCCGGGAGCCACTTTAAATGAGATATCGTGGAGGGTTTCTTGCTTACTGTCTGGATAAGTGAAGCTGACGTGCTTGAATTCAACACTGCCTTTTAAATCTTCATCCTGGTCGGTTACATAAGTCAAATCCGGCTTGGTATCTAAGACTTCCTTGATACGTTCTAAAGAAACCAGCCCACGGCTAACCATGGTCGCGGTCATTCCAATCACAATAATGGCATTCATTACTAAGGATAGGTAGGTTACATAAGAGCTGATAGCTGCAACATCACTTGGGTGGCTGGTAATGGAACCGCCGACTAAGTAAATTGCTAAAGCAATCGCTGCATAAGTGGCCAGCATAAAGGCCGGAAATGACGCTGAAAAAATATAGCCGATCCACAAGTTGATTTTATTTAATTCATCGGATGTTTGGTTGAAATTGGCACTGTTATTGGCTTCTTGATTGAATGATTTTACCACCCGCATGCCTTGCAAGGTTTCTTTAGCACGGGTGTTGATTTTATCCATAAAAATTTGTACCTGACCAAATAAACGGCCCATCTTTTGGAAAGTAAAGATTGAAACCAAAATCACTAATATAATCATCAAAATTTCCAGCCACCACAGTCGCGGTAAGGTGTAAACCCCCATGATAAATGCGCCGATAAACATTAATGGCATCCGCAAAAACTGCATAAAAACTGACATCAATAAGTTGGTAATTTGGTTCATATCGTTGATTAAGCGCACTACGAGGCTCCCGCTGGAAAAATGTTCAATATTTCCAAAAGAAAAGCTCTGAATCTTTTGATATGTTCTTAGTCTCAAGTCACTGGTAACATTCTGCGCAATTTTAGCCGCAAAATATACATTGTAAATACCTGAAATAACGCCAATTACGGCCAAAAAAATCAGCCAAACACTTAGCGTCTTAATGGCATCCATGTTGTTTTTCAAAATGGCATTTAAAATATCCTGCAATAATTTAGGCTGATACAGCATGGTGCCAATGGACGCCACCGCTGAAATCACCGCTCCCAAAATATAGGTTGGGTATTTAAATAAATGTTCCCTTAAAATCTGCATCTTCTCACCTCTTAAAATTCCTCCGCTATTGTTTGCAAATTCTTCGCATATTCACGTTCCAGTTCAATTAACTGCTGCATTTTAACCGTGCCCATTGCATCAACCAAGCGGTCTTCAACTTGAAACATAAAATCCAAGTCTTTAGCTGCTGCAATGCGCCCTTTTTTTGTCAGACTGATAACTTTTTTCCGACCATCCGTCTTTAACGGCGTCAAATCCACCAGTCCTTCTTGCTGCATTTTGGTAATAATGTTGTTGATCGTCTGCTTGGGACGGTTGATCCTTTGAGCCAGCTGCCCTTGCGTCATTACTTCGCCTAAAGCCAATTCGTATAAAACATCCAAGCGGTTAAGCGGCTGCTTGCTTTTTTTCAGCAATTTTTCATAGATTTGGGAAATATTAACTACTTCCGTTTCTGTTTGTCTGACTAATTTTTGACTGGCAATAATTTTATTATCCACGTTTCAACCCCCCTGTAAAATTAGTCCCAGTTAAGACTTTTTTGGAAGCATAGCATACAAAAAAAGGCTTGTCAATCGACAAGTCTTTTCTTAAATAAACATTCTTTTCGTTTAGTCTTGCAAAGGACCTTTATGCTTAATTTCGGTATTCTTGCTACGCCAGTTAACCACCACTGCGATTAAAGCCAAGACAGCTGCGGCCACCATGATGACAACCATTCCCTGATGCAAAATGCTGCGCAATGTCGGCATTAAATTTTGCGGCAATAACTTTTGATTTTTAGCATCAGTCAGATTATTGAGCATCTTCAAGGTTACTTGCGGGTACTTGTGCACTCCAGCGGCTAACTGCTGGTTCATCAACACCCCGTAAATCGCCGCCATCAAAGTTTGCGCTAAAATGCGAATTAAATAGCTCAAAGATGTTGCTTCCGACATTTCATCTTTTCTAGCATCCATTTGCACTTTTACTTGCAAAATGACAAAGACCAAACCAACCCCAAAACCAGAAAAAAGTCCAGTAGCCATCAAAACTATCAGTGGGGTATCAAAAGGCAGTACCGCCATCAATGCCGCCGTAATCAAAATTGAGCTCAACCCCATCGTTAAGACGGTTTTAATTTTAAATCTGCGTTGAATCCAAGCAGCTGACTGGCTGCCAAATAAATCAGCAATCGAGTTGGGAATCAAAACCGCTCCCCCGACTAAGGCACTAGTTCCTAAAAGACCTTGCGACCAAATTGGCGCATAGGTATTGTAAGCAACAAAGCTGCCCCATGCCAGCGAAAATAAAATAAAATCAACAACTAGCTGTTTATTTTTAAAGATGTCCATTTTAATCAATGGATGCGCAAGCTTTATTTCCACTAATACAAAAAGCGTTAAAATAACCAGGCCTAAAATAATCAAAGCCATAACTAGACTTAATTTAGTCAAACCAAGCAGCTGGACTCCGCTTAGAAAAATGACCAAACCAGCCACCATCAGCACTGACCCTAACCAATCAAAATTCTTTTGTACAACCTTTTTGACGTCTGTCTTGTAATAACGCCACGTTAAATACATCGTAATTAAGGAAAAAGGCACGTTCAAATAAAAAATCCAATGCCATGACAAAGCATCAACAATCACCCCGCCTAACAGCGGTCCGATAATTGAAGCAAAACTAAAACTGGCGGCCACCATGCCTAACGCCTTGGTACGGTCATAGATGTCATCATATAAATAGCCGATAATAACATATGGCAAAGCGCCCATACCGCCAGCGCCAATACCCATCAAGGCTCTAGCAGCGATAAAAAGATAGATGTTGGGCGCTAAACCTTCTAAAACAGACGTGACAGCAAAAATCAGTAAAGAGCCTAAGAAGGCCTTTTTAGTACCGAATAATTCGCCTAATTTATTCCAAAAAGGCGTTGAAACACTTACACCAAATAAGAAAATAGCCACACACCAGCCCATAAATTGAATCCCATCTAAATCAGAGATAATAGCCGGTAAGGCAGTGGTAATAATTGTTGCATCCAAACCTGAAATTGCATTGGCTAAGATTAAAGCCCAAGTTACAAATTTGACATCTCTTTTAGTCACTTTATCACTTCCTCATCTTTCTTATGCTTAATTGCTATCAAAATAAAAGCAGGACAAATCATCGTGATTTGCCCTGGCTGATTACTTGTCTAAACCTAGTTCTTCAAGTGAACGGAGGTGTTTTTGGGTAATTTCTTTGACTTTATTTACCCGGCGCAGATATTTTTCTTGATTCAAGAAATCAGTTGTCATCCACGTTTTGACAATTTCTAAAGCAATTGCGGAACCAATGATTTTTCCTCCAAGGCACAAAACATTGCTATCATTATGCTGACGGGCTAACTTAGCACAGAAGGGATCTTGGCAAACCACAGCATCGATGCCTAAAACCCGGTTAGCGATCATCGCAGAACCATAACCAACCCCGTCAATAAAGATACCACGATCAGCTTTGCCTTGAGCGACTAATAAGGAAGCTGGATAAACGTAATCTGATAAATCAACGGAATCTGTCGTAAAGGGACCGTTATCAATAACTTCATGTCCCATTTCCTTAAGTAGGGCGGTAATTTCTTCTTTTAAGGTCACCCCGGCGTGGTCACTTGCTAAAGCAATTTTCATCTTTATTCCTCTTTTCCTAAATATGCATGTCCTAGTATAACACTTTTTTTACGCTTTGAAACCCAAGAAATCAGCAATCCATAAATCAACTTTCCTCGATTCATGCAAACCTGAATGCGTCGCTTCAGATCCCTTAAGGCATTTAACCGTTAAAGGGTTGTTTTTGAGCAAATATTTCAGTGACAAAGCCGATGCTTCTGATACCAATGTATCTGAATTCGATCCATCTTCGAGGTTGCCGTAAATGAGCAAAACTTTAGTCTTTTTGGGAAAAGATGCTGCCTGATTTAACAACTCCTGATAGCTTGGATAATAATCGTTAGCCGGATAATAAATCTGCGGTTTGCCTTGTTTGTCAACCTGGTTGGCATTAGCTGTATCATTCATAGTAATCACCCCGTCAAAGGGTCCGGCCAGGCTGACATAATGGTCAACTTTAGGCAGGTTATTATTTTGACAAAGACTTTGAAAAATCGCCAAGTTGCCGGCTGAATGTCCCACCAGGTTAACGTGAATGACTTTTAAATCATCTTTCACATAAGTCAATACCTTGGTCAGCCATAAAGCATTGGTGGCCGTATCGGCAACATTATTTAAAAAATTCACCTGAATTAAAGGATGGCGGACTTGCTGATACTTCCCTTCTACCTGCAAATTTCCATTGCTGTCAACGTTTATGGTCAGTACTTTTTTGACGCCAACTCTTTGCTCAAGGCGGCTGATCATTCCATCAGTTGACTTGTGACTTCCTTGAAGCCCATGTACAAATAAAGTGGGTACGCTTTTCTTTTGGGGTGTTTTGTTAACTTTTTTAGTCTGAGTAACTTGAGCTTGTTTTTTCACAGACTTTGAGGTCTGCTGCCGGCAGCCGGCAATTACGCCAAGACACATTACTACCATTAAAACTTTAATTATCTTCATCAGTTTGGCTTTCTTCTTGAATGACAGCCAAAAATTTGGCGCCATATAATTTTAACTTATATTCCCCAACCCCTTTGACAGCTAACAATTCATCCCAGTTTTGCGGTTTTGCTTGTGCCATTTCGACTAAGGTACTGTCTGAAAAAATAATAAAGGGCGGAATTTTTTCGGCTTGTGCCAACTTAAGCCGCAAAGCTTTCAAAGCCAGCAGCAATTTGCTGTCTTTTGGCTTCTTTTTAGCAGTCACGACGGAAACTTTACGCATAACCTTGGCTTTTCCTTTTAGTACATCAGCGCCGTTAACTGTCAATTGAGGTTTAGGAAATTTTGGATCATCATTAACCAAATATCCGCTGGCCAAAAGGTAATCCAGCAAACTCTCAATTTCTTTGAGCTTATATGCCGACATAATGCCGTACGTGGTTAATTCGTTGAGCTTTTCAGATATAATTTTTTGACCCTTTGATCCTTTTAGAACCTGGGCAATCATTTTTTTACCAAACCGCCCCCGCATCCGCACGACACATGATAAAGCTTTTTGGGCATCAATAGTGATATCTTTGGCTTCCCGTTGGTCAAGACAGTTGCTGCATTTTTGGCAGGGCGGACAGGTTTGTCCAAAATATTGGACAATAACCTGCTGCAGACAAGCCTCACTGTTGGCGTATCTAACCATGGCTTCGAGTTTTTGGTATTCTTGTTTTTTATACGCTTCATCAGCCGGTGAATTTTCAATGAAAAAACGCTGGGTCTGCAAGTCGCTGTCATGATAGAGCAAAATCGCTTCGGATTCAAGGCCGTCGCGGCCGGCCCGGCCGGCTTCCTGATAATAGGCTTCCAGCGATCCCGGCACACTGGCATGGATTACATAGCGGACATTGCTTTTATCAATCCCCATCCCAAAGGCATTTGTCGCAACCATCACATCTGCTTGGTCGTACAAAAAAGCTTCCTGATTTTGGAGCCGTTCTGCCTCAGAAAGACCCGCATGATAGATACGGACTTTTTGTCCATGTTTTTTTAAAAAGACACCCAAAGCTTCCACTTGTTTGCGCGTATTGGCGTAAATAATCCCTGCTTGCCCTTGATTTTGCTGCAAATAGTTTAAAATGAATGTTTTACTGTCTTCTCCTTTGACAACTTTAAAAGCTAAATTATCCCGCGAAAACCCAGTCACAACTTGGCAGGAAGGTGCAATATCCAGCCGTTGACAAATATCCTGTGCCACTTGTGGGGTCGCTGTCGCTGTCAAAGCAATCAGCGTCGGTTTTTGTGGTAAATTTTGCAAAATAGCACTCAATTTAAGATATTGCGGTCTGAAATCATGTCCCCACTGTGAAATGCAGTGGGCTTCATCAATGGCCACTAAAGATAACTTAACGCCTGCTAAAAAACGGTTGAAAAAGTCTGAATCAAACCGTTCGGGGGCAATGTAGAGCAATTTTAACCTGCCTTGCGCTAATTTGCGATAAACTTCTGATAATTTTCCGCTGGTTAAAGTACTGTTGATAAAGGCTGCTTCAATCCCATTTTGCTTTAACGCATCTACCTGGTCTTTCATCAAAGAAATCAGCGGTGAAATCACTAACGTCAAGCCTGGCATCAGTAAGGCCGGAATTTGGTAGCACAAAGACTTGCCACCGCCGGTCGGCATCAGCGCTAAGGTGTTTTTGCGGGCTAAAACCTGCGTAATTGCCTGTTCTTGTCCAGGCCGAAATGCATGGTAGCCGTAATATTTTTCTAAAATCGCTAATGGATCCATAATTACCCCTCTTTTTTCCTAATCCCCTCTATCTTACTAGAATTTTTTCATAAAAAAAAGCCGGAAATTTTTCCAGCTTTTAGTCATTGAATTTTTCTTTATCCAAATATTTCAAAATGCGGGCCGAGTTACCCACAGCAACCGTATAATCAGGCACATCTTTGGTCACAACTGAAGCTGCGCCGACAATTGCATGCTTACCAATGCAAACCCCTGGCAAAACAGTAACCCTGGCTCCCAGCCAAGTGTCCTTTTTAATTAACACCGGCTTGCACAAGAGAACCTGCAAGTCATAAGGATCGTGGCTATTGGACAACATCCGGCAATTGGCAGCGATTTGCACCCCATCTTCAATGGTAATTCCGCCTCTAGCCATCGCTAAGAGCCCGCCGTTAATAAAGCAATTCTTGCCGACTTTGAGCTTGCTTGAGATACATGATCCTGACAAGGGGGCATTGATGGTACTTGAATCAGCTAAATTTTCCCCCCATCAATTCATGTAAAATATCTTTAGCTTCTTTTGAAAAAGGCATTGCCTGGTTAAATTGATGCAGCAATTTAGCATCATGGGCAAATTTTTGCCGGTCCGCTTCTGTATTTTGGCGCATATCATAGCGCTCTTCTTGACATTCCATCTAATCACCTCAATTTAATTATGCAATTAAATTGAGCCCTGGCTAATACTTATTTTAAGTGGTTTAACATGCCCAGCTTAAATATTTAAATTTTGAACACTGTCATTTGCGGTAATTTTTCGGATGGGTTTAGCCGGAACACCCACTGCAATAGTATTTTCAGGAATATCTCTGGTTACCACACTGCCGGCACCGATGACTGAACCTGATCCGATAGTTACCCCGCCGCACACGGTGACATTGCCGGCTAGCCAGCAATTATCTTCAATCGTGATTGGTTTGGCATACTCAAGATCTGTCCAAGTTCCGTCTTCTTTTTGGAATTGATTGCGTTCTTCAAAACGCAAAGGATGCATGGGTGTCAGCAGGCTGACATTTGGGCCCATGAAGACATTTTGGCCGATTTTTACCGGTGCACAGTCAAGGCAGGTAAAGTTGAAATTGGCGTAGCTTTTAGCGCCAATGGTCGTAAATTCGCCGTAATCAAACTGAATTGGCCCTTGCAGGTAGATATCTTGGCTGTTTGGCAGCAATTTTTTTAAAATGTCTTGGCGCTTGGGATCTTTTTAATTTAAAGCATTGTATTGTTGGGATAATTCATGCGCTTGAGCTCTTTTTTGCGCTAAAACGGGATCAGACGGATCGTATAATTTCCCTTGCAGCATTTTTTCTTGTTCTGTCATAATCAGCTCTCCTTTTAAGCTATGCAATCGTTTTCAGTATAACGTTTGCCTTCCGCGCTTAGCAAGCATATAATTTAACTACAAATCATTTTAAGGAGATTTTTTTGTGCAAATTATTATTTCACCCGCTAAAAAAATGCAAACTTCAACACAACTGGCCCCTTTAGACCAGCCTTACTTTCAAGACCAGGCCAATTACGTCCGTGACCAATTGCGCCGCATGTCAGTTAATGACTTGCAGCAATTTTTTGCCTGCAGTGAAGCCATCGCTAAACAGGCTTTTGCTGATTTGAAAGCTTTAGACTTTGATTTTAATAAATTAACCCCGGCCATTTTAGCTTTTAACGGCCTCCAATACCAAAGCTTAGATGCTTCTAGTTTGGATCAGGCTTCTTTAGCTTTTTTACAAGATCACCTTTATATTTTAGATGCCTTTTACGGCATTTTACGGCCCTTCGATGGGATTCAAAACCACCGTTTAGATATGAATCAGGTTATTGACGGCGATTCACTGTATACTTTTTGGGGTGACCGCTTAGCTGACCTAGCTTTAGAAGACGGCTTAGTGCTAAACCTGGCCAGCCAAGAATATGCCAAGGCCATTTTGCCTTATGCCAATGAAAAAGAAGTAATTACGGTCACGTTCAAGCAGCAAACCGCTCAGGGATACCAGGTTTCTTCACCTTTAGCTAAAAAAGCCCGTGGCCTCATGGTACGCTTTATTGCCCAAAACAAAGTTGCTAAACCAGATCAGCTTAAAACTTTTACCGCTTTAGGCCTAAGTTTTAATGAAAACTTGTCTTCAGCAAACGAAATGGTCTTTACCGACTAAAAAAACCGCAGTAACCTGCGGTTTTATTTTTGCTTTTCAATAGCAGCTTTAATTCCAGCTTCTGGGCCCTGCCATGAAGCAGGTTTTAAGACCTTATGCGTCCGTTCATCATAATGGGGCTTTCCATCCGCAAATAATTTATCCATATTAGCCTGGTGAATACTATTAATGATGTCTTTAGGGTCAACGCCCATTAAAACAAAAGTCCCATAAGCTAAATAAATCAAATCGCCTAAGGCATCACTTTGCTTAACAATCGTTTCATTTTGCGGGCGAACCTTGGTTAAACTTTTATTGACAGCCCGATCTAAAGCTTCATGAAAGGCCTTAGCTCGGGCTTTAATTTCTTCTTTATCCTCAGTATCAGCCACTAAAAATTCAAATAATTCTTCCAGCATAAATTCAGCCCGAAAACCAGCTTCTTTGTCTGTTAAAGCAACCGGCTTTTTAGGCGCGCGATCATCAAATTTTTGGTGAAACATTTGCGCCATTTGGTAAATATCGTCCATTTAATTTACTTCCTCTAATGCATTTTTTAAGATTTGTGCCGTCAGTCCCCAAATAACAAAAGGCCCTTTTTGCCAATAAAGTGTCTGACCTGATAAAGGCGGATAATTGCGCAAAAAAGCAGCTAAGTCTGGCGGAACTTTATTAACATCATCTAAAGGATATACCTGGGCTTTGTGGTTTTTAAACCAGGAAAGCTCAACTTCAAACACTTGGGCAACTTCATTTTTTGACAGCCGCAGCTTTTTTTCAAAGTCCGGTCTTAACTCAACTAAATAACTTTCCAGCGTGCTTTGTCCCTTAAGGGTGAGCTTGGGCAGGGCTTTTTTGAAGGTAAAACAACTTTGGTCAAGGTTTAATTCTTCATAGGTTTCATGAAAAGCTGCCTTAAGCGGCGGTTCACCGTCTTCAATTTTTCCGCCGGGAAAGCACACTTCACCTGCTTGCGAGATATTTAAGGCTCTTACTTCAAATAAAATTTTTCCCGCTGACACGGGAACTAAGACAGAAGCCTGCATCCAATCACCTACCTAGCGGTCATATTCACCGTATTCACATCCCGCATGATCAACTAAAATTTCATCTAACAGCACCAACTTTTGACCCTTTTTTTGATATAACTTGATTTTGCCGTGGCCGGTGCCGCCATTCCACAACTTCGAATACCGCTTTTGACCATCAGGAGCTTCATAATTGATAAAAAGCATCTCAGCTTTAGGGCAAGCAAGCTGCGTTTCCATCACATAGGAAACATTTTCCTGTCTAACCTGCCAAAAGACCTCTTTTTCTCCTTCATGGAAAGAAAAATCCGTTTTAACCTTAAGCCAGGGTTTAGAAAAGTTAAAGTCACACTCCAACCCTTCATAATACATTCCTCCCAGCAAACAGCGGTCCAAGCCATAACCGAAAATTTTAGGGCGTCCTCCGCCAATATCAAAGGCTGAATTGGTTAGCGGGCGTTTTAATTTCGTGCTGTAAAGGCAATTTGAACTCAGCCAAACCCATGGCGAGGTAAAATCTTGTCCCCAATTCTTGTCGGCATAGCCAAAAGAAGTATCTGGGAAAACCTGGTATTTCACCCCATTATAAATGACTTCACCGCTGTATTTGGTTTTTAAGCCTTGAACATGCCAATACATCTCAAAAGCATTGAGTTTGCGCATCAAAGAGCTGGCTCCAAAACCAACATTAAAAGCCAATTCTTTGTTAACCTGCAAATTCCACGTCATCTGGCCGGCATCACTCATCCATTCCGGATGATCATGGGCATCTTTAGCACTGACATTGACACTTCCCATTAGCTGATCTTCACTGACAAGACAGTCTTTAGCCTTAATAATAAAAGGCGAACTGGTTTGATGTACTTCATCCAAGGCAAAAAACGGTGAATTTGCGCTTTATCCTGTCCCCAGCTGCCGGCTTTAACCATTAAATAAGATGGCTTAGCTGTTTTGGGGGCTTGGCCGAACAGGACTTTTTGCGGACTTAGCGCTGGATTTATGATAAAAAATTCAACAAAAAAAGTTTTTTTGGCGCCTGTCTCAAGATTAACCCCGGTAAAATTATGCCACCACCAGTCATAGCCTTGGCGCGCTAATTTGCCCCCAAGCATTAAGTTATCCCTAGTTTCTTTTGGCACATTAAAGTGTTGCCGTGCTAAATTCACCATTAAACTCACTTCCTAGTCTAATTCATCCAAATATTTTTCAATAACCTGCAATACCCCTGATTCGTTGTTATTCGGCGCAATAAAGCTCGCAGCATCCTTAACTTTAGGCTTGGCATTTTCCATGGCATAAGCATAATCCGCTAATTTAAGCATTTCAATATCATTTAAGTCATCACCAAAAGCCATCAAGTTGCTGGCATCAAGCTCTAAATAATTCATCAGCTGCTTTAACCCCCAGGCTTTGTGTAAACCAGGCTTGATTAAATCAACAGCGCCATAGCCGCTGACCACTGCCGTTAGCGGCTGCTTAAACCCTTGGTTAAATATTTCTGCAACTTCTTCGGTATTATTATCCGGCGTAAAAATAGTTAATTTATAAATATCAGCTTCTAAGTCGGCAAAATCAGCAACTTGTTTAACATTATGACTAAAAGTCTTCTGATGAGGGCCGCCAATCTTCTGGAAGGCATCAGCATCTAAAGTATAGGCATAATCTTTACCGGCAGCTATCAAATAATTTTTGGAAAAATGCTTAGCACAAAAGCTTTCTGCCTGCCGCAAAACGTCAGCACTGATACCTTCGCCCGCAATTTTTTGGCCGTCAGCCATTACAAAGCCGCCATTTTCAGCGACATAATCGATTCTTTTGCCCAATTTTTTACCGAAGATATCTTCAATTAGCCACAAAGACCGCCCACTGGCAGCAACAAATTTAATCTGATGCTGATCTAAGCGATTCAAAATTTTACTAAAATGCTCTTGATCAAACGTCCCGTCATTTCGCAAAAAAGTTTGATCCATGTCACTAGCAATTAACTTAATCTTTTTCATAAATGCCTCCGTAATCATTATATATAATTATTTTTAATTATATATAATGATTACTATAAATACAACGCTTACACTACATTATTGTTCATAGCGCTGATAGGCGGCTTTCAAATCAGCTTTAATAGAAGCAGCCAAGGCTTCCGGGGCTAAGACTTGCGCATCTTTGCCTAAAGAAAGCATCAAATTTTTCGTAGAATCCGTCTTTTGATCCCCATAAACTTTAGCTTCAATCGTCGCATATTCGCCCATCTTAAAAGCATAAGCATCAACTAAGCCCGCCTGCGACAAATCTTTTTCCTGTCCCAAAGCCGTGTAGCCTTTCACAATTTTGGCATGCGGCAGCTTATCCAAAACAATGGCAATATTATAGGGGTGCCAGCAATTAAATTTAACCGTATAAGGACCAGCTTCATTGACTCCTTTATTAGCTGACTGCACATAATTGACCTGCGGCTGATTATCTAAGTAAGCTTTATTTTTGGTGATTTTTACATCAAAAATCCGGTCCAGCCGGTAGAGCTTATATGCCACATTTGGATGTTCTTCATGTTCTGTGGCAGCCAAATATAAATAGTGGTCATTGAAAAAAATCGTCCAAGGATCAACCTTTTTTACCGAATCCTGCTTCTTGCTTGGAGTAGAGTACCGGAATTCAACCGCGGCTTTTTCCATAATCGCCTGGTAAATTTGATAAGTTTCTTCGATATCAACTGTTTCGGCTACTGGCTGATAGTGACTGATTTTTTCATTCAACGTGTGTTCAATAAATTTTTTCGAATTTTGCTGCCGCTGGTTTTTTAACGGCTGATCCAGCAAAGCATGGCTGATTTGGACTAAATCGTCTTTAGCTAAGAAGCGGCCCGCCAGCAAAGCTTCGACCATGAGTAAAATTTGCTGAAAATTAAGGGCAGCTTGATCGACAATTTGCAGCTTATAGGCGCGGTCTTGCTCGCTTTTAATGACTTCGTAACGGTCTAATTTATTAAATATTTGGGCTAAATCATCCAGCCAGCGCTGGGCCTTGCGCTTTTTGCTTTTTTCATTCTGACTGCCTTTTTCCAAGTCAAAGTGGTCATTTAAGTCAACAATTGTTTGTGAATCAAGCACTTCACCCGACAAAAGCAAGATCGCATAGAGTAACTGTCTTTCTTTGGGTGTGAGGTCTGACACTTGTTCTTTGATTAAAGATATATCCATTTTTTCACCTTACCGCCTGTTTTTATTTCAGTATAACCTAATTTTAGGCTTCGACCAAAGCCCGATGAAAAAAGAATTGTATTTTGCCTAATTTTTGTTACTATATTTATATGGTCAAAAAAGACTTTTTAGACAACCTATGAGAGGAAGTAAATAATTTATGTGTGGTATCGTAGCATACGTAAACAATGATAGTTTACAGAGCAAAGACGAAACAATTCAAAAAATGATGGATCGCATTATTCACCGTGGTCCCGATGACAGCGGTAAATTTGTCGATGACCACGCTGCTTTAGGCTTTAGACGCTTGAGTTTTATCGACGTTAAAAGCGGTAAGCAACCGATTTTTAACGAAGATGACTCCAAAGCTATTCTGTTTAACGGTGAAATTTACAATTTTAAAGAATTACGTGAAGAATTAATCGCTTTAGGACATACATTCAGCACCCACGCTGACACTGAAGTTATCTTGCATGGTTACGAACAATGGGGGCAAGATATCGCTAAGAGATTGCGCGGGATGTTTGGCTTTGTCATTTGGGACCGCCAAACGCAAGAAATGTTTGGGGCACGGGATCCTTTTGGTATCAAACCTTTATACTATGCCCAAATGAACGGCACTTTCTTTATTGCTTCGGAAATCAAAGCCTTCTTAGATCATCCTAAGTTTGAAAAGCAGCTGAACAAAGAAGCCCTCAAGCCTTACTTGACCTTCCAATATTCAGCCACCCCAGAAACCTTCTTCAAGGGCGTATACAAACTCCCTGAAGGACACTTTTTCCACTACAAAGACGGCAAATTCAGTATGGAACAATACTTCGATGCTGACTTTGATCCCCAAGATATGTCCTTTAATCAGGCTGTTGACCGGATTGAAGCTGCTGTTAAAGAATCCGTTAAAGCACACAGCTTTGCCGATGACGGAATCAAGGTTGGCTCCTTCTTGTCTGCCGGGGTCGATTCCAGTTATGTAGCTGCTTTAATGCGTCCTGACTGCACTTTCTCCATCGGTTTTGATTCAACCTATGATGAAACCAAAGAAGCACGTGAATTAGCCGAAAAATTGGGTCTGAAAAATAAAGATATGAAGTTAAAAAATGAAGTGGCTTTTGCCGCCTTCCCTAAGATTCAATATTTCTTGGATGAACCAGACTCTAACCCTTCGGTCGTTCCGCTTTACTTCTTGACCAAATTAGCTAAAGACAACGGCTACAAGGCTATGTTATCCGGTGAAGGCGCCGACGAATTATTTGCCGGTTATACTGATTACGGCTTTAATACCAGCTCCAAATTTATCCGCTGGATTGCCGATCAATTGAAGAAATTGCCAATGGAAAAGCGCCATGCTTTAGGTGAAAAATTGAAGCATGCCAAAAACTTCCATGGCCGCCTGCACCTTTATCACGCTTTAGCTCCAGCCAGTGAAGATTTTGTCGGTCAAGCCTACATCTTCTCACCTGATGAAGCCAGCGATATTTTAAAATCAGACTATGATTGCGGTCCAACCGTTGAAGAAATCTTAAAGCCATTCTTTGATAAATTGGCTGATAAGGATATCGATGAAGTTGCTAAGCGCCAATATGTCGATATTCACCAGTGGATGCCGGGCGATATCTTGTTAAAAGCCGACAAAATGAGTATGGCTAACTCCTTGGAACTTCGGGTGCCTTTATTAGACAAGGAAATTTTGAAAGTCGCCCAATCAACACCAACCAAGTATCTCTTCAACTACAAGGGAACAAAGTGGGCCTTTAGAGAAGCGGCTAACCGGACTTTGCCGGAAGAATGGGCACACCGGCCTAAGTTGGGCTTCCCTGTCCCAATCAGAGCTTGGTTAAGAGAAGAAAAATACTACCACCAAGTTCGTGACCTCTTCAGCCAGGATTTTGTCAATGAATTCTTCGACCAAGACAAACTGCTTCAATTAGCAGATGACAATTTCAACGGCAAAATTGATGGCCGACGTAAATTGTGGACTATCTATACTTTCTTGGTCTGGTATAAGTTATACTTTATCGACAACTACAATCCGCATGAAGAATTAGCCTAAACTAAAAAATGCTATCCGTTTAACACGGGTAGCATTTTTTTATTGCTGTTCAAATTTGCCCAAGCGTTTTACCAACTTAGTTTGACATTTTTCACAAGTATAAGCTGACAGCTGCGGGTTAAAAGCCGTCTGCTTTGTCAGCAGGTCTTGACACTTGGGACAGGTATATTTTTCTTGCCGTGCCTTATCAGCGGCTTCTTTCGTCAAAAAAATCTGTTCTAATCCTAAAGAATTTTCATAACCGCATTTTTGACAGGTAAACTTCAACTGATGCTCATCAAAACCGGCTTGAACATTGAGTAAAGCATTACACCGATCGCAAAGCCAAACAATCTTGCTTTGCTTCAGCTGCTTATTTTGCGGGTTGATAATCATCTGCTGGCATTTTTTGCAGATGTAATAAGGGGCTTTTTTGTTAAAACCATTTTGCATAACCAAGCTCGCCTTACAATGGGGACAAAAATTAGAAATCATAGCACACCTCACAGTTGCAATTTATGCCGCAATTTTTCCACAAATAAATAGGCTGCCGGACAATACAGCGTATTTTGAATTGTCAATTTATTAATTTGATAAATTTTTTTGCGGTCAGTGTGCGGAAATTCACGGCAGGCTTTGGGTCTAATCGGATAAATACTGCACAGGTTATCGGCCCCTAAAAAAGGACAGGGCATGCATTGGAAGACCTTGTCGCCGTCTTCGTCGACCCGCAAATAAGTATCTTCAAATTTGCCTAGGTTCATCCTAAATGCATGTGCAATCCGTTCAATATCAGCTTCGGTAAAATCAGGGCCTAAGTCTTTGCAACAATTGGCACATTTCGTGCAATCTACCACTGCAAATACTTCAGCATGTGTTTCTTTTACCACTTTATCAAGATGTTTCGGCTTTTTTTGCCGTAATTTAGCCAAAAATTTGGCATGTTCTTTTTGTTTTTGCTGGGCTAAGTCATGGTAATAAGCAATATCGACCATGTCTTTGTCCATTTTGACCGTTTCTAAATCTTCTTGTGTCATCAAACCTGACCTTTCTTGTTTAACTTTTATATTATACCACCAAAGCTATAAGCTGACTTCGCCTGCCACATTGGTGTTAAAAAAGGTCGCAATCTGAGGCAAATCCATGTTTTGTCCCAAGCCCCACATGAGTTTGGTAATCGCACTTTCCGTTGTCATATCATGTGCACTGATAGCACCTTCCAAAAGTGCTTGACGGCCGACTTCATACTTGGTCAAATCACTGCGTTCATATAAGCATTGGCTAACCGCAATCACAGGAATCCCTTTACGTGTCAATTCACCTACAGCTGCCACCAGATTCCTTCTGATGTAAGTCATTCCGCCTAAGCCGTAAGCTTCAATGACCAAACCTTTAATGCCCATTTTGCCCATCATCTTAAGCATTTCCGGATCAAAACCCGGAAAAAGTTTAACCACGGCCACATTGGTTTCAATCTTCGTGTTCAACTGTCCTGCTTCTTTGGTCAAAACAGCTTGTGCTTCTTTGTTAAAGACCAGACCGTCTGATGTTACTTCAGCTACATTAGGGAAATTCACCGATTCAAAGGCATCAAAACTAGTCGTCCTGACCTTAACTGCCCGACATCCCAGCATCACTTTGCGGTTGAAAGCCAGATAAACCCCCGGCTTGCACGATACCGCCGCTGCAAAAGCTGTTTTTAAATTAGCAGGAGCATCACTCAGTAAAATATTCATCGGCACCTGGCTGCCCGTCAAAACAACCGGCACATTGATATTCGGCAGCATAAAAGTCAGCATTGAAGCTGTATATGCCATTGTATCCGTTCCGTGCGAAATAACGATGCCGACATAGTCATCTTTAGCTTCAAAAACAGCCTGCGCAATCTTAGCCCATTCTTCAGGCTGAATATTTGACGAATCAAGTTCCATTAAATCTTTAACTTCAATATCATAAGGCATTGCACCCAAGGTATCGAGCAAGTCATGTCCTGATGTTTGCGGCGTTAACCCCTTCTCTGAAGCTACCGAAGCAATGGTTCCCCCGGTTGATAAAAGCAAAATTTTTGGCGTCATTTTTCCCTCCATGCTGATTAATCACAAGTATCTAGCGTAAATTAATTTTCATTAATTGTCAAAAAAAGAAAAACATCTCATTGCCATGAGAAGCTTCTTTTAAGCTAAATCCTCTTTAAGCAGTGCCAGCAAACTATCTAATTGATTGGACAAAGCTTCTAATTCATCACGATTCTGGGCTTGCACTAATAATTCGACCAAGGCTTGTTGACTCTTTTGAGCTTCTTTTAGTAAATGCTTCTTCGTATATTGTAAACTAGCCTTTTGTGCTGCTTTTTTGCCAGCTAACCGTCCCAATTTATTACCGACAATCACGCCTGTTAAAGCCCAACCGACATTGGTAATAAAATCAAGATTTTCATCCACAAATTCAGCTGGATTATTCAATAGCCGGCTTACCGTTTTGAGGTCTAAATTAGGTCTTTTGGTTTGACTCAAAGCCTGGTAGGCTAAAGAGCCGCCAATTCCTAAACCTAACACCTGACCGCCTAATTCACCCAAAAATACCAATGAGCCGTTAGCCTGGCGGATGCGATGCTTATGGCCTTGTTTGGCTTCAATTTTATTTAACACATTATAAATAACCTGCAGTGAATCTAGAGTTGGAAAATTTTCTTTAGCTTTAAACATAGGCCCACGTCCTTTATCTGTTTTCTTTTATTATAAAATACAGCTGCCATTTAACCAAATAAAGCTCCACTAAAAAGCTCTTATTTTTTTGTGAATCTTTTTTAAATTAATTTACAAAAAAAGATTGACCTTTCAACTAAAAATTGTTAAAGTAATAGATGTGTTATTGATATGGAGAATTACCCAAGTCTGGCTGAAGGGAACGGTCTTGAAAACCGTCAGGTGGGTAAAACCACGCAAGAGTTCGAATCTCTTATTCTCCTTTGATGCCGGTGTGGCGGAATTGGCAGACGCGCTGGACTCAAAATCCAGTGTCCGTTGAGGACGTATCGGTTCGACCCCGATCACCGGTATTTTTTATGACTGCTTTATGGCAGTCTTTTTTTGTGCCTCAAAAATAAAGCAGTGCTTATACGTAAGCACTGCTTTATTTAATTTGCCTCCTGCGCAATTTTTGCTTCAATCTTCTGAAATAAAGCAAGCAGATAACCGTTTGCACTAAGGAAGAAGTCGGTGTGGCCATCCCTAAATAAAACAGGTTAGCGCCAGGAAGGCTGGTATAGATAAAGGCTAATGGTATCCGCAAGGCCAACGCCCCAATTAAGCCCTGTACCATCACAAAACGCGTTTTACCATAACCGTTAAAATAACCGACAAAACAAAAGCAAATCGCAGTAAATTTTTTAAGACTGGACCGCTGGTAAAAGTAATATTTTGCTGCATATTAACCCCTCTTTACTGTAAAAAAAGGATAAGAGCCCAAGGCATCTTATCCACCGCACATTTTACGCGACCTCCGATGAATTATGGTTTGATTATCTAAATATCACAACTTTTTGGTCAAGCAGGTTAATTTATTTAAATGACATTCAAGCCATGTTATAATTAAGTAAACGCTTAATAAGGGGTTGATTTCCTTGAATAAATATATTGGAATTGCAGGTACGAATTACAGCAAGTCGCTTAACGCCAAAATGTTGAACTTTATCAAAAAGCATTTTGCAGCCCAAGCTGACATTGAATTACTTGACATCAGCCAGTGGCCGCTTTTCAGCAAAGTAGACGCTAACTTGGTGCCCGAAGCCGTTTTAAAAGCATCCCAAAAAATTAAGCAGGCTGATGGGGTCATTTTTGCAACGCCTGAATATGACCATTCTGTGCCGGCGGTCTTGATGAACGCTTTGGCTTGGCTCTCTTACCTCGATCAGCCTTTCAATGCTAAACCAGTTTTAATCACCGGTGTTTCTTACGGTGCTTTAGGGACATCGCGAGCTCAAGAACATTTGCGTAAAATCCTTAATGCACCCGAATTAGGGGCCAAACTGATGGAAAGCCAGGAATTTTTGGTCGGTCGCGGTTTTCAAACCGTGGCTGAAAATGGTCAATTGGAAGCTTCTTTGCTAAAAGAATTAGACCAGCAATTTTCAGCTTTCGAAACATTTGTAGCTGCTGTTAAAAAGGAAGGAGATCAATAATGAAATTAATCGGTATTGCGGGCACTATCGCCTCACAGTCATACAACAAAATGCTCTTGAGCTTTATCCAAAAGCATTTTCCAGACATTAATTTAGAAATTGTCGACATTAAAGATGTCCCATTGTTCAGCGAAGATTTAAACTTAGCTGACTACCCTATTATCTCCCAGCTAAACCGCAAAATCTTAGCCAGTGACGGCGTTATTTTAGCAACACCTGAACACAACCATACCACCACGCCGGCTTTAAAGAGCTTGATTGAATGGCTCTCCTCTAAAGTGCATCCTTTCAATGACAAGCCGGTCTTATTAGTGGGTGCTTCTTACTACACTCAAGGTACTTCCAGAGCCCAGACTGATTTGAGACAAATCTTGGAATCACCTGGTGTTAATGCCTTAGTAATGCCTAAAGATGAATTTTTGTTAGGCAATGCCAAAAATGCTTTTGATGAAGCCGGCAATTTAACCGACGCTCGGACGGTAGCCTTTTTGGAAACGGTCATGAAAGACTTTACCCACTGGATTAAAGTCTTAAAAGCGATGCGCACCAAAGAAGTGCCGTCATTTGAAGCCGAAGATCTCTCCGCTAAAAATCCGATTGATACCACTATCGTTGGCATTGATTCTGATGATCCTCAGTGGGTCGAAAAAGCTGCTGAACTAACCCACGCCGCAAGTGGCAATGACTATGTGAAATTAGACCGCGGTGTTTTAACGGTTGATCAGCTAAACTGGTTCTTGAATTCGATGCCGTTTGAATTGACTTATGCTGATGATAATAATCAATTCTTATACTACAACCACTTTGCCGATGCCAAAGACATGCTGGCCCCCAGAACACCTGATCAAGCAGGGTCTTCACTTCAAGCTGTTCACCCTGCCCGAGCTATTCCCGGCGCTAAAAAGGTTATCAACACCTTACGCAACGGTCAAAGCGAATATAAGATGCTTATTCCGGGAACCAGCACGGTTCATTATTACAAGCGAATGGAAGATGAAAATAAATCTTACCGTGGCATTAATGAAATTGTGCTTGATTTAAAGCCTGTCGTTGACTTTTACCTGCAAGCTACCGGCCAAAAATTAGTGGCCGACAAAAAAGCTGATGTCGTTACTGGCGCTTCTCAAAAAGAAAGCCCAGCTGTTAAGCCAACACCTAAGGCTGATTCTGTAACCTCAGCTTCAACTAAAGAAGAAAATGCAGTTCCTGTCATCGTGGATGAAAGAAAAGAAACCCAAGTTGACAGTACGACCTCAGCTTCAACCCATTAAAAAAATGGCGCTCAACCGGCGCCATTTTTTATTTGCGGATAAATTTTTCATCAGCAGGATTATCATCTAAAGAAGTAAAGCGTTCAACATGCATATGCAAATCGTATTTTTCGCGTAATTTAGCCAAATCCTGCATCATAGAAGAAGCATGGTGCTTATCAATGGCGGCTTGGTTTTCCCAGCTGTCAATCAAAAGGACCGTTTCAGGATCATTAGCGGGCAGGAAATAATCATAGCGCAAGTTGCCTTCTTCTTGACGAATTTTAGCTGCAATACCGCTTTGTTCCATTTCCTGCATAAATGCTTTGGCACTACCGTTTTGGCCGGTATAATACAAATTAACCGTTAAACTCATAAATATCACCTCGCTTAATTATAACATGATATCGCTTTATTACTAATTAGAACACTTTACCTCAAGCTTGCTTCAGGTATTATGCTAAGATTAGAAAGGAGTTTATATTTTGAAAAGTAAAATTTTTTTAGTCTTTGGTCTGCTTTTTTTAACCTGTTTTTTGACAGCCTGCAATTTGACCAACCATAAAAAACAGGCCTCAAGCAGTCAAAGCCAACCTTGAACTACCTACGATTAAAATCGTAGGAATCGCGTCACGCGATTACATTACGTGTACATTAAAAAACGATACACGCTCCGAACCTAGTTATAATGACTGGAAATACCGCCACTATA
>FOCC01000015.1 GCA_900110005.1 Ligilactobacillus sp. WC1T17 | reverse complement strand
CAGTTCGTTCCAATTTTTTCGGTTATAGTTAAGTCCACTGCCAATATCACTGATTACATCATCTAAAATAACGCCCTTAGCATTAACGTATTGTCTAATAAAGTTAATTTGATTTTTTAAATCATCTTTTTGACTAGTATTTGATACCCTAGCGTAAGCTACGTTCAGACGTTTATTTTGCAATGATTGGCCAGTATATTCCAGGTACTGTTCTTCTGTATAGTATCTTCGATTAGTGGGTGTTCGATAAGCTTTTAGAATTCCCTTTTTATCCCATATCTGTAAGGTTCTAACCGTAACGCCTAATCGTTCAGCCATTTCTTTTGGTTTCATCATCGTCATAATAATAACCACCTACATTTTTTCTTTCTGTGGTTATATTATAATGTATAATTCTATTTTATTCTATATTTTCTTTAACGGTTAATCACCTCCTTAAAAAATAAAAGAAGACCTGAAGCCTTCTTTTATTTTAATGCTAATCATTCACTAATACTAGTTCTTAAAGCGTGAATTACCGTTTCGAGTTCTAAGAGTGGTTCATCAAGTGAAACATAGTATACGCTTTGCAAGCCATTCTTCTTAAAGTTAACAAGTCCTGCTTCACGTAAAATCTTTAAATGGTGCGATACGGCAGGCTGGGTAATTGACATACGCTCAGTAATTTCGGTTACCGTAAGACCATCTTTGAGATTCTGGCATAAGAGCACGATAATTCTTTGACGGTTGCGGTCGGCCAATGCATTGATAACCTCAAATTCATTGGTGAAATTATCCAAGGCAACGCTTTGATCTGGTGTTAATTGAACTGTTGGCATAAAAACCACTCCTTTCAAAAGGCACTCCCCTTATCTCTTTGTCTACCTATAGCATAGCATTAAAATAAAAGAATAGCAAACGTTTACAACGCTTATATACCAACAATTCCCAAAAATATCATTCATTTCAAATTTATTTTATAAATACTATCATCTGTCAAATAAATCTTCGTTTATAAATACCAGTAAACGGATAAAAACATCAAACCTGAACCTAAAATAACTAAAATATGCCACCAAACATGCGCATATTTCACACCTTTAATACTATAAATCAGCGCTCCCAAAGTATAAACCACCCCACCCAAAAATAAAAACAGCACCCCGACTAAGCCTAGAGTCTGATACATTTCTTTGAGCCCTAAAACACACATCCACCCCATAAAAACATAAGTCACTGTCTCAACAGCCTGCTTACGGTTAGCAGCTAAAATATGATAACCAATCCCAAATAAAGCCAGCAGCCATACTACAACCAGCAGTCCATAACCAAACCAACCCTTAATCGCTAAGACACAATAGGGGGTATAAGTCCCGGCAATCATTAAATAGATGCTGGTATGATCAAAAATCTGAAAGACCCGCTTAGCTGGGGTAAAATAAAAACAGTGAAACAAGGTTGAAAAAAGATACAAGCTCAGCATCGCTAACCCATACACTAAAAGGGCCATGAAGGTAGCTGTATCATGCGCCCGCACCCCTTTTAAAATGAGCAGCACAAAAGCCCAAATACCAAGTCCCAACCCCAAGCCATGCGTAATAGCACTCCACACTTCGTTAATAATCTGTTCTTTTTTATTCATCTTCCCAGCTCCCTAATTATGCTATCTTTATTTTACGCTATTATAAACTTAGGTTCAATACAATCTAGATTAGAATTTCAGGTATCATCTTGGATTATTTTTTTAAACTAGAGTATGCTATAATACGGTTATATATTCTATACTATTTGAAAGGTTTTTTAATAATGGAAGAAAATTTTGATTTAAAACTTTGGCTTTCCAATCTTGATGACCACCATTTGCCCTTGTGGAATGAATTTCCGGAATTCGATTTGTACATGGAGCAATTGGTTGGATTAGGCAATGCCTACCTCGCTAACTTCAGCGATAACCGGTTAACAGCTTCCATGATTAACAGCTACGTCAAAAAAGGCTTGATTTCACGCCCTATCAAGAAAAAATACCGTTCCGAACATATCGCTGAACTGATTGTTGTCAGTCTTTTAAAAACCATCTATCCTTTAGATACCATTAAAAGCTGCATTAAAACAGTCATTAAACACTCTCCTACCGTCAAAGATGCCTATAATAACTTTGCCAACTTGTTTAACGAGTCGCTGCAGATGCTCTATCATAACTGCGATACCATTCAACTGACTCAACCCCAAGACAACACCGCCTATATCAATGCAGCTGAAAAATTGGCTGTTCGTGCTGTTATTTATAAATTTGTCGGGCAAAAAATCATTAGTCAAACAATTACCGCCCAAGCTTAAGCAGGCGGTTTTTTTGTACAAAAGGTTTTTTTATACAAAAAAAGAGGTTGAATAAATTCAACCTCTAAAGACACTAATCAGAAATTAGTCGATAGATGGTGTACCCATCCAGCCGATGATTTCTTCAACTGTGTCTGTAATAGCTTGTGTACCAGGTGCAAGGAGCTTACGTGGGTCGTAACCTTTACCTTCTTGGTCCTTACCAGCTTCGATGTATTCACGAGTTGCCTTAGCAAATGCAAGTTGGCATTCTGTGTTGATGTTCAACTTGGAAACACCAAGCTTGATTGCTTTTTCAACTTGGTCTTGAGGAATACCAGAACCACCGTGCAAAACAAGTGGCATTTCTGGAAGTGCTTCAGCAATTTCCTTAAGACGGTCGAAGTTCAAACCTGTCCAGTTTGCTGGGTATGGGCCGTGGATATTGCCAATACCACATGCTAAGTAGTCAACGCCCAAAGCAGCCATCTTCTTAGCATCTTCAACGGATGCAAGTTCGCCGGCACCTGTGATACCGTCTTCAGTACCACCGATTGAACCAACTTCAGCTTCAACAGAAATGCCATGAGCATGTGCTAACTTAACGATTTCTGCTGTCTTAGCCAAGTTTTCTTCAAGTGGAAGGTCATGGCCGTCGAACATAACAGATGAATAACCTGCTTCGATACATTCTTTGGCAGCTTCAAAGTTACCATGGTCAAGGTGCATAACAACTGGAACAGTGATGTTCATTGCTTCCATTTCGTTAGCAACTAAGTCTTTAACAAGCTTGTAGCCGCCCATGTACTTAGCAGCACCCATAGAAACTTGAATCAAAACTGGGACGTTCTTTTCTTGAGCGCCTTTAAGAATGGCACGTGTCCATTCCAAGTTGTTTGTGTTGAAAGCACCAACAGCATAGTGGCCTTTGCGGGCTTCACCAAAAATTGCGTTACCGTTTACGAATGACATAAAACAGCCTCCTAAAAATTTTACAGTAAATTACTCTCCTGAGTACGTCTTTATTTTAACACAAAATTATTTTCTAACCTATACTTTTTGCTAATTTTACCCGTTTTTACCTTAATTGATCTTAAATAACAAGTTCAATGAGCTGACTTTGCCAAGGATCAAATGACTTTCCCGCTAATTTTTGCGCTAATTTAGGTGCTAAATTGGGGATATCATGTATCTTTTGCAGCTGTTCTGGCAAATAAATGCTCCTTATGCCGCTGGCATTGAGCACATAAACCACGGCTTCATGCGCTAAAAAACGGCCAATAACTAAGAAATGGTCGTCTGCCATAAGCAGCAAATCACCGCTTTGCAAGCTTTTATGCGTTTTTCTGTATTGAATCAGCTGCTTTATAGTCCCAAAAAGCGCCTTATTTTCGTGGCCCCATGGATAAAAGCGGCGATTGTCCGGATCTTCACGACCATCTAAACCAGCTTCATCACCATAATAAATGGTTGGTACCCCCGGCAGCATAAATAAACAAGCAAATACCTGGCTAATTTTCAAAAAATCGCCCTTTAGCGCCGTCCAAATCCGGACGGTATCGTGTGTGCCTACATTATTGAGCGCATTGAAATAAAAATTCAGCGGATAATTTTCCCTTAAAGTCATCAAAGCTTCGGCCGTCTCAAGCGGTGTTTGGCTTTGTTCAAATAAGGATATTAAAGCATTCCGGAGCGGATAGTTCATCACCCCGTCAAGATTGAACCCTGAAGTATAGCGCCGGCGCTTGTGATAGTCAATCTTATTGGATGCATCTTCCCACACTTCACCAATTAAGATTTTTTCAGGGAATTGCTTTAACTTTTGCCTGATACCTTCAATAAACTCATCCGGCAATTCATCAGCGACATCCAGCCGCCAACCGTCAACCCCTAAACGCGTCCAATAAGCAATCACACTATCAGCATTCTTATAAATAAAGTCTTGAAAGGTTGGATCATTTTTATTGACCGTTGGCAGGTCTGAAACACCCCACCAGGCATCATATTCAGTCGGATATTTTTTAAAAGTAAACCACGGATAATAAGGACTGTGAGGATCATTATAAGCTCCTTGCTTATCCCCATATAGTTGACTCGCATTAAAATAGCGGCTGTCTTTACCTACATGGCTGAAAACACCGTCTAAAATAATCTTCATGCCATTTTGATGCAATTTTGCCACTAGATCTTCAAAATCTTTTTGATTGCCCAGCATCGGATCAATCTTAAAGTAATCATTAGTATCGTAGCGGTGGTTGCTGCTGGCTTCAAAAATCGGATTCAAGTAGATAATCGTTACGCCTAAATCCTTTAAATAGGGGATTTTTTGGATAATCCCCTGCAGATTGCCCCCGTAAAAATCCCACCGGGCAATCGAGCCATCAGCGTTTTTAACATACATCGGTAAATCTTGTGTGGTCCCGTAGATAAAACTATTGGGCTTTCTTTGATTCAAATGTCCATCCTGATTACCGTTAAAAAAACGGTCGGGAAAGATTTGGTAACAAATCCCTGCTTGATACCAAGCCGGTTTGCTTACTTCTTGTTCATAAACCGTCAGCTGATAAGCACCCGTTTTAGCCTGGTCTTCATTTGTGACCAGCTGGCTTATGCCGCCGTGTTGTTTGCAGCAGCAATAAAAATTTTCGCTATTATTTTCGACCACCGTCGTTTTAAAATAATAAAAATAAACGCCGGCCTTAGACGGAATAAAAGCTGCACTATAGCTGCCATCGTGATTATCTAACAACGGATATTCCTTCAAAAAATAATCTTGAAAAACAACTAATTTCGGGTCTTTAAGCCATAAATTAACCGCGTCAATCGTAAAAGTCACTTCACTATTAACTTTCACCGCGCCAAAGGGTTTCTTATACTCAGGCTTCCAAGCATCATAATGGATAGCGGGCATCTTCAGCACTGACCTTTCCATTTTCAGACACAGTTGGCGTTACCTGCCAAATGTCCTCAGCATAATTTCTGATGGTGTCATCGGATGAAAAATAACCGGCATTCGCAATATTGATTAAACACTTCTTATTCCATTGCGTTTGATTGCGGTACAATTGATCAACTTCATTTTGAGCTCTGAGATAATCTTCAAAATCACGCAAAACAAAGTATTCGTCATTAGCACGCACTAAAGAATCAAAAATTTCTCGTCCTTCAGCTTGAATATGGGGAATACTTCCATCAACTAAAGCATCCAAAACGCGGTGAATTGCCGGATCATTTTGGTAGTAATCGGCCGAATGATAGCCATGATTTTGCTCATAGTCCAAAACTTCTTCTTTTTGCAGTCCAAAAATAAAGATATTGTCTTCCCCGACACGGTCCTTGATTTCAATATTAGCACCATCCAGTGTAGCCACTGTTAAAGCACCATTAAGCATCAATTTCATATTTGAAGTCCCAGAAGCTTCTTTGGTGGCCGTTGAAATCTGTTCACTCACATCAGCAGCAGGGATAATTTTTTCAGCTAAAGATACTCTGTAATCTTCAACAAAAACAACTTTCAGCTTATCATTCAAGCTGTCATCATGATTAATCAAATCAGCGACTTCATTAATACACTTGATAATCGACTTAGCATAATGGTAGCTCGGTGCTGCTTTAGCGCCAAAAATAAAGACTCTTGGATAAATATCTAAAGCCGGATTCTGCTTTAAATTGAGGTAAAGCTGGATAATCCGCAATAAATTAAGCAATTGCCGCTTGTAAGCATGCAACCTTTTAACTTGAACATCAAAAATCGCTTTAGGTGAAATTTCCAAGCCCATCGTCGCTTTAACATATTTGGCAAAACGGACTTTATTTTGATACTTCACTTGACCAATTGCATCCACTAAGCGTTTATCTGAAACATGGCTGGCCAATTTATGCAATTCCTTAGCATCATAATGCCATTTGGTGCCAATCACCCTGTCAATGGTCTTAGTCAAAGACGGGTTAGCAATTTCCAGCCAGCGGCGCACCGTAATCCCGTTAGTCTTATTATTGAAACGTTCAGGGTAAAGCGTATAAAAGTCCTTTAAGACATCTTGTTTCAACAATTCAGTGTGCAGTTTGGCCACACCATTGACACTATGTGAGCCGATAATAGCTAAATTAGCCATGTAAATCATATTGTCTTTAACCGGTCGTGTTGACGCCAGCAGCTGGCTTTGGCCTTTAGCCTCTAACTCTAAAGCATAGCGGCGATCAATTTCTTGAATAATCTGTACCAGGCGCGGCTGTACTTTTTCCAACATATAAAGCGGCCATTTTTCCAAAGCTTCTGCCATAATCGTGTGGTTGGTATAACTCATCACCTGCACCGTCTGTTTCCAGGCATCTTCCCAGCTTAATTTTTCATCATCCAGCAAAATCCGCATTAATTCAGCCACACACATAGCTGGATGAGTATCATTGATATGAACCGAAACATACTGGGACAAATCCAGCAGTGAGAGATGAACTTGCTTATAGTGGCGAATAATGCTCTGCATACCGGCTGACACAAAGAAATATTCTTGATTCAAGCGGAAAAATTTCCCTGCTTCATTTGAATCATCCGGATACAAAACCGACGTCAAATCTTCAACCCTGCGCCGCGATTCAATGGTTGGAAAATTAATTTCTTCTTCAGCCGGAATCTGGGCATCCCATAAGCGCATAGTATTAACATGCCGATTCTTATAGCCGACAATGCCCGTATCATATGGAACGGCTAAAATAACCTTGTCATTTTCATAGACCGGCTCTAAAGTACCATCAGCACCTTCTTTTAAATAAACCTGGCCACCAAAATGCACCTTGACTGCCTTACTTGGCCGGGCCACTTCCCAAACATTATTTTGATCCAGCCAAGCATTAGCCAATTCAACTTGATAGCCGTCAACAAACTTTTGCTTAAACAGGCCATATTTATACCGGATACCATTGCCATTAACCGGCAATGCCAAAGACGCGCTAGAATCCATAAAGGCACTAGCCAAGCGACCTAAACCACCGTTCCCCAAAGCCATATCAGGTTCAACCTGGGCAATTTCATCAAGATCAAGCCCTAATTCTTGGAAGGCTTTTTTGACCAGGGTATACCAGCCCATGTTAAGCAGATTACTCTTTAATAATTGTCCAGGTAAAAATTCAATTGAAAAGTAATACACTTGCTTTTTTTGATCTTGGTCAAAACTATTTTTACTTTTGCGCCAAATATCAAAATAACCGCTCTTGACCACCGCCGCTAAAGTTCGATATAGCTCTTCTTTCGTCGCATCTTTAACATCCAAAGCATATTCATCGGTTAAACGCCGCTTGAATTCCTTGATAAACTGTTCTGTCGTAATTTTCATTAATTTTCCTCCCTTAATGATAAACTAACGTAAAATACTCTGATACAAATCAAGGTAATGTCCACTGGCAATATTCCAGCTAAAATCAGATGTCATCGCAATTTTAACCATTTTGTGCCAAACATCCGGTTTATGTGTGTAAACATCCATTGCCCTTTTAATTGCTTCCATCATCCAAAATGAATTAAACTCTTCAAAACCAAACCCTGTGCCGATTTCTTCTAGCGGATTATAAATCCAAACGGAATCATTTAAACCACCGACTTGATGCACAATCGGCAACGTCCCATACCGCATGGCAATCATTTGTGACAAACCGCACGGCTCAAAAGCAGACGGCATCAAGAACATGTCGCAGCCCGCGTAAATCTGCTGGGCCAAATTAACATCAAAATCAATCATGACACCGCATTTATCGGGATATTTACCGGCAAAATAGCGGAAATCATGTTCAAAATTATGATACCCTGTCCCTAACACTACTACCTGCACATTAAACTGCAATAAATTTTCCATCTCGCTGACAACCAGTTGGAAGCCTTTTTGATATGTCAAGCGGCTGACAATCCCGATTAAAGGCACCTTAGGATCAACTTTTAAGCCGAATTTCTTTTGCAAAGCAGCCTTATCTTTGCGTTTTCCCTGCAGATTTTTGCTGGAATAATGTTTAGCCAAAGCTGGATCTGTTTGCGGATCATTGATAGTATAATCAATCCCGTTTAAAATACCGGATAATTTAAAATTGCACATCCGCAAAATTTCATCTAAGTGACAGCCATACGCTGGCGTTTGGATTTCAGCAGCATATGAAGGACTAACCGTGTTAACCTTGTCGGCATAAAAGATACCGGCTTTCATAAAGTTAACCGCATCACCCATTTTAATAGTGCCATCATCATAGCGTTTTGTACTCATCCCGAATAACTCTGGCAACACTTCGCGACCATATTGGCCTTGAAATTCCAAATTATGAATGGTCAAAACCGTTGCAATGTGGTCAAAGGCTTTGATCCAGCCGTATTTTTCCTTGAGCAGGAAAGGAATAAAAGCTGTATGATAGTCGTTGCAGTGTAAGATATCAGGAATATAACTGATTCTTTGCATTAATTCAATGACAGCCTGCTGGAAAAAAGCGAAGCGTTCGCCATCGTCGTAATAGCCATAAAGGTTAGGCCGGTCAAAATAATATTTGTTATCAAGGAAATAATACTTAACCCCGCCCATTTTCAGGACTTTGACACCGCAATACTGGTTGCGCCAGCCGACGCAGACATAAAAGTTAAACATATCAGTTAATTTTTCCTGATATTTGACCGGCATCGTCGTATAAAAAGGCAAAACTTCAATGACCTCATGTCCCTTTTTAGCTAAAGCCTGCGGCAGAGCAAAAACAACATCGCCTAAGCCTCCCGTTTTAAAAAAAGGCGCACATTCCGCTGCTGTAAATAAAATTTTCACTTTAATTCACCTCCAATCAAATCACTTGTGACATGGGTTCCTTTGGCAACAATATACGGGTGATTTGGCGTACCAATAACTTTGATGCCTGCATCAACTGTTACATCCTTATCTAAGATAGCATGCCTAATAACGGCTCCTTTTTTTATCACCCCATTTGACATCACAAGAGCATGGTCAACCTTAGCTCCTTGATCAACCAACGTCATCCGGGAAATCAAACTATCCTGAACGGATCCGTTAATGACACAACCTGTGGCTAAATGGCTGGATTTAACCTGAGCTTCCTCCGAGAAATACGTCGCAACTTCATTTTTCGTTCTGGTGATAATCTTTTGACTGGAAAATAGCAGCGATGCAAATTTTTCCGGATCAAGCATGTCCATATTTGCGTCGTAGTAACTTTTAATGTCATAAATATTGCTCAAATAGCCGGTATATTCATACGCATAAGTTTCAACGACGCCTAATTGACTTAATAAGAAATCTTCAATACTTGCCGGCGCCCCATTTTCTTCACCGCGTTCTAAAGCCTCAATCAGCCAAGATGTTTTAGCCATAAAGATATTCAAGTTAAGGTTATATAAATCATTATTCAAGGCTGTATTGCCGAATTTAGCGGTATTTAAAACGCGATTTTCATTATCTAGCGTTAATACATTATCATTTTTGGCAATTTTTGTTTGCGGTACCCGTTTAAAGACTGTCGTTAAGGTTGCGTTTTGGGCCTGGTGGCTTCTTAAGACTGCTTTTAAATCAATGTTGCACAACATCTTATTGCCGATAAAAACGGTATAATCAGACATCGATTTTTTCAAAAAATCAATAACATCACAATAATAAGGCTTTCCATTAAGCTTTTTTTGCACAATATCACCAAAGAAGCTCAAATATTGGTAACTGCCAACACTATCTAAGCCCCATTCCCGGCCACCGCCTAAATGGTCCAGCAAAGATTTAACCTTGCCTTCATTCAAAATGACATATACTCTGCGGATATTGGCATTAACCACATTAGACAAGGCAAAATCCATCAACCGGTACTTACAGTCAAAATATAAAGCAGATAACGGCCGGTTTTCCGTTAACGGCAATAAATCATTATATTCATGCTCATTGCCCATAATGGCACACATTTTGTTAGTCTTCATCCAAAGTTACCCCCATTACTTCACCGTTTCCAACTACAGCAATCTCTGCTGTGCCATCAATCACTGCACCATCGCCGATAATGGCATTTTCACCAATAATGGCGCGCTTAATGATTACATCTTTGCCAATCGTAGCACCTGGCATAATGATGGAATCAAAAATCTTTGCCCCTTCTTTAACCTGCACATTAGCCGATAAAATACTGTGTTCAACTTGTCCTGAAACAAAGCAGCCGTCAACAATCATGGCATTTTTCACTTGGGCTTTTGCGGTGATAAATTGCGGCGGCGCAATCGGATTTTTAGAATAAATGCGCCAATTTTGATCATGCAAATCAAGCTGACTTTCCCGGTCCAAAAATTCCATATTAGCCCGCCACAAAGAATCAATCGTCCCGACATCTTTCCAATAGCCGGCATAGTTGTAGGCAAAGACATTGTCGCCGCTTTGGATGTAAAAAGGAATGACATTTTTCCCAAAGTCATTCATCTCCACATCTTTTTTAAAGCTATTGACTAAAACATTGCGCAGCCGCGGCCATGTAAAGATATAAATCCCCATGGACGCATGATTGCTCTTAGGATGAGCCGGTTTTTCTTCAAATTCGATAATCCGGTTATTCTCATCGGTATTCATAATCCCAAAACGGCTGGCTTCTTTAGGATCGACATCAATGACTGCTACCGTCAAATCAGCCTGATTTTGCTTGTGCTGTTCGAGCATATCTTCATAATCCATCTTATAAATGTGGTCACCAGACAAAACCAGCAAATATTCCGGATTGATGCGGTCAATATAATCAATATTTTGATAAATAGCATGGGCTGTGCCTTCAAACCACTTGCTGCCTTCATTGTTGGAGTAAGGTTGCAAAATAGTGACCCCAGAATTAATCCAATCCAACCCCCAGCTGGCACCATTGCCGATATGGTCATTTAAAACAATCGGCTGATATTGGGTAATAACACCAATATTTTTAATCCCCGAATTGACACAATTACTCAAGGTAAAATCAATAATTCGATAACGTCCTCCGAATGGAACAGCAGGTTTAGCAATATTTTGGGTTAATTTTCCCAAGCGGGTTCCCTTTCCTCCCGCCAAAATCATGGCTAACATTTCATTTTTCATTTTCCCAGGTGAAATTCACCTGACACCCTCTTTCTGTTTTTATTGCTTTGCTTGCATTACTTTACCAGCTTTTTTTAATTTTTTATGTTCTAAGGTCAGATGGTTTTTGTATCTTAAATTGACCTTAGTCGGTTTAATAATCAAAGTTCCAAAAGCAGGCACGGTTAATTCAAGACGCTGGTCATAATTTTTATACACACCTGTTTTAGTCGTCAGTGGTGCAATATTTTTAGTCCAGGTCCCACCAAAGGCTTGCATTTCGGTATTCAAAATCACTTGGTATTGGCCAGGATAAGGTACACCAATGGCGAAATCTTTTTGTTCGATTGAACTCAGATTCAGCACCACAATTAAAAAATCCCGCTTCTTTTTGCCGTGCCTGATAAAACTCAAAATCGTTTGAGCATAATTATTAGCATCAATGACTTCTAAACCATCTTCTTGCTGATCTTTTTCCCAAAGCGCCCTTTCATTTAGATATAAAGCATTTAATTGAGCCGTAAAATACTGCATTTTGTGATTCAATTCATCAGCCAAATCTTCCCAAGGAAGGCCTTCATAATACCGCCATTCCAAGTATTGCCCCCACTCGCTCCCCATAAAAAGCAATTTTTTGCCCGGATGGGTCATTTGATAAGCATAAAGGGTACGCAATTGGGCGAATTGGCGGTAGCGGTCTCCCCACATCTTATTCATTAAACTTTTCTTGCCATGCACGACTTCATCGTGTGATAAAGGCAAAATGAAGTTTTCTGACATCCGATACATCCACGAAAAAGTCAGCATATCTAAATGATCCCCTCTAAAGAGCGGATCCATTTGGAAGAAATTAAGGGCATCATTCATCCAGCCCATGTTCCACTTATAATCAAAACCTAAAGCATTTTCTTCCAACATTCCCGTTACTTTTGTCCCTGCAGAGCTTTCTTCAGCTAGCATAATCACCTTGGGATAAGCTAATTTAAGGGTCTTATTGAATTTACGCAAAAAATGCCAGCCTTCGAGATTTTGGACGCCGCCATACTTATTGGGCTGATAAGGCTTCCCACCATAATCGAGATAAATCATGTTGGAGACAGCATCAATTCTCAACCCGTCTAAATGGAAGGTTTCAATCCAGTAAAAGGCGCTGGAAAGCAGGAAAGATTGCACTTCAGGCTTACCTAAATCAAAGTTCAAAGCCCCCCATTCCGGATTCGAAGCTCGGTCATGATCAGCATATTCATAAGTAGCTGTCCCGTCGAAATATGCTAAGGCATCATCATTAATGCAAAAATGTCCCGGTACCCAATCAACGATGACCCCAATATTTGCCTGATGGCAGGCATCAACAAATCGTTGGAACTGTTCTATGGTGCCATAGCTGGAACAAAAAGCAAAATAACCGATTAATTGGTAACCCCATGAAGCATCTAAGGGATGTTCCATCAGCGGCATAAATTCGACATAGTTATAATGCATCTTTTTGAGATATGGAATAAGTTCTTTGGTTAAATCATCAAAATTTTCCATGCTGCCGTCAGCGTGACGTTTCCAAGATCCGGCATGGACTTCATAGATATTCATAGGACGTTCAAAATAATTTGACCGCTTTTGTCGTCCGCGCCATAGTCCATCATGCCATTTATAAGCCGGTACTTCTGTAATAACAGCTGCATCACCTGGACGATCTTCAAATCTAAGGGCATAGGGGTCAATTTTATACACAACGCGTCCCGTACTTTGCTGAATTTTATATTTATAAAGCTGGCCTAATTTAGCCTCAGGACTAAAAACGGTCCAAATATCGTGTTCATCCAGCTGCATTGGCAAAGTATCCTGCCAATCGTTAAAATCACCTACTAACCACACTTTTTGCGCATGCGGAGCCCACAATCTAAAAAGATAGCCCTCATGTCCATTTCTGATTTCTTTATGAACACCAAAAAACTTAAACGCATGGCCATTTTCACCCGCACTAAAGCTTTGATAGGCTTTTAAAAGCTCAGTGCCTGCTAACATAAAATCATCCCCTTTGTTAATTCAAATGCCAAAAAGAAACTAACTAATATCTAAATCATAACATATTTACATAAAGTAAATTTACTTCTTTTCTAATTTTCAATTTTTATTCATAATTGCGGTTACAATCGCGCAGTCACGCTGATTGTGTCGCTTTTTTTGCGACATTTTCGCTGTTTTGTCTTAAAATAAGATTAACCTTTGATTAACAAGGAATATATATACATTTTTCAGGTAATATAAGTCCCAAAACAAATTATTTATCCCATAAATCAGATAATCAGCATTTTTATACAACCGATTGCAAGCTAGACCATTTTTGCTAAAAGTCTAAACATTACCATTAAATCAGCTATAAAAAAATAAACCATTAAAAAAAGCCGGCTTATATATCCAGCCGGCTTTCTAATGGTTATTTAACCGAAATAATGCTATCAATAGCTTACATTATAATGTCTTAAGCAATATGATTTTCGCGTAAAATTTTTTGGACAACTTTTTCCATCTCTGGTGTCCGCTGCCACCGTTCAAAATGGTCAAAATCTTCTTTGGGCATGACAAAATTTTCGTTAATATATTTTTCGTAAGCAATCACATTTTTAGAACGCGGAATATTAAGCTGCAAAATGCGGACACTTTGAATATACCCCCGCACTGCGGCCAATTCAGCCCGCCCATTTTGAGCAATATCGGAGACTTCATAATATTTTTCACCATCATTTAAGGTGATTTCTTCAATTAAATTAAGTGTTTCGTTACTTTTCATTTTACCCTCACTCATTAATCTTTTTTTGGCGCCGGTAGACGGCTAAACCATATGAAATAACTCTAAACAGCAAATAACATGATGCACTGTAAATAAAAAAATAAAGCAGCATCAGCAACGGCACTAACAAACCCAAGCCCCCATTAACCAAGGCTAAACAAAATTTAAATGTGCTTGGCTGAAACAACATAACGCCAATGATTTTCAAAAATAAGATGATAACTCCCAAAATCAAACTGACTTTCATCTGTTTGCGATTAATCATTAAATCATTCCCTCAATATTTATACCTTTATTATAACCAATATTAGCCATAAAAAAGCATTATTTTTAGCCATTAGATAAAAATATTCTGATTTTTGTTGACAACGGTTACAGAAAGCGCTATTATAATGCATGTAAGGTATTAATAAATTTACCTTCTAATCAATTCTCTTTCTCTCTTATGCCAACCACTGTAGCCTTGCGACGTTACAGTGGTTTTGTTTTACAGTGGTTTTGTTTTTTTATCTACAAAAAAAGGGTGCCACTTCGGCACCACTTTTTTAAACCCCCATTTCTTTTTGGACAACGTCAGCAATTTCCATGACGTAATCATGAACTAATTCTTTGGTGGAGGCTTCTGCCATCACTCTAAGCAAATCTTCTGTACCGGAAGGACGTACCAAAACACGGCCTTCATCCCCCATCTTTGCTTCAACTTTAGCAATGACCTCTTTGATTGCTGCATTATCTAAAGCAGCCTTTTTATCAGTTACTCTTACGTTAACTAATTCTTGAGGATAAGTAACTACTTCAGCGGCCAATTCAGATAATTTCTTGCCTGTTTGCTTCAAAACATTTAATAATTGCAAAGCTGTCAACATCCCATCACCAGTCGTATTAAAGTCTAAAAAGACCACGTGTCCTGATTGTTCGCCGCCAACATTGTAGCCGTCTTTGCGCATTTCTTCAACCACATAGCGGTCACCAACCTGCGTCTTGACGGAAGTCAAATTAGCCTTAGCCATAGCCTTGTACAAACCGATGTTACTCATAACAGTTGTCACAATAGTATCTTTTTTAAGGCGGCCGCGTTCACTCATATATTTGCCACAAATATACATGATTTTATCGCCATCGACAATGTTGCCTAATTCATCTACGGCAATGCAGCGGTCGCCGTCACCGTCAAAAGCAACCCCTACTTGTGCTTGTTGTTCTACCACAAACTTAGCCAAGGCTTCAGGGTGGGTTGAGCCAACACCCTTGTTGATATTTAACCCATCTGGATTCGTAGCCATTGTTGCAAAATCAGCGTCTAAATCAGCGAATAAACGCGATACCAAGGCACTAGTAGAACCATTGGCACCGTCAACAGCAATTTTAAGGCCTTCCAAATCATCAGGAATGGTTTGTTCCAAGAATTGCAAATACTTCAAAGCCCCTTCACGGTAGCTGCTTACTGTACCTAACCCTTCAGCAGATGGACGTGGTAAATCATCGGTATTCTTTTCTAATAAGGCTTCAATTTCTTCTTCTTTTTCATCAGACAACTTATAGCCGTCTCCGCCGAAGAACTTGATACCGTTATCTTGGACAGGATTGTGCGAAGCTGAAATCATAATCCCAGCATCAGCATCTTGCAAACGAACTAAGTAAGCTACCCCTGGGGTAGTCATAACACCTAAAGTAAAAACTTCAATGCCGACGGATAACAAACCGGCAATCAAAGCATGTTCCAACATTTGCCCTGAAATACGGGTATCACGAGCCACCAAAACACGGGCCTGACGACCTTGGGCATGTTGTGTTAACACATAACCGCCACATCGGCCCAATTTAAATGCCAATTCAGGGGTCAATGATTTATTGGCAATTCCTCTAACACCATCTGTACCAAAATATTTCATTACAAAAAATCCTCATTTCTTTTGAATTTAAACTACTCTTCACTACTGCTGGATGAACTTGATGACGAAGAACTTGAACTAGACGATTCTCCTTGACTACTGCTTGATGCCTGACTGGAACTGCTCTGTGAACTTGGCAGCTGCTCAGAACTTTCGGCTTGGCTTTGACTCGTAACCCTGATGGTAACCGTCACGGTTGTCGGTGAAACAGAAGTAATTCCATTTTGCGTCGGAGCGAGTTTAATCGTCTTAGTTGTTGTTTCGCTAATACCTACAACCGGAACCTTGACTTGATAGCTGTCGATAGCCTGCAAAGCCTGCTTAGTCCCATGCAAAGTGACATAATTAGTACTTGATGAAAAACTATATGTCTTTCCCGTCACGCTGCTGGCAGCTTTAAAGGTTAACGGAACCGTCTTAGTCGATACAGCCCGCTTAATTGGAATCGTAACATTGGTTGTTTCAGGGCTGATTTCAACACCTGAAATCGTCTTACCCTTCTTATCAAGTGCCTGTAAAATAACATTTCTAGTATAATCCGAAGTACTACCATTTGGCAAATTAATATCAGCTACAATCGCCCAAATTTTATTAACAGCCTTCTTGCCGCCTGTGACGGTCACAGTCGAATTGCTTAATTCAGGATCACCCGAAGCATAGCCTTCAGCTAGCTGATTCCCGTCAAATCTGACTTGGACAGGGAACTTAGCTGTTTTCTTGCGTTCAATTTTAATGGTTGCTGAAGCAGGTTCGACTGACGCACTCAAAGCTTTATTTAAGCCTGATACTTTAAATGTTACCTTGTGGCTGCCCACACCTAAGCTGGATAAGTCGGCATATACTTCAAAGTTTTGGGTATTTTTGGCTGCTGTTACCAAAGCGCTAGCCCCGGTTAATTTGACCGTGACTTTTTTAGGATAGCCACTGACGTAGTATTTATCATCATCGAAATTAAGCGCCAGCGTCCGTGTTACGGTAGCTGTTTTAGCTGTCGCCAAACTCGCAGGCGCATTTTCCTGGCTATTTGAAAGTCTGGTCGAACCCAATCTTTGATAATTGACATAGAAGAATAAAAGCAAAGCAAACAAAAGTGATACTAATTGATATAATAATTTATCGCTATTATGCTTTAAAAAATTACGCACCCGTTCTCTCAATGCTTCCGTCCCCCTTTGAAAAGCAAGCCGATTGCTTTTTCAATTAAGCTTGCCTTAGTCGTTTCTTTTGGCACTAATTCATTACGCAAGAGTTTCAAATAATCTTGCTGGTCTAAGTCACGAATTAATTCGTTATTCTTGGTAATCGTCACACCGCCGGTTTCTTCAGAGACAACAATGGTTAAAGCATCTGTCACTTCGCTAATTCCAACTGCGGCCCGATGTCTGGTGCCTAATTCTTTGGGAATTAAATTGCTCTCTGATAAAGGCAAGTAAGCAGCTGCAACTTCAATCCGGTTATCTTTGATAATCACTGCGCCATCATGCAAAGGTGTGTTGGGAATAAAGATATTAATCAAAAGCGCTCCGGTAACTTCAGCGTCCAATTTAATGCCAGTTTCGATATAATCTTCAAGACCGGTATTCATTTGAATCGTCATTAAAGCTCCAATCCGCCTTTTAGACATATATTGAATCGCCTGATCCAAAGCTTCGACTAATTTTTCTTCTTTTCGATCCTTATCTTTGCTATATCCGGCAAATAACGAACCGCGGCCTAAATGCTCCAATCCACGTCTGATTTCAGGCTGAAAAATTACAATAATTGCAATAATCCCCCAATTGATGACCTGGTCCATAATCCAAGACAAAGTGCTTAATCCAACATACCAGCTGACTAATTTAATGATAATAATCACAATTACACCTTTAAATAACTGGACAGCTTTGGTACCTTTCAGGAGCATGATTAAAATATAAATTACATACCAGACCACTAAAACATCTAGTACATTAACCAAATGCTGGATGGTAAAAATACCACTCAAAAAGCTCGCCATCTTCAAGCCCCCTTTACTTAAATTTACTTTTACATTATAGCACGTCCAAAAATAAAATTTTTGCAACGATTGCCATAAAAGTAAAAAAAAACAGGTCACTTTTGGTACAATATAAAAGGTTAGCGAGGTGAGATTGTGACAAAAAAAGGCAAGTGGCTCTTACGCCTCTTATTTTGGCTTTATATGCTGTATGCTTATGTAGTAATTTATCGACAAAATTCCTTTTACAGCTTTTTAGTGTTGAATACTTTTTTGGCTTATTTACCGTTGGAATTTGCCATGAATATGAACGAAAGGCAACCCAAAGCCGTTTTTTTGCTTTTATTTATTTTTTGGCTGTTATTTTATCCGAATGCGCCCTACGTTTTGACGGATTTGCTACATTTTGCCCGCATGCATCCTTATGATTTAACAACCGGCTTGATGAAGTTTGACCTGCACATTTGGCTAAACTTTACCAACCTTTGCTTAAGTGCCCTATCCTCGCTGATTTTAGGCACTTGGAGCTTGGAATATATCACCCAGCTAATCCAAATCAGGCTCCGGAAACCGGGAATGGCATTTCGTTTTGTCTTAATTTGCGGCTTAACGCTTTTTTCTTCCATCGGCATTTATGTCGGCCGCTTTTTGAGGCTGCATACCGCCTACCTTTTCTTAAATCCGGGCATGGTCATCCGCGAACTGATTTTCATGTGGAATTTAAAAATGCTGACTTTTGTCTTCATGATGTTTATCCTGCAAATGCTCGTTTGGGGCTGCATGACAGTCAGCCGGATAGCACTCAATAGAATTGATTTTAAATATAATTTGCAATAAAAAAGGTCCGCTTTATTGTTAGCGAACCTTTTTTATTATTCAAATATTTTGAATTGATCTGCAACCGCAATTTTGTCTTTGGCTTCCGCCGGTGTTTCAATAGCACCAAAAGGCATTTGGGCTCTTAATTTCCAACTTTTCGGCAAGGCAAAGGCTTTACTGATTTTAGCATCGATTAAAGGATTGTAATGCTGCAGAGAACCGCCTAAATCATGTTCTGTCAATGTTTCCCAAACAGCTTGCTGCGCTCCGCCTAACCCTTGTTCAGCCCAATCGCCAAAATTAGCCGCATATAAAGGAAAAGCTTCTTCCATTTTTTTGACTGTATCGGTTTCAGTAAAGAACAAAATAGTCCCAAATCCTGCTTTAAAAGTATTGATTTTAGCCGTTGTCTTAGCAAAAGCCGCTGGACTGGCACTGACTTTTTCTAATTCTTCTAAGGTAATGTCCCAAACTTTATCAGAGCTTTCACCAAAAGTAATCACAACCCGCACCGTTTGATTATTAAAAGCTGTCGGCGAATCACGGACAGCCTCTTGAATCATAGCAATGATTTCATCCTTGGTTAAAAACACATTCTTACTAATATCATAGACTGAGTGACGCTTCTTTTGCAATTCATTAAATGTCATCTTGTTCTCCTTTGCTTACTTTTTGTAAGCTGATATTAGTATTATAAAAGCTTCCTTTTCAAAAAGCAACTTTTAAGCTTGAAAATATTCCCGATAAAACAGGTCGCGATATTTTTTATAACCATCTAAATTAACAACGCCGCAATCATGAAAAGCAACTGGCTTGTTAGCTGACATAATGCCGACCTTATACCCCTGCTTTTGAAATTCAAAACACTGGGAAGCGTCATAAAAATGCCAACCGTCAAACACATCTTCTCTCCAAGGCAAATCATATTGCGTGCACATCAAAAAGCCGTCAACTACCATCGCTGGCATGGTGTGCTTTAAATCGTGCTCAAAATTAAAAATCTTATTTTGGCCTTGGCTGTTATCAAAGCTTTCACCAATCATATGCCCCTGCCACCAGACTAAATTAGGTGTTAACTTATCAGTTCCTACCACACCTAATAAACCTAACTGAGGGTCATTTAAAAAGCTCAAAAGCATTTGAGCTAAAAAAAATTAATCTATTATCAACACATCTTGATGTAAATAAATTTTATATTTAGCATCCGTTTGGCTAATGGCTTCATTATAAGCATGACGCATGGAAGAACTACCCATAATAATTTTAGCTTCAACCTGATATCCTTCTGGTACCACTAGCTGTTTGATGGCAACTTTACATTTTTGGTATTTTTCCACATCATTGACGGCTGTCACAAAACAAATCTTCTTCTCATCCATCATCAGCACATCCTTTTAATAAAAAAGGGCTAGCATCACCATCTAGCCCCGCAAAGCTTAAGCCTTACTCCCCCTATCCTTTTTTAACAACATAACTTAATTCGATCTTTTGCTTAAAGCACTTAACTTTGGTTACCACCGCTAATTTAAATGTTTTCATTAAAAACCCTCCAGATATAATTTCTAAAAAGTTTTCAACTTTAAAAATCACAACTCCCCCAGCCGGATTTTTTAAAGATCAAACCATGTAAGCTTACATCCTTAATAACGAATTCAAGCAAATTTTTGAACACTTTTTTAACTTATTTGGTCTAATTGGCTGCTAAATAAAGCTTTGGTATCAATAAAGATAACTTTGTGTAAATCAACACCTAAGGTTTGCAAATCAGCCTTGATATCCTCAAAATAAGCTGGGGTAAATAAGCAAACCAAAATTTTGTCATAATCAAGCTTTGCTAAGCTGGCTAAAGACTTAACTTCTGGACCATAGGCTTGTGCATTCTTATCCACCCATCCTACGATTTGATAGGTTTTACTTGACTGATAATGCTGATAAATAGCCTTGCCTAAGTAGTTTGCTCCATACAAGACCACTTTTTTAGGCGATGTTAAGTTGAAAGGATAAAGCTGCTTTTGGTAATCCAAAATATCATAACCGAATAATAACAACGACCACATGATAAAGATCTTAGCTTGCAGTAAAACCGCATCAGAGCCGTTATTAGCGCGAATAACTTTTTTTAGATACTGGTAGGTTTTTTGATAAGAGATTTTTTCAAGGTAAGCTGAGCTGTGCGAATCAGAGTGCGGATTCATTTCCCAATAATATAAAGGATCATTGATTATTGCTACCCGCTTAGCCTTTAAGAAAGTCTCAAAACACAGCGCCACATCTTCGCCCAATTTAACCTCATAATCAAAGTGTTCAAAAGCATTTAAAATAAGCTTTCGGTCAAAGAGCTTATCCCACAAGACAGCGCTGAAATAGGCTTTGCCATCTGTTGGATTATGCATTTTTTCCAAAAAAGCCGTTCCTGAAATATCAGCTGTGCCGCTAACTTTGTGGTCTCCCTTAAATAAGCCTTTGCCTTGAATAAAAGTTTTGATAATTTTAGCTCCCATTGTCTGCTGATAAGAGCAAACTGCAATTTGGGCGTCATCTTTTGTTATTGCCTTCATTAAACGCCCATACATTTGGGGATTGGCATAATCATCATTATCCATAAAACCGATATATTGGCCTGAACTAGCCCTAAGGCCGGTAAAGCGTGCCTTATTTTGACCTTCATTTTTTTGCTTTAATACTTTAATGCGCTGATCTGTTTTAGCATAGGCTGCCAAAATATCATATGATGAATCTGTTGAACCATCATCAACAAAGATAAATTCTAAGTTAGGATAAGTTTGAGCTTTGAGGCTTTCAACGGCCCGCTTCAAAGTGTGTTCAGCATTATAAACGGGAATAATGATGCTGATTAATGGTTCATTCATCAAGCTCACGTCCAATCTTGCACGCCAGGTCTAAAGCCCGCTTTAAAGCCTGATCCATATTGTAATATTTAAAATCAGCTAGCCGCCCGCAAAAATAAAAATTCTGCAATTTTAAGGCACGTGCTTGATAGCTTTGGGCTTTTTTGATGCTATCTTTGGTAAGCAGCGGATAATACGGTTCCTGAACCGTCCCCGGCTGGTATAACAGCGGATATTCGACTGCATATGTTGTCCCCAATGTTTTTTGCAATGGCAGCTTGTTATATTCCGTAATCCGTGTATAACCTGGTGCTTTAGGATAGGCCGTCACCGGATAAGGTTGCAGGCTGGACCTTGCTTCATGTTTCCAGACAAATTTTAACGACCGGTATGGCAGCGGCCCTAGACTTTGCTTAAACAATTCATCCAAAGCTCCGGTATAGATCATGATTTTATCTGTGGCTTTACCGTCCAAAAGTACCTTATCTTGACTGATTTCGAGATGGTCAAGCGCATCAATTCCCAGCTTAACGTTAATATTTGGATGCTGGAGCAGGTTTTGGAAGAAAGTCGTATAGGAATGTTTCGGCATTACTTGGTAAGAATCATCAAAATAGCCTTCTTGATAAGAAAGTCTCAAAGGTACCCGCTTTAAAATGCTGGGGTCAACTGCTTGCGCTGAAATCCCCCATTGCTTAGCAGTATACAAACTATAATCCTGGTCAAACAAAAATTGGCCATATTCCTTGATTAAATCGTCTTTGGCTGCTAAGACTTCAACCACCGTTACTTGCGTTTTGCCTTTAAAATATTCCTTTAAATGTTCTTTTAACGTTTGCGCTTTTTGAGGTTCATAATAATCATCAATCGTTTGGAAATTAAAGGGCGTCGGGGTAAATTTACCTTCAATAAAAGCTCCGCACGTCAACTGATAAGGTTCCCAATTTTCAAAGCGGCACATATAATCATACAAAGCTTTTTCTTTAGTGTGAAAGGTATGCGGACCGTATTTATGTACTAAAATGCCGTACTGATCGCGGTAATCATACATATTACCGCCGACTTGTTTTCTTTTTTCCCAAATAGTTACTTGATGTCCTTGTTCAGCCAGCTGACGAGCGATGACGCCTCCACTAAGCCCGGCTCCAATTACTAAAAAGTCCATTAAAATGCCCCATATTCTGCAATAAATTCTTTTAAGGTCGGCAAGTTTTGATCTTTAGGCGCTAAAATAACCTGGTCTATGCCACCGACTTTTTCTAGCGGCCACTTTACCTGAATATCGGGGTCATCCCACTTAATACCGCCATCATATTCGCCGTAGAATTTTTCGGAACACTTATAAGATACAATGGAGTGTTCTTCTAAAACCAAATAGCCATGAGCGCAGCCGGCTGGAACTAAAATTTCATTATGCAAGTCGCCCACTAAGTCAAAACCTAGCCATTTCTTATAGGTCGGGCTATCTTTTCTGAGGTCAACAACCACATCATACACATGCCCATAAATGCAGCGCACCAGTTTAGGCTGCTGTTTTTCCCGTTGAAAATGCAAAGCTCTGATGACGCCCTTGTGTGAAGTTGTGTAAAAAATTTCAGCTAAATCATATTTAATGCCATTGGCTTCAAAAATTTCTTTGGAGTAATCTTTGGTAAAGCATCCCCGGATATCATCCGCATTAAAAGGTGTGACTTCAATTAGTCCTTCAATGGCTGTTTTTTTAAATTCAAATTGCTGCATTATTCTTCCTCCAAACTTGCCAGCCAAGCATATGTTTTTTGCGTGCCTTGGCCAAAACTAACTTGTGCTTTAAAACCGGTATCCAAAAAGGTTTGTTCTGTCGCAAAAGTTTCCAAAGGTAAATTGATACCCGTAAAAGGTACATCACCAAAGATAAAATCTAAATCAGGCGCCACAGCTTCCTTCATTTCCAGTAAAAATTCCTTTAACGGCTTGGCTTGTCCGCTGCCAATGACATATTCATGGAAAGCTTTACCCTTTTGGCCTAACAAATAAAAGGCGCGCGCAACATCATCAATATAAATAAAATCATAATTTTGCGTTCCGGCGGTAAACTGCGGCTTTTTACCCTTTAAACATTTGCGCAAAGTCGTATTCACCATTCGAGGACTTAATTCACCTACACCATAAGCATTAGTAATCTCGCCCCAAACAAGGTCAATCCCTAATTCATTGGCCTTTGACATACACAACATATGGGCTGCGGTTTTGCCTGCACCATAAATGTATCCAAGGCCTGGACGGTTGCCATTGGTATAAGCCGCAATCATCGTTTCGTGTTCCATGATACTTCCGGCACCAACAAATTTCTTGCAACCAAGTCTCTTAGCTTCAATTAGTGTTTCCACCGTCCATTGCGCATTGGCTAATTGCAACTTGGTATCTGCCCTTTTTGTCCCGGCTGATCCATCCCAGGCAAAATGGTAAAAGACGTCATAATCACTGACCGAAATATCAGCTAAGCTTTGTTTGACATCATGCAGGTCAAAAGGTACTACAGTTAAATTAGCCGCTTGAGGCAAATGGTCACAATGTCCCGCGTGACACAAAGCAACTACTTCTACTCCCTGGTCTAGTAAATATTTAACGGTATGGCTGCCGACAAAACCATTAGCACCGCTAACAATGACTTTTTTCATCTGTTATCCTCCATAAATGCTTCGATTTCACGCTTCATTTCTAGTTCGATATCGCCTTTTTTGCGGTATACGTTAGTCCAGTTCACAACTTCTTTGATTGCCCGCTCAATATGCCAGGTCGGCTGCCAATCAAAGACCTGCTTAATCAGCGAACAGTCAAGTTTTAAGAAATTAGCCTCATGTACTCCGCCTTCGAAATGGTCTTCCCAAGTCATACTATGACCGTAAGCTTGGCAAAAAAGCGTTGCAAGCTCACCTGTCGTTAGGCAGTCACCGTCATCAGGGCCAACGTTATAATAACCGGCAAACTTTGAAGCCTCATATTGCTTTTCAGCAATCATCAAATAAGCAAAAAGCGGTTCCAAAACATGTTGATAAGGTCTAGTGGAATGAGGATTTCTAACAATAATGGGCTCACCCTTTAAAGCATGTCTGACACAGTCAGGAATGATTCGATCTTTAGCAAAATCGCCGCCACCAATCACATTACCAGCCCGTGCGGTTGAGACTGCCACTCCTCTTTCATCAAGAAAGCTGGCCTTATAACTATGGGTTACAAGCTCAGAACAGCTCTTACTGTTAGAATAGGGGTCAAAACCATCTAAAGGGTCATTTTCGCGGTAACCATAAACCCATTCGTTGTTATGATAAACCTTGTCAGTCGTCACATTTAACACCGACTTAACACTAGAAGTCAAGCGCACACACTCCATCAGGTTCACGGTACCCATGACATTTGTTTCATAGGTATAACGTGGATTCGCATAACTGTCTCTAACAAGTGGTTGCGCAGCCAGATGGAAGACTATTTCTGGTTTAAAGTCGTCAAAGACCTGCTTTAAGTGGTCAAAATCACGTACATCGCCAATGACGCTTGTCATCTTTGCATCTAAACCAGCTAATTCAAATAAACTAGGTTTGGTTGGAGCTTCTAAACTATAGCCAACCACCTTGGCTCCAGTCCCTAAGAGAATTTGACAAAGCCAAGAACCCTTAAAGCCGGTATGACCTGTGACTAAAACTTTTTTCCCGCGGTAAAAATCAAGCTTCATTAGTCTTCCCACACTTTCCATGGTGCTTTATTTTGAGCTAAAAGCGTTTCTAATTTTTTACGGTCGCGCATGGTGTCCATGCATTGCCAAAAACCACTGTGTTTAAATGCCATCAATTGGCCTTCAGCTGCCACCCTTTCAAGCGGTTCACGTTCAAATGTTGTAGCGTCGCCAGCAATATAGTCAAAGATTTCCGGCTCTAACACCATATAGCCGCCATTGATATAGCCGACATCATCTTGGCTTTTTTCTCTAAATGATTCTATTTGGTTGCCTTCAAGATCTAAAATACCAAATCTTCCTTCAGGTTTAACAGCCGTTATGGTAACCATCTTGCCCTGACTTTGGTGAAATTCGAGTAATTTATCTAACGGTACATCGCAAACGCCATCACCGTAAGTCATCATAAAGGGTTCAGCACCAATATAAGGCTGAATGCGTTTTAACCGTCCGCCTGTCATTGTGTTCAAGCCAGTGTCAATGACGGTAACCTTCCATTTTTCAGCATTGCTATGGTAAATGACCTTCTTTTCCTCATTGCGAAAATCAAAGGAGACATCACTATTTTCCAAATAATAATTAGCAAAATACCGTTTAATCACATCTTGCTTATAGCCAGCACAGATAATAAAATCATCAAACCCATAATGCAGATATTCTTTCATAATATGCCATAAAATAGGCTTGCCGCCAATTTCAACCATGGGCTTGGGTTTAAATTGTGATTCTTCACTAATGCGGGTACCAAAGCCCCCCGCTAAAATAACAACTTTCATTTTTTCACTTCCAACTTAATCTTCAGCAGTTAAAATTTTATCTAAGTCAAGGTCTGACCAATTTTGATCCTCGATAAATTGAATCTTACTTGGATCTGCGCCTGCCTTGGTCAAATCAGCTAAAATATCCGCGTAATATTTATCGTTAAATACAGTTACCAGAATTTGGTCGTAGTCTAATTTCGAAACATCGTCAATCCCATAAATACCGGGTTCATTAGAATTCTTATCAATAATACCTACAATTTGCACGTGCTTTTCTTTTGCATTCACATTCCTAAGCTTGTGTCCAAGCATCCCATTTCCATACAAAACGATTTTTTGCCCATGCTGTACGTGAAATGGGTACAGGGGTCTGACCCGTTCTAAAATACCATAATTCATGTTAAACAGCTGATATTTAATAAACCAGTCTCTTTGAGTTGCCAATGTTGCTTGGACTTTTTTAGGTAGGTCTTGATAGACATTCGTCAAATAATCATATAAGTGACGTGAATGCAAATTATTGCGATATTCACTACTATGCGACGTTGAATTAGGATTTGCGCGAGCATCATATACAATTTTAGATGTTACAACGACTTTTTCTGCATTAATCAACATATCAAAGCACATAGCAAGGTCTTCCCCCATGATAAGTTCAAAATCATAATTGTGGTAACATTTTTCAACTAAATTACGATTAAAAATCTTGTCCCATAACAAAGGATTATATATCGTCGTATTGCCATGCAATGGTCCTTTATAAAAATGTGCTGCCTCAATTCCTGCTACAACCTGCATCTGATTAGAAACGACCTTTTTATCAGGAACTACCCCTTGTCCCGCAAGCGAAGTCCATAAAACTTTATCATCGCTAAATAGTAGACAAGAGCCGATGGAGACTTGAGCTTGACTCTTTTCGGCATTCGTTACCAAAGTCTCGTACATATCTAATTCCAAAATGTCATCGACATCTACAAAACTGATATATTTCCCATGCGAATGGTCGAAGCCTAATTTACGGGCGCAAGTCAACGAATTATATGGCATCTGTAAAACCGTAATGCGCGAATCTTCTTTTGCATATTCCAGTAATCTTTGATAGGTATTGTCATTGGAAACATCATCAACCAAAATGATTTCTAGGTTGGGATAAGTTTGATTAAGGATAGATTCCATAAAACCATCAAGCCATTTTTCACCGTTGTAAATAGAAGAAATTACGCTAACTAAAGGATCTTTTCCCATATTTCCACACCTTTTCTTTAATCTTCATCAGTTAAAATTTCATCTAAAGTAAAATCTTTCCAAAAAGGATCTTTGATGAATTTAATTTTTTGAAAATCAACTCCAGCTTGGGTCAAATCAGCCAAAATATCCGGATAAAGCTGGTCATTGAAAATAGTAACTAAAATATAATCGTAAGCCAGCTGCTTCAAATCGGAAATGGTATACGTATTTTCAACTTTCTTATTTTTATCAACCATTCCTAAAACCTGCACATACTCTGCCTGCTGCTCATATTCAAACAACTTATGGCCAAATAAGCCTGCCCCATAAAGCAAAACACGTGCTCCTTTTTTGACGTTAAAAGGATATAAAGGTCGTACACGTTCTAATATCCTATAATTAAAGGTAAAGATGGCATATTTAAAATAATAATCAAGCTGTGCTTCTAATTGTGCCTGGCAAGGTGTATTTTGGCAGCATTGTTTCATGTAACGGTATGCTCTTTTGATTTTTAAATTTTGCCGATAAGCCACACTTTGTGTTGTTGACTTTTGGTGCAGTCTTAATCGATACACAACTTTAGGCGTTACAACAACTGTTTGCGCTTTAACGAGGGCACTAAAACAAAGCGCAACATCTTCACCCATGCCAAGCTTAAAATCATATTGCTGGTAACAAGCAGCGATTAAATCCCGCGCAAACAGTTTATCCCACAAAACAGCAGTATAAGGATTAATACCGGCACCAATTGCTCCTTGATGAAACTGGGCTGCTTTAAAGCCTGTCAGGACTTTTCTTTTATTGGCCCCAAGATGTTTTCCAGGCATAAGCCCCTGTCCTTGCACCATCGTTTGGACAATTTGATCACCGATAAAATGAAAACTTGACCCGATAGACACTTGTGCTTTGGCTGCTAAGACATTTTCAACTAAAAGCTGATACATATCACGCTCTAAAATATCATCACAGTCGACAAAACTGACATATTTCCCGCGGGCCTGGTCAAAACCTAATTTGCGTGCTTGCGTCAGCGAATTGTAAGGCATTGAAAAAACCCGAATCCGCTGGTCTGATTTTGCATAAGCTACCAGTCTGGCATGTGTTTGGTCACTGGAATAATCATCCACCAAGATGAACTCTAAATTAGTATAAGTTTGTTTGAGCAAAGATGCCATAAATTCATCTAAGTAGCGTTCCCCATTATACAGAGCACAAATAACACTTATTAAAGGTTGTTCCATAAAAATCCACCTTTTTAATCTATTTTTTTAAATAATTGCACCAAATCAACTTTTAGTAACATTTGGTAGTCAATAAAGCAAATTTTAGCTTCAGAAACTCCCAATTTAAGCAAGTCCTTTTTAATCTTTGGATAATACTGCTGGGTAAATAAACACACTAAGCACTTATCAAAAGACACGTCCTTGATAAATGCCAAAGGTTTGACATCCCCGCTATATGCGTCTGCTTTTTTATCAACCAAGCCCACTAAGTGATACTTATTTGGTTTGGCATAAATCCGCCAGATTGCCTGTCCCAAAATACCAGCTCCGTACAGTAATATCCGCTCACCAGCTTTGACACCATCAAAAGGAAAAATGCCTTCAAGCGTACTTAACTTATCATATTCAAAATATAAAAGGTTGCGGATAGTCCATAGTCTTACTTGTTTTAACAGGATGACATCATTTTGCAGCTGATGTAATTTCAAACAAGCCAGCAAATTTTGATACATCAACTTAGCATATGACTTTTTAAGCGTGTGTCGCGTCCGCGAATAAGCAGTCGGCGTAGCTGCATAATAATAAACCGGCACCGTACTTACCGCTACGGTAGTCGCATTTAACAAAGCTTCAAACAAACACACCATATCGTCCCCGATTCTCAACCGGGTATCAACCTGTAAAAAAGCTTCTCTGATAACCTCTTTACGGTAAATTTTATCCCACAAAAGGCCGCTATATCTTGCTTGAGCTTGATTGTTATTTAAATTACTCAATACTTCATAGGCTGATTTAATCTCAAAATCATGTTTGTCAGCTGCTTTGGCTTGTCCTGAAACAAAACCTAATCCCTGTATAAATGTTTTTAAGATTTTTTGATCCAAAAGCTGATAATAAGACCCCATCGAAATCTCAGCTTGACTGGCCTTGGCATTTTCCACTAAAAGCTGGTATGCATCCGCCGGCAAGGTATCATCATTATCCATAAAGGCAATATAATCGCCGCAAGCTGCCGCTAATCCCGCTTTACGCGCCAAAACTTGGCCCTGATTGGTTTGGCTGATAACTTTTACCCGGCTGTCGCGTTTTTTTAAATCGCATAAAAGCTTGAAAGAAGCATCAGTAGAACCGTCATCTACAAAAATAAATTCTAAATTAGGATAGGTTTGCTGCTTTAAGCTGTTATAACAGGCCAAAAGATATTTTTGCGCATTATAAACGGGAACAATCACACTTAGTAAAGGTTCCATAATAGCTGCCACCTATAACTTCATCTTATCGAGCACATAATTGGCGATAAATTGGCCACTATTCGACTTGGTACTTGCTTTTCGGGGAATAAAATCACCATTAGCTAAGCTCTTTAAAACTGTAGGCAAAGAGATGTCTTCTTCAGGTAATAAAGTATCTTTAGCCAGTAGTGAAGCATCACCTTTTTCTTCAGCAATGAAAATACCGTTTTGACTATTGCAAATAACTGGTTTGCCAGAAACTAGATAAAGTTCTGTCACTGAAGATCCGCCTGTACCGTAATAAACATCGCTCCAAGCCAGAGCTGGGTATAAACTAGGTGTTTCATCTAAAATGCCAAAGGTCAAAATATCTTGTTTTAAGTGCAAATATTCCGCAACTAGTTCAGGCTCCTCTGCGGTTAAAGACTGTAAAAGCAAAGGATGCGGACGCCAAAGCAGCTGATAACGATCTCGGTTAGCTTTAAAGAACTCAAAAACGGCTTTGGTCTGATCGAGGCCATTTAATAAAATATCCTGGATAGATGTATTATAAAAAACCGTAATTTTTCCTGGTTGATACTGCTTTTTTAGCGATTCAGGCAAAGGTGTGTTTTCCCGCGTTACTTGCCTAGCCTTATCTAATTTAGGACTGCCGCTGGCTACCATGTGGTTTAACATCAAGACGCGATATTCTAGTGGAATAGGTTCATTTTCACCTGAATATTTTTGCGCTTCGGCATCCAAAGCTTTAATTTCACTTTCACTCATAAATAAACCATCGGCTTGAAATAAAACGTCTGATAAAGTCGGCAAGGTTTTATGCTCAACAAAGACATAGTACGGGACGTAAGCCAAGTAATCGCAAACGTCTTTTAAGTTGCGCGAATAATATTTAGGTAAAACCCTTGTCACTAAATTACCTGCATCAAAAGGATTATGGATAAAAATAACATCGGGGTGTTCTTTTTCAAGATTGTAGTCTTGTTCAGCTACGGTTGGTACATTTTGGGGAAACAAATCCCGCTCATTGACTGTCTTGACAGGAATTTGATTTTGATCAAGTTCAAAATACGAAATCGGCATCACCGTCGTTTTGACATTGGGCATCTTCTTAAATGCCAGCCAAACACTTTCTAAAGAATCCCACATGGACGCTTTATAGGGTAAAAAGAGCACGCGATAGACAATTTTAGCTTTAAGTAAAGCTCTGAGCTTTTCAGCCTGCTTTTTTGCCCGAGCTTCATCTCCCATATCTATAGCTTCTTTCAAAGCTTCTAGCAGGGGAAGATAATTTTCATCTGCCACTAAAGTTGCCTTTTCTTTTAGCAAGGCAAAGTTTTTTGTCGTTAATTGCGTTAATTTTTTTAAAATATAGCTGTTATTTTTCAAAGCCAGCATCTCGAGGCTTTCTTCTAGTTCATCCACAGCTTGTACAAGTTTTTGAGCTGTTTTTTTATCCACAATTATTCGCCATCCTTATATAAGATTTGCCAATCACCCACAACTTTTTTAGGTTCATAATCATTTAAAGGCATTTTTTCATCCAAGGTGTGGATAGCTAAGATACCGCCATCTTTAAGCCGTTCCAAAATTTTTAACATCACCACCAGGTTCATCAAGCCTTCGGAAGGATGCTCAATTAAAATATAATCGAATCTGGCATTAGGGAAGCATTTATCGAAATCTTGCGCCCAATTTTTGACCAATTTGGACTTTTTAGCAATGCTTTCAAGATCTCTAGCGTAGGCATCTTGTTCCGTTAAACTATAAATATTGGTTCTAAGATTTTGGGATTCTTGGCGTACTCGGGCTTGGATTTCCAGCAGGTTAATCCCAAAGTCGCTGTTAATCCCTAAAATATCAACCCGACGTTCCTTTTTATCATAATCTAGCGTATCCAGCAAATCTTGCGCTAAATTCTGGCTAAGTAAAGGATTAATCCCGAAAATATCTTCAAAAGGCTTAATCCCGTCTAATAAAGCATCCGCATCCACCACAATATCTTTCGTCACAGCATAAGCATCCCCGGCCTCAACCAACAATTTACCATTGCGTCGTCCAATTAAAGACATAGCCCGATAAGCATAAACATTATAGCGTTCGACAGCAAATGGAAAATAAGCTCCCAAAAGCGTTGGCATTAAAATTTCATCGGAACGCGCCAAAATAATATCAGATTTTAGTTCTGACTTTTGCCGGTAAAGATATGGATTAGACGTTTCATCCACTTCTTTTGCTTCGCTCAATAAAACCGGACTGACAGCGCCAATGCGGCCGTTAAAGGCTAAGCAGGAAACCATATTGCTGATAGCTTGAGGATATAAAATATCCGCCGACGTTAAAAACAGCACTTGCTTGCCTTCCACTAGCTGCCAAATCACACTTGGCATCTTAACTGCGTTTTTGTAGTTGATAATTTTTACATTAGGCGCATCTAACGTGTCTAAATAAGCTGCTACTTCTTGGCCGCAGCCGTCATTATAGAGGATAAATTCGCAGCGCAAATTGGCAGGAATCGCTTTATTTAAAGCTTCTAAACATTTTTTCACCTGCGCTAAATTATCAACCAGCATCACCCCAATGGACAGGTCATACTTATAATGCCTCTTTTTATCAGGTACTGGTGCAGGATAAAAGGCGCGCATCTGATTATTATAATAATCAAACATCCGGTCATTATCCGGGTAGCATGTCCCCCAAAAGAGCAGGTCAACGTAACTTTCGCCAACTGCAGGAATTAGTTCATTTGTGATAACTTTCAATTGAGCCTTTTTTTCTTCCAAACTTAAAGCACGGTTTAAAGCCGTTAGCGCATTATCCAGCAATAAATCGGTCTTAAGCGCGCGTTCTTCATTAACTAAGGATCCGACACCGGCTCTGAGGCTTAAAAACAGTGTTTGCATGGTTTTAACAAAATCAGCTGTTTGCTCACTGTCATTTTGCACCATTTTATATAATTCATAGGCCGCTTCATTTAAAGTTGCAATACTCTCTAAAACTTTTTGACCTGTTTCAACGTCTTTAATCATGACTACACCCCTCATTTTAACTTAATAAGTCTATTATCTAACAGATTTGTTAATTTTTTAACGCCTGTTTGTGCAAATTTTATGTTAATTGCACATTTATTTAAATTAATAAAAAAACGGGTGAGACTGGGTCTCACCCGCTTTCTTAGGCTTGTTTAGAAACCTGTTGCCAAGTATCTAGCCAATCCGTCAACATCGACAAGGCAATGTCTAAATGTTCTTGGTCTTTGTTAACATTAGCTCGAATCAAATTGTTTTCCAATAAATTGTACATGGCAACAATTTGCTTAGGCACATCACCTTCAACCTTTAAGTCAACATCTGCTTTTAGCTCGGTTACAATATCTTGAGCATGCAAGATGTGTTTATTAGTTGCTTGGATATCTTTATTGTCTAACGCAATTTTAGCTTGCTTAACATCTTTGATAGCACGTTCAATCAACATTTCAATTAAACGGCTTGGTGATGCACTCAAAACTTGATTGCGCAAATAATCATCTCTGTGATTATTTGCATATGGATTATTCATGAATTTTACCTCTTATCTAGTAATATAAAGTAAAACGTGATTGCATAGCTGAATCATCGACATAACTCTTGGCAATCCGGCTAGCATCACTTAATTTACCCAATTGGCGCGATGTTTCCAACTTTTCTTCATCTGCCCAGGCAATTATCTGCTGATATTGCGCTGAAATCTGCTCCGCAATTTTAGTCTCTTCGGTATCTAAAGGCGAAGTTACCCCTTTAGTTGTTTCTAACAGCTTTTGATTTTCAGCAATCATCTGCTGTACCGCAACCAAAGAGTGATCACAATTTTGTAGATTAGCTAAGACGCGTTTAAAAACTTCTAAACGATTCACTGTCTTCATTTGATTACTTCCTAATTGTCATTTGAACTTGAAGATGACAAGGATGAAGTGATGTAAGCCAACTGTGTCTGCATTTCAGAAATAGCTGAATCCAAAGCTGAGAACTGTGCGGTATAACGGGTTCTTTCATTCGAAATTAACTCTTCTAAGTCATCAATTTGGTCATTGTAAAGGTCAATCATATTATCATTTGATTCTTTGATTGTTTGAATTAAACCTTTACCAGTTGAAGAAGATGATGTCTTTGTATAAGTATCAATTAAGCTGGTAAAATCAGCTGCATAACCTGTACCGGTCTTAGTCGTAGCATATTTGCTAGAAGTATTGACAAAGAAGAAATCCTTCACTGAATCAGGATTTTCAGCCATAGCCTTAGCAAACTTATTAGTATCTAACGACAGAGTCCCTTCTTCATTGACAGAAAGACCAATGGTTGAAGCACTCACCCCGTTAACCGAACTACCGCCTAAAACCATACTTTGCAATTTACCTTGCAAAGTAATCAAGGAAACATCCCCGGTTAAATCACCAGTAGTGTTGTTACTACTGGAAGGATCACCAACATCCAGGTCATCTGAAATCAAACTCATGACACTATTGTATTGGTCAACAAAGTCTTGCAAGGCTTTTTGTGTAACACTCGTATCATTAGTCATCGTCAAAGTAACGGTCTTAGTTGAATCAGCCTGCTTGAAATCGATGGTAGCACCGTCAACGATATCGCTGGAAGAATTGCTGTCACGCAGCATTGCCAACCCGTCTAACGTAAATTCAGCTGCTGAACCGATGGTAGTACTTGCACCATAAGTCGTATAAGTATAATCAGTTGTTTCAATCTTTCCATCAGAAGAAACCGAGCTCGACCGACTCGCCGTTGAAGTGCTGCCACTGGCTGCAAGGCCTAAGTGACCTTGCAAATCATTGGTGCTGGAAATACCTAATACATGTGCCCCGGATTCAGAAGAAGTCAAAACTAAACGGTTATCAACAATCGTTGCTTTAATACCTAAAGATTTAGCTGAACCGCTGGTTGTATCCTTGGCATTATTGATAGCATCAGCAATATCTTTTAAAGAATCAGTACCGCTAACATTAATCGTAGCTGTCAAGGTGCTTTGCGTCGCACCATTCAAGCCTGATGATGTATTGGTTAAAGTCAAAGTCCCACTGTAACCTAAATCATCAGCTGTTGAAGAAAGCTTACTGCCAGAAGAAGTTGTAACCGTATTCCCCATAATCCGGGTTGATGTAGCTAATTTATTAATAACTAAATCATACGAACCTTCAATAGCATCGGAAGTACCCTTAATGGTAGCTGCATCAGAATCAGTTGACGTATTTGTCTTAGTCCCATAGGTGTCAGCCTTTTCTAAGGCCTCTAACTTTTCGGTCAAATTACCTAAACGCGTACTAATATCAGTCCACGCCTGCGTTTCATTTTGCAGTGTAGTGATTTTATTTTTAATGACTGTTTCACGGTTATAATCGCCCTGCAATAATGCTTCAATGGTATCAGAAGTAACCCCAGTATACTTCCCCAAGTAGCTGGAAGAACTTACACTGCTGGTTGCACTGGTTGAACTTGTTGCCATAATGCTCACTATCCTTTCTTATCAACGGCAATGCCTAGTTCATCCCAGACCTTGCCTAACATATCTAAAACCCGCTTCGGTGGAATTTCTTGCACCACCTTATCGGTTTTCTTATCAACGAGTTGCACATAATAGCGGTTGGTCCGCTTATGCAATTTAAATTCAATCCCAATATCTTTATGCATCATTTTGTCGTTGATTTCTTCAACCTGCTTTTTAATCTCTTCAGCCATAATTTCTAATTGTTCATCGACTTCTTCATCAGTTTCCGTCTCATCTTCATCCATTTGATTGGCCTTTTTAGCAGTTGATTCATAAACATTGACATGCTCTTGATCACGGCTGGTATTAGACCTGATGGTATTTTCAGTCGGATCATAAACATTGGTATTGATTTTTTGAACTTGATTTATACCATCCAAAGGCTGGATTGGCAAAATTCCTTTTGTGCCATCTAAATTCATACCTATTACCCCTCTCCAAATATATAAGAGCAATCTATCTGATAACCCCAACAAACATTAACTCATTTTATATATCTAGACTTTAAATCGGTCCCCTGACCGCTTTTTTTAAGAGGTTAAGACTTATTTTTTTCACAAAAATAGCAAAAAATCAGCACCGTTTTTTTAAATAAATATGATTATTTTTTTGCTTTTAAATTAAGTTTTCAATCATCGTAATTTCAGGATCTTGCGGTGTCAGTTGTTTTAACTCTGTTAACAATTGACTGGCCGCCTCTTTTTGTCCCTGGCCAATTAAAGCAATAATCTGGCCTTTAACTTGAGCCGCCAGCTTGTTTAATTCTTCATTAATGACAGTTTGCTTGCGTCGGTCTAAGTCAAGTTTTTGAATAATCCGCTTGATGAGTTTTTCTGACGTCGGATAAACATCTAACGCCTGATTAAGTGCAGCTAAGCACTGACTCAAATTCCCCTGTTCTTGGTAAGCGAAAGCTGCTTTTAAAAAGAAGGCAAAGCGGACTTCTGCCGGCAGTAACGGTGAATTTGCTTGGCAAAGTGCTTTAGCATAGTAGTTTTCGGCAAAAGCAGTCATATTGCCACTATACTTCCTAGCCTCACTCAAGACACTTTCATAAGGCATTGAACCTTGGAACATGTAGCGTCTGCGCCAAACCGCCAAAAAGTAGTTACGCTGGATGGTAGGTTCCCAAATTTCTTCCAAAAGAGCCGCTTTTTTAGGCATTTCTTCCAGTTTTTTAGCGGCTTTAACAACTAAAAAGTGGGCCGCTTGGTCGAGATTTTCGACCGCCACATTTTCATAATAACGCTGTGGCGATAACTGATTATTGATACACAACCAAATGAGGCTTTCATTTGGATATTCACCGGTTACTCCACTAGAGAGGTGGGCTTTTAAATCTTCAAAAGTCAGCTTTTGGGTGCGATTTTGCTTGAGCCAAATAGTATCATCACTGACCGTTAATTTTTGGACCATCTGATCAAATTGCTGTTGGGCTAATTGGGTTTCCAGGTCTAAATCAACCATGTCTAATGATTTATCAAATTCAGGTTTTAATTTTTCATCATTTAGACTGGTTTGAGCTAAGTTTTCTAATAAAGCCTGATCATTTTCGGCAAATACCTGCTTTAAGGCTAAGGCTAAGACCGCTTGCCGCTTTCGGCTTTCAACCGTCCACGGTGTCAGCTTGATTAGCTTTTGCACGTCAGCATAAGGATTATCCTCTTTATCTTTTAAAACATTTAAAATTTTTTCAAAAGCCACATACATCCGATCAGTATTAATATCGCCAGCAAAGAAATAAGTAATCTGTGCCGGTGTTTTATCCAGCTTTTTCAAAAAGACAATGGCTTTTTGATAGATGTCATACCAATACAAAGCTGCTTTTTCATCTTTGCGGCTGTTAAGTGAAACTTCCAGCATAAACTCGGCTACAATGCCCTGGTAAAAAGGATCATCACAATTCTTGATAAATTCAGTAGCGGTTTTTTCAACCTCATCATCCATCTTTAATTTAGCATAAGCCTTGCTGCGATAAAGATAAATTTCTACATAAACTTGTGAATGCCAATCAACCAGCTGATATTTTTGAGCCACATCTAAAGCTTCTTGAGCCATTTCAATGATGGGCTTGGGACGCCCTGCCCCAGCTATCAGCTGCAGCCATAAGTGCAGGTTAGTCGGCGTCTTTTTGAGTTCAGCCTGCATAATTTCTTGGTTTCTTTGCGCTTTTTCTTTAACTTTTTGCCCCATATAACCGGTATGCAAAACGATTGTACCAGATAATTTATAAGCCGCAACCTTAGGGGTATCAACCAAAACCTCATGTACCGGATTGACGAATTTACTTTCCGGCGTGATCCGCGAAATGCGGACAAATTCATTGGATCCAAAATCAATTTGATTGGCAGATGTAAAACTGTGCTCCATCACATCAACTCTGGTATATTGGTTGTATAATTTAGGATTTGAGAAAAAATCAATCAAGGGTTCAATATTTTCAAACCATTCATCATCATCGAGGTAAATAAACCACTTGCCGCGCGCATATTTTAAACCTGCATTGCGGGCTTTGGCAAAATCATTGTCCCACTTGTAATGCACAACTTTATCCGCATATTTGCGGGCTATATCTAAAGATCCATCAGAATGTTCATCACCCACGGTATCAACCACGATAAACTCACTTGGTACCTGCTCTAAGAGCGGTCTAAATGATTCAAAACATTTCTCCACTGATTCAATTCGGTTGGAAATCAGCATGGAAATCGTTACTAGGCATTCATCTTGACTCACACGTGTAAAAAATTTCTTTTGGGGTAAATCTTCGACCCATGTCTCCACATTAACTCACCTCTTCTTCTTATTATCGAAAAAAAACCGGTAACCTTAAAGTAGGTTACCGGTTTTTTCAACACTATTTCATAGTATTTTCGATATTGCCAAATTAGCCTTGAAGAAGTGACAAAACTGAGTTAGGCATGGAGTTTGCTTGGGAAAGCATTGATGTTGCTGCTTGTACCAAGATGTTGCTCTTAGTGAAGCTCATCATTTCTTCAGCCATGTCAACGTCACGGATACGTGAGTTGGCATCTGACAAGTTTTCGTTTGTTGTAGTCAAGTTGTTGATGGTGTGATCCAAACGGTTTTGTACGGCACCAAGGCTTGAACGTTGGTCTGATACTTTTGTGATAGCAGCGTCAATCTTCTTGATCAAGCTGTCTGCTGAATCTGTACGTGCGTTTGAACCATCGGATGCGATTGAGAAGTCAGCAGCTGACATGCCAAGAAGTGTTGAACCATCCATTGAACCGATTGATACGGACAATGTTTGGCCG
>FOCC01000011.1 GCA_900110005.1 Ligilactobacillus sp. WC1T17 | reverse complement strand
CGGCTACGTATCATTGCCTTGGTAGGCCATTACCCCACCAACAAGCTAATACGCCGCAGGCCCATCCAAAAGTGATAGCCGAAACCATCTTTTACATAAAAACCATGCGGTTTTCATGGTTATGCGGTATTAGCACCTGTTTCCAAGTGTTATCCCCCTCTTTTGGGCAGGTTGCCTACGTGTTACTCACCCGTTCGCCACTCAGTCTTTTAATCGCTAAATGCAAGCATTTATTGATTAAAAGCTTCGTTCGACTTGCATGTATTAGGCACGCCGCCAGCGTTCGTCCTGAGCCAGGATCAAACTCTCGATTTATAAGTTTGTGACTCAAAATTTAAATTTACTAGCGAATTGACTTCGCAAATATTGTTGCTCTTGTCCAAAACAAGAAGCCCTGCACATTTGCTTATCGAAACTTTGTTCAGTTTTCAAAGATCTACTTTGTCGCGTTAGCAACTTAATCATTATATCATCAATCTTTTTGGATGTCAACTTCTTTTTTAAGGAAGTTTTTCTAAAAAAGACAGCCCAATTATTTTATTAAATTCAAAATAATTTGTCAAATGATATTTTTTATTGTCATGCGACAACTCAATTATCATACCACCTTTTAACAAATCATGTCAAGAGGTATTTTCCCTTGAAGTTATCTCGCTTAACAACAAATATTATGATACCAACGTTTTAAGCGACCGTCAAGGGAATTTTAAAATTAATTCTTTCTTTTTTAATATTGTGAATTATTATATTTTTTTACTGCAAAAAGTCCGTGTTATTCCACATTTCCAATTCAAAATGATTGAAATCGTTCGTCTTTATTACTGACAAAGATGTATTAGCCACTAACCCCTGCTGCCTAATTTCACTGAAACCAAGTCCCAGCATTCCCTTAATGGCAAAGGTATTCACCAAAGCATGGGCAAAAAGCAAAACTTTACCGTATGGGTGACTTGTATAAATTTGACGACAAGCAGCTAATAACCGCTGCGTAAATTGATAATAATCTTCACCACCCATTAAATCCGCAGTAAATTGTTCCGGTTCTTCCATAAAAATGCGATAAGTTTCACTTTGAATATGATCTTTAACCAAGTCACCATCCCAAAACCCAAAATCAAATTCAGCTAAATCGTTGACCGTTTGAATAGCTGCATTAAGCCCCATCCCTTCTAGCACCTTTTGACCTGTAATTTGTGCCCGCGGCATCGGACTGGTATAAAAAGCGCTAAATTGCGTTCCTTTGAGATATCCACCCAATTTCACGGCATCTTTTAAACTTTGTTCTAATAAAGGCGAATCTTTTCGACAACCTTGAAAACGCCCCTCTAAGTTAAATTCCGTTTTTCCATGACGGACAAAATAAAATTCAGTCATTTTTTTACCTCACTTTAATTTTTATTTTCATATATAAAAAAGGGTCGGTCAAAACCAACCCTTTTAAACCTGCTTAGTCTTCCTTGGTAATTTTTTCTAAACCACCCATATATGGACGTAAAGCTTCAGGAATCGTTACAGAGCCATCTTCATTTTGGTAATTTTCCAAAATAGCAGCTACAGTACGGCCAACAGCCAAGCCGGAACCGTTCAAAGTATGAACAAATTGCAGCTTGCCTTTATCGTCACGATATTGGATGTGTGCCCGTCGTGCTTGGAAATCTTCACAGTTAGAGCAAGAGGAAATTTCACGATACTTATTTTGTGCAGGCATCCATACTTCAAGGTCATGGGTCATTGCAGCTGAAAAGCCCATATCACCAGTTGATAAAGTAATAACGTGGTAAGGAAGGCCTAATTTTTCCATGATACTACCAGCATTTTGCGTCATCTTTTCCAATTCCTTGTAAGATTCGCCTGGTTTAGCAAACTTAACCATTTCAACCTTATTAAATTGGTGCATCCGGATTAAACCACGTGTATCACGTCCGGCACTCCCGGCTTCAGAACGGAAGCAAGGTGTCAAAGCTGTGAAGTAAACAGGCAATTTTTCGGTTGGGATTACTTCATCACGGTAATAGTTAGTCAAAGGAACTTCCGCTGTAGGAATTAAAGTCATATCTTCGCCATTAACCTGGTAGACATCTTCTTTAAACTTAGGGAATTGACCTGTACCATACATGGTTGCATAGTTAACAATGTATGGTGGCAGCATTTCCGTATAGCCTTCCTTAGCATGTTCATCTAACATAAAGTTATAAACGGCACGTTCTAAACGCGCACCCAAACCTTTGTAGTAGACAAAACGGGCCCCGGAAACTTTAGCACCACGTTCAAAATCTAAAATACCCAAGTTTTCACCAATATCCCAGTGAGCTTTTGGTTCAAACGTAAATTCTCTTGGAGTACCAACTTTACGCAATTCAACATTAGCTTCTTCATCAGGACCAACTGGAATGGTTGGGTTTGGCAAGTTAGGCAAGCGGGAAGCCATATCCTTAACCTTGGCTTCAACTGTTTCCAATTCTTCATCCAAAGCTTTGATTTTTGCGCCAACTTCACGCATATCAGCGATAGCTTGGCTGGCATCTTCTTTATTGCGCTTAGCTTGGGCAATAGCTTCAGACACTTCGTTACGTTTTTGCTTCAAACCTTCAGATTCAACCAATAATTCACGGCGGCGTTTGTCTTCTCCTAATAAAGCATCAATCTTAGCCGGATCAACATTGCGCGTTTTTAAACGTGCTTTGACTTCATCAGTATTTTGACGAATCATCTTAATATCTAACATCTTTTTTCCTCCTCTAATCTAATCGAAAAAAAGAGCCTCCTCATCCCCATCTGGGACGAAAAGACTCTTCTCGCGGTACCACCCAAGTTCGGCACAAGGCCGCTCTTTTAGAGTTAACGATCTCCCGTGCGGCATTACCCGCCCATATTAAATACGCTGGAGTTTCGGCTTGTGATTCTCAGCAATCTCACTTCTCTGTATAGCCTACTTATGGCGAACTTAGATGTTTTTTCGATTATTTACCAATATCGTATTACATTTGCTTTTAAATTTCAAGCTCAAATCTTATTTTTCATCTTTTTCAGAAATATCAGGCCGCTTTAAATCAATCTCTTCCAAAGGAATCAGCTTCGTTTTATGCCTAATTTTATAGTATAAAAATAAAATGAAGAACAATGGAACTGACATATAAGTAACCCCGATAGCCTGCCAGTCAAAGTTGGCAAATGATTTCAAATCTTGACCAACAATAACTAAAATACACAAAACAAAAGCCAAAATTGGCCCTAAGGGGAACCACTTAGCATGATACTTCAATTCGCTTAAATCATGTCCTTGCGCAATAAAAGCTTTTCTAAACCGGTAATGAGCCATGGCAATCCCGACCCAAGCAATAAAACCGGTCAATCCGCTGGCATTAACCAAGAAGGTATAAATCCGGGTCCCAAAAATGCTGGTCAAGAAAGTTAATAACCCGACAAAGGTCGTGCCCAGCAAGGCAAAAATCGGAATCCCGCGCCCATTGACCATGGCAAAAGGTTTCGGAGCGTCTCCACTGACACCTAAAGCAAACAGCATTCTGGTCGAAGCATACATCCCTGAATTAGCCGCTGATAAAACAGATGTCAAAATAACAGCATTCATCACCGAAGCAGCTGAAGCTAATCCTGCCCGCTTAAAGACCAAAGTAAAAGGACTGATAGCAATATCAGAAGCACTTGACCCCAGCAGGTTAGGGCTGGTATAAGGAATTAAACAAGCAATCACAAAGATTGACAAAATATAAAAGAGTAAAATCCGCCAAAAGACCTGCTTAATGGCTTTAGGCAGACTTTCTTCAGGATTCTTTGTTTCACCGGCAGTAATCCCAATTAACTCTGTCCCTTGAAAAGAAAAACCTGCCACAACAAAAACACTCAAAATAGCAGGTACGCCACCAACAAAAGGTGCTTTCTTATAGGTAAAATTTTCCAAATAAGTCGCCTTACCGCCTAAAATGCCAAAAATCGTCAGCAAACCGACTGCTAAGAAAACAACCACAGTGACAACTTTAATCAGCGCCATCCAAAATTCAGCTTCACCAAATGATTTAACGGATAAGGCATTAATTGCAAAAATAATTGCAAGGAAAAATAGTGAAAAAATCCACGCTGGAAGGTGGGGAAACCAAAATTTAAGCACCAATGAAGCGGTCGACAAATCGACTGCCAGCGTAATCGCCCAATTAAACCAATAATTCCAGCCCATCGCAAATCCTAAAGCCGGATCAACAAACCGCCGGGAATATTCCGCAAAAGAGCCGGTAATTGGCAAATATGTGGCCATTTCGCCTAATGATGTCATCAAAAAATACACCATAATTCCAATACCAAGATAAGCTACCAAAGCCCCGCCCGGACCGGCTGTACTAATGGCACTGCCACTAGCTACAAATAGCCCCGTCCCAATACTTCCACCCAGAGCAATCATCGACAAATGTCTCGTCTGGAGTGTCCGCTTAACCTTATTTTCCGCCATAAAAAAATCCTCCTAAAAATTAATTTACGAGGAGGTCATGCAAGCAAAAAAACGCACAATTCACGAAGAATTGTGCGTTGCGTTTTCTATCTAAATACTTTCATTCTGGTAATAATAAAGTATATATCTCGATAGCGCTCCGCTGCCATGAAGCAGCGACAGTCCTTGGTCTCTTAAACCAAGTCCCAGCGCAGGCTAGGTAAAGCTAACCGGCGCTTCGGCAAATATCCCTTTCACTCAGCTTCTAAGCTTCTTTACCCGCTCAGCTGACTTACTGATAATATTCGCGACCTCTTCTTCGACATGGACTATCTTAAGCCCTTTCTTAAAAAAATGCAAGTATTTTAGTTTTTGTTATTGGCCAAATTGTTCTTTAACTTCTCCATCCACAGGGCCGCTTGTTCACTATAGGAAAGCTGCAATTGGTTCCAATCGACCAAAGGAATATCTGTTGTCCCCAGCGTTTGACATAAAATATCATAGAGAGTAACCCTGTTTAAGGCCTTTTCCCACGCCAAATCCGCCTGCTCAAAAACTTTATTGATGGCGCTGCTGCCTTCATTGGCTAAAGGCCTAAAATCGCTAAAAACTAATTCCAGCAAACCATTATTAGGATAAGTGTGAATATTGCCTTCAACGGCTTGTACCACCTGCAAAACGGTAATCTTTTTAGGATCATCCGCCAAAGTAAAACCGCCGCTATTGCCTGAGGCTGACTTGATTACACCACCAACCACCAATTTGCGCATAATCTTTTTCAAATATGTCGCCGATCCGCTGACCCGTGTATGGATGACATGTGAAGCCAGGGGAATACGGCGGTCTTGGGTCGCCAAAAGCGCCGTAATACAAGCTGCTTGTTCAAATCCTTTTGTCAATTGCATCTTCATCCCGCCTTTCACCATGGATATTTAATATCTATATTGTAAAAGGAAAACCGGGCAAATACTATCAACGTTTTTTAAAATTTGTCCCTCTTTTTACTCCTAAAAGTATATTTGCCGCTGGTAATTTTTTGTGACTTCAAAGCCAGCAGCAAACAGATAAATTCACCAAACCCAGGGATAAATCTCAGCCAAATCAGCCAAGCCGGCAGCTCGCTGTCATGAAATCGTCTGATAAACGCCGTGAGCGTTACAAAAACAAAAAAGATAATCCAGCCATAAAAGCCGACAGCAAAAATCAAGCTGACCAAATGAGAATTTATTTGACTTACAATACTTAAAATAACACCCAAGCCTATACTATAAATGATTGTTAAGACATACATACCTAAATAGCCCCAAAAAAAGTCATCTGCCCCTAGGCGTTTGTTGACTTTAAACATATCTTTTAACATCAGTTTAGTAGATACGATCAATCCTGGTTTAACCGATTCATTTTTGCCAATATGATATTTTTTGGCATTTGCGGCCTGCATCTTTTTGGTTTCAGCCTCAATTTTCATTAAGAAATTTTCCAAATCCTGGGGCGAATTAATTTCGATTTTTTCAATATTTTTCAACGTATCATCATTGAGCATCTGTTCTAGTAATTTATCAGGGTCATCCTCTTGCGGCTCTGGCTGGCTGACAGTTTCGTCATAAAAAAGCGTGGCTTGATCAAGCCCGCAGTAAGGGCAAAAATTGGCATTGACCGGAATAGCTTTTTTACATTGCTTGCATGGTTTGGTTTCAATCGATGTGCCCTCACGTTCTTGGACAATACCGCAAAAGTGGCATCTCAATTCATTAGCTTCCAGCTGGCGCCCGCATCTTTGGCAATAAAACATTTTAGGCCCTCCATTCTTAATATACTCATACCTACTTTATTAAGTTTTTATTTTTTTTGCAAGAAATTGCACCATTTTTGAAAAAAAAATTTACCTAATCTGCTAGAATAGATTTTGTATTTTTTGATTTAGAAAGGATTCTTTTTATGCTTCATACAGCAATTATTATGCTCCTTATCGGCCTTTTCGCCGGTATCATGGGAGCTATCCTCGGCATCGGCGGTGGGATGATTATCACACCCATTGTTACTTTGGCTTTAGGTTTAGATATCAAATACGCCATCGGAGCCAGTATCATCGCCGTTATCGCCACCAGTTCAGGCTCAACCATTGCCTTTTTGCGTGACGACGTTTTAAATCTCAGAGTAGCCATGTTTTTGGAAATTTTCACAACCATTGGCGCCATTATCGGTGCTTTATTAACCGGTTTATTTGATCCAATGATTCTTTACATCTTATTTGGCTCTCTTTTGATTTTCTCAAGCTGGAATATGTACCGTAAATTGTGCCGCGGACAAGAAGTTCTCAAACGGGTGGAACCCGACCATTTGGCCCAAAAATTACGGCTAAACAGCTCTTACTATGACAAAAATTTGCACCAACAAATCGACTACCAAGTGGAAAATGTACCTTTAGGTTCTTTAATTATGTTTGGCGCAGGGTTAGCCTCCGGCATGCTCGGGATTGGCTCGGGAGCTTTCAAGGTGATGGCTATGGACGGTGCTATGAAAATGCCGCTCAAACCTTCCAGCGCTACCAGTAATTTGATGATGGGTGTTACGGCAGCAGCCAGTGCCACCGTTTATTTCTTCAATGGCTCCATCAGGCCTGAAATTGCCGTTCCTTTAGCCCTTGGTATCATTGGCGGGGCTACCATCGGCAGCCGCATTATGCAGATTCTGCCATCCAAAGTTATTAGAGCAGTCTTTATTCCTATCCTGCTTTATTTGGGCTTACAGATGATTTTGAAAGGATTTGGGGTGACAATCTAATGAATAAGAAAGAAACGACACGGGAAGAAATGATGGCCGTCGAAGTCGTTATCGGCAAAATTATGCGGATTGGTGTACTCTTAGCAGCCGGCGTGATGATTTGCGGCTTTATTTTATTTTTAGTTCATCAAACAAGCGGCTATCCTGGGCAAACTTTTCCCACAACCTTAGCTGCCATTATCACAGGAGTCGGCCAGCTTAAAGCCTATGCCTGGATGATGGCCGGTATCTACTTGCTTATTTTGACTCCCGTCTTGCGGGTCGTGGTCTCCATTTATGCCTTTATCAAGGAAAACGACCTGCTTTACGCAAAAATTACCACTTTCGTCTTACTTATTTTGATTATCAGTTTTATCATAGGTCATAGGTAAGGAGGAAAAGTCATGCCACAAAGATCATATGACCACAACCGACGGCTGCAACGCCCACGGCAAAGTGTAAATCAACGACCACACCGGTATGCTAAAAAGAAAAAGCAAAAACGACGAGGCTGCTTCTTTTGGGCTTTGCTAGTGGCCGTCATTTTAGCTGTTGTCGGCGGTCGCTTTGCTTATGCAAAAATTATGAGCGCTAAAAAAGCAGCTGATTCTATTTTTCAATCATCTAACATCCAAAAAGCACGGAATGTTGCTTCAGCCTTAAAAAAAGGCCGTCCCATCTCCGTCTTATTGATGGGGACTGATACCGGGGCTTTAGGACGTAACTTCAAAGGCAGAACTGACACCATGATGATTGCCGTGCTCAACCCCCAAAAGAAAACCATGACCGTCGTCAGTTTGCCACGTGATACCAAGGTTACGATCCCAGGTTATGAATCCATGACGCCTTCAAAGCTGAACTCAGCCTATTTCTACGGCGGATCTGGTACAGCGGTCAAAACGGTGCAAAAATATCTCAATGTGCCAATTGATTTTTACGCTACCATCAATATGGGTGGTTTGGAAAAGCTAATCGATTCTGTGGGCGGCATCGATGTTACCCCTGAACTAACTTTTACCTATGACAATCAGTCATTCGTCAAAGGTCAAAAAACACATATGAATGGTGCTCGCGCTTTAGCCTATGTCCGAATGCGGCATGACGACCCACTTGGCGATTACGGCCGCCAAACTCGTCAACGACAAGTTTTAACCAAATTAGCCTTCAAAAGCAGCCAGTTGACCTCATTAATCAGTCAAAAGTTTTTGTCAACCGTTTCCAACCAAATGGTGACTGACCTAAGCTTCAACGACTTGCTGGTCGTTGGCAGCAAATACCGGGTTGCAACCCACAATATGGTCACTGACCACTTAGCCGGTCAATCGACGATGGTTGACGGCCAATCATTTGAAGTTCCAACCACTACCGAAAAACAACGCATTACCAACCTTTTGCGCAAGGCTTTGGGTTTGAAAAAAGCTACAACCGGTTCAACCGGCCTCTTCAATGATGACGACGACGCAAGCGACAGTGATTACGATAGCAGCTATTCATACACAACGACTAACGACTATTCAACTGATACTAATGGGTATGACTCCAATACAACGTCTGATTATAACAATCAAAATAACTACTAATTAATAAAAAAATAGACGGTGACTGCACCGTCTATTTTTTTGCACTTATAACTTTAAAATAAACTTGCGAGACAAATTCCGCTAAAAAAAAGCCGACGGCAATCGCACCGGCAATCATCCCGGCTTGAACTAAATAATCTAGGGCTTGATCGTTCATTCCAAAGGCAAATGAACGCACCGCATTGTATGACTGGCCTCCAGGAACCAAAGGTACTAAACTGGGAATATTAAATAAAATCATCGGCATTTTCATCATCCGCGCACAAAACATCGCCGAAATACCAATCACAAAAGCTGCCAGTAAGTTAGCCAAAACCATACTGTGTCCATAATCTTTAACTAACAAATAAACAGCCCATCCCAAAGTCCCCACTAATCCGCAAGGGATAAGCCCTTTTCTGGGGATATTTATGATAATTCCAAATCCGACCGTCGCTAAAAAGCTGAAACTAAGCTGCATTAACCATTCCAAAATCTCACCTCATAAAAAGCGCAGTACGACAGCAATCCCAAAGCCAATCGCACACGCTGAAATCAAAGCTTCGGTTCCTCTAGCAATTCCACTTAGCAAATGACCGGCTAAAACATCACGCACTGCATTAGTCAACGGCACCCCCGGCACCAAAGGCATGATAGCCCCAATTGCTACCATACTCATATCACTGGCTAAATGATAATGCGTCGCTAAAGCCGACATCAGGCCAATTGATACCGCCGCTAAAAATTCACTCACAAATTTAACCCGAAACTTAGTATTGATATACCAATAAATATAATAGCTGATTCCGCCGATAATAAATGCCGGTAAAAAATCAATCCATTTGCCACCATACATCACCATCAGCGTCGCACTTACTGCGGCCGCCGCAAAGACCTGCCAAGAAATTTTAAAGGTGGGCGCCGTTTGACTCAAAATCACCAGTTTATCCCGCATCTCTTCTAAAGAAATATTCCCAGCTTGAAAATCACGCGACATTTGGTTGACCCGCGAGACTAATTCCAGATCAATACTGCGCTTATTAATCGGCTCAATCCGTGTTAATTTGGTTTTAGGCGCCGTCATCATAATTCCCGTCGTTGTTTCAAAAATGCGCGGCTCAACAATGCCGGCGTTGCGTGCAATCCGATACATGGTATCATCTACCCGAGCCATATCAGAGCCACTTTCAATCATCAATCTGCCGGCATTTAAAATGACTTCCATTGCTAATTCATCATGCTCTACATCCATTTGCCTTACCTGCCCTTTCTTACCGATTATGACAAAGAAAAAAACGAAAGTAAAGCACAAAAAAAGCTAAGGGCTTTACCCTTAGCTTTAATAGTTAAGTTAAAAACTTTTTAGTCCTTAACCACGTTAGCAGCTTGCAAGCCGCGTTCGCTTTCTTCAACATCAAATGTTACGTGTTGGCCTTCTTCTAAAGTCTTGTAGCCTTCACCTTGAATTGCAGAAAAGTGTACGAAAACATCGTTGCCGTTTTCACGAGTAATGAAGCCGTAACCTTTTTCTGAATTAAACCATTTAACTGTACCTTGTTCCATATTGAAATTCCTCCTGCGCCCTTTTGAGGGCAAAAATATTGTAATTCTGCCGGCGCATGGAGATGTTGATGAAACGATACCCAAACTAACCAATCAAAAATACTAAATCATTATAACACATTTAAAGTTTTTATAATAGCTGATTAGCTTATTTAACGAAAATATAATGTGCTGCCTTGTAGCCAATGCTGGTTTTTTCACCGCTATCACTGTAAGTTAATGCAATCGGCCCTTCGAAAGGCGCATGTTCACCTACAATCAATTTGTCGCCTAATTTAATGTGAATATCATCCAAATAAGTCAGCAATTCATGGTTATCAATAAAACGATCCACGATAACTTCTTGTCCTTCAGGCACATCTGCTAAAATCAAATAACTTTCTTCGCGATAAGTCCCTGATAAATCAGGAATAATTCCGCCATGAGGGCAGTGTTCCGGATGACCCAAAAAAACTTCTAAATGATCCATCAGATTATCACTGGTAACATGCTCTAAAACTTCGGCATCATCATGCACATCGGGCAGCTTGTATTTCAACTTATCAACCAAAAATGTTTCCCATAGGCGATGACGGCGTACTAAAGCTTCAGCCACCTTGGTTCCTTGCGCAGTCAATGAAATTCCTGCATAAGGCGTATGATCTACCAAGCCTTCCTTAACCAGCTTAGCCACCATTTCAGTAACCGATCCTGCCGCCACATTTAAACTAAGTGCAATTTGTTTATTTGAAACTTTTTTCTTACGCCCACCCAATTCAAAGATGATTTTTAAATAATCTTCTTTCTTTGGTGTCATACCTTTCACCTCAAACTATTTTTAGCTTAACTTGATTATACCAAAAAAATCTTACCAGTTAGCCTAATTTTACGTCTTTTGTGCTAATTTTGCCAAAAGAGCTTCCAAATCATCCGGCAGCTCCGCATTAAAAGTCAACTGCTTTTTTGAAAAAGGATCATTGAAGCTTAAATAGTAAGCATGCAGGGCCTGTCTAGGGCAGGCTTCTTCCAGGGGTCCGCCATATAAACTATCTGACACAAGCGGGTGGTTTAAAGCTGCAAAATGCGCTCTAATCTGATGAGTCCGCCCCGTTTTTAAGGTGCACTCAACTAAAGAAGCCTCGTGATATCTTTCTTTTACTTCATAACAGGTCACCGCTTTTTGACCGGTTGGATCAACCAACCGTCTAAAAGCCCCTTCTTCTTGTTTTAAAGGCAAATCGATAACACCCTTATCCTGCTTCAAATGCCCTGAAATAACGGCTAAATATTTTTTATCCAATTGCAGCTGGTCAACCATGCCCTGCGCAAAACTGTGCTTAGCAAACAGCATCAGTCCGCTTGTGAAGCGGTCCAGTCTTGAAACCACATGGATAACCAGATTTTCCGCTTGACTGGATACTAAATAACCCTTAACCCGGTTCACCATCGTATCGGTTTGGTTAGTCGGACCAGGGACACTGGATACGCCGGCTGGTTTATTCACCAGAAGCCAGTTTTGATCTTCATAAACAACACTGATAGGCTCAAAACTGGTTTCAATTCTGGGATCCGCTGCTTCTTTTGGCAAAACAAATGTAATTGTTTCGCCTGGCTGAACCTTAAATGACAAAGACCTTGGTTTTTGCTTTTTTAAAACCTGTCCTTGTCCATGCTTAAGTTTGGCCAGCATCCGCTTGCTGACACCATTTTGCTTCAAAAGCTGCTTAATGGTTAGGGATATTTGGCCAGTATTTTCAAAAATAAATTCCATTCTTCAACCTCTAAAAAAGGCGACCTACGCCGCCTGTTTTAAAATTTAAATTCAATTTTAGTTAAATCATCCGACAAATAATCAATAATTAAACAAATCATTGCTGGTACCAATAAACCAACAGCTAAAAGCCACTTTGTTTGAATTATCAAAATCACATACATATAAAAGGCGCTATTGGCTAAATCTAAATTAGTAGGAATATAGTTATTAAACCGATAAGACCAAAAAAGCGCCGATATTAAAATCCCGATTCCAGCTAACAAAAGCGCACAGCCAACTGTACAAAGGTAATCAAGCTTTGGTTCTTTAATTAGGCAAGCTATTAAAGTCGCCACCAGCAAACAAAGACTTAAAGGAAAAACAATTTTAGCCAGCCAAACGGTCTTTTGATACCAGGCATAATTAGCTTGAACCCGTGTTTTCTGCTGTCTGACAGCTAAATAAATTTTAAGATTCTTTTTAAAAGCTGCGCGATGCTTTTTCCAATAACTTTTATCAGCGGCTGAACTATGCTTTAAGATATTGCTGTTTAACATTTGATATAATTCCTGACTGGAAAAAAGCCGTGAAGAATTATGCGTAAATTTTTGGGCAGCATGATGATACAAATGATCCACTTGCCCGGTTGTCAGCGTTAATTCTTGTGTCAAAGACAATTTCAGATTACTGAATTGCGCCACCTCAACGATAGCATTATCCAGCCCTTTAATCAGCACCTTATTGACCGTTAAAGGCGACTTAGCTAGTGGTAATTTCGTCACTAAAAAAGTACTGCTTAGCGTATCAGCCGCCAGCAGCAAATTAAATATCAACCCTGCCAGCCAAAAGATCATATAAAATTTCGCTTTACTTTTCAATTCTCTTCTCCTATGCAATCCGAATGTTATCTTATCACATAGGAAAATTAAAAGCTAATCTTGTCTCCAATAAATCATCGTTACAATGTCAATCAGCATCACAATAATCAGCAAATTCAAAAAAGTATAGCCAATAAAACCGTCATAAGCAAACAGCCATTTAAACAAAGGAATTTTAAATGCTGCCAGGACAAGCACCACAAATAGTGCAACTAATTCTAAATAATTTCTTTTGCTAAGCATTATTATCTTCCTATTCTATCATTCTCATTATCCATTGTCGCATTATAACATATTTAGTTCTAAATTCCTAAAGATTTGTTTAACATGTTTAACAAAAATTAGCTTTTACTTGCGGATTTACATGCTACAATTTTTCAGAAAGGATGTTAGTTATGATCAATATTATGCAAAATAAATACCGTCCCCTCTATGCCGGTATCAATTTTAGTTTATTTTTAGTTCTCGCTTTTTCGATACATTTCAATTTAGCTTGGGTCAAAGTTTTCGATGATACTATTCGCCATTTCTTGGGACAATTCATTACACCTAGTCACACCAAAATCGTTATTTTTTTAACCAATCTGGGCAGTCCCAGTGTTTCTTTCGTCTTTTCCTTATTAATCTGCTTTTTAGTTTGGAAAAAACATGATTTGGTTGATGCTACGTGGGCCTCTTTAGTCATTATCAGCTTTAATTTAACCAATTTTATCGTCAAAAATATTGTTCAGCGCAAGCGACCAACCGATAAGTTGATTCCGCAGGCTGGCTTCAGCTTTCCCAGCGGACACACCTTCGGGACAGCTCTCTTCGTTTTTTTGGTCTGCTTGCTGCTGGTGCCTCATATCAAAAGTCGTCTCTTGCGTTGGATAGTTGATGGCTTAGGTTTTCTTTGGATTATTATTATTGCTTTAACCCGCATCTATTTGCATGTCCATTTTCCCTCAGACACGCTTGGCAGCGTCCTTTTGGTCTTTTCCTTGTGGGAAATAGCTCTGCCAATTTCATATCATTGGCAACATAAATACCGGTCGTAAAAATCTGATTCCAATCAGATTTTTTATTTTATAAGAATATAATTTACTAATATAAAAAAGATACAATTTTATATTAAATAAATTTGCTTTTATTTAAAAGTTAGCGCATAATAGCCCGTAAGGAGTTAAAGGGGGGAGATTATGTGCCAACCAAATATCAAATTGTGGCTCACACCATTCAAGAACAGATTACAGCGGGGTTTTACCAGCCCAAAGACAAATTACCTAATCAAAAACAATTAGCTGCACTTTTCAGTGTCAACCGCTTAACCGTCAAAAAAGCCCTAGACTCATTAGAAGCTAAAGGCTTAATTTATAAACAGTCTGGTCTGGGAACATTTGTTGCTCCCCAGCCTTGTTTTAGACAAGCACTGGATATTCCGCTGGAAACGGCTTTTGATAGTCAGGTTCAACCTGAGATTTTAAAGATTAACGTCGGTCTGCCCGATTTAAAGATTGGCAAAATTTTACAGTTAGGCCGGTTTGAGCCGGTTTTTACCCTGTATATTTTATTAAAAGATCAGACGCACTGTTTTTTACAAAAAACATTTTTGCCCGTTAAACTGGTTCCTAAACTGGCTGAAGCTAAGCTTACGTTAGGGCTTAAAAATTATCTCTTAGAGCAATGCGGCTTTAAATTTGGCGGTAGTTTCAACCGCATACACGCTACTTACGCCGACTCTTTGGATGTTAAATATTTAAACCTGCCTCCCAAAAGTCCGGTATTAGAACTCAACCACCTCACGTGGCTTTCCAATGGTCAAATGCTGGCCTATACCGTCCGACACGATTCCAGTCAGGCTAATTATACTGTTTCCTGTTCTCACCAGTAAAAAAAGAGCTGCGGTTAACGCAGCTCTTTTTATTTAAATTCATCAGCAATGTCCTGAATGTTCTTGCCCTCATTTTTCGAACGCCAGATAACCTGTTTTACCTGTTCATCTGTAAAAGCTTTTTCATCTAAGCCCCGCTGTTTCAAAATTTTACGGGCTTGTTTAATCTCTTTTTTGGTAATATTTTGATAGACTTCATCCGATGAAAAATGATTGCTTACAATCACATTTTGCTTCGTATTCTTGCTACTATCGCTGGACGTATCGGTGTCACTATCAACGGTATATCCCAGCGAACTTAAAATTTGATCATTTTTATTTTTTAACTTCTTCGCCTTTTGATAAAGATCTTGATAATAATCTTCCGTGATACTGCCATAGCCTAAAATAACAGCTAACTTGGTATTAGAGGCTGTATATTCATAATTATCAGCTAAAATTTCGGCTCTGCGATAAGCTTTAGTAAAAATTTTTCTTTCTTTAAGCACCTCTGTCAGTTCAGTGGCCATCCCAGCAGATCGCCGAACCAGCATTGAAGAGCCGGCATCAACATTTGAAGCTTTTTGAAAGTGTGCTTTAGCCTTGCTATATTGGCGCTTATTTACTTCATTGAGCCCGCGCTGATAATTGTTTAATTGGCCTAAAACCACCGTTGCCAGCTGATCGTTGGGTTTTTTCTTTAAGGCATTGCGATACGAAAGTTTAGCCGCTTTATAATCGCCGTCTTTAATATGCTGCTTGCCTTCAGCAATCGCATTTTCATAGTATTGACGTGTTTGGATTTTGCTGGTATAAGCATAGCCGCCGAAAATAACCAGCAGGATAATTCCAATAATCGTCCACCACAACCATCTTTTCATCAAATTCACCTCTTTTACCTTCAATTATAACATGCTTTAACTTTTCCTTAACAGGAATTAAAAATTTATCGTTATACTAAAAAAAGAGCTGTTAATCCAGCTCTACTTTCTTACAGTGGAAATGTCATCGCTAGCAATGCGACCGCTACAAGCCCAAACACAACGGATAATCCCATTGAGCGTGACCTATAGGCAATAGCCACAACGATAACGGAAGCTAAAATTTTTGCCATGTAGTCAAAGCCAACAAAAGTATAATTTTTCGTATTCATAAAAACATCTTTAACAACTAAAGCTGTAAATAGTGAAACGGGCACATACTTCATCCACTCGTTGAACCATTGCGGAATCTCCCGTGTCGAAAAAATTCGCAACGGAATAAACCGCGGTCCAAAAGCAACTAACATCGACAAAATAATCAAAATAAAATGATTTGTCGTCGTCATATTCATCCTAAATTACCCCTACCTGCTGATAACTTTGCGACTCGCCTTTGGCTTGATACGCTTCAGCCAAAAACCTTTGGTGTGCCCCTTTTTTACTAAAGTATCTTCGATTGCAAAACCAATCAAAGAGGCAATCAGCGTCGCCACAACTAGTCCCATTGTACTCTTGAGCACAGCCATCGAAACAATTGCTAAAATAGCCGAAATCAAACTGGTTAAAATCGTCAATTTATTCTTAATCTGCATGACAATCATATACAAGAAAAGTGCAGTTAACGCATAATCAACAATAGCTAAATCAATTTTTATCACATTTCCGATGAGGCTCCCGATTAAATTAGCCAAAGTCCAAAATAACAGTGAATAATGTTCGACCATTAACGCATCTTTAGGCGTCCATTCTTTATCAGTAGCGAATTTCAGGTAATTGACTGCATAATTTTCATCGTTCAAAGAAACAGCAAAGAAGTATAAAAATTTTTTACTTGTTCCCCGAACATATTGCGACAAACTGGATCCTAAAAGTGCATAACGCAATTCTAGGAAGAACAGCATAACTAAAATTGTATGCATTGGGGCACTCGTCGTTAGCATGGACGCAATCATGAATTGCGCCCCGCCAGAAAAGACTAACATTGAAACCAAAGCTGTCAGCAATGGATTAAACCCAGCTGCATTCAGCAAAATCCCACAGGCAAGTCCGATGGGAATATAACTCAAACACAGTGGCATAGCAATCTTAAAGACCTCTGCCCAACGTGGTTGTTCTTTTTCCACAGTATTCCTCCATCATTATCTGAATGTCAATTTAAATGCGGAACAAACCCCGCAATTTCGATTATAACATAAGATGTAAATGAACTGAAATCCAAAATCGCGCTTTCATGCAAATCTAATTAAAATCCGAACAATAAAAAAAGAGGACTTTTCCCTCTTTGCACCTGATATTCAAATGTAGTAAAAAAATCCTCCAAAGGTGCCCGTCTGCTTGCAGGAGGCGTATGACCTCTCACGCTTGCACCCTAGTGTAGTACGGCTTTGGCTCATAGGCTTTTAGCGCTAAGGCTCCACCGCCTTGATGGCTAAAGCCATACGGCGTTGGTGGAGCCAGCTTAGCGTACAAAGCCTAAGCATTCGCCAAAGCACCCTAGTTTTAGTCGGGCAATCGCTCGCATGAGCCTATAAATAAGCACAACCACCTTGGGGGCTTGCAGACCCACGGCGGTGGTCGCAGCTTATTTTACGGCTCATAAGCGCTCACGCTTGCACCCTAGTTTTGCAAGGTCATTTTTTGATATGAGATAACAATTTTTTGCTTTAAATCAAGGGCCGTGGTGGTGTTCTTGAATTCATCATCAAAAACTAAAATAGCTGAATTGCGCAGTTGCTTTTCCACAACACCTGAAAAATGGTGGCGGTGATAGGTAAATTCAACATGGGTTCCCGGCATAAAGTCTTGACCCAACTTTGAAATTTCAATTTTGCGTTCTTCTCTGGACGATTCCATAAAAATCCCTCCTATATCTCAATTATACCACGCCCCTTTTAATCCTAACGCAGCAGGGTAAAATAGTTATCTAGATAAATTTTATATGAAGCAGCTTGAATAATACTTTGCAGCATGGCTTTTTCTTCTGTCTGTTCCGTTCCTATCACTGCTAAAGGCTTATTTTCATCAATAACATGCGCCCAAATATTTTGAAATTCAGCTTGAAAATACGGGTAAGCAACCGTTAAAGGATAGGTTTGGTGCTGTATTTTCATCAACAGTTTTAAATCATTCAACGAAAGCACTGTTTTGGCAATCGCAATAAAAAATAAATCTGCTATTTGCTCACGGTAGTACATTTTTTTAACTGGTCCTTGGATAATGCCCTGCTTGACATAATTACTCACCATCGAGCTCGTCAAATTAGTTCCATTTAAGGGCTTTAAATGCTCATTAATAAAATAGACCGTCTGCTCTAAATAAAGCCCCACATCAGGAATCTGCTCAAAAGCCGGCAACCTATATTCGGATAAGTTCGCTTGTAATTGTTGTTTTTTTGGTGAAACCATTTCCTCACCTTTCTTCACTTATTGCCTGTATTATAAAGGCTTAACCAAAACTAGTCAATCATTCTATCTAAGCCGTTTTTCAAAAACGCTTTACAAGTAAGTCAATTCAGGCTATACTCTAATAGTAAATCAGCGGTTTTTTAAAAACCTATAACTAAGAATTTAAATCTAAAAGGACTTAAAAAATGACAACAAAAATTATTTCTGATTCAGCTTCAAATGTCTTAAGCTTAGACAAGGTTGCTTTTGAAACAGTTCCCTTAACTATTAGCATTGACGGTCAGGATTTTAAAGATGACACCTCCTTATCCATCGAAACATTAGTTGATAAACTTCATCAAGGTGAAAAAACTTCAACCGCTTGCCCTAGCATTGCGGCTTGGCAGGAAGCTTTCGCTGGTTATGATGAAATTTTTGCCGTAACGATTACAAGTAAGCTTTCCGGCAGCTACTCCAGCGCCGTCCAAGCTGCTCAACTATATATGGAAGACCATCCCGAAGTTAAAATTCACGTCATCGACTCTAAATCAGCTGGTCCTTCCATCGCCTTAATCATCGAACATCTGGAAGACTTAGTTGCTTCCGGTATGCCTTTTGAGGCCATCGTCACTGAAATTGAAGCTTATACTAACAAAGCTAAGTTAAGTTTTGCTTTAGAAAACCTTGAAAATCTGGCTAAAAATGGTCGTATCAAGCCTGCCGTGGCTAAATTAGCAACCATGCTTAAAATTCGTCTCGTGGGTATCGCCCAAGATGGTGAATTAACCCCTATCGGCAAACCACGCGGCTTGAAAAAAACCGTCGCTATCATGCTCAAAGACATGGAAGAACGCAACTATACCGGTGGTAAAGTGATTATCGCCCATACTTTAAATGAAACAGCCGCTAATGTTTTAAAAGCTTCCATCATTAACATTTATCCTAAGGCCCAAATCAAAATCACTCAGACTAGAGGATTATGCACTTATTACGCCCAAAAAGGCGGCTTAATGCTCGGCTTCGAAGGTAAATAAGGCCAAAAAAAGGTTCACGCTATTGCGTGAACCTTTTTTATTTTACTTAATTGCCTGGATATTCGCTAACCCAATCTTCCTTGTATTCTTGATCCGGACGGATAATCCGCATTGTGGTATAAAGAAAACCACCAAAGACTACAATAAAGACTAATTGCACTAAGATGGAATGCAAGACTTGCATTGAACCAAGACCTGATGTTAAAGCTTCACGGAAGCCGTAAACTGAATAAGTCATCGGCAAGTATGGATTAATAGCTTGGTAGAAGCCAGCCATCCCTTTCGTAATTTCAATTGGGAAAGACCCGCCACAGGCGCCAAGTTGGATAACCAGCAAAATCATGGCCACAAACCGGCCTGGGTTGCCAAATGACATCGCTAAGAACATCACTAAGAACATACATGTCAAAGAGAAGAAGATGGCATTAGCGACCATTTGGAATGGGTGGTCAGGATGAAGACCGCAAATCATCATCAAACCTGTTTCAACTATAGCGTTGCCCACGGCTACTAAAGCGCCAATCGATACTTTGCTTAAGAACCATTCTTCTGCTGTACCATCTTCGGTGGACAAACGGCGAATTGGGTAAACCAAGTTGAAGACTAAAGAACCAACAAATAAAGCAACTGAAAGCATGTATGGTGCTAAGGCATAACCGTAGTTAGGCACAACACTGTAATGTTTTTCGTTGAGTTTAGTTGGACTAGCAAACATCTTGGCATTAACATTATTCAAATTAAGCTTGGAAACAGTTCCTGAAGCTGTCACTAAACCGCTAGCCAATTTCTTATTGCCTTGATATAAGGTCTTAGAACCTTGGTTTAACTTATTGGAATTAGCATCCAACTTAGCTGTTCCTGAAGCAAGCTGGCTGATACCGCTAGTCAAGGTTGGGACACTATCATTTAAGGTATCCAAGCCTGAAGCAAGCTGATTTGCACCCGAATTGAGTGCGGAAGAATTAGCCGCTAATTGACTCGTTCCAGAAGCTAGTTGGTTAACACCTGAAGCTAACGTTGGAACCTTACTATTGAGCTGGCCTAAGCCGTTTGCTAAAGTAGCTGAGCCACTGTAAAGCTGGCTTGAACCGGCAGCTGCTTGATCCACCCCATTAGTATAAGCTGCCACCCCAGAAATTAACGTTGGGATGGATGATTTAGCAGACATTTGTGCAACTTGAGACGTAATCACAGCAGTAGCTGAACTAGTGCCGCCATTGTTAGCCGCAGCTAAAATAGCTGAAACATTAAGGGCTTTAGCTGCACTTGCACCATTGACCCCACTGTTCAGTTGTGCAGCATAAGTTTGCGCACTTTTAGCTAAGGTTTGCAAGTTGGAAACCCCGCTGGCCAATTGCTTAACGGTCGTCTGCATCGTGGTATTCGTCATGGAATCACTCGAAGACATCAAAGCATTAGCTTTCGTTAATAAGCTTTGCACATTTGTCATGGCACTTTGTAAGCTGGTCAGCTGACTCTTCATTTGCGTTAAACTGGAGGCTACAGGTGACATTGCTGAAGCAAATGACTTAGCTGCCGTTTGAATAGTGGTAATATTAGTCCCGGTCTTTTGCGCATCAGCCATAACCGTCGCCGTTTGCGTTTGCGCATCTTCTAAGGCTGCTTTTTGCATACTCGTTAAATTACTGTCACTAGCCAATACCTGCTTAATTTCAGCATTTGCTGTGGCTGCAGCCTTATAAGATTCAGTGGTTTGGCCGCCAATAGAAGTCAGATTGCTGGTCAAAGCACTGGTAAAGGCTGTTTGCGCTGTCTCAATGCTTGCCAACTGACTTTCAGCCGTCTTAAGTTCAGTTGCCAACGTTGGCAATTGGCTTAAAACGGGGGTCAATTGTGCTTCTAAGGCTTTAATTTCAGCCATTTGGGTTTGCACGCTCGCCATTTCATTCGCCATGCTGGTTAATTGGCTGGCTGGAATCTGATTTAAGCCGGTTGCAATTGTGCTGTTCAAAACATACATAGCGGCTGCCCCTTGCGGCAATTGGGAAAGCTTGGCAGCCCCATTCTTCAAAGTAGCTGAATTATTGTGCAAAGTAGCTAAACCATTATTAAGTGTAGCTGTACCACTAGTCAATTGGTTAGAACCACTGGCCAATTGGCTGACACCGCTGGTCAAAGCCGGCACGGAAGTCTTCATGGTTTGAACCCCAGTGTTGACTTGGTCAACGCCGTTAGTATAAGTACTAATTCCGTTAGCTAAGGTATTAGCCCCGCTGGCCAATTTCAAAACACCGCTGCCTAAAGGTTCAACCCCGGCATTTAACTTGATAACGCCCTGGTTTACTTGACTGACACCAGCAGTATAGGTATTAACCCCATCAGATAAAGTCTTTGACCCATCAGCCAGTTTTTTAGAGCCTGTGGCTGCGGTCTTAAAGCCGGCGCCAACCTTTTTGATAACCTTAAACATGGTATCAGCATAGGCTGTTGAAACCGACTTTTTAATACTGGAATCGACTTTGGTTGCCCCCTGCTTAGAAATAACTTCCCCGATGTAGTTAAGTGAATCATTGGTTTTATAGGTTAACTGCATCTTCTTAGGATTTTTATCTAAAACAGTTGTCGCATTTTTAGAAAAATTCTTGGGAATGGTGATAACCATATAATACTTCTTATGGCTAAGTCCGTATTGAGCTTGCTTTTTGGAAACAAAATGCCAGCCCAAATCATCGTTCTTCTTCAATTTATTAACCAATTGATCACCGACGGCAAAAGTCTTGCCTTGGAATTTAACGGACTTGTCTTGGTTAACCACGGCAACCGGCAAATATTGGGTGTTGCCATATGGATCCCAAACAGACCGCAAGAAGAAGACCGCATACAAGAATGGAATAATCATCATCGCACACACTGTGGCTGTCAAAATCTTATGACTGAAGATATATTTAAATTCCGCTTTAAGCATCTTGTATTTTCCTCCTTAATAATTAATTTCTATTTTCAACTTCATAATATACACTCAATGTCCACGAAAAACAATGAAATAGTATGCGACAAACGTTCTAATTTGTTCATAATAACGTTTTTCGTACAAAAAAAGCCGGCTTAAAAAGCCGACTTATCTTTACTATTAATAATTTTTTCCGGTAATTGTTCGCCAAGCAATCACAAAAATATTGGCTTTATCAACACTTTTGGTGGTCTTAGCTTTCAAAGTCAAGGCATTAGATCCGTCAAGGTAGTACAAATCTTGTCCCTTAACAGTTACCTTGAAAGTCCCTACTGTTTTGCCTTTAGCGATTGGAGCTAACAATTTATGCTTTTCTGTCAGTTTCTTATCAGCTGTAACTGTAGCCGTTAAATTAGAAGCTGAAACCGTATTTTTGAGCCAAATATTAGTAGCTTCTTTGGTGTTAACCCCAACTGATAAAGCTTTGCCATGATAAACCGGCAAAGTTTTAGCGGAACTAAAAGTCTTATTAGCCGCAATATCGGTGTAAGAATAGCTGTTATAGCAATATGACATTAACTTTTGCGTTTGTTCAAACCGGGATAAATCTTCTTGGCTGGCATGCTTAGCACCTAAAACAACCGTAATCAACCGGTGGCCATCCTTGTTAACAGTAGCTGTAAAGCAGGCACCGGCACTATCAGAAGTACCTGTCTTAAGGCCATCAACCGGCAAAGCTGTATAAGCCTTAGCTAAACCTTTTAACATCCAGTTCCAGTTTTCCATTTGCGTTTCTGAAGTACCGTTGTTGAACTTCATGCGGGCAATACTGGTGGTTTCCAAAATTTCAGGATAATCTTTCAAAGTGCGGTAAGCCAAAATAGCCATATCTTTGGCTGACAATTTGTTTTCAGCACTATCAGATGCACCAGGATATTTACCGGTACCAACTTCACCATTAGCTAAACCATTAGCTGTATACCATTCAGAATCTTTGATTCCCATCTTAACAGCTTCTTTACGCATCATATCGATAAAGTTCTTTTGCGTACCCCCGACAGCACCGGCCAGGGCCATGGCTGCCCCATTAGCTGAATAAACCAGCATAGCCTGATACAAGGATTTAACTGTATACCGTTGTCCTTCCTTCAAAGGAACATTGGATAAGGTAGTATCTTGACTGACTTTTTGTGCAGCACTATCAGGTAAAATCTTTTGATTCCAACTGAGCTTGCCTTGCTTAACAGCTTGCAAAACAAGGTAGGCTGTCATAACTTTGGACATTGAAGCAATTGGTAAAACTTGTTCAGCGTTCTTAGCGTACAAAATTTGACCCGTATTAGCATCAACGGCAATAGCCGCTTTAACATCTAAATTCAAGCCGGTATCCGTTTGACCAGGCAAAGATGCGGCTGAAACTTTTTGATTTGACAGGCTTGATATACCTGCTAAAGCAGTGGTACCAACAGTTACCCCTGCAATAAGTGAGATCATTGTTTTCTTCAATGATTTAAACAACTTCATGGTTAAGCAGTCCTCTCTAATTAATTCATATATAAGAATAAACAAAAAAAATCACTTATTCAATAGCTTTTTGACGTATTTCAGAAATTTAATGTTTATCAAACAAAAAAAGTAGGTTTTAAAAACCTACTTCATTGTTTCAAGCCCTAATTCTTCCTTAGGCTTGATCAATTTTTGCTCATGTTTAACCGGAAAATGCATGATAAAGCTTGTTAATTTTTCATCGGATGTCACATAAATATAGCCATGGTGTAATTCAACAATACTTTGAACAATCGCTAAACCAAGCCCCGATCCACCAGTTTCACGTGAACGTGAGGATTCCGCCCGATAAAAACGTTCAAACACCTGGCCGACCGATTCGGCCGGGATGGGCTGGCCATCGTTTGAAACCTTGACAATTAATTCTTGTTCCGATAAATTTTTGGCTTCCAAATAGATGTGTTTACCGCCTTTGCCATATTTAAAAGCATTCGTAATCAGGTTATTGAAGACACGCGCTAATTTTTCACCATCAGCTTCCATCATTAAAGGATGGTCAGGGACATCAATCACAAATTCCATCCCCTTCTTTTGCCCTTCAAGCTCATATGAAGCTCCCATCTGCTCTAACATCGCGCCTAAGTCTAATTGGCCGATATTTAACGGTGCATCTGTTTGCCGCACCTTGGTATATTCGAATAAATCTTCTACCAAAGACTTCATTTGTTTTGATTTCAAAAAAGCCGTATGGGTATAAGATAAAAGTTCAGCTTCATCCTGATATTTTTTTTGCTCAACTAATCCCAAATAGCCGATAATAGACGTCAAAGGCGTTCTGATATCGTGGCTGACATTGGTAATCAATTCATCTTTAGACCGTTCAATCCGCCGTTCTTCTTCCATCGCACTAATCGTACTGTCGACCAACGCATTCACGCTTTCGACCACCCGCTGCATTTGTCCTGTCAGTTTAAAAGGAATCCGGTGGGAAAAGTGCCCTGAAGCGATGTAGTGAAGTTCAGCAATAATATGCCGCAATTGCATTTGACGGTAACGCCGCATTAAGCGCCAATAAACCACAAAACCATCCACCAGCAGCATGGTACAGGTAAAGACCCAACCCCAAGACCAGAAACGAATCGCATGCGGGCCAAAGGATAATGACAGCTTAATTTGAAAAATACCGGCTGCCAAACCTGGATTTCTGGCAATTTCTTGATCAATGAGCACAAAAATGGACATATTAAGCAGCAGCAATAAAATGACGGTCGCGATACCTTCGCCAAAAAGTTCGCTTTTTTCCCGTGTGGTTAATTTAAATTGCAAACGACCACCCCATTAACGTGATTCAATCTTGTAGCCTACACCCCAAACTGTTTGGATAACTTTTTCACCGCCAGTCGCTTCTTCAATCTTATCCCGCAAGTGGCTGACGTGTACCATAACCGTCTTAGCTGATACAACTGATTCTTGTTGCCAGACACGTTCAAAAATTTCATCCGCAGAAAAGACACGGTTGGGATGGCTAGCAAGCAGGTACAAAATACCAAATTCAAGTGCAGTCAGCTGAATTGAGTTGCCCGTTACCGTTTCAACTTCGTGGGAATCCTTTTTAATGATTAAAGGCCCAATTTCAATTTGATCAGGTTCATCATTTTTAACATCATGCTGGCTACGACGCAAGAGCGATTTTACCCGTGCCATAACTTCCAACGGGTTGAAAGGCTTAGTCACATAATCATCAGCCCCTTGAATCAACCCTTGAATCTTATCCAAGTCATCCGTCTTAGCTGACAGCATCAAAACCGGAATTTGGCTTTCTTTTCTAACTTCTCTGACCACTGCCAAGCCATCCATTTGCGGCATCATAATATCCAAGATGATTAAGCAAATATCGGGATTGGTGTTTAATTTAGTGATGGCTTCTTTGCCGTTGTAGGCTTTTTCAACTTCATAACCTTCATTTTTAATGTAAATACTGAGCAATTCAACAATATCTTTATCGTCATCAACAACTAAAATTTTCATTTGAGTCCACTCCTTTTCACCGTAACATTGTCGTTATCCCTATCATAACAGAATTTAGTACCCCTGTTCGTAAAGAAACATCTAAAAATCAACGCATAATTTAAGAAATCTAAAGATTCAGCTGGCAATAAAGACCTGGTCGTCAATAAAATCGATGGCTGGATGGTTAATATTTAATGCGGCTGGCACAGTCAAGTGTGCCAAATCCCAAAAAGCTTGCGAATTAGTGGCCCCATGATACTCGCCAATCACGATAAAATCTCCCTGCCACTGGTGATCGCGCAAAAATTGCAGGATTTTAACATCCTCCTGGTCAAAATCAGGAGCCCATTCTAAAATAAAAGCCTGGGTCGTCAGATAATATTTTTTTACGGCTGCTAAAGCATCCATTTGCTCCACATCAGTCCACGGATTGGGGGCTTGATTGTCCTGTCCTTGCCAATCAAGCTGGTCAACGGCCAAAACATTGTCCAAAAAAGATGCTATCACCGCGTTGCCGGCCATCAGCTGGATTGTTTTTTTGCCCGCTAAAAAAGTTGCCAAATCATTAAGCCAACTCTTTGAAAAAAGGTGCCACAGGCCGAAATTTTCAATGACCACCTGCCTTAAGTCGGCTAACGTTTGATCAATATCCATAATCTGCGGACAATCGCCTAAATGATCCACTATAAATTGCTCGCTAAAATTAAAAGCACTAATTTCAGCCGGCAGATCATGCTGCGCTAGGCTATCAATCAGGTCGATGGCCTGGCTTAACCTGCACTTTACGCTTTTATTTGACGTTTGCGCCTTAAAAGCGGCTAATTGTTTGAGATATATTTGATATTCCATTTTACCTTCCTAAAAGATCCTGACATTTTTTGTGATAATGCTTATAAAGGCCTGCAAATCGGCCATTATATGCCTTTTTCCACGGCTTATCCCGTCCACAAAAATGTAAAAGGCGTGTATTTTTAATAACCCAGTCTAAATCATATCTGCCAAAACTGATGGCTTCATATATCGTGGGCTTTCTGGCATCATAATTATCATATTCATCCGGCAGGGCCAAGATTTTTTGACCATATAAACCATTTAAAATATCCTGGTCAGGCAAAAATAAATTATTCTGATTTTCTTTCAAATATTGAAAAATAGCTTGTGCCTTGACCTCAGCTCTGATTTGCGGCAAATTCATTAATAAAACGCCCGAATTATAATAATTTGCGCCACTTTCGGGTCCAAGGCGCACATTATTTAATACATCCACCATTTCCAATCTAGTGTGACTGCAGGCAGCATATAAATAATCTTTTAAATCAAGCTCATAAAGGGGCTTTAAATCATTAATGCAAAGCAAATCGTTATCCAAATATAAAATTTTATCCAAGTCATTCGGCAAATATTCCTGCGCTAGTAAGCGGTAATAAATGGTCGTCGGATACCGGTCGGTCGTCGGAGCGGATGCAAATAATTTTTCATCAATCAAAACCGGCCGGTAGACAAAACCTAATTTAGCTGAAAGGCCTTCAATCAAGGCTGTTTGCTGCAATTTTTGCTTTTGCAAAACATAGACGATCAGCTTTTCTTTTTCTAAGCTGGTATTTTCCACAATCGAATAAATGGTTGTCAGCATTTGTCTAGCGCCTAAATCATCAACCGCAAATAACAAATTCATATAACCCCTCCTTTAACTCTATTATACAAAAAAACACCAGCTAAAAAGCTCGTGTTTTTGGTTTATTTTCTAATTTGACCATTGCCTAAAATGACATATTTGAAGGTTGTCAATTCATTTAAGCCCATTGGTCCTCTAGCATGCAATTTTTGAGTCGCAATGCCGATTTCAGCGCCAAAACCAAATTCAAAACCATCGGTAAAGCGGGTTGAGGCATTCACATAAACACAGGCTGAGTCAATTTCATTTAAAAAGCGCTGACTAGCCTGGTAATCATTGGTAACAATAGCTTCAGAATGGTGGGTACTATGCTGATTGATGTGCTTGATGGCTTGGTCTAAGGAATCAACCACCCCCACAGTCATAATATAGTCGTTATACTCAGTATCCCAGTCTTCTGGTTGCGCCTTTTTGCAGCCAGGACCTAAGATTTGACAGGCCCGGTCATCTCCGCGCAGTTCCACGTGGTATTTAGCCAGGGCTTTGGCCAGGTGCGGCAGCATCTTATCGGCTGAATCTTTATGCACCAATAAGGTTTCAGCCGCATTGCAAACGGACGGCCGTTGGCATTTAGCATTGACGACAATATCCTGCGCCATTTTTAAATCGGCATCCTGGTGTATATATACGTGGCAGTTTCCCGCACCGGTTTCAATCACTGGCACCTTAGCGTTTTTTACGACCGTTTGGATGAGCCGGGCTGACCCGCGGGGAATCAGCACATCTAAATAGGCTGTCATTTGCATAAAGCGGTTAGCCAATTCATGCGACGTGTCCGTAATCAGCTGCACTGCGTCAGGATTTATGCCGGTTTGTTCAAGGCCTTGGCGCAAGACCTTGGTTAAAGCAATATTAGTCTGCAAGGCTTCTTTACCGCCTCTTAAAATCACCGCATTGCCGGATTTAAAACATAAGCCAAAAGCATCTACGGTTACATTAGGCCGGGCTTCATAAATCATCCCCACAACCCCTAAAGAAACACGTCTTTTGCTGATTTGTAAACCGGCATGGTTAATCCAGCCCTGGTCAACGCGGCCGATTGGATCAGGCAGGCTGGCAACTTGCTTTAATCCTTCTGCCATCGCCACTATCCGGTCGCGATTTAACGTCAACCGGTCGGTAAATTTTTGCGGTCGTCCGCCCTGCTTAGCCTGCACTAAATCAGCTTTATTAGCTGTTAAAATAGCTGTTTCATGTTCAAGCAAGGCCTGAGCCAGTTGTTTTAAGACCTCATTTTTCTTAGATGTAGGCAATTGTGCCAATTCAAAAGCCGCTTTCTTGGCCTTTTGTCCCATTTCTTCTAAATTAAATTCCATAATCTGCCTCATTTTTTACGAAATAAAGTTCCTATCTTATCGCCGTGCATAATCTTAAAAATCACCGCCGGATCAGCCCCGTTGGCTAACACCATCATCCGGTCATGTTTTAAAATACGTTTGGCAGCCTTCAGCTTGGTCATCATCCCACCAGTACCGAATTTACTGCCTTTGCCGCCGGCTTTTTTAACTACGTCAGCATCGATTTTGTTAATCTCAGCAATTAATTTAGCGTCTTTGTGCTTTTGCGGATTTTTATTGAAAAAACCGTCAATATCAGACAGCATAATCAACAAATCAGCATCCACGATATCTGCTACAATCGCTGACAGTTGGTCATTATCACCGAATTTTGTATGGTGGTCCAACTCATCAACGGCAATGGTATCATTTTCATTAATAATAGGAATGACACCCCACTTTAGCAATGTATCCAATGTGTTAAACACATTTTGCTTGCTGGTAGGATAATCAAGCACATCATGGGTTAACAAAACCTGGCTGATTTTTTGACCATAAGTACTAAAACGTTGCTGGTAAATTGTCATCAGCAAGCCTTGACCGATTGACGCCAAGGCTTGCTGGGCGGGAATCTCATCAGGTCGTGTGCTTAAACCTACTTGACCCATTCCAACACCGATAGCACCCGAAGATACCAATACTACTTGCTTGCCTTCGTTAACCAAGCCGCTGAGAACAAAACACAACTGATCAAGCGCATGCAGGTTAATTTGACCATTGGCATGAATTAAAGTACTGGTCCCAACTTTGACGACAACACGTTTAACATCGTCTAATTGGCGCTTTTCACTCATAACAATTTCCTTCTTCCTATAAAAATTAGACTTCTTTACTATAACACGATTTAGCTAGCAGGACTAGCTGTCCTATTTTTATGGTCGAGCAAGTAGCGGTCGATTAAATCAATAATCTGCTTATTTTGCGGTAAATCAGAATGTCCTGCTTGATTGCCGGTCACCTCAATCTGGGTAAAGCTTTTGACCTGCTTTTGAAAAATATATTTACCGGCTTCAACACTTTCTTTGGGAACAATGCCATCAGATGTATAAGTTTGCGTGCCTAAAATCGAATAAACCTGTAAAGTTGTACTGAGTTTGTGCTTATTTTTAATAAAATCAGCCAGCATTTGCGTTTTATGCTGCAGTTTTTTTTCAGCAAAATTATAAGGCGATCCCACCGTCATCAGCCTTTTAAAGTCGATATCATAATTTTGGGCCTGATGTTCTAAAAAATAGGTCCAAACTAAGCCGCCATTGGAGTGACCGAAACACTTGCAGTTATTAAAATCATACCGGCTGCTTAAATCTTCAAGGCAGATATCCACCATTTGCGCTTGCTTTTTAATATTTTGATAACCATCATGATTATTTTCAAAGCCGATAACAATAAAAGGCTCGCGGTCATGGCGTAAAATTTTTCCTTGATAAATGATTCGTCCGGAATTTAGCACTTTAACCTTCAATAGGCTATGTTTTGGGGAAGCATCCTGATTAATTTGTTTAACCAGCCGGTCAAAGCGATTAACCGAAGCCGAACTTCCAGGAATTAGAATCACCGGCGATAAGGTCGAATTGTAGTGCTTTATCCGGTACTTATTGGTTTGCTTAACATAGTCACCGCAGACCAAGACACTAACCAGCGTCAATATCATAAAGCATATCCCAAACAAAAATTTTTTTAACATACGCTGCCCCTCTTTTTTATCCACAAGTAAAAAACCAGACTATCGAGCAAAGTTATCCACAAAGAAAACACTAAACTGCTAACTTGCCCATTAGTTGCAACAAAGGACCGCAAAATTATCGGCGTCCCGTCCAAAGGCGGATAAACCCCTGGACTGATGACCCTGCTTTTTATCCCAACCATTGCTATTACGGTATTTAACGCCGGTACCAGCAGGCTTGGAATGAGCAAAAACGGATTCAAAATGACTGGAACTCCTGTATTTACTGCTAAATCATACCCCCAAAAACTTGGGACTAAGCATAACCAGCCCATTTTCTGATATCCTAGGTAAAATAAGGCTATCACCAGCCCCAAAAGCGCTAACTTACCATAACAATAGTAAGATGAATAAGCTGTGATTGGTGTGGGAACCTGGCTTAACTGGCCGTAATGTTTTAAAGCATAATGGAAGTTTTGGGTGACTGTGATGTCTTCAAAAAAGCTGTCCGCATCCGCCAGACCTAAAAGGCCCAGCCACTTTTCCAGCGCGCTTTGCAAGCTTAAAAAAATAATAGCTAAGCCGCCTTGTGCATGACTGGTAAACCACAAATCTGTCACTAAAAATTGCCGTATTTGGTTTAAACCTAAAGCCAGCAGCAAATTTACCCCCAAAGGAAGCCAAGTTGCCTGCGGCACAGTTTGCTTGTGACATTTTTTGGACACATATGCTAAAAAAGACTGGCTGAAACTAAAAAGTTTTCCACAAACGTATCCATAAACTAAAGCCAAAAAGATCCCATTTTCCCCTAGCAAAGGCTGGCTGAAGCTATACGTTTGCCCTTTAGGTTCAAGGCACACAAGTAAATAACCGGCTAGGCCCGCGGTCGCACCGGCATGCCCTTTTTTGCCTTCTAATTCCAGTGTATAAAAAGCGGCTTGATAAGCACACAATAAAGCTGCTAAGCCGCTTGTTGCCTGGCGCACACTTCTTAACAGCTGACTTAAGCCAGCCGGCAGATCAAAGCCAAAAAAGCTGTCTTCTCCCCCTGTAGTCTCCAAGATAACCGTTGCTAGCCCGCCGATTAAGACAAAATAAAATACGGCTTTTAAACTGTGCTGAATCACTTTAAAAAATAATATTTGGTGTTTGAAGTTAAATTTGCCCACCCTTTTCCACCTACCTTATTTTTAGTATACGTCATTTAAGAATTATCCTGTTAACAAAAAAAGCCTCCTCGAAAGGAGACTTTTTTAACTTATTTTTCGTATTCAGCAGCCCGCTTTTGATACATTTCGACTTCGTCTTCACGGCAACGCACAAAATGTCCCGGGGTGATTTCCCGTAATTTAGCTGGCTTACCTTCGACGTCTTTTTCAACTGAGGCATCGTAGATAATTTGCTTGCGGTTACGTTCAAATTCAGGATCTGGTACAGGAACCGCTGAAATCAAACTAGCTGTGTAATCATGCAATGGCTTTGTATAAACATCATCAGCTGGTCCAACTTCAAGCAAACGGCCAAAGTGCATAACCCCAATGCGGTCAGAAATATACTTAACCATGGAAAGGTCATGGGCAATGAAGAGGTAGGTCAAGCCTTTTTCTTCTTGCAATTCCTTAAGCAAGTTGACAACTTGAGCTTGGATGGAAACGTCCAAAGCAGAGATTGGTTCGTCAGCGATAATGAACCGTGGTTCAACCGCTAAAGCACGCGCAATCCCGATACGTTGACGCTGGCCACCGGAAAATTCGTGCGGATAACGACTAGCATGATCACGGTTCAAACCAACCGTTTCAAGCAAGTCTTCCACTTTTTGGCGCCGATCTTCTTTTGATGAAGCCAAGCCGTGGATATCAAGACCTTCAGCAATAATGTCTTCAACTGTCATCCGCGGATTCAATGATGCATATGGATCTTGGAAAATCATTTGCATATCACGGCAGAATTTGAGCTTATCTTCTTTGGTCTTTAACTTGCTGACATCCTTGCCATCAAAAATGATTTGACCATCAGTTGGTTCATAAAGGTGAATCACACTCCGACCAGTTGTTGTCTTACCTGAACCTGATTCGCCAACAAGTCCAAAGGTTTCGCCTTCGTAGATGTCAAAGGTAATGTCATCAACGGCTTTGACCATATCTTTGCCTGAGCCGAAGTATTGTTTTAAGTGCTTAACTTCGAGCAATTTTTTTCTTTGTTCTGGCATACGGTTTTCTTCCTTCCTTGTTACTTGTTAGCCTTAGCTTGCATTTTTTGCCAAATTGCTTGGCGCCGCACGATTTCATCAGGCGGTGTAATCTTTGGTGCGTCTGGATGCAAGAGCCAAGTTGCAGCATAGTGTGTATCTGAGACTTTGAAGAAAGGCGGCTTCTTTTCAGCGTCAATCTTCATTGCATATGGGTTACGAGCTGCAAATGGATCACCCTTTGGCGGATCAAGCAAGTCAGGAGGTGTCCCTGGAATAGCTTCAAGCTTAGTACTTGAGAGTGTTGGCATGGAGTTCAAAAGTCCCCAAGTGTATGGATGTTTTGGATTGTAGAAAATTTCATCCACAGTACCATATTCAATGATTTGGCCTGCATACATAACAGCCACACGGTCTGCCATCCCGGCAACTACCCCTAAATCATGGGTGATGAAAATGATGGAAGTTTCAATTTTTTGTTGTAATTCTTTCATCAAATCCAAAATTTGTGCCTGAATCGTAACGTCTAAAGCAGTAGTTGGTTCATCAGCAATCAAAATTTCAGGATAGCATACTAAAGCAATCGCAATCACAATTCTTTGGCGCTGACCACCAGAGAATTGGTGCGGATAATCATTAATCCGTTCTTCGGCGTTGGCAATCCCAACTAATTTCATAATTTCAAGTGCTTGTGTCCAAGCCTTTTTCTTTTCAACATGCTTATGAATCATTAATGGTTCCGCAATTTGCTGGCCAATCTTCATTGTAGGGTCAAGTGACGTCATTGGATCTTGGAAAATCATCGCAATGTCCTTGCCACGAATACCCTGCATATCTTTTTCAGATTTTTTCAGCAAATCATCACCATGATATAAAATCTCTCCGCCCACAACTTCAGCGTTATTAGCCAATAAGCCCATCAAACTTTTAGTTGTAACTGATTTACCAGAACCAGATTCACCCACAATGGCCAAAGTTTCACCTTTATCCAAGTGAAAACTAACATCACGGATAGCTTTAACATCGCCAGCGTAGGTGTGGAAATTGATTTTAAGGTTTTTAACATCTAAAATTCTTTCGCCCATCTTAACTACCTACCTTCTTGTCTTTGGATCAAATGCATCGCGAAGACCATCACCCAAAAGGTTGAAGGAAATCATCAATACACAAAGGACGATTGCCGGATACCACATTTGGTATGGCAAAAATTGGAAGTTCTTTTGACCATCATTAAGGAGTACCCCAAGTGATGTTTCAGGAGCAGAAATACCAATCCCGATGAAACTAAGGAAGGCTTCGAAGAAGATGGCACTTGGAATAGTGTACATCGTTTGGATAATGATGATACTTGAAAGGTTTGGCACCAAATGCTTAATGGCAATCTTAACTGGTGATTCCCCTAAAGTCCGGGCAGCTAAAACATATTCTTGACTCTTCAGCTGCAGGGTTTCCGCACGTATCATCCGCGCCATCGTGGTCCAACTGGAAATCGCAATCGCACAGATAATAGAGGTCATACCTGGCTTGAAGACCAAGAGCATTAAAACAACAATAACCAAACTAGGAATGGAAGAAATGATTTCAATGATACGCTGCATAACATTATCAACCATTCCGCCCTTCCAGCCAGAAATAATCCCATACGAAACCCCAATTGTCAAATCAAAGAAGGTGGCAACTACGGCAACAATCAAAGAAATCTTCGTACCATAAATGATGCGTTGAGCTAAGGAGTGGCCTAAGTAGTCGGTCCCTAAGACAAAATACTTACCATCAGGTACGTTGTTAGCCTTATATTGGTCAACCCAAACACCGCCTTGCTTTAATTTACCATTAAGGCCGTTGATGTTAACGCCAGGAATCTTCGCTGGCAAGTTGGCATATTGCGGTGCTGATTTTACCAATTCTGAGTGGTTGATAAATGGTGTTGAGCCAAAAGCCACCACCATCATAATCACAATAATGATTAAAGAAACAACCGCACCTTTATTCTTCTTCAAACGGCGCCATGCATCTTGTGTAAAGGTTAAAGATGGAGCCGCAATTTTTTCGGCATCAAGCTCTTCTTCTTTTGGTAAAGCTTGAAAATCTTCTGATGTTACTTTTAAATTCTCTTCCATACTCTTAATCCCCATTTCCTGCAAGACGAATACGTGGGTCAATAATACCGTAAATAATATCAGTCAGTAAGATAACAGCTACCAAACCAGCTGAGAATAACATGGTAACACCCATGATAGTTGGGTAGTCGTTAGTCGTGATTGACTTAACAAATTGTTCACCAATCCCAGGAATTGAGAAGATATTTTCAATAACCATGGAACCAGTCATCAAGGCAACCGTATATGGTCCAATCAAGGTAACCAATGGAATCAAACTGTTGCGCAAAGCGTGATGGTAAACAACTTGGAACTTGCTCAAACCTTTAGCACGGGCAAGTTCAATATAATCAGAGTTCAACACATCAACCATCCCTGTTCTGATGAAACGGGCGGTTTCAGCCAAAGGCCCAACACCTAAAGCGATGGTTGGGAGGATTGTATATGAAAAGCCACCCCAATCAGCAATCGGTAAAATGCCAAGTTTAAGTGCGATATAGTATTGCAGCAAAACAGCCAAAACGAAGTTAGGCACTGATTTACCGATGATTGATAAAACAGTAACTAAAGTATCAACCCAAGTATTACGGTTAATAGCAGCAATTGAACCTAAGATAATCCCGAAGAATACCCCAAAGATCATAGCTTGAATACCTAATTGAGCTGAAGCGCCTAAACGGGTTGCAATCAAATAGGAAACCGGCTGGTTGCTAAATTGGAATGATGTCCCCATGTCGCCATGAAGCATGCCAACTAAATAAATTAAATATTGCATCCAAACAGGTTTATCCAAGCAGTATTGCTTGTTCATGATACTAATCTGTTCTGGAGTCATTTTTTCTTGGTTTGAATATGGTGTCCCTGGCATCAACTTCATTAAGAAGAAGGTAATCGTTGCCACCAGGAATAATGTGAGTACCATATAGAAAACCCTTTTTGCTAGGTATTTTTTCATAACAATCCCTCTCACATTCTTTTGCGATTTAAAAGCCTAAAAAGCTTTTAGAAAAATGTCTAAAGATAAACTAATTGGGGAAAGTCCAAATTACCTTTCCCCAATCAGCAGTTACTAACTAATTAATTACCTGAGATGTAAGCATTCTTAAAGTTGTAGTTTGCACCAGCAGAGTTGTAAATTACACCTTTAACTTTTGGCTTAATCATCCAAGCGGTTGCTTGTTGATACAATGGAGCAACACCTTGATCATTCATCAAGATCTTTTCTGCGCTCACTAAGTCATTCCAACGCTTAGCAGTATCGCCAGCATCTGTTGTCTTAGAAGCTGCAATCAACTTATCATATTGTGCATTTGACCATTTTCCGGCGTTATAGGAGTTGTCAGATGTGAACAAGTCCAAGAAGGAGATAGGATCTGAGAAGTCAGCACCCCAAGCTGAAATAACCACGTCGAAGTCGCCAGAAGTTGTCCGAGCTAAACGAGTCTTAAATGGCACGTTAGAAACGTTAATTTTTGAACCCTTCAAGTTGGATTCGATGGCACTTTGGATAAATGCTGTGGTATTCTTAGCTTTATCAGTATCATCACTCAAAAGTGTGAATTCAAGACTAGTCTTACCAAGTTCTTTCAAACCTTCGTTCCAAAGTTTCTTAGCTTCGGACAAGTTGTAAGTTACGCCATTCTTTTGGTAAGCTGCTGTGGCAAAATCTTCACCATTGCGGCTTGCAAGACCCATAGATACAAGGCCTTTAGAAGGAACAGAACCGTCACCTAAAACTTTCTTAACGAATTGTTCACGGTTAACAACCATTGACAAGGCTTGACGAATCTTCTTGTTCTTGAAAGCAGCATTTTTTTGATTGTATTGGAAGTAGAAAGTTGAAGCAGCTTTGCGAATCGTGTAGCCTGTTTGACCCTTAAGTTGCTTAGCTTGTTCAGCACTCAAACTTGTTGCATCAAGTTTGCCTGATTGGTATAAGTTGTAAGATGTTGTTGTTGTCTTATTAACTTTGTAGTTAATAGCTGAAAGCTTAACATTCTTCTTATCCCAATAGTTGGTATTCTTCTTCAAAGTCCACTTGAGGTTTGTACCAGTCCAGCCGGTCATTTGGAATGGGCCATCGTAAACCATGTACTTGGAAGCTGTACCATACTTAGAACCGTACTTTTCAACAACCTTTTGGTTTTGTGGGAAGAAGACTGGAAAGCCCATTAAAAGCTTTAAATATGGGATTTGACGATCTAAAGTTACAACCAATTTGTAATCGCCCACGGCCTTGATTCCGGCTGTTTCAGGACTCTTCTTGCCATTCATGATGTCAGTTGCGTTCTTCACACCTTCAAACAAATAAGCATATTGCGAATTTGTCTTCGGATTCAAAGTACGACGCCATGAGTAAACAAAGTCCTTAGCAGTAACCTTGTCCCCGTTGGACCACTTAGCACCTTTGCGCAAAGTAAAGGTATAAGTTAAACCGTCGGATGAAACCTTAGTCTTGGTTGCCAAACCTGGTTCGATCTTAGAATTCTTACCCAAACGATAAAGACCTTCCATGGTGTTGTTCAACATATCAAAACTAACTGTATCCGTTGCAGTTGAAAGGTCCATTGTAGGAAGTTCAGCTGTTTCGTTCCAATTCAAAACTTGCTTAGATGTGCTGCTGCTGGATTTTGATCCACATGCACCTAAAGTTAAGGCGCAAAGAGCAACAATAGCACCCGAAGCTGCTACTTTAACTAATTTCATAACTTAACAACTCCTTAATAATGTCAGGAAATTTTTAAAATGTCTTTTAACAGTTATTTAAATTTTATATGAAAAGCGTATTAAAATCAAGCACTTAATCTAATTTAATCTGTTTTTTTTCGTAGTAAATCCTTGAAACGCCCGCATATCAGCGTTTTTTAAATATTAATCTTAATGACTTTTTACACATTTTTCCACTACAAATCTTTTTGAATTATTTAAGAAAAAGGTCAAATTTTTACTAAGGTTTCTTCTTTTTTTCGTTTCTTACCTTAAAGATTATCAATTAATTTTAATTACTATTCCAAATTATTAACGGTTAAAAAGGCAAATGTTATAATATAGTTACCTTTATTATGAAAGAAGGGAATTTTAATGACAAAAGCTATTATTTGCGGCGCTGATTTCGGTCAAGCGGATTTTTTATACACTATGGACGAGTTGGAAAACTTGGCACATGCCTGCAACCTGGACGTATCAAGCCGCGTAACCCAAAAATTAGATAAACCAATTGCTGCCACTTATATCGGCAAAGGTAAAGCCGAAGAAATAAGCCGTCTGGCCCTTGCCAATGCAGCTTCTATCTTGATTATCAACGATGAATTAACACCGATTCAAATTCGCAACCTGCACCAAATTACCAATCTCGATGTGATTGACCGGACTGAACTTATTTTGCAGATTTTTGCTTCCAGAGCCCAGTCTAAAGAAGCCAAGATTCAAGTCCAAATTGCCCAATTACGGGTTCGGCTCCCCCGGCTTCATACCGATAACAACGTTAAACTCGACCAGCAAACTGGTGGCGGCGGTAGTTTCAACAGTCGCGGTGCTGGTGAAACCCAATTAGAAAAAGACCGCCGGGTTATCGGCAAAAAAATCAGTTTTTTGAAAAAAGAACTCAAAGAAATTGAAGCTAAACAAGAACTCACCCGCAAACAAAGAGCTAAAAGCAGCCTCAAATCAGTCGCCTTGGTCGGATACACCAATGCCGGCAAATCAACAACTTTAAATGGTCTCTTGGCTTTATGCCAGCAAGATGATCAAAAACAAGTCTTTGAAAAAGATATGCTTTTTGCCACCTTGGATACTTCAGTTAGACGGCTAAACTTTAAAGACCACCGCGATTTTTTAGTCAGCGATACCGTTGGTTTTGTGTCTCACCTGCCACACCAGCTGGTCCAAGCTTTCAAAACCACCTTAAAAGAAGCTGCTTTAGCTGATTTGCTCGTGCAGGTCGTCGACGTATCCGATCCTAACTATCCAGATATGATTAAAACGACAGAAGATACCTTAAAAGAAATCGGCGTTAATGATATTCCGATGATTTACGCCTTCAATAAGGCGGACAAAACCGAGCTCGTCTTTCCCGAAATCATCGGCGACCAAATTACCTACTCAGCCAGAGATGAAGCTTCCATTGCCAAATTAGTTGAACTGATCAAGCAAAAACTCTTCGCTGACCAAAAAAAAGCTGTCTTCAAAATTCCTTTCAATCAAGGCAAAGTCTTAGACGAATTAAATGTTAAAGGTCACGTTTTAAAAATCGATTACGACGCAGAAGGCACCTTGATTTCGGCCGAAGTTTCACCAAGCCTATACCAAAAACTTGAGCGTTTCGTTCTCGAAGCATAAAAAAAAGCCAGCTTAAAGCTGGCTTTTTTTAGCGTCGGTCAATCAGATAGACTTTAGCATCGCTTTCTCTAAAATTCAAATAGCGTAAAAATTCATCTAAACTCCCATTATCATTTTTAATAGCCACAACTACCTGTTCAACCGTTCCAAAATAATCGAGTAAATGCTGCATTAAATTCTTGGCAACCCGTTGATTCTGATATTCGGGCAAGATGAGCAAATCTTTCACATATACCAAAGTGGCATAATCGCTTAAAGCCCTCACCAATCCGATTAGTCGGCCTTCTTCATAAGCGGCAAGCACATATGATTTTTTTAACCCCTTGCGCAAATGTTCGAGCCCCGAAACATTTAATTCAAGCCCACATTTTTGATATAGCCTAAGGATATCATTTCGATTCAACTTTGGATTAACAATCAGCTCCATTAAAATCCGCCCCCTAAACATCGTATTGATTAAAAAAAGATTATAAAATATACAAACTTATTATATTTTAAAAAAGCCTTTTTTTCAACAATTTTTCATGATTATCTTTGCTTGCATGTGATTTTTTTTAGAAAAATATTTGATACAAATAGCAATCATTAAAAAAAGCAGGCTTTTGACACCTGCTTTTCCTTACTTAATTTTTGCACTGGTTTACTGTGCTGCTTTATCTGCCTCTAAATCTTGATAAGCAATCTGCACTTCCAGTTCATAAGGAGCCTTCTTTTCAATCATATTTGACCGTCCAGCTATCTTATAAGGCCCTTTAGCAATTAACACCGTCGCTAACGATAACCGGTATTTCTTTAAAGCTTCCTTAACATCTAAAAGGCCCACCGTTTTAACCTGAGCCAGCGGCTGTTTTTCCATTTCATTAACCCCGCCATAAATAAACAGCTGCTCATTTTGCGTTACTAATTCAAAATATGGCAAGGCTTTAGGCGCTGCTAAAACATAAAACTTCGTTTGCGAACTGCTGTTTAACATATCTTTATCAGATAAACCGCCATAATCGGCTGTTAAATATCCTATCGCTACTAATTTTTGCGCTAAAGCTGCTAAATGCTCTTTTTGTTCCGCCGTAAAAGTCAACGTTGACGGTAATAAATCAGCATCTGTGTAAATACCGTTCGTTTGTACAAAGCCCAACGGATTCTTTTGCTTTTTTTGTGCTTCAGCTGCCGGATCTTTGGGGGTGATGCCCAATAATTTTTCAATTTTAGGGGTAATATCGTACTTTGACTGCTTATCTTTAGTGAAATAATATAAAGCATTCAGGTAAGCAAAATACAGCAACACTAAGAAGGCTAAAATGTATAAGGTCCCTCTTAAATAGTAGCCATTGGCAAAGAAACGGTAAGCAACATACAGCAGGTAAAAATTGCCAATTCCACCTAAAATTGTGTAAATTTGGCCTTTTAACTTGGCATTCATGCTGAAGTAGCCGATATAGCCGTTAATCAAGCTGAGTAAACTAAACATCTCTAATTACCTCCATTCGTAGTCGTCGACGTGTCTGTGCTGGCCGAACTGGCTGTATTTGAACTTGAAGCTTCATTCGTTGAAGATGAAGTTTGGGTTGCTGATGACGAACTGGATGTTGTGTCGGTGGTCGTTTGATTCGTCGTGTCTTGCGTTGTATCTTGCTGCGTTGAATCTTGCGTTGCACTTTCAGCTGAAGATTGATTTTGGTCTTCCATTGATGATTCATGGCTTTCATCTTTTGGCCTTTCTTTATGGCTGGAAGATGAAGAGCTGACAGATGACATCACCGCTGATGACGATGATGAAACTGATGAAACTTTCGCCTTGCCTTCTGATGTGTGGGTAACTGTATTTACGGCCACATTCGTTGCACCTAGGGCTAAAACAATTGACATAATAGCAAATGGTGTCAACAGCGGCGCCGTTCTTTGTGCCATTTTAATTCCTCGTTTCTAATAATATTCTTTGATAATCCTACTACATTTTTCCTTTAAATTTTCATTGAAATAATTAAATTTTGATTTATTTTGATGCGCTTTGCTGTTTGCATTGGGCACAGATGCCGTATAGTTCAAAGCGGTGGTCGGTAATTTCAAAGCCAGACAGCTGGTCGTTGATGATTTGGCTTAAATCCAGCTTAACTTCATACACCCGTCCGCATTTTTGACAGATAAAATGGTGGTGGTGGAAGTTATCAAAATCACATTGATATTTGACGCTGGCTCCGCCTTGCCGATTCTTCTTTTCTAAAATACCAATCTCTTCAAATTCCCTAATATTGCGATAAATTGTATCATGGCTCATACCTGGAAAAAGCGTGCGCATGTATGCATCAACGGATGTAACGCTTAAAAAACTATCGCTATGCTGACTCAAGTATTCTAATAGTGCTTTTCGCTGCTTAGTCACTTTATAGTTGTGGCTCTTTAAAAGCTGCAACGCCTGATCAATCATTATCTCACTCCTAATCGTAATAATTACGATTATACCATATTACGAACGCCATTTTGCCGTTAAGTCTTTAAGTTTTTCTTGTGTTTGACCCCAATCATCATTTTCAAGTCGCCAGACATGCGGCAAATCCTGCATAACTTGATCTCTTTTAGCTTCTTTAGATGCCAGACGCTTTTTAATCAAGGCGGGCTGATCGCCTCTTTTTTGCATTCTTTGGCGCTGAACGGCTTCATCTTTGACTGTCAAATAGATAATTTCCGTTTGCTTCGGCATAGCTTTAAGATAAGTCAAAGCCCCCTTGGTATCTAAAATAATAACTGCTAAGGAACTTTTTTCAAAGGCTTTGTCCAATCCTTCTTTGGAAGAACCATAAAAATAATCATCATATTTTACATATTCAAAATAGTGCCGTTTAAAAAAAGTGGTCTGATCTTCAAAAAAATAATCTACTCCATCTTCTTCGCCGGCTCGTTTTGGTCTGGTAGTGTGGGTCAAAATCAAGCTATAGCCTAATTTTTCAACTAAATAATTGCGAACCGTCGTCTTACCGGTGCCTGGTGCACCACATAAAACAATTACCTTGTTGTCCAAATTTTCTCCTCCTATTTATGCAAAAAAATTGCGTAAAACGCTTTAATATTGTATACTATATTCATTGAGTTGAAAACGAATACATTTTAAACTCAAACTAACTTAATTTTACTATGAATGGAGGGCAAATTATGAAATTTGGTCAATTTTCTAAAACAAATTATTCAATCGCATTAGACACAAAATCACAACTTTTTATTGCCCGCTCAAATGATAACCCTGAATTTGAAGCTTCCGGCATTACTATTCAAGACGCACTTTATAATCTGTCTAAGCTTGATAAAAATATCAAATATTAATTTGAAGGCTGCCTTGGGCGGCCTTTTTTATTTGCTAAGCTAATATGGCCTCGATATAATTAAAATAGCATTTATGGCTGTTTGTTATAGAAAGGAAGAGCATTATGTCTTATTTAGGAACTTTAAGTTTAGTTCTAATCACCACAGCTTTTATGGGCCATTTTAGCCGGCGTTTGGGCATGCCGGCCGTTATCGGTGAATTGGTCTGTGGTATCATTTTAGGTCCGGCCGTTTTGGGCTGGGTCACCAATACTTCTTTTGTGCATATTTTCTCTGAAATCGGCGTTATCATTTTAATGTTTATCGCCGGTTTGGAAAGTGATTTAGCCTTACTTAAAAAATATTTGAAACCAGCCTTTTCTGTGGCCATCAGCGGGGTCATCCTGCCGGCCTTAGTGATTTACCTGTTTGGCCGCTGGTTTAATTTCACCAACGAAAAAGCCATCTTTTTAGGGGTTACTTTTGCGGCTACATCAGTCTCAATCTCTGTTGAAGTTTTAAAAGAACTGCATTTCTTAGACTCTAAAGAAGGTACTACTATTTTAGGAGCGGCTGTTATCGATGATATTTTAGCGGTCATCATCTTAAGTGTCTTGGTCAGCCTCTTTAGCGACGTGGCACAAAAAGCAGGCGGCCAGGTACAAAGCAACATTTGGCTATCATTTGTCTTCCAGGTCATCTACTTTGTCTTTATCTACCTCCTCTTCCGCTTCATCGCTCCAATGCTGATGAAATTAGCCGAAAAATTGTCTATCTCGGCTGCGGTGACCTTGATGTCCGTCTTCATCTGCATGGGTATGGCTTACTTGGCTGAAGCGGCTGGTCTAAGTGATGTCGTTGGTGCCTTTTTTGCCGGGGTTGCTATTGCCCAAACCCCTTATAAAAAAGAAGTTGATTCCAATATTGAACCAATCGGATACGCGGTTTTCATCCCGATGTTTTTTGTCAGCATCGGACTTAACATGACTTTCAAAGGTTTCTTATCCGATCTGATTTTTATTATTCCTTTGACCATCTTGGCCCTGTTAACCAAACATTTAGGTTGCGGCTTGGGAGCCAAACTTTTAAAAATGGATTTCAAATCTGCCAATATTATCGGCGCCGGCATGGTCTCACGGGGAGAAATGGCTTTGATTATTGCCCAAATCGGTTATGAAGCCGGTCTTTTATCGGCTAAGTACTATTCAGGCGTTATCATTGTTATTATTTTAACCACTATTATCGCCCCGTTTTTGTTAAAATATGCTGTACTTTCTAAAAAAAGTGCCGCTTAAAAAAAAAGCGCAAAGCTGAAAACTTTGCGCTTTTTTTAAGCTTTTTGATTCAATTTACTATGCCTAATGCCATAAGCAAAATAAATAATTAAGCCGATTAAAAACCAGAGGACAGAAGCAATCCACGTTTCAAGCGACAACTGAAACAGCATGCCAACACAGCAGGCCGCTGAAATCAGGGGCAAAATTGGATAAAACGGCACTTTAAACCCATCGTGATTAGGAATATCCTGCCGCTTGCGCAAAGGGATAATCCCTAAAGAAATAAAGGTAAAGGCTAGTAAAGTCCCGATATTAACCAAACTGGTCAATTGATCTAAAGAAACAAAGCCCCCAAGCAAAGCTACGACCACCGTAACGGCTAGCATACTATGTTTCGGCACCCGCGTTGTAGTGTCGACAACACCCAAAAACTGCGGCAATAGTCCATCACGTCCAATCGAATAAATCAAACGTGAGGAACTGAAAATCATCGATACCATCATGGTAAACATCCCTGCTAAAGCACCAACAGACAATAACCCGGCAAACCAATCCTGACCCGCCAATTGAAAAGCATAGGCCACCGGGTTAGCCACATCCAATTTAGTATAAGCTGTCATGCCCGTCAATACAGCGGCTACTAAAATATAAAGGACAGTACAAATAATCAAAGTACCGATAATCCCTCTGGGCATGTTTTTAGCCGGATTTTTAACTTCAGCGGCTGAAGCAGCAACCACATCAAAACCTAAATAAGCAAAAAACACCTGAGCCGCACCGGTCACGACACCTTTAGCACCAAAAGGCATAAAAGGATGCCAATTAGCTGGTTTAACGTAAAATAATCCTACCACGACAAATAAAACAATCACTAAAATTTTAACCAAAACCATCACTTTATTTAAAGTCATCGATGATTTAACCCCGCGGTTCAAAATATAGGCGATAAATAAAACAATCAAAATCGCCACCAGGTTGATATAGGTCCCCTGGCTGGGATTAAAGGGTCCGCTAACAGCACGGGGCAGCGTTATGTTAAAGCCTTTGAGCAGTGAAGCGGTGTAGGCGGAAAAACCCGTTGATACCGCAGCAACTGCTAAAATATACTCCAAAATCAACGCCCATCCAAGGAGCCAGCCGATAATTTCACCAAAGACTACATTGCCAAAAGAATATGCCGAACCGGCAATCGGCAGCGCTGAAGCAAATTCGGCGTAACACATAGCCGCTAGCGAGCAGACCACTGCTGCCAAAATAAATGAAAAAACAATGGCAGGTCCGCTATACATTGCTGCCACTGTCCCCGGTAAAATGAAGATACCTGTACCGATAACCGCCCCAATACCCATGGCAATCAAATCACCGGCCGTTAACTGCTTGACGAGCAGTTTATCAGAATCCAAGTATCGTTTAAGACTTTCTTTTTTTAAAACCCGCTCTCTTAAGCCCATTCAATCACTCCCATAATCAGTAAAATACAGCTACTAATATTACTAAAAACAACATTAAATGTCAATGAGAAAATAAAAAAAGCAGCGGTCTTATCCGCTGCTTTTACTTAGCATCTACATATCTCAAATAATACGTGGTCGCATATGGTGAAAAGGTGATACCTTTAACCCCTTTAGTGATAAAGTAGCCTTCTGTCGACTGGAATACCGGTACCACAAAAGCATCTTGTGCAATCAGAATTTTTTCAGCCTTAGCATACATTTGCCGGCATTTAGCGCTGGCCTGCATCGTCTGCACCTGCTCTACCAGCTGCCAATAAGTTTGATTCTGATAATCGCTTAAATGAAGCATCCCGCCATAATTAAAGAAGCTGGATAAATCGACAAAATCCGGCTGCCATGACAGGTAGACCATATCATATTGGTAAGCATCCGCTTGTTTAATTTTTTGCGCTAAAGAAACAGCCTTAACCTTTAAAGTCACATCAGGCAGTACTTGCTTGAGTTGCTTAGCGACTTTTTGAGCCACCAATTGACTTTCGCTAGTATTCGTAGCCAGCATCGTTAAGGTAATTTTCTTTTGCCCCAATTCTTGCTGCGCTAACTTCAAGTATTTACGCGCTAGTTTGGGCTTGTAGCCGACCAAATTGCCATACTCTTTTCTAAAACATAAGTCATTGGACAAATTATAAGAATAATTTTGCGGAATCAAGCCATACAAAGCTTGACCGCTTTTAAGCTGCTTTTTGACCAGCTGCCGGCGGTCTAGGGCATATGTTACAGCCAGTCTAAAATGACGATTAGCCGTAACTTTTCTTTGCGGATTAAAATTCAGCACGATAATTTGCGGTATCAGATGTTCGTGGAAATCCGCATCTTTTTTGTAGCGGCTGTTATATAAAGTGCCCACGCGCACATAGTCATACTTGCCTTTTTTAAAATCTTTGACCACATTAGCCGTCTTTTCATCGGTGTAATATTTGGCTTTCTTTAATTTAACACTTTTGTGTCCCCAATAATTTTGGTTCTTAACCAAAGTCCATTGTTTAGCTTGGGGCGTCCAGTGGTTGAGTTTGAAGGGACCGTTAAAAGCCGTGTACTCGGCTTTGGTCCCGTATTTAGTACCATATCGCTGTACCAGCCGGTAATTTTGCGGCATGGCAACGGTACTAGTAAAAACTTGCTGATAATATGAAACAGGTTTTACCAACGTGACTTGCAGAGTCAAATCATCTAATGCCTTAACCCCTAAGGAACTTAGTGGCAGAAGCCCAGAGTGTACAGCACTGGCATTTTGCAAGATTTTGAGACTATTCCAACTGTTTCCACTCGTTTTGTTAACAGCTCTCTGCCATGCAATTACATAATCTTTTGCCGTCACCAAATCCCCATTAGACCAATGGTTCTTTTTCAAATGATAGGTCAAAACCCTTTTGTCACTGGATTTTTCTTCACTCTTAGCTCCGGCTAAAACTAAATAACCTGCTTTGTCCAAACGATATAATCCCTCATAGACATTTTGCGCAATTTGCGAACCGTTAGCATCTTCTAACTTAGCTGTATCTAACGTAACCGCTCTATCCCTGATAGCGAGTTTAACCACTTGATGATGTGAAATTTTTTTAGCCTGTTGAGCTTGTGTACATCCTGAAAGCAGTAAATCCACAACTAAACTCATCCCTAAAAAGCCGATTTTATGTTTCATCAACACAACACACCCCATTTCAAGAAAACGTTTACTTCCCTTTAATAACAACCTTTCCCGTCCATTGTACCCTCCTTTTTTAATAAATGCAATTCAATCAATGCCTTGCCTGATTAAATGCGTTATAATAAGGTTAAAATATTTTAATCAGGGGGTTAAGTATGAAATTCAATCAATTCTCTATTGTCAAAACACCGTTTGCCATCCAGCAAAAAGAACTCGCCAGCCTCGGGTTTATTGATGATGCTTCCTGGCAAAAAACTAATCTAAACCAACTATTTGCAGACCTGTTAAAAAAATGCTTCCCGCAAGCTAAAACGGCTGCTGCCAAAGATGAAAAATTTCATCAATTAGCTGCCACTTCTGCTTTAACTATCGTTGAATTTTTGCAGACAGAGCCGCTCACCCTAGACGTCTTTTATGCTGTCGGCATGCAATTGTTGGGCTTTGAAGTTGGCTGTGATTTTTCCTTGAATCACCCGCTGGAAGCTATGGATAAATACAATTTAACCCATAAAAAGAAGTTAAATGACCAAAAAGATTTACTCAAAGCCTTTTATCTTTTATTGAACACTAGAACCAAAAACGGCCAAATCTTCTTGGACCGCTTAGCCAACTTAGGCTTTTTCACTCCTTTTTATGACCTGCCGGCTGAAAAAAAGCCGCTCTTCTTTAATGGCAAGGCCCAACCTGTCATTGATACTAATCAATTAATCTATGAAGTTGTTTATGTTGAATCCGACCTTGATTCTGACGGCGACGGCAAGGCTGATCTGTTAAAGACTGAAATTATCCGGCCTAAAGATACCGAAAACGGCCTTAAAGTCCCAGTGGTTTACACGGCCAGCCCTTATAATCAAGGCACAAATGACAGCGACGTGGAAGCTTTAACCCATGATGTTAATATCAAATTGACCCGTAAAGAGCCTAACCATTTAACTTACGATGACATCAAAGCGCCCGTCTTTAAAAAACCGGAAGTTAAAAAAATAACACCCGTTGATTCCGCTAAAGAAGCCAGCGAAACTTTTGGCCGTGAATTTTCTTATACGTTAAATGATTACTTCTTGGCCCGCGGTTTTGCCGCTGTCTATGCCGCCGGCATCGGCACCCTTGATTCTGACGGCTTTAGAACCTGCGGCAGCAAAGAAGAAACCCTATCCGCCACCGCTATTATTGAATGGCTTCATGGTGACCGCAAAGCTTTCACCGACCGTACCAGCGGCGTTGAAATCAAGGCTTGGTGGTCCAATGGCAAAGTTGCCATGACCGGCAAATCTTATCTGGGAACATTAGCCCAAGCCTGTGCTACCACTGGGGTCAAGGGGTTAGAAACCATTATTGCCGAAGCTGCCATTTCCAGCTGGTATGACTACTACCGGGACGGCGGCTTAGTCATTGCTCCTGGCGGTTTTCCCGGTGAAGATGCTGATGTTTTAGCTGAAGATTGCTTCAGCCGGCGCCAAAATGCCGGTTCCTTTTTAAAAATCAAGCAGGCATGGAACAGCCATTTGAACCAAATAACCCAAGGTCAAGACCGTACTTCCGGCAGCTACAACACCTTTTGGGATGCACGCAATTATCTAAATGATGTCCAAAACGTCAAGTGTGATGCCATCTTAGTCCATGGTTTAAATGATTGGAATGTTAAATTACGAAACGTCTACCAATTCTACCAAGCTTTAAAATCACTGCCTACCACTACTAAGCTGATTTTGCACCAGGGACAGCACATCTACATTAATAATTTCCAATCCCTTGATTTTAGCGAAATGATGAACCTGTGGCTCTCCTATAAACTTTACGGCTTAGATAACGGAGCTAAAAATATTCTCCCAGACGTCTTAGTCCAAGATAACACCCAAGAATCGACCTGGGTAACACAAGCTGACTGGGTAGAAAAAGATGCCAAAAACTACACTTTAGGTTTACGCCCTTGCGGCAAACTCAAGGAAGGACAATGCAAGAAAGACGATCAAAAACTCACTTTCGGCGATGTTTTACCTAAACATCTTTTTGAGGCCTATACCAAAGACACGGCTAAATGGCAAGCTGACCTGCTTAGTTCAGATACTGTTTTAGCTTCCAACCGGTTAATTTGGCAAAGCAAGGCCTTAGCTCAAGCCTTAACCTTAGAAGGCACACCGCATTTAGATCTTGATGTCGCCGTCGATAACGATCACGGCATGCTGAGTTTTATGGTGGTTGATTATGGTTTGGATAAGCGCTTGGCACCGGTACCGGCAACCTTAGCCCGCAAGGCTTTAGACTGTGGCTTCCACTGGCGTAATGACGATTTGATGGAATTTAAATTGGCTTCACAAACACCGTTTAAGATGATTACTAAAGGCCATTTGAATTTACAAAACCGTACTAATTTATATCAGGCTGACGATCTTAAACCAAATGAATTTGTGCACCTATCTCTAGACTTACAGCCAATGCGCTACGTCTTAAAAGCCGGCCATAAGTTAGGTTTAGTCATCTACGCCACAGATATGGGCATGACTGTTCGTGGCAATGAAGACCTCAAGTATACCATTGATTGCAAGCATTCAAGTTTAAGTTTTTATGCTAAATAATAAAAAGACCTAGCATCCGCTAGGTCTTTTTTAGTGTTGCTCAATTAAGGTATACGCATTTCCTTGGTCGTAAGGGTGACGTTCAATCGTATACTCTAAAGCGCGTCCATCTTCTAAATAAACGGTCTCTTGCACCTGTAAAATAGGATCGCCCCCTAGTTGATTAGCTTGTTAAAAAAGTCTTTTTATTTGACCTAAAGTAAGGTTTAGGTTTTACAATAGATGCGAATTAAGAAAAGGAGGCAACCACATGCTTTTAGAAAAAATCACTTCATCTGCTGATGTCAAAAAACTCTCAAATGCAGAACTTCACACCCTTGTTGATGAAGCCCGCCAAGCTCTCCTGCAAAAAACCAGCCAGCACGGCGGCCACAATGGCCCTAACTTCGGGGTCGTTGAAATGACAGTCGCCCTGCACGATGTCTTCGATACTCCCAAGGACAAAATTGTCTACGACGTTTCCCACCAATCATACGTTCACAAGATGTTAACAGGGCGCGCTCAAGCCTTCTTAAATCCTGCTCACTACGATGATGTTTCCGGCTACACCAACCCTAAGGAAAGCGAATATGACTTATTCTCAGTCGGACATACTTCAACTTCTTTAGCCTTGGCTTCTGGTTTAATGAAAGCTAGAGACGTCAAAGGCGAAGACTATCGTGTGATTGCTGTCATTGGTGATGGTTCCATGTCTGGCGGCCTTGCTTTTGAAGGCTTGGATGAAATCGCCAACGTCAACACACAAGCTATTGTTATTTTAAATGATAATGACCAATCCATCGCACCTAACCCTCAGCGCGGCCTTTACACTGCTTTGCAGTCCTTACGTGAATCAAACGGAGAGGCTCCTGACAACTTATTCAAAGCTATGGGTTATGAATACCACTACTTAGATGATGGTAATGACTTAGATAAGTTAATCGCCCTCTTCAACGAAGTCAAAGATGCCGACCACCAGGTATTGCTTCATATCCACACTGATAAAGGCCATGGCTTCAAACCAGCTGAAGAAAATCATGAAGCTTTCCACGCCGGTGGTCCTTACAATCCCAAGACCGGTGAATACGTTCAATTCGGCGACCCGACAAAGCCAACATACAGCTCTGTTTTAACTGATTTTATGCTGGACAAGATGGAAAAAGACCCAACTGTCGTCGAAGTCACAGCCGGGACACCAATGATCCTGCTGACTCCAGAACAAAGAGCCAAGTTTCCTAAGCAATTTGTTGACGTTGGTATTGCTGAACAAGAAGCTGTTACCATGACTGCTGGTTTAGCTAAAGGCGGCGCAAAGCCGGTCTTCACCGTCTACTCCACCTTCCTGCAAAGAGCTTATGACCAAGTATCCCATGACCTGGCCTTAAACGACCTGCCGGGTACAATCTTGGTATACATGGCCTCAGTTAACGGGATGAACGACGAAAGCCACATCGGCTTCTTCGATATTCCATTCTTAGCCCACATTCCAAACGTGGTTTACCTGGCTCCAACCAACAAGGAAGAACTTTTGTCCATGACCAACTGGGCCATCGAACAACAAGACCACCCAGCAGCTATCCGGGTTCCAGTAGGTCCGCTGGTTGAAACCGGCGTAGCAGACACTACCGACTACTCTGTCTTAAACAAGAACCAGGTCACCCAAAAAGGTTCCAAGGTTGCTTTGTTTGGATTGGGCAACTTCTACCACTTGGCAAAGCAGGTTGCTGACAAGCTTGAAAAAGAACATGGCATCAAAGCAACTTTAGTAAATCCTAAGTTCGTCACCGGCTTGGATACTGAACTTCTGGACAGCTTAGAAACAAACCACGACGTTGTAGTAACTTTAGAAGACGGTGTCTTAGAAGGCGGCTATGGCCAAATGGTTGCTTCCTACCTTGGAAACAAAGATTTAGCTGTCCAAACATACGGTTTATCTAAAGCCTTCCATGATCGCTATAATGCAAGCGAATTGCTTGAAAAAGAAGGTATCACTGTTGACAACATTGTCAACCACGTTTTAGCTAAACTTTAACAGCAAAAAAAGAGCAGGCTTAAAGCCTGCTCTTTTTTTATTTGTAGATAAAATTTCTCCAAAGGTGAAGTGCACCTTTGAAGCTTAAGCGCTCAGTTTTGCACCCTGATGTAGTCGGGCTTTTGGTCGCATGAGCCTAGCGCTAAGGACCTGAAGGCTAGGAGGGGACAAACCCCTCGCGTCGCCATCAGGCCAAGCTTAGCGTACGGCTCATAGGCACTCAGTTTTGCACCCTGATGTAGTACGCCTTATGATCGCTCGCCAAAGCACCCTTTTTTAGTCGGGCTTTTAGTCGCATGGGCTTAGTGACAAGGAACTACTCCTCGGGGGCTTAACAGCCCCGCTTCATCGCAGTCCAGCTTGTCATACAGCCCATAACCGCTCCAAAAAGCACCCTGGTTTAGTCGGGCTTTGACTCGCATACGCCTACGTCTAAGCTGTGTCCGCTTGGAATCGTACCGATTCCCGCGCTACCACGAGCTTAGTCTACCGGCGTATGACCGCTCGCCAAAGCACCCTGGTTTATCTAGCAGCATTGATGGCTAAAAGTAAGCAGCCAGTGATTCCGGCATCGTCGCCTAATTCAACGTGCACGATGTAGTCATCAAGATCTGGTGTCTTAACATAACCATTCATTTGTTCTGCAAATGACTTGCGGATCATTGGGAAGAGTTGTTCTTGCTTGGAAACACCGCCACCAAAGATAATCTTTTCTGGTGACAAAATCAATGTGTAAGCCATGCAAGCTTGGGCTAAGTAGTAAGCTTCAATTTCCCAATCCTTAGCATCCTTAGGAATGTCATAAGCCTTAACACCGCCGGCACGAGCCTCAACAGCAGGTCCGCATGTTAACCCTTCAAGGCAGTCTTTGTGATAAATGCAGTAGCCTTCGTACTTGTCATCCGGATGACGGCGCATGGTAATGTGCCCCATTTCAGGGTGGCCGAACCCTTCTAAGACTTTGCCGTTAACAACGGCACCGCCGCCCATACCAGTACCAACTGTCAAATAAACGCAGCTCTCATTGTTCTTAGCAGCACCTAATTTCAGTTCGCCATAAGCAGCTACATTAACGTCTGTGGTCCAAACATAAGGAATATCGTAGTGCTTCTTCATTTCACCTAAAAAGTTGTAGTTAGCCCACCCCTTCTTAGGTGTAGTGGTGATATAGCCGTAAGTCTTGGATTTTTTGTTAACATCGATTGGGCCAAAAGATCCAATCCCCATTGCACATACTGGGTTTTCATCAAAGAACTTGAAAACTTCAGCCATTGTTTCTTCAGGAACCGTGGTTGGAATTTTAACCCGCTTCAAGATATTCATTTCTTTGTCGCTGACTGCGCACACAAATTTTGTACCGCCAGCTTCAATTGCACCATAAAGTTCAGACATAGTGATCCTCCATTTGTCTTTTGTTCAAGAGCTTAATGTGCTAAACGTTTGACATATTTGCTGGTAAAGCTCTTTTAATTACGTCTAAATTCATCATGAAATTTTCGCCAATCATCAACTTTTGGTTACGATTTCATCGTACCTTATATTATATGCTTATCGTTTATCATATGACAACATTTTTTTCATATTTTTAATAACTTTTCTTGTTAGTTTAAAATTTTACTTCTATAATTTACAGATAAAAGCTTATGTGAGGTGAAATTATGTCAATTACAAAAGAAGCCGGTAATTATATTATCCGTAATATCTTTGCTTCTTTAGGTCTATCAGCTTACGTCATCATTGATGCTTTATTTATTTCAATTGCTTCAGGATCCATGGGATTGGCTGCTTTAAATATTGTCCTCCCCGTGTTCAACCTTTCCAATGCCATTGGCATCATGTTTGGCATTGGCGGCAGTTCACTTTATTCCATGAATAAAATCAGGCATCCGCAAAAAGTGGAAAAGTTATTTTCCCAGCTCTTGCTTACCGGACTTATCATTGGACTGACGATTGCCTGTTTAGGCACCCTTTTTGCCCCGCAAATTTTAACTCTTTTGGGTGCGACAGCAAAAACCTGGTCTTTAGCCAATATCTACTACCGGATTGTGATTTGTACGGCACCTTTTTTTATCTGCAACTACATCTGCATTAATTTCATTCGTAATGATGCCAACCCGCGCTTGACAATGCAGGCTTCTTTAACGGAAACTTTTTGCGTTATCTTAGCGGATGCCTTTTTAATCTTTGTGTGCGGGTTAAAAATTGAAGGTGCTGCCATAGCAACCTTCGTATCTCCAATCACCAGCCTTTTGGTTTTAAGCCGCCACCGTCATTTTAAAGGGCGCAAGTTAAAACTTTTTTGGACAAAACCTAAGCTGGATATCATCGTCAAATCATTTAAATTAGGCTTCCCGTCTTGTTTAACCGAGCTTAGTACCGGTGTGATGATTTTCTTGTTTAATATTGTGTTGCTAAAAATTTCAGGTGATACGGCCATTGCTGCTTATGGAGTTATCTCTAATATTGCCATTATGACCTTAGCTCTTTCCAACGGGGTAGCTTTAGGCGTGCAACCTTTGGCCAGCCGTGAATATGGACAAAAAAACTTCGCCAATGCTAAATCTGTCATTTTCTTTGGCTTAAAAATCAGTCTTGCCTTAGCTGTCTTAGCCTATCTAGGATTAATCATCTTCCGATATCCGATTGTAACCCTCTTTAACCAAGAACATTCCGCCGCCTTGCTAAAAATTGCCTGTGCCGGTATTCCGCTGTACTTTATTTCCAGTTTATTTGCCAGCCAAAATCTTGTCATCAATATGTCTTTAGCCGCTATTGATCAAGCCCAAACGGCATTTTTGCTGGCAATTCTGCGCGGATACGTCTTGATTTTTATCTGTCTCATGCTTTTACCGCATTTCTTAGGTCTTAACGGTGTTTGGCTCGCCAGCCCCCTTGCCGAAGCCCTCACTTGTCTGTTAGGATTTATTATGTTGCTAAAAAAGGGTGCAAAACTGAGCGTTTAGGCTTCGTAAGCTAAGTGCCCTGAACCCGCCGTGGGCTGTAAAGCCCCAAGGGTTAAGGGTCTTAGCTCTAGGAGCTTGCCAAGAAAAGCCCAACTAAAAAAGGGTGCTTTTGGGAGCGGTTATGGGCTGATGACAAGCTGGACTGCGACGAAGCGGGGCTGTTAAGCCCCCGAGGAGTAGTTCCTTGTCACTAAGCCCATGCGACTAAAAGCCCGACTAAACCAGGGTGCTTTTTGGAGCGGTTATGGGCTGTATGACAAGCTGGACTGCGACGAAGCGGGGCTGTTAAGCCCCCGAGGAGTAGTTCCTTGTCACTAAGCCCATGCGACTAAAAGCCCAACTACTCCAGGGTGCTTTTGGGAGCGGTCATAAGGCGTAAGATAAGCTGGAAACGGCGCAGTGGGTCTGCAAGACCCCAAGACGTTTGTGCTTAGATTTAGCCTTATGCGAGCCAAAGCCCGACTAAATCAGGGTGCTTTGGCGAGCGGTTATACGCCGGTAGACTAAGCTCGTGGTAGCGCGGGAATCGGTACGATTCCAAGCGGACACAGCTTAGACGTAGGCGTATGCGACCAAAACC
>FOCC01000001.1:114911-232764 GCA_900110005.1 Ligilactobacillus sp. WC1T17 | reverse complement strand
GTTTCCAAGTGTTATCCCCCTCTTTTGGGCAGGTTGCCTACGTGTTACTCACCCGTTCGCCACTCAGTCTTTTAATCGCTAAATGCAAGCATTTATTGATCAAAAGCTTCGTTCGACTTGCATGTATTAGGCACGCCGCCAGCGTTCGTCCTGAGCCAGGATCAAACTCTCAATTTATAAGTTTGTGACTCAAAATTTAAATTTACTAGCGAATTGACTTCGCAAATATTGTTGCTCTTGTCTAAAACAAGAAGCCCTGCACATTTGCTTATCGAAACTTTGTTCAGTTTTCAAAGATCTGTTTCATAAGAGTTACCTTAGCGACAACTCTTATATTTTATCAATCATCAATCAACTCGTCAAGAACTTTTTTAATTTATTTTGAATAAAAATTCAAAATAAATATTTTTTTCTTGTTCAACTGACAACTTCTATAGTTTATCATTTCACCAGCTTGATGTCAATGATTAATTTTATTTTTTATTGGAGCGAAGCAAAAATATCTTTTGCCCCGCGACAACGATATTAACTATACTAGGGTTATCAGCATTCGTCAAGCTTTTTAGCGAAAAAAATATCAAAAAATATAAATGCAAATGATCTTATTTTTAATCTACCTTTTGTTCGTGATGAAAGCATTTTTATCCAATTAGGAACTTTTTTTATTCATTTATGCAGTAAAAAAATCAGGCCAGCTTTTGCCAACCTGATTTTATCTAAGCTTCTTTTTTAGCAAATTTATTTTTTAAGGCACGCTTTACAACTTGCATGAAAGTAAGTGATCTTACCATCCTTTCAGGTTCAATATACTTTCTAATCGCCCGCAGCACTTTTTTAGGCTGCTTTGATGAAAAAGTAAATGTACCGTTATGCTTCGTTTGAAAGCCATAGCGTGGAATATAACGGCCCTTAAACATTACTGAGGCAATCACTAAATCAACTTCAGTCCAAGGAATTTGGATATTCTTATTTAAATTGCGGTCATCAAAAAATTCAAACCCCTTGTCACCAACCATAATCTTGCCATAATCGGTCAAGCCCATATGTGATGTACCTTCAATAACTAAATCGACTTTTGTGTTAATTGATTGAACCATAATTTCCCTCCGTTGTGCCAAATAATTTACTAACTTTCTTTTATTATACAATAAAGCGGTCTTACCCCCCAGATAAAGACCGCTTTTATTAATTATAAATGATTACATTAAACCAATTACGTGGAATACGATACCTACAACAAAGATACCGATGATAATAACAATTGGTGAAACTTTCTTCTTAAGCAGCCACATGCAAAGGAATGTAAGCAAAAGAGCCATCAAACCAGGAATCAATTGATCCAAGTTGTTTTGCAATGTAGTAACTTTAGTTGAGTCAAGTGCCAAACCATTAGCTTGTTCAGTCAAGGCTTCCTTGATACCCGCAGCGCCATGTGGCAACTTGTCCCAGTTGATGTAAGCACCATCAGAAAGAGTAGTCTTAGAAACAACCGGTGTGAACTTGATGGATACCCAACGTTCAATCAAGGCACCTAAAACGAACATACCCATAATAGAAGCAAGGCTTGTTACATATTGAAGCATACCGCCTGACATATCGTCAGTAATATGTGAACCTGCGCGGTAGCCAAATTCTTGAGTATACCACATGAAGGCCCAGCGAATAATGTTCCATAATACAAAGAACAAGATAGGTCCTAAAACATTGCCGCCAAGAGCCAAAGATGCACCAACAGAACCAAGCATTGGACGTACAGTGTACCAGAATACTGGGTCACCAACACCGGCTAATGGTCCCATCATACCAACTTTAACACCTTGAACAGCTGTGTCGTCAATGGCAGCACCATTAGCACGGTCTTCTTCAAGGGCCAAAGTAACACCCAAAATAGGGGATGCCAAGTATGGGTGTGTGTTAAAGAATTCCATGTGACGCTTCAAAGCAGAAGCACGGTCTTCTTTTGTCTTGTAAAGTTTCTTGATAGCTGGAATCATAGCATAGCACCAGCCACCGTTTTGCATACGTTCATAGTTCCATGAACCTTGGATAAAGGTTGAACGCCAGCAAACAGCTAAACGGTCTCTTTTATCTAAAGCAATTTTCTTTTCAGCCATTGTGAGTTCCTCCCTTTATTCGTAATCTTCCAAAATGTCACCCAGTGGATCGCCTGTATTGCTACCACCGTTGCCATTGCTGCTGCCACCGTTGTTCTTAAGTTCAAGGTAAATCAAACCAAATGAAACACCCAAAGCACCTAAGGCAATCAAAGTAAGATCAGAAATAGCAGCGATAACAAAACCAATTGCGAAGAATGGCCATACTTCCTTAGTAGCCATCATGTTGATAACCATAGCATAACCTACGGCAACAACCATACCACCACCGATAGTCATACCATCGGACAACCATGCTGGCATAGCAGCTAAAGCACTACGAACAGCAGATGCAGGAATAACAAGAAGAGCAGCAGCTGGAATAGCAATACGCAAACCTTGTAAGCAAACAGCAATAATTTGCCATACTTCGATTTGGCGGTAGTTGCCTTCTTCAGCAGCACGGTCCATAATGTGGACGATAGGAACAGCGATTGTACGAACAATCATTGTTAAGAACAAACCAGCAACAGCTAAAGGAATAGCAATTGCAATCGCAGTACCGATACCATGTGTACCTTGGCCACCTTGAACTAAAATAATTGCAGATGCGACAGATGCTAAAGCAGCATCAGGAGCAACGGCAGCCCCGATATTTGCCCAACCTAAGGCGAGCATTTGTAATGAACCGCCTAACATAACACCAAGTGTGAGATTACCGGTTACTAAACCGATTAATGTACATGCCACTAGAGGTTGGTGGAATTCAAATTCATCAAGAATCCCTTCCATACCTGCTAGGAAGGCAACGATAACTACTAAAACCATTGATATAGCAGACATATCTTAATCCTCCTATTCTTAATATGAATGAAATTACATTTGCAACTCTTTACGAGCTTTGTCAACGATTTCATCCATGTTGTCTTTGGAATCTGATGGAACTTTACGTACATCAAATTTGATGCCTTTAGCTTTAAGCTTGTCGAAAGTTTCAACATCTTCTTTACCCAAGGAAAGCACCTTGTTAACCGCAACTTTGCCGACTGAGTGAGCCATAGAACCAATGTTAAGTTCCTTGATGTCAACGCCGCCTTCAATTGCCTTCAAAGCATCTTCTGGGGTTTCAAAAAGCAATAATGCTTTGGTAGCACCGAAACGAGGATCCTTTGCTACTTCAATCATCTTTTGAATTGGAATAACATTGGCCTTTACTCCAGGAGGAGCAGCTTCAGTGATTAAGTTCTTACGTAATTTGTCATGAGCAACGCCGTCTGAAACAACGATGATACGGTCTGGGCTTGTTGTCTTAGTCCAAGCTGTTGCAACTTGACCGTGAAGCAAACGTGAGTCAATGCGTGCTAAAACATACTTGATGTGGCCATCGCCAAGAACTGTACCCGGTGCAATTGCGCCGCCTGCTTGTTGTTTAGCAGCTGCTTTTTTAACAGACTTCTTAGGAGCCAAAGATTCTGGTTTGACACGAACACCGTCTTTACCAGCTTCAACAAGGTGACTGGCAATTTCGTGAGCTGTGTTCATGCTCAAACGTGATGCATAGGCTTCGATAACCATTGGCAAATTCATACCGGCAACGATTGCCCATTTATCTTTATGTTGTTCAACCAAATTGTTGGCTTGGTTGAACGGTGTACCACCCCAGAGGTCAACCAAGAATAACACTTCATCTTGGTTTTCAAAGCCGGCGATGGCTTGTTCCATCTTAGCTCTGATATCATCTGGGCCTTCACTTGGCATCAAAGTAACATGTGCGACGTTTTCTTGGTCACCAAAAATCATTTGACCTGATTGAAAGATACCGTCTGCAAAGCTACCATGACTTGCTAGGATAATACCTACCATTATTAATGCCTCCCATATATAGTATTTAAACTCCTCTTACACTCAATCTGTCTCTTGGACCAGCTTTTTTTCACATAGACACTTCCAAAAGTCGCGGTAAGGATCACTAGCAACTTTGCGGTAATCTATCGTAATATTGCGGTGATGCATCCATGTGATTACTGAAATATCTTCTTTACTCAAAGCAATTGTATCAGTAACCATCTGTCGGGAATTATCAAAACTGATTGAACCGATATTCACTGACGAAACTTTTAATCCGCCGGAAATCAACCGCATCGCATCCACTGGGTTCTCAACTAAAATCATAGCTTTAATAAAATCGAACCGTGAATCATAATAAATGCGCAGCATCTTTGAGATGGTTAAAACATGCGCCTTAACCCCCGGTGGTGCAGCCTGCATAATCAGCGTCTTCCTGAGATTGTCATGGGCAACGCGGTCCGAGACAACAAGAATGCGGTCAGCTTTCGTTATCTTAGCCCAACTCGTCGCCACTTGGCCATGAAGCAAACGACTATCAATTCTTAGAAGCCTCACATCAAAAGGCATCATAATCACCTGATTCATAATGATTGACACCATAACGACTGACTTCTTCTAAATAAGTGATAATCTCAGCCATTGTCTTATCTGATTTCCTTAACATATAAGCTTCTAAAAGCATTGCCAAATTGACGCCGCCGATTAGGCCAAAACGTTTAGGATTATCATCGACAAAGGTCTTCGCCGCATTAAAAGGTGAACCTCCAAACAAATCACACAAGAAAACAATTAGATCATCTTGTGGCATCCGTGCAAGAATTGTTTGATATCTCTCTTTGATTGAGGTTGGATTTTCGTTTAAACCAAAAGTTGCAACCTCAATGCCTTCTTGGCGGCCAAAAATCATAAATGATGATTCCACCAATTCTTGGGCCATCCTTCCATGGCTTGCAACAATTAACCTAAGCATAAAATCTATGCCTCCTACAAAGAATTATCCTTACACTATACATATAGCAACTTGCGTGCCAACTTTTGTGTATCATTAAGCACAGCCTCCCAAAAATTCATTAAAATATTTCATATATCAGCTAAACAGGTAGCTTAAAACGTTCTTATAACAATGTTTTTGAAAACGCTTCATAAAATTTTAAATTTTATTTTATAACAGCGTTTTTTCTTAAAAAAATTTCAAAAAATACACTAATACACTACATTTAGTGTATCACTACACTAGTGTATCATTTTTCTACCTTTTCTGTATCAACCATTTTGACAATGTAGTACACTTCAGCCGGGGCAAATTCAATATTAAGCCGCTCTTTAAGCATCATATCAGCTTTTTTTACCGCAGCAAAGTTTTCTTCGTGCTCCAGTTCGGCCATTTCTTCCGGCGTAGCTGTAATCGGTGTTTTAAGTAGATAACGCTCAATAGCCCCCGCCAAATGTGTCACCAAGCCCATGCGCCCGGCTTGGCTGAACTTAACGGTGCCAAAACGCTCAATCAGGTCACAATACTGCCATAAAATACCAATAATCTTTTTAGGATTGATAAAAGTATAATATTTTTCCAAATATTGGCACACCGTCTCTTGGCTCATACTGAGCGAATCATCATCCCGGTTGAAACTTTCCTGTTCATAATACGTATCCGAATCATCCAGCAGCGTAATAAAATCGGCGCCGCCGCCTTTGAAGAGGTTGTCTAAAGAGATAAAAGGCACGCCAATATTAGGGTTGGTAATACCTGTAGCTGCAATAATCCGGTAATTTTGTTCAATTTCTTCAATCCGGCCTTTCATCCCCACGACCGATAAAGGAATAACCACCACATCATCAATCAGCTGATTGATTAAAATTTCATCCAGCATTGCTTTAATTTTCTTGGCTGTGCCTTCACCGGTTGAACAAATCGCAATGATTGCGCGGGGTTTGCCGTTTTCCTGTCTGCTAAGCAGCGGCTGGCTATCATTTTTGCGCGAATAGTAGCCGTTAAAATCACGTAATTCACTATAAACCGTATTCAAGTCACTCTCAATCAGCGCGGTTTTACGAGCCGCTTCCAGCACCATCGCTGTCGTTACCATGTCGATTGTTTTAACCTCAATTCCGGTTTCGTTAGTTATCTGTTCGCCAAAACTGCCCAGCGATCCCATGTCAACCAGCAGTAAAACGCCATTGCCGTTATTAACTTGCTTGACTTTTTCAATAATTTTTTCTCTAGCAGCTTTAGGGCTCATTTCCAGCGACATATCAAACGAAGCCAAATTTTGGGCACCTAACAGCTTTTCAACGACTTGTACCATGGACGTCGCCGTACTATTGCCATGAGCCGCCACAACAATCCCAACGCTGCCGTTTTTAGGTGCTTGCTTTAAGGAAATCAGCAAAACAGCTAAATAATAAATCTCTGATTCCGGCACCATCATTTGATAATGATGCTCCAACACCGTCTTGATATATTCAGCCTGCTCTAAGGCTAAAGGATAGCTTTTTACCATCGTTACCAAATCACCAGAAACAGCTCTGATGGGCTTATGTTCATGAATTCTTTTAATGAAAGAACTGATATGCAAGCTCATGGCATAGATGAAGTTATCGCCCAGGTCATATTGATATTTTTCAGTTAAAGCTTGTTTGAGCTCTTCTGTAAGTTGAATTAACTCTTGATCGACAATCTCATGCAGACTATTTTCTTGGCGGGTCACCTTAGCTTCTTTATAGAAGGATTTCAAGTGAACATTGATATCTGTCAAAATAAAGTTATTGATTTTTTCCTGGTCTAAACCTTCATCTTTGAGCATAGCAGCTTTAGAATCAATGATTTCATAAAGGTTATAAGGCAGCTCATACCCATCGTTTTGAGAAATTATCTTGTTATTGTCAGCGGGATGTATCGTCAACAGCGGTTCCAGGATGCGGGACAATTGGTTTAATTTCTGCCGGTTACCAGCTAACTGCTGCAGGCCTAATTTGATGTTTTCCGGCAATTTATCAAATTCAATCGTCATCGTCGCATCATTTTGCATGCTATTTAAGAATGATTGTGCACATACTAATTGCACATTTGATTTCAATTGACCAACATTTCCAAAAGTGACACTGCCGATTAATGCTTTAACGACGTCTTCACTCAAATTGATGTCTTTGTTCGTCCGTCCCGCTTCAATTGCCAGTAGCTGTTTTAAGAGCTGGACTTGCTCGCGCGCACTTCTTTGGTTGAAAGCCGGCATTTTAATCGCAATCGGAATCCGGCGGACAAAAGTCTTCAAAAGACTGCTTTCAGGGTCTTCTGTTGTCGCACAAATCAAGCGCACATCACAATGGTGCGTTTTAGCCGTTTCGCCCAATTTGCTGTAAGTGCCATGGTCCATAAAATAAAAAATCATTTCTTGACCTTCCGGCGGCAGGCGGTGCACTTCATCCAAAAAGAGCATCCCGCCGTCAGCCTCTTGGATTAATCCATCATGATCTTCGTTGGCACCCGTAAAAGCGCCTTTAACATAACCAAATAAGTGCGACATCAATAATTGCGGGTTATGGGCGTAATCAGCGCAGTTAAACGTGGTAAAGCTCGGCTTTTTTAAAACACCCTGGTTGACTGCATAACGGTACATCGCATTGGCAAAATACGTTTTACCTGAACCAGTTGGGCCTGTGATCAGCACATTAAGCCCATGCGGTGGATACAAAATTGCCGCTTTAGCCTGTCCAACTTGGTTTTTTAAGCTGTCATTTCTGCCAATCATATTTTCAAAAACATCTTGCTTAATATCCTGCGTATATTGATCAACTGCTTGTGCCTGAAAAATGCCGGTAATCTGCTGCTTTCTTTTAGCATATTCAGCATTGACTGCAGGCTTTTTTACCGGCAGCGTGGAAGGATGCCCTAACACATAACGAACAGGTCTTCCATTACTTTTACTTAATTTACCCTCACGCACGAGCACATTTAATTCTTTGCTGACATTTGTTCTGACAATATCTAAAGCCTCGGAAATTTCTTTAGTGGTATACCCGGCTTTGTTTTGGCTTTGGTTTTGTTCAATGTAGGCTAAAATCGTCTCTTTACGCGTCAAATTTCCCACCCCTTTGACTTTTTTTCTACTATATTAGTGTATCACATTCGTTTAAAAAAACATTTAGATAAAAAACAAAACCGCAGCCCTGAACTGCGGTTTTGTCTAACTGTGTATAAAAGGCATTTCAAAAGCATCATTAAAGAGGCTTATGAACAAATGTAAATTGAAAACGTTGAGGAATAACCCTTACTTAGACAGGTAAGCTTCTTTCCAGTTATAGGAAACACCAGCAGTGTTGTGGATAACACCCTTGACGTTTGTTCTTAACAAGGATGGTGTATTAAGCTGGAACAAAGGTACAACACCTTGTTCATTGCTTAAAATCTTAGATGCTTTAACCATATCATTCCAACGAGCAGAACGATTGCCGGCATCAGTAGTCTTCGATGCTGTGACTAACTTGTCATATTGAGCATTGCTCCACTTACCGTTGTTGTAAGAATTATCAGAAGTAAACAAATCAAGGAAGCTGATTGGATCAGAGAAGTCAGCTGACCAAGCAGAGGCAACGACGTCAAATTGGCCGTTTTCGGACCGGCTTAAACGGGTCTTGAATGGCACATTTGAAACATTGACTGTCAAGCCGGGCAAATTAGATTCAAGCTGACTTTGCAAGTATGCGGTAATCTTCTTAGCAGTATCGGTATCGTCACCTAACAAGGTGAAGGATAAGCTGCTTTGGCCCAATTCCTTTAAGCCTTCCTTAAAAAGCTGAGCTGCTTTGGCTTTATCATAGCTAACGCCGGCTGTGGTCTTAGCTGCATCGGCAAAGTCGACGCCATTTCTCTTAGCTAAGCCGGAAGAAACAATGCCTTTGGATGGCAAAGTACCAGCACCCATAATCTTGGTTGCCAATTCCTTGCGGTTGATAGCATAAGAAATAGCTTGTCTAATCTTCTTGTTTTGGAATTCTTTTTTCATTTGGTTGAATTCCAAGTAATTAGTCCGGGCTTCTTTAATGACTGTATAAGCTGAATCATTAGAAAGCTGCTTAGCTTGTTCAGTACTCAAGATTGTCTGGTCAAGCTTCTTGGATTGATACAAGTTGTAAGAAGTTGTGGTACTCTTGTTAACCATGAAGTTGATTTTATCGAGCTTAACATGTTTTTTATCCCAATAGTTGGTATTTTTAACCAAAGACCACTTCAAGTTTGAACCCGTCCAGCCGGTCATCTTAAAGGGACCGTCATAAACCATATATTTAGCCGCTGTCCCGTACTTCTTGCCGTATTTTTCAACTGCTTTTTGATTTTGTGGGAAGAAACTTGGGAATCCCATCAAGAGTTTGAAATATGGCAGTTTCTTGGATAAAGTAACTGTCAATTTGTACTTGCCGTCGGCTTTAATACCTAAAGCTGATGTAGGCTTCTTGCCAGCTAAAACATCATCCACGTTTTTAATTCCGTCAAAAAGATAAGCATATTGTGAACCTGTCTTAGGATCAACAGTCCGGCGCCAAGAATAAACGAAATCTTGAGCTGTAACAGCATCACCGTTAGACCATTTAGCATTCTTGCGCAAATTAAAGGTATACTTTAAGCCGTCTTTCGATACTTTGTAAGATTTGGCAATCCCCGGTTCAACTTTAGAATCCTTCCCCACACGGAGCAAACCTTCCATTGAGTTGTTCAACATATCAAATGAAATCGTATCTGTAGCGGTTGATAAATCCATCGTAGGAAGTTCTGAAGCTTCGTTCCAATTCAAAACTTGCTTAACAGAGCTTGAAGATGATTTTGAACCACAACCTGTTAGTGCTAGCCCTGCAATGGCTAAAGTTGCACTAGCAGCCATTAACTTGTTAAGATTCTTCATACTCATAATCTCCTATCTATATACTTACCTTTCTCTAATGTACAATTAAATTATATTTCCTTTAGTCATCTTTTGCAAGTCTTTTCTTAATTTTTATCTAATTTTATGCTAATTTGATTTTAAATACCTTATCTAACCAGCTTGGCTATTTGCTAGACTGTGCTACAATAAATGTGAAAATAACTTAGGCAGGTGACTTTTATGAGCAATGAACACAACTCCCGTATCAATGAAATTACCGCAAAAGACCGGCGTTCGCGCTTGCTAGAAATTGTCCGCATCATGCGCAGCCATGATTTTATCCATAATTTTTCCAAGCAAACCAACCCCAAAGAAGTCAGACTAGCCTTAGAAGAACTCGGCCCAACTTTCATTAAAGGAGGACAAATTCTTTCAACCAGACCTGATTTAATTTCACCTTCCTTTATCGCCGAATTTAGCAAACTCCAAGATGACGTTGAAATTGATTCATTTGCCAGCATGCAGCAAACCTTTAAAGAACAAACCGGCGAAGATTTAAGCGAGGCCTTCGCTTCTTTTGAAGAGCATCCCTTTGCTTCTGCTTCGATTGGTCAAACCCACCGTGCCGTTTTAAAAGATGGTACCCAAGTCGTGGTTAAAATCCAGCACCCTAAAGTCCAAGAACTGGTCGAAACCGATTTAGCTTTATTCCGGCAGGCACTGCGCTTTTTGAAATTCATACCTGATATTAGTGTCATCGACCCTAAGGAAATTTTAAATGAGCTGCAAACATCTTTGCTCAATGAAATTGATACTTCAGTTGAAATTAAAAACAGTCAAGCCTTTTACCGCTTAAACAATGACCACGATATCATTAAAGTACCTAAGGTTTACACCAAATATTCCACCCAAAAAATTCTCGTTACGTCGCAAATGAAGGGTCAAAGTATCAAAAAATTGGCTGACACCCCTTTAGATAAGGATGAAGCAACGCGCCAAGAACAGCTTAAAGTCCGCAAATATGTCGCCAAAATTTTGGTGCAAAACTTCATTAAACAGGTTTTTGTGGATAATTTCTTCCACGCTGACCCTCATCCGGGTAATATTTTATTTTATAACTTACCTAAAGACGACCACCACGTCCAATATGGCACATCAAAAGTTGTCAAAAAAACCTTGGGCAAAGTCGAAGTCAAAGCCACTAAGCAGCATGTCCTACCGCCATACCGGATTGTCTACTTGGATTTTGGCATGATGGGCCACTTGACGCCTATGCTGGCTGATGGCATTGCTAAAATTGTCATTGCTATTGTTGGGCGGGACATCCGCGCAATTGGCCAAGCCATTTTAGCCGTTTGCAACCGGACAGGAAAAGTGGATCCCGAAGATTTTTATGCCGAATTAGGCATCTTTTTAGAGCCTTATTTAAAAGAGGGCTTAGGCCAAATCGATTTTCCATCTATGCTTTATCAAATAATCGAGTTGTGTCGCAAAAACCACCTTCAGGTTAAACCTGAAGTCACGCTTTTGGTCAAAGCTTTCGGTTCATTGGAAGGGTTAGTAGCCCAATTAGATCCTGATATGTCTTTGATGGATGTAGCGCGTCCCTTTACTAAAGACTACTTGAAACGCAAGCTAAACTTGAAAACCGAAGCTGAAAACACCCTTTTAACTTTGGCTCAAATTGCTAAAGCTACCCCGCAGCTGCCGATTAAACTAAATCAAATGCTGGATATCTTAACCCAGGGTCAAGGGCGGCTCACCTTAAAATTAAAGGGGCAAGACCGCCTCTTAGACCGCATAGAAGTCATTGTCAACCGGATTATCATTACCATTATTTTAGCAGCAATCATTATGAGTTCTTCGCTTTTAGTCCAGGGAAGTGCCGGGCATCCTGCAATTTATAACATTGGGGTGGGCGGATATCTGATCTCATTTATGCTGATTTTATTTTTAGCCATCACATCCTTCCATGACCATTTCAAAAAAAGATAAAAATAAAGAAGCCTTAAGTTTAAGGCTTTTTTTCTTACATTTTTCTTTAAAGCATATTCAGTAATTCTTAGGCTTCGACCAAGCTTTTCTTGATTTTTAATTGCTAAAATGAAGCACAATTAAATTTTAAGAAAGGAAGTGTCCCCTCATGAATCTCAAGGACAGCTTCAAAAAAATAAATCCTAAGCTGGCTTTAATCATGCTTTTAGCCTTATTCCTTTACGGATGGAATATCTGGAACGCAAGCAGCGCTAATAACTACTACACTGCTGCTATCGTCAGCATGACCAAAAGCTGGCATAATTTTTGGTATGCCAGCTTCGATCCGGCCGGTTTTATTACCGTTGACAAACCGCCGGTCGCTCTTTGGTTCATGGCTATTTCGGCTAAAATCTTTGGGGTTCACGGCTGGAGTATCGTTTTACCCTCAGTAATTTTTGGCGTCTTATCCGTTTACCTCATTTATGCCATGGTCAAACCTTATTTTGGCAAAACAGTCGCCGAAATCAGTGCTTTAGTCATGGCATTGACACCAATCGCTGCTGCCAATGCCCGCACAAATAACATGGATACCACTTTGGTCTTCTTCTTGTTATTGGCTGGTTTGCTCTTGCAAAAAGCCGTCAAAAAACAGAAGCTTTCACTATTGTTAATCTCATTTGCTTTGGTTGGCATTTCATTTAACATTAAGATGCTGCAGGCCTTTATGATTTTACCAGCGATGTATCTTTTTTACCTCATCGCTTCCAAGGTATCCTTTAAAAAGCGTTTAGCCCATATGGGGTTAGCAACCGTTGTTTTAGCTATTTTTACGTTAATTTGGCCCTTATCGGTTGACCTTACCTCTGCTTCGAAAAGACCTTACGTCGGCAGCTCTTCTCATAATTCCGTCTTAGAATTAGCCTTTTCTTACAATGGCGCCCAACGTTTATTAGGACAGTCAACTGGGATTGGCGGCCGCTTCTCAGGGATGGGCAATAAAAAGTCGACTACAAAGAAACCATCATCTAATTCAAATGCTCCAGCAATGCCTAACCAAGGCAAGTCGACCACTAAAGCAAAAGCTCCAACCGGCCAAATGGGTGGCCAAGGCGGCCCAGGCCAAGTGGGCGGGAAAGGTGGCAGCACCGGCACGCAAAACAATCCATTTAACATTGGTACTATTGGACCTTTCCGTCTCTTCGGACGTGCTTTAGGCGGACAAATCGGCTGGCTTTTGGCCTTCGGTATCGCCGGCTTAATTGCCAGCTTCTATGCTCTGATGGATCGTAAAAAGAAATTCTGGCAGTTAAATGTCCGTCAAAAGCAATTAGTCTTTTGGGCCGCTTGGCTGATTCCGGTAGCTGGTTTCTTCTCCGTCGCCAGCTTCTTCCACCCATACTACACCGTCATGTTGGCGCCGCCGATTGCCGTCTTAGCAGGGATTGGTTTTAGCCAGCTCTTCAAAGAAAAAAATCGCAAATTGCGTTACTTCTTAGCGGGTGCTTTAGCTATCACCGGTTTACTGCAAGCTTGGTACGTGGCCGAATACAGTATGCTTTTTGCGGGACTGCTGGCGGGCTTATCCTTAGTTGCCGTCGCCTGCTACCTGTATTTCAGTCAAAAAAACAACAAAAAACAGGCTCTTTTCGCTAAAGTATCAATATTTATCTTACTGTTAGCACCCGGCTTTTGGGCTTTGACTCCGGCTTTGGCTTCTGAATCAGCAGCCGTTCCAAGTGCCGGTCCAAGTCTTTTGACCTCCGGAAATAATTCCGGCGGCCTAGGCTCTGAAAATGTCGACCAAAAGATGCTCAAATATCTCAATAAACATGCTAAAAATACCAAATATCTCTTTGCTACCATGGATTCTAATACAGCTGCCCCTTACATCATCAAAACCGGCAAAGCCGTGATGACCATCGGTGGCTACAATGGTACCGATAATGCCATCTCACTCAAAGAATTCAAAAAATTAGTTAAGCAAGGCAAGGTTAAATACTTCTACTTGTCAGGCAAAACCACCAATTCAGCAATTGTGAAGTGGGTCAAAAAGCACGGCACTGTCGTCTATGGCAAGAGCTCAAGTTCAATTTCAAAAGTTAAAACCTTATCATTCAAAAAGCCAAGCGCTAAATCAGGCATGACTCCAGGTCAAGGCGGCCCTGGCGGTCAAATGGGCGGTACCCAAGGTCAAGGCGGTCCTGGCCAAATGGGCGGAGCTCCTAGCAAGAAAGCTAAATCAAACCAAAAGACAAAAGCCTCAAGCAAAGCGGGCGCACAAGGCGGCCCTGGCGGTCAAAGTCAAGGTGTCTTGTACAAACTAAATTAATTGACAGAAAGGATGACAGATATGCAAAATACGCTGACCATCGTTGTGCCATGCTACAACGAAGAAGAAATGTTGCCCGAATCAGCAAAAGTCTTTGCTAAAATTACGCGCCAATTGATTTTGAATCAAAAAATTTCACCCAAAAGCAAAATTTTATTTGTAGACGATGGTTCTACCGACCAAACATGGCACATTATTAAAGAGCTCGAACAACAAGATGCGCTTTTTTCAGGCTTGAAATTTTCCCGCAACTTCGGGCACCAAAACGCTCTCTTAGCCGGCATGCAAACAGCCGTAAAATTCTCTGATTGGATTGTTACCATTGATTGCGACCTGCAAGATGATCCCCAAAAGATTTTCAACATGGTCAATGAAACGCTCAAAGGCAATCAAATTGTCTATGGCGTCCGTAAAGCACGCACCAAAGACAGCTGGTTCAAACTTAATTCGGCTGAACTATTCTACACCTTAATGCAGAAAATGGGAGTTAACCTCATTAAAGATCACGCTGATTTCCGCTTGATGTCCAAAAAAGCCGTCACCAGTCTCTTAACCTACACCGAAGAAGACCTATTCTTACGTGGTATTGTCCCTAAGCTCGGTTACCAAAGCAGCATTGTCTACTACGACCGAGCTCCACGGATGTTGGGCGAAAGCAAATATCCGCTCAAAAAAATGCTGCAGCTGGCTTTTAGCGGTCTAACTTCTTTGACGGATTTCCCATTAAAATTCATCACCGGTACCGGCTTGGTAATTTTCAGCATCGGCATGTTAAGCCTCATCATTACGGCCTTTGCCAATGTCTCAGCTTTAACCTTGTTAAATCTTTCTTTATGGACGGTTGGCGGAATGGTGCTCTTTGCCATCGGCTTAGTGGGCATTTACACCTACAAGGCGCTCTTAGAAAGTAAAAGACGCCCGCATTTCCTCGTTGAAGTTGATGATTACACACCTATGTTTCAATCACACCTTAATTTAAAAAAAAATATCGTTAAACAAGCATAAAAAAAGCCGCCTTTAAAGGCGGCTTTTTTATGTGAAATTTTAGTTATTTAGCAATGTAGACATTCTTCCAGTTATTAACTGAACCAGCAGTATTTTGGATTAAGCCTTTAACACTGGTACGAACAAGTTGTGGTTGGTTCAATTGGAACAATGGTGCGATACCTTGTTCTTCGTTAATCAACTTAGCAGCTTTAACCATATCATCCCAACGTGCAGAAGCATTGCCGGCATCAGTGGTCTTAGACTTAGCAATCAACTTGTCGTATTCGGTATTCTTCCACTTACCCATATTGTAAGAGTTATCGGAAGTGTACAAATCAAGGAAGCTGATTGGGTCGGAGAAGTCAGCGCCCCAGCTGGAAACAACGACATCAAAGCTGCCTTCTTCGGACTTAGCAATTCTGTTCTTAAATGGAACATTTTGCACTTCAACCTTTGTACCTGGCAGGTTAGCTTCGATTTGACTTTGCAAGAAGGCGGTAATCTTCTTGGAGTTATCAGTATCATCGCCCAAAATTGAGAAGCTTAAGCTCGATTGGCCGATTTCTTTCAAGCCTTCCTTCAAAAGCTGTTGAGCCTTCTTCTTGTTGTATTGAACCCCGGTTGAAGTCTTAGCGGCATCCGCAAAGTCTACGCCGTTACGCGAAACAAGTCCCTTAGAAACAGGGCCTAAGCATGGCAATGTACCAGAGCCTAAGATTTTGTTGGCCAATTGCTTACGATCGATAGCATAAGAAATTGCTTGACGAATCTTCTTATTTTGGAAGGCTTTTTGGGTTTGGTTGTATTCCAAGTAAGTTGTCCGTGCTTGCTTCAAAACGCTGTAATCAGAGTTTGAACTAAGTTGTTTTGCTTGTTCAGTACTCAAGATGGTTTCATCCAATTTCTTTGATTGGTACAAGTTGTAAGAAGTAGTCGTACTCTTGTTGACACTGAAGTTGATAGCTGTCAGCTTAACATTCTTCTTATCCCAGTAATTCTTGTTCTTCTTCAAAGACCACTTGAGGTTCGTACCTGTCCAGCCTGTCATTGTAAATGGTCCGTCATAAACCATGTACTTAGAAGCTGTACCATACTTAGAACCATATTTTTCAACTGCCTTTTGGTTTTGTGGAGCAAAGACCACAAAGCCCATTAAAAGCTTGAAGTATGGCAACTTTTTATCCAAAGTAACAACCAACTTGTACTTGCCGACTGCTTTAACCCCTAAAGTGCTGGCGTCTTTCTTGCCGGCGATAATATCATCAGCGTTCTTAATGCCTGAGAACAAGTAAGCATAGGAAGCTGCGGTCTTAGGGTTAACGGTTCTGCGCCAGCCATAAACGAAGTCTTTAGCTGTCACTTGGTCGCCGTTAGACCACTTGGCATTTTTACGCAAGGTGAATGTATAAGTCATCTTGTCTGAAGATACTTTAGTCTTCGTAGCAATCCCTGGTTCAACCTTGCTATTCTTACCTAAGCGGTAAAGACCTTCCATCGTGTTGTTTAACATGTCACCGCCAATAGTATCTTGGATTAAAGAAGGATCAATAGTTGAAAGTTCTGAGGCTTCATTCCAATTTAAAACTTGTTTATCTGCTAATTTACCATTACTTGAACTTGATGAGCTCTTACCGCAAGCCGTCAAAGCCAATGCAACGGATGCAACTGCCATCCCAGCTGCGACTGTTTTTTTGACATCCATATGCGTGCTTCCCTTCACTTTTTATTAACTCGTTTAAGATTGTTTTAAATTATATACTCGCTTTATTAAAAAGGCAATATAAAATTAATAAAAAAATATTTTTTCTAATTTTCTTAACAAGAGATGCTTCTTTTAAGCAATTAATCGCAGAGTAATCACAATTCAACCATTAATTTTAGCTATCAAAACATTAAAAAAAGGCTGAATCCCGCTCGTGGAATTCAGCCTTTTTGGCTTTTAATCAGCCTAATTAATCAATTTGAATGTGACTTGTATTAGAAATTTCTTCTTCAGTCTTAGGCAAAGTAATCGTCAAAACGCCATTTTCTGACTTAGCACTAATCTTATCCTTGTCGACATTTGGGAAGCTGTATTGACGTGAGAAACGTCCATAGCTGCGTTCGCTTGATAAGATATTTCCTTGAGAATCACTCTTGTCGCTGAAGGAATCACGCTTAGCATTAACGGTCAAAACGCCATCCTTAAAATCAATGGTAATGTCTTTTTTGTCAATACCAGGCACATCAATAGCAACTGTATAGTCCGTATCGGTTTCCTTAATATCCGACTTCAGGCTCTTAAAACTGTCATCAAAGTTGAACAAGGAACGTCCTACATTAGAAAAGAATTCATCCCCGCTGTTCATTAAATCATTAAAACGATTAGTTAATTCATTAGCCATAATAAGACTTCCTTTCTGATATCTTCACCTTTAATTGTAGTCATTTTAAAATTAATTGCAAATAAAAAGCATCAAGATAAATCATTGCTATATCAGCTGTTAAATCGCTATCTTTTTTCGTTATTTCACATCTGTGTTATTGACAAAAACCAAACTGCATGCTATGCTTAAGTTTCTAGATTATACGGTGCAGGTGCTTGTGTGGAAAAACAAGCACCATTTTTTATTTACAGACAAAATACCCCAAAAAAGGATGCTAAAAAGGCATCCTTTTTTTGAGATATTGTATGTTAGGGTTTTTTCTTTACACCTTTATTATAAATGCTCGCTATTTTTTGCACAAATATTTGCTCTTAACGCCGATACATTTTTAATTCCAAATATAAATCATTATATTTTTCAATATATTTTTGGCCTAAATCTTCATAGACTTCCATTTGCGCCATCTGCTTTTGGCTAGGATAAAACTGGCGATCATTAGTAATCGACTTAGGCAGGTAAGCGAGCGCTTTTTTATTTGGGGTTGCATATCCAATATATTCCGCATTTTGGGCTGCATTTTTGGGATCAAGCATAAAATTGATAAAAGCATAGGCTCCTTTGGTGTTCTTAGACGTCTTGGGAATAACGATATTGTCAAACCACAAATTCGTCCCGCCATTAGGCACCACATAATGCAGGTGACTATTTTCAGACAACATTTCGCTGGCTTCCCCCGAATAGGTCACAGCTACTTTACTTTCTTCATTTTCCATATACATCTTGATTTCATCCGAAACAATCGCTTTAGCGTTAAAAGTCAAACTTTTGAGCTTATTATAGGCTTGGTTGAGCTGCGCATCATTTTTACTGTTCAAAGAATAACCTAAACTAGCCAGTCCAATTCCCATAAATTCACGCGCACCATCAACAAACATAATCTGTCCTTTAAATTTAGGATTCCACAGTTTATTCCAACTATTAACATCACTTGCTTGATAATACTTGTCGTTATAAACAACCCCTAAAGTCCCCCAAAAATAAGGGACAGAATAGCGATTATGCCGGTCAAACGGCTGGTCTAAAAAGTCTTTAGAAATATACTTCAAATTAGGTAGTTTGCTTTGATCCAGCGGTTTTAATAAGTGAGCTTTTTTCATTTTTTGAATCATATAATCGCTGGGTACCGCTAAATCATATGACGTGCCGCCTTGCTTAATCTTTGTCAGCATCGCTTCATTGGAATCAAACGTTTCATAATTAATCTTGTAGCCAGTTTGCTTTTCAAATTTCGTTATTAATTTAGGATCAATATAATCGCCCCAATTATACATATTGATGATTTTTGACCCCTTAGCACCGTCAGATTGGTTCAAAAACCAGGCTCCGCCAGTTAACAGCAGGATAATTGCTACAATTCCCAGCAAGAGTGCTTGCAATCTTCTCATTTCACACCACCGCCTTTAGAATTGTTTTTGCCAGTATCTTGGCTGATATAGTAATAGCCAATAACCAGGATTAACGCCATCAAAAAGACCAGTGTACTTAAAGCATTAATTTCCAAGCTGACACCCCGGCGTGCCCGGGAATAAATCTCGACAGCCAACGTTGTAAAACCATTGCCGGTGACAAAAAAGGTTACCGCAAAATCATCCAACGAATACGTAAAAGCCATAAAATATCCCGCAATAATTCCCGGCGACAATACTGGCAGCACAATGTCTTTTAATACCTGAAAATTAGAAGCGCCCAGGTCTCTGGCAGCATCCACCATCGAATCATTCATTTCCTGCATCTTAGGCAAAACCATCAAAACGACAATTGGAATACTAAAAGCAATATGGGATAACAGCACCGTAATAAAACCTAAATTCAAACTGCCTACAGCTGTCCCCAAAGTCGTAAATAAAATCAAGAAGCTAGCCCCGATAATAACATCCGGCGACACCATCAAAATATTATTCAACGACAAAAGCAAGGTTTTAGAGCGGTTTTGTTTGACGTAGTAAATAAACAAAGCCCCGAAAGTTCCGATTAAAGTCGCAATCAAAGCAGATAAAAAAGCCAAGATAAAGGTATTTAACAAGATAATAATCAGCCGCGTATCAGCAAATAATTCACCAAAATGTGCTAGCGAAAAACCGGTAAATTTATTCATGGTACTGCCGGCATTAAAAGCATAAAACATCAAATAAAAAATAGGGATGTATAAAAAGCAAAAGACTAAAATCAAATAGAGATTAGACCATTTAAAACGGCTTTTTTTCATTATCTTTTCCCTCCTTTTTTACGTTCGGATGTGAGGGCCATCACAATAAACATCGCGATAATCAGTACCACCCCGATGGTCGACCCCATCCCCCAGTTTTGCGTCACTAAAAAATGCTCTTCAATGGCTGTCCCCAAAGTAATGACCCGGTTTCCGCCAATTAAGCGGGTAATCATAAAGAAGGACAGCGATGGAATAAAGACCGCTTGAACACCTGACTTAACCCCTTCTAAAGACAAGGGAAAAATCACCTTGGTAAAAGTCTGCCACGCATTGGCTCCTAAATCCCGCGAAGCTCTGATTAAAGAGTTATCGAGCTCTTCTAGGCCGTTAAAAATCGGGATAATCATAAATGGCAATTGAATGTACATAGCTACCACCATAAAACCGACATCCGTAAATAAAAATTGATGCGGCGCTAAGCCAAAGAACTGCAAAAAGTGGTTAATACTGCCATGCAAACCAAAAATCCCGATAAAAGCATAGGCCTTCAGCAGCATATTAATCCAAGTCGGCAAAATAATCAGCAAAAGCCATAAATCACGATGCTTTAATTTCGTTAAAAAATATGCCGTCGGATAACTGACAATCAGCGTAACCAAAGTAATCAAAAAAGCATACCAAACAGAGTTAAAGGTCATCATCAAATATTTGCCGGAAGCAAAATACGTCGCATAATTGGCTAAGGTAAAGTGGCCCTGACTATCTAAAAAAGAGTAGCCAAAAATCAAAATTACCGGTGCAATCACAAATAAAACCAGCCAAATAAAGTAAGGAATCGCAAATAAGGTATTATATTTCTTCAAAATAACACCGCCTAACCTTCATAGCTGTCCAAACGCGCATCAAATTCAGCTTCAGATTCATTAAAGCGCATAACATGGATATCTTCAGGATCAAAATAAAGGCCAATCAAACTTCCAGGTTCGGCTTTTTTAGTGGTATGCACCATCCATTCATTTTGTACTTCATCATGACAGATAATTTCATAATGCACTCCACGGAATAAAACAGTGTCCACTGTTACCTTTAATTTACCATGATCAACATCGGTCAAATCCAAATCTTCCGGACGCAAAACCACTTCAACCGGTTCATTTTCCCGTATGCCTTCATCTACACATTCGAATTCCTTGCCGGCAAATTTAACCAGATTATCCCGCAGCATAATTCCTTCAATAATATTGCTTTCGCCAATAAAATCAGCCACATAGTGGTTAATTGGTTCATCGTAAATATCCACCGGACTGCCGGTTTGCACAATATTGCCATTATCCAGCACAAAAATTTCATCACTCATCGCCAAAGCTTCTTCTTGATCGTGCGTAACAAAAATAAAGGTTATCCCCAATCGTTGCTGTAATTCCCGCAATTCGTACTGCATTGCCAGCCGTAATTTATGGTCTAAAGCTGACAAGGGTTCATCTAAAAGCAAGACTTTAGGTTCATTGACAATCGCCCTAGCAATGGCAACCCGCTGCCTTTGTCCCCCAGACATTTCATTAATTCCACGTTTTTCATAACCGGCCAATTGGACCATTTTCAGCGCTTCTTTGACTTTTTGATCAATCACGTCCCGAGGCATTTTCTTAATCTTTAACCCAAAAGCAATATTGTCATAAACATTCATATGTGGGAATAAAGCATAGTCTTGGAACACGGTATTAACTTGACGCTTGTTAGCCGGCACTTCATTAATGCGCTGACCTTCAAAGAAAATATCGCCTTTTGTCGGCTCTGAAAAGCCTGCAATCATCCGCAAAATTGTTGTCTTGCCACAACCCGACGGCCCCAGCAAGGTGTAAAACTTTCCTTCCTCAATGTCAAAAGTAATATCCTTCAAAACCGGTACATCATCGTCGTAGCATTTGACAACATGCTTAAATGAAATAATTGGTTGCTTCAACTTTAACCACCCCTTGTTAGCAATAATTTAAACGTTTTTACGTTCACTTGCCATTATACATGATTATCAGCTTTTTTAGGCTAAAAGATTCTGTCTTTGCATAAAAAATAATAAATAAAAAAGGACAATTAACTCCGCAAAAGAAACCGCTTATTTAAACATAAAAAAACAGCAAACGCTTAAATTTTGTTTAATACTTCACAATTATTAATAAAAAATTTAACATTACCGTGTTATAAAAGGATTGTGAATGCAATTATATCTTATTTTTGGAGGTTAACTTTGTGAAGAATAAAAACTTCTCGCTTAAGGCTAAATTGCTTTTAACTGCCCTGCCCATCACCCTGCTGATGATTATCATCCTAGTCGTCATCTCCTATTTTTTCTCAGCACGGATTATTCGGCAGGAATCGCAAAGCCTTTTAGAAACATCAATTTCAAAGCAGCAAGACGGCATTGAAAATTGGATTGCCCAAAATCTGGATATCTTTGGTTCAGCTAAAAAAGCCATCGAAGCAACTAATCCTAACGATGCGCAATTGCAGCAGCTAATCAATGGCTATTACAACTTTAATTCCAACTCCCCTAACGGAATTTATGTTGCTGATAGTCAAGGTCATTATCTGCAGGCAGCCAAATCTGACCAAAAGATTCCGCAAAATCCTGCCAAAGAGACGTGGTATAAACAAGCTTTAACGCATGTTAACTTGAAATTCGGCGCTTCTTATACGAATAACAGCGGTAAAAGAGTTATTTCAGCTACTGGTATTATTGCCAACAAAGGAAGTAATCTTCAGGTTATTGGGGCTGATTTTAATTTAGACCGCGTTTCCACTATTGTTAACTCGAATATTTCCATGGAAGGAGCTAAAGCTTTTTTAGTCAATTCTAAGGATTACACCGTAATGGCTGACCGCAATTCAAATTATGTCGGCCAAAAATTAACCGCTGCTAAAATGCCTAGTGTCTACCGTAAAGTTTCAAAAATGATTAAGCGCAGTGATTTTGCAACTAAAACAAAGGGACAAAATTTCATTGCCATAACCAAAATTAGCGGTACTGATTGGATTTTAGTCTCCTATATTCCAACCAGTGTTATTTTGGCTAATTTATACAAATTGCGGCTGATTATGATTGGTGTCAGCATCATTACCCTGCTGGTAGTCGCTTTGGCTATCGCCCGCATTACGAGCCGCAGTCTTAAACCAGTCACCCAAATGACACAGGTCATCACTCAAATGTCAAACGGCGACTTTACCGTTGATATTCACACCAAAGGCAGTGATGAAATTGCAGCTATGGCACAAAGCGTCAGCCAATTCATTCAAAATATGCGACAAATGCTGCTTAAAATCACCAATATTTCAGGCAGCTTGGAAAAACAGGCTGTAAATAGCGAAAATGTCGCTAATAAACTGCATCAAGCTTCCGAAACACAAACCACATCGATGAATGAATTAAATACCACTGTAGACCAATTGTCGCTTTCTGTCACTGACATCGCTGAAAATGCCAGCCAATTGGCTGAAGTTGTGACTGACACCAAAGATAACAGTGACCAGGCCCGTGCCAAAATGGATGAGACCGTCGATGTCACCGAACAAGGTCGGCAAGATATGCAACAAGTCGCAGTTGCCTTAAATAATATTCAGACAGCCGTCACTACTTTGCAGGCTTCCATTAACAAGGTGGGCCAAGCTTCTGGTGAAATCGTCAATATCGTCCAAATTATCGGTGAAATTGCCCATCAAACCAACCTCTTGTCGCTCAATGCTTCCCTTGAAGCTGCCAGAGCTGGCGACGCCGGCAAGGGATTTGCTGTAGTAGCTTCTGAAATCAATAATTTAGCTAAAAGCAGTGCTGCTTCTGTAGCGCAAATCGATGATTTAATTAAAGAAGTGAATACTTTAGTAGCTGATACCGTCAACCAAGCTGATACCAGTGTCAAAAATATCACTGATAGTGCTGGCCTTATCAACACAGCGATTAACAGCTTCAATCAAATTTACACGAACATTCAAGAAACCAGCAGTATGATTTCCCAAGTGGTCGCTAAAATTGATGGCGTTGATCAAGTTGCTACCAATGTCGCTGCTATCTCGCAAGAACAGGCTGCCAGCTCCGACGAAATCAGTGCTACTTCTGAAACAACCTTATCCCAAGCTGCCTCAATCGCTGAAAACAGCAGCCAAGTTGCGACAGAAGCCAAGCACCTGGCAGATACTTCCGAAGATTTGGCTCACGAAGTCAACCGCTTCAAGATTTAAAGGAGGATTTTATGTTCAAAAAAGTATTTACCGTATACTGCTTAGCTTTTGCCTGTCTCCTGCTTTTGAGTGGCTGCAGCAGCCAAAAAAACTCGGAAACCGGTAAAAGATTTGCGATTTTAACTTATACTAACAGCGATACATTCAACCGTAATCTGATTAAAGCCATGCAGCAGACCGCTTCACAAAATGGAGCTTCAACCACTGTCTTCAACGCCAATAACTCCAGCGATAAGCAGATTGCGCAGCTAAAAAAGGCCGTTAAGGCTAAATATGACGCTATCCTGATCCGTCCCGTCGAAGCCAATAATGCCCAGGAAATGATTGCTCTAGCCGGCAAAACACCTGTAATTTTTTATAACTCGGAACCGGATGAAGATGTCTTAGTGGCTAATAAAGACATTTATGTCGGACCTGATGAAAAGCAAGCCGGCCAATTGCAGGCTAAATACATCCTGCAAAAATTTGCCCAAAAGCAAACAATCAATGTCGCTATCCTGCAAGGTGCTAGTTCGATTTCATCTAATAAACGGACCAACGCCTTAAAAGACGGCCTTGAAGCTTCTAATAAAAAAATTAATTACGTCTTTGAAGATGACGGCCAATGGGATGAACAAACCGCACAGGATTTAATGTCTGTCTTTTTAAAAACCAAGCAAAAAGTCGACGTTTTAGCCGCTAATAATGATGACATGGCTAATGGCGCCATCAAGGCTTTTCAAAAAGCTAATCATAAATTGCCCATCATTTGCGGCATTGATGCTTCGGCTGTCGGTAAAAAAGATATCAAACAAGGCGTCATGCAGTTTTCAGCCTTGCAAAATGTCAATCGGCAAGGCAAATTGTGCATTAAAGCTGCCACCTTGCTGAGCAATAAACAAAAGGTTGACTCTTTAAAGGGTGCTTCAGCTAGTCAAATATATGTTTTGGACACCTTTACGCCCGTCACAGCGCAAAATGTTGATAATTATTAGTAAAAAAGAAACTTAGTTTAAACTAAGTTTCTTTTTTTAAATTAAATTTCTTAAATAATACTTAAATTTATGCTATAATCCTATCTTAATATTAGATAAATAAGGAGAAGAGATATTTTATCATGAAGGCTAGACGTAAAAAGACTGTTGGACGTCCGATTATGATTATCTTATTGTTGATTGCTTTCATTCCCAGTATTACTTTAGGGATTGCTTCTTTTATGAGCGATACGAATTTGCTGCTGCAAAGAAACCAGCTTTCAAAACAATCCGCTACGGCCAGCATTCAAGCGGCCCGCAATACGCTCAATAAAACGACTACCATGAAATTGGTGACCCTGTCATATGAGCCTTTCTTGCAAACTAAATTTAATTTGTCACAAATTAAACAGGGCATGCAAATTTCTATTTCAGGTAATGACGCGTATACAAATGCAATCTTTGTCCAAAAAGACGGTAAATTTGTATCAACTTCCAAGGTCCGCAACCCTAAAACACTGCGTCAGCAAGAATGGTACAAGCAGGCTTTAAAAAACAACGGCTTAGTCTACTACACCACTCCACATAAGGTTCCAGGCACTAATGACTGGGAAACCACCGCTTCAACCTTGATTAAAAGCGATCAAGGAGAAGTCGGTGTCCTTTGCTACAACGTTTCCTATAAAAATATCGTCCGCGAATTTTCCAAAACCAAGGTCGGCCGGACCGGTAGTTTAACCTTGGTTTCTAATAACGGTTCTGTTATTGAATCCACCGGAGCCAAAGGCTCAACCTATAAAATCGGTCAAAATATTGCTACAAGTCCTGAATTCAAGGCTGTAGCCAAATCGAAACTTTTGCAAGGAACCATCCACTTAAAGGGCAAATCAAAGACCGAAGATATCTACTTTGATAAAGGCGACGATGCCAGTGTTACTTGGGCCATTGCCAAAGTTCAAAAGACTGACTTTAATGTTGAACGCAACTCCATCGCCCGCTTAACAGCGATTATTGGCGTCGTATTAATTATCTTGATTATTGCTACAACCATGATTACCATTGCTTGGATGACATCTGGTATTAACATGTTGAAGAACCGACTTAAAGAAGCTGCCCATGGTAATTTAGCTAAAATCGATACCAAAAAACACCTTAAAGATGCTAATTTCATCCAACGTTTGGCTTCAAACTTCATGCAGCCCGACAAGTATGGTCATGAATTTAACCAAATTTCGTATGAATATAACCAAATGATTACTTCGGTCTCCCAACTCATCGGAACCGTCCAAAATAACGCCGAACGCGTCGATTCCATGGCCGGCTCCCTTTTGGCTTTGTCAAAGCAAACGGATTTGGCTGTTGAAGATGTGGCTCAGACCGTTACCGGCATTGCCGAAGTAACCTCCTCCCAAGCGCAAGAAACGCAGGAAAGTGTTACTCAAGTACAGCACTTATCTGATGTTTTAACCAGTTTAGCTGATAACATGAAAGAAATTGCGCAACGCTCGCGTGAATCCGTTTCTATTAACCAACATAACATGGATACCATGGATAAGGTTAATATGAACTGGAATAGCGAACTTAATTCCATGCGGGATTTGATGCTTAGCGTCCAAAAGATGGCCAACGATCTAGGCGATATCAATAAGATTATCGAAGCTATCAACGGTATTTCCCGGCAAACCAACCTGTTAGCCTTAAATGCTTCGATTGAAGCTGCCAGCGCAGGCGAAGCCGGACGCGGCTTCTCCGTGGTCGCCCAAGAAATCAGGAAGTTAGCGGTCCAAACCAAAGATTCCACAGCTGACATAAAACAGATTATTAATAATATTCAGTCTCAATCAGATGAAATGGTTGAAAAGACCAAAGCTTCCGTTGAAGGCGGTCAAAAGCAGTCTGATTTAATCCGTGAAGCCATTACTTCAACCATTGAAGTTTACACCAAGACCAATGAATTAGAAAAAAATATTGCAGGTGTTAAGAAATCATCTGATGAAGTTGAAAAAATCCAAGCCAACGTTTTGGAAAGCTTGGAAAATATCTCAGCTTCAACCGAAGAAAATGCCGCTGGGACCCAAGAAGTTTCGGCTAATACCGAAGAAGTTTTGGCAACCATGGATGAATTCACGCAAAATATGGCTGACTTAAAAGATGTTTCTGATGAATTAGATAAACAGACAAAACTGTTCAACATTGAAAAATAGATAAACTAAAAGGCTAAAGGGAGAATCCCTTTAGCCTTTTTTGTGGTCTTTACTTTTTTTTAATCTCTTATTAACAATACAATTACATTTTCCTGATAAATTGTAAGTATGAAAAGATTTAAGTTTCCTCTTATTTTATTAGCTTTAAGCGTCATCTTGCCGCTGATTAGCAGCCTTGGTCCAGAAGTAGAATTCGCCAGCCATTTACGCTTTATCCTTATCGGTGAAATCTGCTTTATCGTTTCCCTTATTTGGGGCATAGCTGTGGCGCTGAAGTTTTTATATAACCATTTGCACTGAAAAAGGGCCCAGCTCCAGCCAAACCCTTTTTCAGTGTTTTTTATTTTTGTGCCATTAAAAACTCGTACAGCATTCCTTTTTCAAGGTCTTTAGTATCTATACCCAGGATTTGTGCCATGGCATAACCATAGGCCATCGCCGTGGCTGGTCCGCGACTGGTTAAGATGTGCTTTTGGTGATCAATAACCACGATATCTTCTTTGAAGTGTCCGGCATTAACCTCAGCTTCAATGTCAGCGTTCATCCCCGGATACATCGTATACTGGGTCCCGTCAAGCAACCCGTAGCGGGCAAAGGCTATTGGCGCTGCACACATCGCAGCGTTCCATTTGCCTTGACGCGCACGTTCCACCATCAAAGCTTTTAACTTGGCTGAATCTCTGAGGTTTTGCGCCCCTTTCAAACCTCCCGGAAAAGCAACTAAATCATAATCTAATAAGCTGTCATCCAGCGTTTTATCGGCTGTCAGCATAATCTGGTGTCCGCCTTCAACCTTGAGGTCAAATAACCCCACCATGTCACATTGAACACCTAAACGACGTAAAATATCAACCGGCGTCAAAGCTTCAATTTCTTCACAGCCGGGTGCTAAAACAACAGCAACTTTTTTTGGCATAAGCATCCCTCCAGTTTTATTTTACCCATTCACCTTTCGCTTAGCAAATACAAGCCTCTTTTTGCACTTCAATCAAAATACCGGCATGACTTGAAATACGCGGACCCAAAATACCATCAAAACAAACCCGGCTATATGAGACCTCAGCTTCATCGCTGGTCAAAATATAATCCACTCTTTGCGAAATACCGTGGTCATCCCAACCATTTAAAGACCCCCTTACTGTCATCCCATCCCCCTTGGAAATCGCAGTATGGTACGTATCAGTAAAACACTTACACATTTCGCTATAATGGTGTTCATCGGTTTCGGCATCCACATTAAAATCTCCCAAAACATAAATTGGATCATGCATCAGACGATATTGCTTCAGGGCTAGTTGAAAATTATCCCATTCTTGTTCAAAAATATATGGTGCCTGACCATTAAACGTGGCAGAACACACAACTGTATGGTCTTCATCATGCAGGCTGGCCAGCAAAATTTGACTGGTTTTAAGGTTGATTTTCTTGACTTGATCTAACGTCAAGCGTGAAAAAACAGCCGTGCCGACTTCTAAATCACCTGCTTCACGTACTTTTAACCAGGACCAATTAAACTTAAGTTTCACACGGCTTAAAGCCAGTGACAGCCGGTAAGCAAAGTTATCAGCTTTAACTACGGACAAGTCATCTTCTGCTCGGTTATAACCCTGTTTTACCAGCGTTTTTTTGCCTACTGAAAAATTTAAGCGGCTCTGGTTAACTTCTTGTAACGAAAACACGTCAATTTCTTCTCTGACAATTTGATCAACCAGTTCCTGAATCTGTCTTTCAGGGTTATAATCCAAAAGCGAATGACAGTTAAGTGTCATCATTTTCATAACTCCACCTCTTTTTATAAGCAGTCCCCTTCTATTATAAGTTTTTGTAAGCGTTATCTCAAGCTTTTTTGCTAATAAAAAAGCCAAGGTTCCCCTTGGCTTTAATTAATATTATTGATGCGCTTTTTCCCACGTGGTTTCAAAAAGGTCATAGGAAAAATCAGCTGTAGTCGGTACAACAGCATCAGCCTGGCTTAACTCTTCGGGAGAGCCAACAGCCACAGCCGTCATGCCAGCAGCTTTGATAGCAGCCACACCAGCAACTGCATCTTCAACTCCTACGCAGTCGCTGGGATTAAGTCCCACTGCTTGGGCACCTGCCAAGAAAATATCAGGTGCCGGCTTGCCGTGGGCAACTTTAGCCGGATCAGCGATTGCATCGAACTCAGCAAACAACCCCAGCTTCTTTAAAATAAACGGTGCATTTTTGGAAGCAGAAGCTACCGAAAGCTTCACTCCATGTGCTTTTAATTCTTCAATTAAACGCGTAATCCCTGGCAAGATGTCATCTTTAGTCAAAGTATCAATCGCCTTCAAGTAGTAGCCGTTTTTTTCTTGTGCCAAAGCTTCAACTTCTGCTGGCGTATATTTATCTTCCAAATGGCCAAAAGCTAAAATACGTTCCAAAGATTCAATTCGGCTGATACCTTTAAGCTCCGTTTCAAATGAAGCCGGCAAATCCAAACCCAATTTATCAGCTGCCAGCTGGCTCCAAGCTGCAAAGTGGAATTTAGCTGTATCGGTAATCACGCCGTCTAAATCAAAAATAGCCCCTTTCATCACAAATCCTCCTTTATTTTGCTGTCAGCAACATATCTTCGCCTTTAAGTTTGATGGTTAAATCGTCGCCTTTAAGTAAGGTAATCTTAGTTTCTTCTTGACTAACATCAATTTCTAATAAACGTCCTCGGAAGTTAATTCTGAACTTGTAGCCATCCCATTCCTTAGGTACAAATGGTGCAAAACATAATTTATCATCAATTACCCGCATGCCGGCAAAACCTTGTACGATAGCCAACCAAGAACCAGTCATCGAAGTAATGTGCAAACCATCAACCGTATCGTTGTTGTAGTTGTCAAGGTCAAGCCGTGCTGTACGTGAATACATTTCAAAGGCTTTTTCTTCCTTGTGCAAATCAGCTGCAATAATAGCATGAATTGATGGCGATAAACTTGATTCATGCACTGTCAATGGTTCGTAGAAGTCAAAGTTCTTTTCTTTTTGTTCAGCACTGAATTTATCGATAAAGTAATAGATACCTTGTAAAACATCCGCTTGCTTAATATATGGCGAACGCAAGATATGATCCCATGACCAGTGTTGGTTTAATGGCAGCTGATCTTGTGGCAAATCTTTGACTGGTGTCAAATCCTTATCCAAGAAAGTATCATGTTGGACAAAGATACCTAATTCTTCGTCGTATGGCAAATACATCTTATCTGCAATTTCATGCCATTTAGCTCTTTCAGCATCGGTTAAGTTTAAAGCGCCTAATTTTTCAGCTGAAACTTTAGCAGCAATTTCGTTGGTGTAATTTAAGCACCACTTAGCCAATAAGTTGGTATACCAGTTGTTATTAACGTTGTTTTCGTATTCATTAGGACCAGTAACGCCGTGAATCATATAGAGACCTTTACGCTTGGAGAAATGAACACGATCAGCCCAGAAGCGTGCAATACCAACTAAAACATCAAAACCGTCATTGAGGACATATTCTTGATCGCCCGTGTAGCGGGTATAGTTATAAATTGCATAAGCAATAGTCCCATTACGGTGAATTTCTTCAAAGGTGATTTCCCATTCATTATGGCATTCAATCCCATTGAAAGTTACCATTGGATACAAAGCTCCTGCTAATCCTTGCTGCTGAGCATTGTGGTAAGCTCCTTTTAGCTGTGCATGGCGATATTCCAGCAAGTTGCGTGTAACTTTTTTATCAGCCAAGGCCAGGTACAATGGTACCGCAAAGGCTTCGGTATCCCAGTAAGTAGCACCGCCGTATTTTTCACCCGTAAAGCCTTTTGGTCCGATATTCAAGCGGGCATCGTTGCCATAATAAGTTGAGAAAAGTTGGAACAAGTTGAAGCGAATCCCTTGTTGTGATTCATCATTGCCAAAGATTTTAACATCAGCTTTTTCCCACCGCTTCAGCCAAGCAGCACTTTGCGCTTCCGTTAATTCGGCAAAACTTTGGCCAGCCTGCTTTTTAGTCAAAGCCTCAGCAGCTTGATCCAAAGCTTCCAAGCTGTCATAATCACGGGAAGTTACAATAATAACCCGCTTTTCAAAGCTGACTTTTTGGCCGGCTGCTAGCACACCGCCAAAGTTATTGATAACTTGCTTGTCTGTTTCAACGGGTGCTTTAGCATCAAGGCTCGTGACATGACTAGCCAGCATTTCCGTCGTAAATTGTGGCGTACCGAAGTTGTTAGGAATCGTTTTAGCCACTAATCGACTGGTCTTAGCGTCAGCGGACTTAGCTAAAACATCCCAAAATTTTTCATCATAGTTAGAATCTTCATTGAAGACATCAGCGTCAATTAACGAAGCAATTTGGACATCCACTGATTCTGAACTTAAATTTTCAAGAGTGATTTGACTAGCATATAATTCTTTGATATCAGCACTGACAAAACGGGTGAAGTTCAACCGCACCTTCTTAGCACCACGCTTAACAACGTAAGAACGGTTCAAGAGGCCATGTTGCATATCCAAGGATAATTCAAAGTCTTCAAAACTGTCTTGAGCCATATCAACTGATTGACCATCTAATTTAATGTCGACACTGACAAAATCTACTGCATTGATTACCTTGCCAAAGTATGCTGGATAGCCGTTTTTCCACCAGCCAACCCGTGTCTTGTCTGGGAACCAAACACCACCTAAATAAATACCTTTATGTGTATCGCCGGAATATTTTTCTTCAAACATTCCCCGCATCCCCATATATTCGTTACCGATACTGGTCATACTTTCTTGAAGACGCTTGTCTTCGGGTTTAAATGTATGTGTGATTACTTTCCAAGGATCAATTTCAAAAATCCGCTTCATATCTTTCTTTCCCTTCGTTTATCTTTTTTCTATATCTCGCTTATTATTATAGTTGCAATCGGTTGCATTTGCAAGTGCTTTCTTTTAAAAAAATAACCTTTTTTAAAAGTTTAAAGCCAATTTTTCACCCGGTATCACCGCTACTAGTGCAATCGGTTGAATAAAAGTGCTATTAATAGGCTGAAGGTTTACTTCAGCCTATTTAGTTGATTCACGTTCAACCACCTTATGCGGCACAATTACATAATTGCTATCCAATTTCAATTTATCATCATCCGCATTGATTGCTAACGCCGCTGCTTCTGAACCTAAAAAGCGTGGGAAGATTTCCACCGACGTCAGTGTTGGGTGCATCACTCTGCCTAAAGCCGAATTATTAAATCCCATTAAAGCAATGCTGTCATCAAGGCAGGCACTTTCGCAGGAATAACGAACCTGCAAAGCCAAAATATCATCGCAAGCAATAATAGCATCGATTTCAGGATAAGCCTTGAAATAGTCTTTGATAGCTTTATCGCGCTGTACCTCATTGTTAAAAGCCAAACTCAAGGCAAACGTCTGTCCTTTGTGTGCTTTGACAGCCTTTTTGTAACCTAAGAAACGGTCATTTTGCACGTTTTCATCTAAATCTGTGTAGACATACAAAATATTCTTGCAGCCCTTTTCAAAGAGGTATCCTGCCGCATCATAGCCCGCCTTTTGATTATCATTATCCACATAAAGCATTTCATCTTTATCTTCGTACGGCGTCCCGATAATCACAACTTGCACCTGCTTTTGGGCTTTAACATAGTGCAAAACAGGGTCATTGGCCTTGGAATAAACAAAAACAAAGCGGCTAATATTGCCCCGTTTAATCATCGTTTCAATATTTTTAATCAGTTCTTGGTTGTTTTGCCCTGAGGCGACTGAAACCATATAGTCATGCGCATTACAAATCGCTGCCAAGCCTTGAATAATCTGGATGAAAAAAGGGTTATCCCCAACCGAATCTTCATTGGCGGGTAAAATGACCCCGATAGTATTGGATGACTTATTAGCTAAATTCTGTGCGGCAAAATTTGGTGAATAATCCAATTCAGCCATTGCTGCCCGCACTTTCTTTTTAGTACTTTCGCTAATCAGCGAACTATTGTGCATGGCTCTTGAAGCAGTTGATGGTGAAACCCCTGCTAAACGTGCAACATCTTTAATCGTTGCCATATTCTTACCTCCATCGATTTAGTAAAGCGGTTGCATTGATTTTATGATAAAAGTATATACCTGTTTTTCGCTAAAAATCAAGCCTTTCTAGCTGATTTATCTTTTTTATTGTGTATTTGCACAAAAAAACATTTATATTTTATGCAATTTTTATGCATAACAAAAAAAGGCCAGCTAAAAAACCGGTCTTCAATCTTAATAATCTTATTTATTCTTGATGTAGTTAGTTCCATCAGCCGCTGGTGCCACAGCTTTGCCCAAGAAGATAACCAAAACAATAATGGTAATCAAGTATGGTGCAATTTGGAACCATACTGAATCAACATGGCTGAGCAATGGAATATAAGCACTGGTGATAGATAAACTTTGCGCCAAGCCAAAGAAAACCGCTGCCCCCATGGCACCAATTGGATGCCATTTACCAAAAATCATCGCTGCCAAGGCCATGAAGCCTTGACCTGAAATAGTATTAGTTGAGAAGTTAAGCGTGATTGTCAAAGCCATCACGGCACCACCCATACCGCCTAAGAAGCCTGAAATCAAAACACCCATGTAGCGATACTTGTAAACATTAATCCCTAAAGTATCAGCTGCCACCGGATTTTCACCAACTGATCTTAACCGCAAACCAATGTTGGTCCGGTATAAGAAATACCAGCTGACGATTGAAATTAAAATAGCCAAGTAAGCAATTAAAGAAGTTCTGGTGAATAAAACTTCACCAAAAAACGGAATTTTAGACAAGCCTGGGAAAGTCACTTTATCTAAGCCTTGGCTGATTACAGGTGTTTGTCCTTTGCCGCTATAAAAAATCCGCGTTAAGAACACACACAAACCAGGTGCTAATAAGTTAAGCACTGTCCCGGAAATGATGTGGTCAGCTCTAAAATTAATCGTAGCGACCGCATGCAATAAAGAAAAGAGCAAGCCAAACGCCCCGCCAACTAAAATGGCCAACCAAGGTGTAGCATTTCCGAGGGTTTTATCAAAATCCAAAGTGAAAACAATACTGCTGAAAGCACCGACAACCATCATGCCTTCCAAACCAACGTTAACAATCCCACTGCGTTCAGAGAAAGTTCCGCCTAAAGCTGTAAAAATCAACGGAGCCGCATAAACCAAAGTGGACGAGACAAGTGTCATTAAAAGTGTCGTGAAACTCATTAGTTATTTTCCTCCTTTGATTTATTACTTTTCTTAATAATTCCTTTAGCCAATAAAATTTCAAAGGCATAACGAATGGCTACAAAAAAGATAATTGAAGCCATCACGACATTGACGATTTCGGACGGTGTGGTGGAGAATACTGAAATACTTAAACCACCAATTTGCAAAGCTGAGAATAATAAAGCCGAGAACATCATCCCGATTGGGTTTTCACTTGCCAGCAAAGCCACAGCCATCCCATCAAAACCAACACTTGGCGTTGAATTTGACACCGAAATATTTTGGTAGTTACCAATACCGTCAAGGGCACCGGCAACCCCTGCCAAAAGGCCGGAAATCAGCATCGCTACAATGATTGTCTTCTTAACATCCATCCCAGCATAACGCGAAGCTGAAGGATTTAACCCAACACCGCGGATTTCAAAACCTGATTTGGTCTTATTGAAGTAGAACCAAACGGCAAAAGCGCAGAAAAGCGCAATGAAAAAACCCCAGTGGAAGGTTGAGTTATTGGTTAAATGTTGCAAGAACGCAGTATTTAAGCTGGCTTTGCTTGGAATACTTGGCGAAGAATCAGAACCCTTAGGTGCCAGCCACGCTTTAATCGCATAGTTGACATAGTATAAGGAAATGTAGTTCAGCATAATTGTCGTAATAACTTCGCTCGTACCAAAATAAGCTCTTAAATAGCCGGCAATTCCAGACCAAATTGAACCGCACAAACCGCCCACTAAGATAGCGCCGATAATCAGCACAATCCCTGGCAAAGCTTTAAAGTGGAGCACAAAGACAATGGCACCAAACCAGCCCATTAAATATTGCCCTGGACCGCCAATGTTAAAGAAGCCAGCCTTATCAGCTACCGCAAAGCCTAACCCTGTCAACAACAGTGGGGTCATATTCCGCAATGTTTCACCAATGGAGAAGATATCACCAAAGGCACCTGTAAATAAACTACCATAGTTTTGAATTGGATTATATCCAAAAATAAGCATCAAAATCGCACCCACGATAAAACCGGATAAAACGGCTAAAAGTGGAATGATTATGGCATTTTTATTCTTACCTGTTTCCATTTGTCCTCCTATTTAGCAGCGGTCTTTTTTTGACCGGCCATCATCAAACCTAATTCTTCTGCTGACGTATGGTTTGGATCAATTTCGCCGACAATTTCACCGGCGTGCATTACAACCACACGATCAGACAATTTCAAAATTTCATCTAATTCAAAACTAATCAGCAACACGGCCTTGCCAGCATTGCGTTCGGCGTTAATCTTTTCATGAATATATTCAATCGCACCGACATCGACCCCGCGAGTTGGATTAGCAGCAATCAATAAATCCGGCTGACTGGCAATTTCACGTGCCACAATAACCTTTTGCTGGTTACCGCCTGAAAGTGATCCGACAGCTTCTTTTTCGCTTTGCGAGCGGATATCGAAGTCTTTAACCAATTGCCGGCCATCAGCGTTAATCTTGTTATAGTTCAAAATACCCTGCTTATTATAAGGAGCATGGTAGTAATTCTTCAAAACCAAATTTTCCGCAATGGTCATCGGCAAAATCAAACCTACTGTTTGCCGATCTTCAGGAATATAAGCTACTTTAGCTTCCGTGATTTCCCGCACGCTGTGGTTAGCATATTCCTTACCATTAACTTTTACAGAACCTGACTTAATTTTGCGCAAGCCCGTTAAAGCATCGATCAATTCGCTTTGTCCGTTGCCATCAACCCCGGCTACACCGACAATTTCACCGGTGTGCACCGTTAAATTAAGGTTCTTAACAGCAGCTAAACCGTCCTTTTCAACATTCAAACCACTGACCTCTAAGACAGTCTTGGTTTGATCAACCGGCTCTTTATCGACCGTTGTCCGCACCTTGCGTCCCACCATCATTTCAGCCATTTTTTCTTCGGCAACATCTGCTACCATCACGTCATCAATCACCTTGCCGGCCCGGATAATAATGCAGCGGTCAGCAGCTTCTTTGATTTCTTTTAACTTGTGCGTAATGAAAATAATTGATTTATTTTCAGCAGCTAAAGTACGGAAAATTTTCATCAATTGTTCAATTTCTTGCGGGGTCAAAGCAGCTGTAGGTTCATCAAAAATGAAGACATTGGCCTTACGGTATAAAGCTTTCATGATTTCAACACGCTGTTGCATCCCCACTGTGATATCAGCAACTTTAGCTTTCAAGTTGATATCCAAATGATATTTTTCAGCCAAAGCTGTAATGTCTTTTTCAGCTTGCTTGTAATCAATGCGGCCTTGTTTCAAAGGTTCGTCACCTAAAATGATATTTTCAAGCACACTGAAAGCTGGGATTAACATGAAGTGCTGGTGCACCATCCCAATCCCCAGATTCTTAGCATCACGGGGACTATCCATTTCAACTTCTTTGCCATCAATTAAAATTTGACCGGCAGTTGGCTTCAGCAAGCCCGAAAGCATGCCCATCAAAGTTGATTTACCGGCACCATTTTCACCTAAAAGTGCCAAAATTTCACCTTGGTGCAAAGTTAATGAGATATCATCGTTAGCCTTAAAATTACCAAATTGCTTGGTGATATGTCTCATTTCAACGACATCTTTAGCCATATTATCCTCCTAAAATATATAACTGCATATTTATAAAAAAGGTGAAGCATTAGCTCTGGCTAACACTTCACCTGACCGTCCTGATTAAGAAACGGTGTGGGCTTACTTTGCTTTAACAGTAATTTCGCCCTTGATAATCTTTTGTTGATATTGTTGAACTGCTTTAGCAGCTTCTGAAGACATGTTATCGTTTACCAAACTTACACCCTTGCTCTTAAGATCATAAGTAACCGTCTTGCCGCCTGGGAACTTGTTCTTCATAGCCTTGTTGGCAATATCTTGAACTGCGTTGCCGACTTCCTTAACAGCGGATGCTAAAGTGACGTTACCACCCTTATATGCACCATCAGCCTTTTGGTCTTGGTCAACACCGATAACCCATACTTTCTTGCCATTCTTAGCTAAACTCTTAGCAGCTGTGAAAGCACCGGCACCGGAACCACCAGCAGCGTGGAAGATAACATCTTCGCCATTGTTGTACATAGCTGAAGCCATTGATTGGCCAAGGTCAGCTTTACTGAAGGAACCAACATATTTAATGTCAACTTTGATGTTAGGGTTTACGGCATGCACACCTTGAACGAAACCTTTTTCAAAGGATGTAATAACTTCACTCTTAACCCCGCCTAAGAAACCAACTTTATTAGTCTTAGTAGTCTTAGCAGCTGCAACACCTGCTAAGAATGATGATTGTTCAGCCTTGAAAGTTACTGAAGCAATGTTCTTACCCTTAACAACATCATCAATGATAACAAAGTTTGTCTTAGGGTTTTGCTTAGCCGCCTTCGTGATAGCCGGAGCAACCTTGTAACCTGTACCAATGATTGTCTTGTAATGAGCCTTAATCAACTTGTTGATGTTTGGTGTAAAGTCAGCATCTGAATTTGATTGAGCGTAATTGTAACCATTAACACCCTTCTTCAAATTGTGTTCTTTACCCCAAGCTTTAAGACCTTCCCATGAAGATTGGTTAAATGACTTATCATCAATACTACCACCGTCAGTAACCATCGCAACTGTATGCGTAGTACCTTTGGAGCTAGAACTGTTGCCATTGCCACAACCTACAAGGACAGTACCGACCATCAATGTTGCTGCGATTGTTGCAGCGATTTTTTTGCTAGTGTGCATTTTTAATACATCCTCCAGAACAGTATAATCAATTTACATTTCAAGTATACATTATTTTCAGCCAAAATCAATATGTTTTGCAAATATTTTTCACTTAACGTTCGCATTTAATAGGCTTTAAATCCAGCCATTTTCATGATAAAATGCCAATATAATGCGGAAAAACGGCAAGTAAAAGGTTTTACTAAAACGTAAACATTCTTAAACATTCCTTAATCGTTCGTTTTTTATCTATTTTAGGAGGTTTTTATTTTGTCAAAAAAAATCTATTTCAGTCACGATGGTGGTGTCGATGATTTAATTTCATTATTTTTACTTTTACAAATGAAAGAAATTTCACTAGCCGGTGTCAGCGTCATGGGAGCCGACAGCTATTTACAACCAGCCGGCGCGGCCAGCCGCAAAATTATCGACCGGTTCGGTGTGCCAAATCAGCTGACCGTTGCCTACTCAAATGCTAAAACCGCCCACCCCTTCCCTAAGGAATGGCGTCTTGATGCTTACAGCGAAAATGCTCTGCCTATTTTAAATGAGACCGGTAAAATCACCTGCCAAAAGGCTAGTCTGCCCGCTGATGAAGATTTAATCCAAAAATTAAGAGACGCCAAAGAACCGTTAACCCTCTTATTCACCGGTCCTTTGTCCGATCTTGCCAGCGCTTTGGTTAAAGCACCCGACATCGAACCAAAGATTAAGGAGTTGTATTGGATGGGCGGCACCTTCCTTAAAAGAGGCAACGTGATGGAACCTGATAGTGACGGCAGTCAGGAATGGAATGCCTTTTGGGATCCTGAAGCTGTCAAAACCGTCTTTGATTCGCAGCTTAAAATAACGATGGTGGCCTTGGAAAGTACTAATAAAGTTCCTTTGACCAATGAAGTACGCTTAACTTGGGCGCAAAATAGACGCTATCCGGGACTTGATTTTATCGGCAACAGCTACGCCTTTGTGCCGGAATTATCCCTTTTTGAAACCAATTCGACCTATTTTCTGTGGGACGTTTTAACAACCTGCCTCTTAGCAGATCCAAGCTTAGGCCAGACCAAGGAAGTTTTTTGCGACGTATCAACGGCTTACCCTAGTGCAGGCAAAACTTATTTAACGCCTGAAGGACGCCCCGTATCCTTAGTTTATGATGTCAACCGGGAGCAATTCTTTGATCTGATTTTAAAATTAGGCAAAAAAGCCAAATAAAAAAGCAGGAGTCACTCCTGCTTTTTTTATTTACGCAAAATTCTTAAACTGTTCAGCACGGCTAAACAGGTAACCCCCACGTCGGCAAAAACTGCCTGCCACATATCAGCTAAACCCAAAGCTCCTAAAATTAAGCAAATAACTTTAACACCTAAAGCGAAACTGATATTTTCCCAAACAATCTGCTTAGTTTTCTGCGAAATTTTAAAGGCCTTGACAATGCTTAAGGGGTCATCCGACATCAGCACAATATCAGCTGCTTCTACCGCCGCATCTGAACCTAACGCTCCCATCGCAATGCCTACATCACTTTGCGCCAACACCGGCGTATCATTTAAGCCATCGCCGACAAAGGCCAGCTTTTCTTTTTGACCCAATTTCGCTTTTAACTTTTGGACTTCTTTGACTTTATCTTGCGGTAAAAGTTCTGCCTTAACTTCATCCATGCCCAATTCATCCGCTACAGCTAAGCCTACTTGGCGGTTATCACCCGTCAGCATTATCAAATTAGCGCCGGCTTCTTTTAAAGCATGCATGGTCTGTTTGGTCGTTGGTTTAAGGACGTCAGCTACTTCAAGGCTGCCCAAATACCGCTCTTTGGTTGCTAAATGAACCAAAGTTTCCGTTTGAGGTTTAGGCAATAAGACATCTGCTCCCATAACCTCTTCGATGAGCCGCTGACTACCGCAGTAAAGCTTTTGGCCCTGATAAACAGCGCTAACCCCTTTGCCGACTAACTCTTCAATCTCGGCGGTTTCAATATTTCCTGGGTAATATTGGCAAATTGATTTGGCAATCGGATGAGGCGACTTTTGTTCGCAAATGGCCGCTAATTTAACCAGTTCAGCGGCTGTCATCCCACCTTGCGGCATAACTTTAACCACTTCAAATTCACCCTTGGTTAAAGTCCCCGTCTTATCAAAGACAAATGTTTTCACTTGATTTAAAGCTTCCAAGTAATCGCCGCCCTTGACCAAAACACCAGCTTTTGACGCTGCCCCGATACCGCTAAAGAAACTCAAAGGAATCGACAGCACCAAAGCACAAGGACAAGAAATAACTAAAAAGACTAAAGCACGATAAAGCCAGGTTTGAAAATCAAACTGGAATAATAAAGGCGGCAAAACGGCTAGCAAAACGGCCGCAGCTACCACCAACGGTGTATATATCTGGGCGAATTTAGTAATAAATTTTTCTGTCGGTGCTTTTTTATCCCCAGCATCTTCTACCATCTGTAAAATTTTAACGACAGTTGATTCATGGAAGCTTTTTTCGACCTTGATATCTAAAGGCGCATTTTGACAAATCATACCGCTCAAAACCTGGTCGCCGCTGGTTACTGCCAAAGGCTTGCTTTCGCCCGTTAAAGCTGCGGTGTTTAAATAAGCCTTCCCCGAAACGACCACCCCGTCCAAAGGAATCTTTTCACCAGGTGCAACTTCGATGATGTCGCCCACTTTGACTTCTTGGGGCGCAACTGCCGGTCCATTTTTTAACTTAGCCGTATCCGGTCTGATATCTAACAGACTTTTTATTGATTGTCTGGAATCACTGACCGCCATGTCTTCGAAAAAGTCGCCTATTTGATAAAATAACATCACAAAAACGGCTTCGGGATATTGTTTGATACTGATGGCACCAAGGGTAGCGATAATCATCAGCGTGTGCTCATCAAAAAATGAACCTTTTTTGATATTTTCATAAGCTTCTTTAAAGACATCCTGACTTGCAATGACATAGGCTGCTAAATAAAAATATAAAACTAAACTATCTACACCAAAGCCGGTCAATAATTTTGCCCCTAACAGCAGGAGCGCTACCAAAGCTAAAAGCGCTACTTTTTGTTTATCTTCTGCTGTTCGTTTATTCCACCAATTTTTCATCTTTAGCGCCACCTTAGTTAACTATATTGATATATGAACATATGCTCATATTTTTCACAGTATATTATAGCATGCTGCCCTTTTTTTAACAAGCTCCCCGTTAAAAATACCCATTACTTTATAAAACATGCTAAAATAACACTTAAGGTGAAAATTATGTCAGAAAAAAAGAAACCAATACTCCCAACCCCAGCTGACACAGAAAAATGTGTCCAAATTTTTAAGGCTTTCGGCAATGAAACCCGGTACAAAATTCTCTATTTACTATCAGAACAAGGATTAGCCGTCAATGATATTGTCGAAGCTATCGGCATTTCCCAATCGGCGGTCTCCCACCAGCTCAAACTTTTGCGGCAAACCGGACTCGTTATCAGTAAAAGGGACGGTCAACGGGTCTTATATTATTTAGCCGATCAGCATGTCATGATGATTTTTGAAGCTGTCAAAGAACATATCAATGAAGACTAAAAAACGCAAAGCTCTCAAAGCTTTGCGTTTTTTTTAGGCGTCTTCCCAAACTTTTTTAGCAGTATCTCTGACCAAAGTTAATTTAGCCCATTGTTCTTCTTCGGAAATCAAGTTGCCTTCTTCGGTTGAAGCAAACCCGCACTGCGTGGATAAAGCTAAATTTTCCAAAGGCACATAGGTGCTGGCTTCCTTAATCCGCTCAATTAACACCTTTTGGTCTTCTAATTCTGGTGTCTTTGAAGTAACTAAGCCTAAAATAATCCGGACTTGCGGGCGGTTATTGAAAATATCCTTCAAGGGTGCAAAACCACCGGAACGTTCATTATCATATTCCAAGAAAAAGCCGTCATAGTTTAATTGTCCTAAATATGAAGCCACAGCTTCATAACCGCCGGAGAAAAGATAAGTCGACTTAAAATTACCCCGGCAAACATGGGTCGTCACCGTTAAATCGGCTGGTTTATCCTGTAAAACCATATTGATGACTTTAACACAATCTTGCGCCATTTTTTCGTATTCGGCGTGAGCCTTAGGATCGTCTTTGGTTTCGTTGAGCTTGCTGATTAAAAATCCCCAAGTAGTGTCATCCATTTGCAAATAACGACAGCCTAAATCATAAAAATGCCGGATTGTCTGCTGGTAAGCTTTAGCTAAATCAAGCAGGTATTCATCCCAACTATTATAAAAATCCAAGGCTAAATCGCTGCGGTTGTCCCGAAAAAGCATGGATGGTGAAGGAATGGTCTGCTTTGCCAAAACACCTTCTGGGACAATGGACTGTAGATATTTAAAAAAGCCAAAGAAGGGATGGTCAGGATTATAGGCAATTTTACCGGCTAAACTAACGTTATCGGTCCGCGTCTTAGAGCCATGAAATTTATAGCTCTCGTGATAATCATATTTTTTGGTGCCTTTCAGTCCCCACAAAAAATCTAAATGCCACCAGCTGCGGGAAAATTCACCATCGGTAACGTCATGAAAACCTAGGTTTACCTGCTGGTTGACAATCCGCTTAATTTCTTGTTGGGAAATGTCCAAAGCCTCCGTGCGGTCTTTGGTGCCGGCTTGAACTTCATGCCAAATCTTTTTCAAAGCATCAGGTCTTTTCAAAGAACCAACCATATCATATCTAAAAGGTGCTTTTGTCATTCCAATTCCCCCAATCAAAAAAGCCCGTCCCAGCCTAAGGACGGGTCTTTTAGTGTAATTATTTATTTGTGCGTAAAATAGCTTGGTAGAGAGTCACAAGTGCTTTACGGTTGCCGGCATGGCCGAATTGTGCCACTTTATTGTCGCTGGAATTGTCCCATTTAATAAAGTCATGTTCATCTTCCCAGCAGTTAACAAGTACAAATTCATAATCATGCTTTTCAGATTGCAAAAAGGCAAACTGCTTTAAGCCTAAAGGACGAACATCATCACTGTCCCAAGAATCAAGGATAGACTGCATGACCTTTTGCTGGTCTGTATCTAACGTTAAATAGCGTAATTCCAACCAAGGACATTGTTCAAAATCTTTAAAGCTAAAGGTGCGCATCACCTTGTAATCCAAACCTGATTGGAAAACAGCGGCTTCATCGGAAGCATCAACCAACAAAAATTTGTGGTGATCCGCAGCTGCTTGAAATTTAGCAAAATGCTTAGCTGGATATTTTTCACATATCATATCTAAGGTCTTTTCCGGTCCCAAGGCGAGACGAACTTCATGTAAAGCCATAAAAACTCCTCCTTTGTCATTATAAGTTCACTATAGCACTTAAAAATAACCTTTCCTAGCGAAAAAAAATGACCTTTTTTTGACTTCAAACAAAAACCAGCGAAGAAGGCTGAGTATCCCGCTACCCGGACAATCAAATCCCGGTGCTTTTCAGGGTGTTTTTGAGCATCAATCAGGGTTTCGCGGTCCACAATGTTGTATTGAACATGATACCCATGCAGCCGGTTAAAGAAGGTTCTGAGCAAGGCCACTAACTTGAGGCAGTTTTCATCAGTTCTAAGCACTTGCGGCGACATCTTTTGATTAAGCAAAACCCCTCCCGTAATATCTTTGGTCTTAAGCTTCGAGACACTCTTGAAGACGGCAGTCGGACCATTAACATCCATCGAATGTTCCGGTGAACAGCCTTCAGCCAAGGTGTTGTGGCCTTGACCAACATTAGCTGAAATCGATGATGTTCCCGCATATCGCAAGCCGCCAATTGGTCCGCGACCGTAACGTGTGTTTTTATATTTGGCAATTTCATCAATATATGGCTGATAAGCATCCACCAACAATTGATCGACATAATCATCATCGTTACCGTATTTCGGTGCTTCATTTAACAAAAGCTCGCGAATCGCTTGGCCTTTTTGACCGGCAAAATTATTTTGCAAAGCATCCCACAATTCCTTAGTGGTCAATTTCTTTTCTTCAAAGACTAATTTCTTAATTGCCGCCAATGAATCGGCCAAGTTGGCAATTCCGACCTGCAAGCCGCTGATAAAGTCATAAATAGCGCCACCTTCTTTGATGGTCTTGCCACGCCCAATACAATCATCAGTCAACGTTGAGCATAAAATATCAGGATATCCTTGTTCCAAAGCCAAGTCGCAGCTATTTTCAATAATGACACTTTGTCTGGTCATCTCCCGCAAAGACTTATCCCAAGCATCAAAGAGTTGCTGGTAAGAAGTCATTTCAGTAAATTTACCATAATTTGGCAGCAATTTCTTGCCTGATTCAGGATCAACCCCGCCATTCATCACAATCAGCAGTGTTCGTGGGAAGTTAATAAAGCTCATCCCAGTGCAACGGTACCCCCACTTTCCGGGAATGGCTGTTTCCACACAGCCAATAGCACTGTAATTATAGGCATCTTCTTTTTTAACACCCCGGGCAATAAATGAAGGAATAATAATCTCATCATTATTGAAAGCCGGCATCCCTAAGCCTTGCTTAATGACCCTAATACATTCCAGCATAAAGTCATCGCTGATATTTTTATGGTATCTCACCGTCAAATTAGGCTGTGGCAAGTGAGCTTGGACGATAGCCCGCAAAACATTGTAGGAGGTCGCATTGACAGCATCCTTGCCCTCAGGGGTTTGGCCGCCGATGGTGATATTTTGATATAAAGGACTTCCAGCGGAAAATTCCGTATGGGCCCAAGAACGAATCTTATTGATAGTCAAGGTCTTCATGCACAGGTTGGTCAAAAGTTCTACCGCACCATCACGCGTAATCCGTCCTTCCTTAAGATCACGTTCATAATAAGGGTTCAAATATTGGTCTAAACGGCCATAGGAAACAGAGTGCCCATTGGATTCAATTTGTAAAATCAAGTGGGTAAACCACACTGCCTGCACAGCTTCTCTGAAAGTTTCCGCTGGTTCGTAAGGCACCTTACGCATAATCCGCGCAATTTCAAGCAGGTTTTCCTTTTGGGCACCGGTTGCGCGCGCTGCTTTTTGAGCAGCTAAATCAGCATACCGTAAAGCAAAATTTTTCACCGCCTGAATTACAATTAAACTAGCCCGGTAGAAATAGGATTTCTTTTGCTGGTCAATATCCGTTAAGTCAAGCTGCGATAGCTTTTCTTCAACTCGCTTTTCAAAAGACTTCAAGCCATATTTAATCACTTTTTCATAGTTGACGGCAATATGACCATCGCCGGAGGTAATGTTGCCGTCAGCGCCGATAATGCCTAAATCGTAAAAAACACGACTTTCCGGCGGGAAGGCTGCATAGCCACGATCTTCCAGCGTATTATTTTTCCAAAATGGCGCAATTTCGCGCAATTTTTGCTTAGTTTCTTCCGTAATGTAGAAGACATCGCCAGGGCGTTTTTCGAATTCATCTAATTCATCAATTACCCAGTTCATGGAATATTCCGGATAAATAGGGGCCCAGCGGTTTTGTTGGGCTTGGTTGCCGACAATTAACGTATCATCTTCAATATAAATCGACATGTTGGCCAAAATATGCTCTAAAACATGGGCTCTTAGCAAGTCAAGCTGTTCAGCCTGATATTTTTTGTATGCTTCCGTCGTTAACACGGCTCTCTCAGGATCAACGTATGGTTTGGCAACAATAATACTATCACGGTACCGTTCCATCCGTGGAGTTAATTTACCGAAGTGTTGTTGTGTTTTGGTTAAAATTTCCGTTGCCATGAAAAACGCCCTTTCTTTGTTTCGAAATATCTTACGTTTTCGTTTGAAATCAAAATAACACCGCTTTCATTTTAATGCAAGCTTTTTTGTACAAAAAAAGAAGCTGGTTTGCACTAGCTTCTGCTTAAATAATGGTCAAAGTGACCGGACTTTGCCGTAAATATTCTTCAATGTCGGCCGGAATCTGATCGTCGGTAACCACCTGACTAACTTGGGATAATTCCAATTGCTTCACGGTGCTGGCTTTCATAAATTTGGTCGCATCAGTAAGAATAATCACTTCTGCGGCCTGACGTGCCATCGCCTGCACCATTTCAGCCCGTTCAATGTTGTTGCAAAAAAAGCCCTGCTGCGGCAAAAAGCCGTCCGTGCCCGCAAATAAATGTTTCACGTGAAACTGGCTAATCATCTGCTTGGCTAAGGCCCCGACAACTACTTCAGAAGCGGCTTGATATTTACCGCCCGTTACAAAAACTTCCAAGTTGGAATATTGTCCAACGTAATCAGCAATAAAATAAGAAACAGTGATAATCGTCACGTGCTTGCCTGATTTGCCCAGAAATTCCGCTAGCAAGGCACAGGTCGAACCTGATTCCAGCATAATTGTTTCGCCATCTTGAATGAATGCGGCTGCTTTTTGCGCAATTTTAACCTTGAGGTCATAATTTACCGCAAGCCGAGCCCGCAAATTTTCCGGATCAGCCATGACAGCATAACCATGCTGCCTTTTTAACAATCCTAATTCTTCCAACTGTGTTAAATCTTTTCTGATTGTCACCTTGGAAACCTGTAACTTATCCGCTAACACAGCGACATCGACTTTTTGCTTTTGATTAACAATTTTGATAATCTCTTTTTGCCTAGTTAACATGGTCATCAACCCTTTTGTTTTTTTCTCTATTTTACCATTTAGCGCGCTAAGATGCTACTTTTGAAAAAAAATCATTTTCGTATGAAATGCAATTTGCATTCTTTCGAAATAAAGCGTACACTAAAGGTGAAATAATCAGGAGAAGGTGAGTTTATGCCAGCTACAGCCACACCCCCTCAAAAAGGGTTAATTTTTAATATCCAAAAATTCAGTCTCAACGATGGCCCCGGTATCCGTACCGTAGTCTTTTTCAAAGGTTGTCCTCTGCGTTGCGCCTGGTGTGCAAATCCGGAATCACAGCAAAAAAAGCCTGAAATGATGTATGATGAACGCTTAAAAAAAGAAGTTACCGTAGGCAAATATATGACAGTTGATGAAATTATGCGGGTCATCTTGCAAGATAAAGACTTTTACGAAGAATCAGGCGGCGGCGTGACTTTTTCAGGCGGTGAAGTCCTTTTTCAAGCTGATTTTGCGATTGAATTAGCCAAACGGATTAAAGCCGAGCATATTAATTTAGCCTGCGAAACCACGGGTTATGCTAAACCCGAAGTCTTTGAAGAATTCATGTCTTACATTGATTTCATGTATTATGATTGCAAGCAATGGGACCGCCTGCGCCACCAAAAAGGGACCGGCGTCGGCAATGAATTAATTTTAAAAAACCTTGCTTTGGCCCTAAAAAAACAAGACCAGCTGTGCATCCGCATTCCGGTCATTCCCGGTTTTAATTACACCGACGATGATGCTAAGCACTTTGGCGAACTTTTCAAGCAGTTAGGCGTCACTGAAGTTGAACTGCTGCCTTTCCACCAATTTGGCCTGAAAAAATATGCTGATTTAAACCGAACCTACCAGCTTAAAGATGTCAAGCAATTGCAAAAAGACGACCTTTTATCCTTTCAAAAAATTTTAAAAGACTATCACGTCACCGCTAAGATTAACGGCTGGTAAAAAAAAGAGCAGCTTGAAAGCTGCCCTTTTTTTATTTTTTCTCCTTAAATTCACCCTCGATAACATTTTCATCGATATCGTCTGGTTCATCCAGCGGCAAAGGCATTACTACCATCGCAATTGCATACAGGATGATTCCGCCAACTACATGCCCTAAAACAATACTCAAAGCTACAAAAATCAACCTACCCCAAGTCTTGTCAAAACCAAAATATTCAGCAATACCGCCTAAAACACCGCCTAAAATTTTATCATTTGATCTGGTTAAATGCTTTTTTCTCTTTGCCATTCGAATCCCTTCTTATTGGATATTAATATCACCCATATCATCGGTTACATACAAAATATCGGCTAAATTTGCTTTTTTATTAAATTTGCGTGCTACCTTTTGGCCTTGGAACTGATTGTCGCCCACACCATTTTGCAAAACATAGCCTTGAATCTGACCGCTAACCACGGTAATGTCGCCTGTTTGCGAAGTTAAAGATGATTTGCCCTTGACATCGAGCTGGTTGGCGGTAATATCACCCTCATCTGCTTTCAAATTGCAGGCTGTTAACCCGCTGTTATTCAAGGTTAAATCACCTTCACTGGTCTTAATTGAAACCTGCTTTAGCTGGCTATTTATTGTCTTTAAATCGCCATCGCCTAAAATAATTGTACCATTTTCCAAAGTAGAATTTACCATTTTAAGATCGGATTCTGAGCTTTTGAGCGTCAATTGCTTAGCTGTCACCTTTTGAAAATCAGCATCAGCATCACAGGCCATCATCTCAAGCTTGGCTGTCGTTATCCCTTTAGCATTCAGATCGGCATTAATTCCTTCTAAATGCACCTTTTGATAGCTAGCCTTATCCGGAACGGTCACAATCAAACGATTTTCATCGACATGCATCTGACGGTCATTCCACGTAAAATTAACATTTGATTTCGGCTTATCACCTTGAGTTGCATAAACTGTTAAAACACCGTCTTTTTCCTTAATAACCGGAGCATCTTTACGGTCACCAACATATTTAACACTGAATTTAGCGCCTGTACGAATTTCAAGACTGATTTTAGCAAAACATTTCTTGCCCATATACGTTTGATTCAACAAAAAATTCAGTTGCTGTGGATTTTTAACCTGATAAGTTTTAGCATATCTCTTCTGCTCACTATTCAAGACCGGTTTTGCCCCCTCAAAATAAACACTTTGATTTCCATGACCTACTAAGCCAAATATCAGCAAAATCAAGCCGCCAAAGGCAAGAATCAGTCCCCATTTAAATATTTTTTTCATTATTAATTACTCCTCTTAACCAATCTCTGATATACTTTTTGGCTCAATTGTGCTGTAAATTGGACAACACCTTTAATAATCCAATAAAGCAAGACCAGTGCCATCATCAAACCACCAAGAACCAATAATCCGAGGCCTAAATAAAAAATGCCTGCCATCAAATTGGCCAAAAGGACGCTAAAGCCGATATACAAACAGACGATCCCTACCAAAACTAAAACGCAGATAAGACTGATAATCCCAATGCCGATAGAGCCAAAGAAAGTCAAGCCTACAAAGACAGTCGCCAAAACAACTAAGGCTGCCGGTGTGGCTAATAAAGCTAAAATGACTTTTAAAATCATATTGCTGTTAGCTTTTAACGAAGCCTTTTGATTAGCGTTATTTTCTTTTTGCATTTCAACTTCTTTAATGGAAAAATCAGCTAAAATTTTGCGGCTGAGCCGTTTAGGATTGCCTAAGCGCTGCTCTATCGCCTTTGTATCGTTTAAATTGGCATCATCAATAAATTCACGATAAAATTCTAAAACATCTGCCCTTTCTTCAGGGGTTAAAGCTGCTAAGTACTCTGCCAATTCCGTTAAATAATTTTCTTTATCCATGTTAACTTTCCTTGTCGATTACTTTATTTTCAAAAATTTGATCCAAACTTATTTTGAAATCATTCCACATTTTGTAAATTCTGGCTAAATGCTCAGTTCCTTGTGCCGTAATTTGATAATAGCGCCGGTTGCGCCCTTGGTAAGGCTGGTCATAAGTCGTCACAAACCCATTTTTCTTTAACCGCCGCAATACGGGATACATGGTAGACTCAGAAATAGTTAGTGCTTCTTGAATATCTTGGGTTAAAGCATAGCCATAATAATCTTTTTTAGATAATAAAGCTAATACCAAGCCATCGAGCAAATCTGCCGTGACTTTAATTTCCATTACATCCACCTCAACTTTATTCAATATTAATATTATATAAAGTATAATATTAAATGTCAATACAATATAAAAATTTGGCCCCTGCTAAGCAAGCGCCAAATTTTAAATTATCTTTCTTTGAGTGGCTTTAATTCAAAGCGAATGCCCTTTTCATCGACCACTCCATAAAGGTGGCCATCCCCGACACAGCCAAAATCTAGGCGGGCATATTTTTTTTCTTCATCAATCATTTCAATGCCTAAAACCATTTCTCTAATAAAACGGTGTAAAACAACCCCTTCTTTACCGCGACGTTCTGCTTTTTCAACCGACTTGGCTAGGGTAAAACCTTCATCTAAAAACTGCTTGATAGCAAAAATCTTATACATCGCACCTAACCCATATTTGCGGGCTGATCCTTCATTTTCATTAATCGGTTTAATATACCCCTTTTGTTCCCAATAGCGCAACTGTCTAGTGGAAACACCCGTCATCTTACTGACATCGCCAATCCCGATGCGCAGATTATCACCAAATTTTACTTTATCCAACTTATACTTCCTTTCTTTGCCGAGGCAACCCCTTCACATTCAATATTGTAACTTTTTTTCAAAATTGTCAATTTTTTTGACATTTATTTGATGGCGCTATCAATCTTCCTTTGAGTGCGCTACAATAAGCATAGCTTAATGTAAAGAGGGGCTTACTGTGGAAAAACATTTAATCTTATTTGACATCGATGGAACATTATTAACCGACCAAAGAACTATTTTGCCGGCAACTGTAAAAGTTGTCAACCAGCTCACTGATTTGGGCCATGCCGTCTATATTGCCTCAGGCCGCCTGTTGGTTTCCGCCAGCACCTATGCTGCCAAGTTAAACAACCAGGTTCAAACCATTGCATCAAATGGCAGTGTCTACACTTTAAATGGCACAATAGTTAAAAATCAGCTGGCTGATGCCGCCATCAAGGCTTGTTTTTTAGCCTGCCAAAAATATCCCAGTGTCAAAATGCGCCTTTTTTCAACCACAACAGCTTATTGCTTTGGCCATGTGGATGAGAAACTTAAAAAAATGGCCCCCGAAATTACCTTTATTGACATTGCTTCATATGGAGCGCTAAAGCAAAAAGGAGTCTATATTACTAATGGTATCTTGTTTTCTGAAAATTTGACCGATTTAAGCCATGTTAAAGCATATCTTTCTTCCTATCCTTTGGACCTGTCTTCATCCAATCTCTACAATATTGAACTAATTCCCAAAGGTCGGTCTAAAGCCCAGGCCTTGCTGGAAGTAGCTGAAAATTTGCAGATTCAAGTTAAAAATACCATTGCTTTTGGCAACGGCGAAAATGATATCGAAATGCTTCAAACCGCTGGTACCGGCGTGGCCATGCAGAATAGTCCGCAGCAGGTATTGGATCGGGCTGATGAAATTATTACTTCTAATAATGAAGATGGTATCGCCCAGTTTTTGCGTCATTATTTCGGCTTATAAAAAGCTTGAGATTTCTTATAAAATTTTTTGCCTTTGCTTACGTCTTTATTTATTTCTATCAGGTATCATAATGCCTGTAATCAAGTTAGTGAAGTCAAACCGAGAAAGGACGCTGCAGACCATGAATGATTTAAAAACTCCCCCTAGAACAGGTCAAACAGATCACATCGTTCCTGCCCAGGTCGTGAAGGTCACTGAACGTGTGATTACCCTAAAAACCCAAAATAATCAAGTTATTAAGATCAAGCACAAAAAAGACAAACTGCTTACCCAAACAATGCTTGACCTTCTTCGAACGAAGCTCTGGATTCCTGTCAACTTGACACTCCATAAACTCCTCAAGTATGACTGGATTCAAACTCCTTCGTTACAATATTCATAACTAACCTATCCCTAATAACAAAAAAGCACCTTTACAGGTGCTTTTTTTGTTATCTTCTGACAGGCTCAATCACAACATATCTTCTTGGATCAGAGCCGCGGGAATACGTTTTAAGTTTAGGATTATCCGCTAAAGCAGCATGAATAATCTTACGTTCATAAGCCGGCATCGAATCCAATTCCATTCTTTTTCTTTGTTCTAAAGCATCATAACCGACTTTTTTAGCCAAATAAGTTAAGGTTTCTTCGCGGCGTTTCCGGTAATCAGCGACATCTAAAACAATCGCCAAATGGCGTCTGCTAAGCTTATCAAAGTAATTTTGCGCCAGTAATTGCAGGGCATTCAGGGTTTTACCATGTTTGCCAATCAATAAACCTTCCTGCTGTGTCGCAAAGTTGTAGTAAACATCTCGCCGTTCAATCGTGACATCGATTTGGGCTTCAATCCCCATCTTTTTGGTAATTTCAGCCAAATATCCGCCAACTTCCCGCAAAGCTTGTTCCGTTTGCGCTTGCGTTTCAATTGGCTTTTTAACTGCTGCTGGTGCCGTTTTTTTCGCTTTAACTTCTGCTTGGACCGGCACCGGCTTAGAAGCGGGCACCTTTTTTACCTCTTCTTTTACAGCCATTTCAATGACAGCGTCTTTTTTGCCGAAGCCTAAAAAGCCTTTTTTCCCTTCATCTAATACATTAACTTCTACTTCTTCACGAGTTTTGCCTAGTGTGTTTAAGCCTTGCTCAATGGCTTTTGTGACTGTTGGTGCGGAAATTTTCATGATAAATCCCCCTGTTGTTTATTTACATAGCTAGTATAACACAAGACGGCTTTTAACCTCAGCAATTTCATCCAAGCCCCATTAAAAAAATATCATTGCTTGATCAAGTCATATTGCTGTCTTTTTTGGAGCTTTTATGGTTAAATTAGAATTAATAGAACATTTCTAATTTAAATTTAAGGGGGATTTTTAATGTCTGCTCAAACAAAAATCAATGAAGCACTATTAAAAGACGATTTATATCAAGCTGTTAACGGCGCATGGCTCAAAACAGCGGTTATTCCTGCCGATAAAGCCGCAACTGGCGGATTTTATGAACTCGATCAAAATATCGAAAAAACTCTAATGCATGATTTTGATGCTTGGCTGGAAAATAAAAACCTGCCTGCTGATAGACCAACACAAGAATTTGTAAAATACTACCAATTAGCCGCTGATTTTGCCAAGCGCGACCAAGACGGCTTTGCGCCAGCCAAAAAGTATCTTGACCGCGTCCTTGATTTAAAAGACTTAGCTGATTGGCAAGCTCAATGGACAGATTTAAATTTGGAAAAATTTGATGCTCCGTTCGGCTTTTATGTCCAACCTGACATGAAAAATACCAGTCAATATGCCTTATATGCCTACCCTGCCGGCCTCTTTTTACCCGATAAGACCTACTATGAAGATGGCAATGAACAAGGGCAGGCTTTGCTTGCTGTTTTACAAAAAATGCTCCATGAACTCTTCCTTAAGGCTGGTTACGACGAAGAATTTACCCAAAAGACCATTACACAGGCTTTAGCTTATGATAAACTCATTGCACCTTTCCAAAAAGACAGTACGCAAAGAGCTGATTACGTTAAGTCTTACAATAAGTACAGCTTTGATGACTTTAAAGCTGTAGCTGAAAACTTTGACTTGGGTGCTGTGGTAACCGAACTGCTCAACGCTACGCCAGACCAGGTTATTGTGACAGAACCAAACTATTTTGCCAACCTTGATCAATTTGTCTCACCTGATCATTTTGAAGCTATGAAGAGTTGGATTTTCGTCAAAACCCTGATGAGCACCACTGCCTTTTTAAGTGATGACATTCGGATTTTAGGCGGAACTTTCTCCCGTGCTTTGTCTGGTTCTAAAGAAGCTATGAAAGCTAAAAAAGCTGCTTACCATCTTGCCTCCGATCAATTCAGCCAAGTTGTCGGTCTTTATTACGCCCACAAATATTTTGGTCCTACAGCCAAAGCTGATGTTAAGCAAATGGTGGAAAAGATGGTGGCTGTTTATAAGAAACGCTTAGCCAATAACGACTGGCTCAGTGAAGAAACAGCTAAAAAAGCCATCGTGAAATTGGATGCTTTAGGTATCAATGTCGGTTATCCCGATGAACTTGATCCTTTATACACCAAATTTGTTGTTGATGAACAGCTTAACCTGTTGGATAATGCCGTCAACTTCACCAAAGTAGCAACTAAAGATAACTTAGAACGCTTTGGCAAAGAAGTCGACCGGACCCGTTGGGAAATGCCGGCTCATATGGTTAATGCCTACTATGATCCATCATTTAACATCATCGTCTTCCCAGCTGCTATCTTACAAGCACCATTTTACAGTTTAGACCAAACCGCTAGTGAAAATTACGGCGGCATCGGCGCTGTCATGGCCCATGAAATCTCCCACGCCTTTGATAATAACGGGGCACAATTCGACGAATACGGCAATTTGAATAACTGGTGGACGGAAGCCGATTTGAAACACTTCCAAGAATTAGCTCAACAAATGATTGCTGAATTTGACGGCTTAAAGACCGAAGCTGGGACCGTTAACGGTAAGCTGGTCGTTTCCGAAAATATCGCTGATGCCGGTGGCCTTTCCTGCGCCTTAGAAGCAGCCAAGGGAGAAAAAGACTGTGACTTGCGCGCCTTCTTCATCAGCTGGGCCCGTATTTGGTGCATGAAATCTTCACTTGAAAGACAAAAGCTGCTCTTAGCCGTTGACGTCCACGCGCCCCACACCCTGCGTGCCAATGTTCAGCCCAAGAATCTCGATGACTTCTATACTGCCTTTGACGTCCACGAAAATGACGGCATGTGGCTACCAAAAGAAAAGCGCGTCCACATCTGGTAAGGGTGCTTTTCTTGGCGGTTAAGCTTCGTAAGCTAAGTGCCCTGAACCCGCCGTGGGCTGTAAAGCCCCAAGGATTAAGGGGCTTAGCTCTAGAAGCTTGCCAAGAAAAGCCCGACTACTTCAGGGTGCAAAACTGAGCGCTTATGAGCCGTAAGCTAAGCTTGGCCTGATGGCGACGCGAGGGGCTTGTCCCCTCCTAGCCTTCAGGTCCTTAGCGCTAGGCTCATGCGAAGTTTTGCCGTACTACTCCAGGGTGCAAAACCGAGCGCTTAGGCTTTGTATGACAAGTGGCCTGGCTCGCAGTGAGGCTGAAAGCCTCTAAGAGACAGGTTCTTGTCACTAGAAGCCTGCGAAGTTTTGCCGTACTACATCAGGGTGCTTTGGGGAGCGGTTATGGGCTGTATGACAAGTTGGACTACGACGAAGCGGGGCTGCTAAGCCCCCGAGGAGTAGTTCCTTGTCACTAAGCCCATGCGACCAAAAGCCGTACTACATCAGGGTGCTTTTGGGAGCCGGTTATGGGCTGTATGACAAGCTGGACTGCGACGAAGCGGGGCTGCAAAGGCTTCGCAGCAAATAAATTATACGAAAACCAGGCTTTTAGGCCTGGTTTTTGATTGCTTTTGAAAAAAATTTTTGCTATGGTTAAGAAGATTAGAGGGGGATTTTTATGACTTTACAACTTGTTGAAGCTAATAAAGATTGGGATAAAATTAAAAAGCTGTATCTTACTGCTTTCCCTGCGGTTGAGCGCTTGCCTTTTTGTTTTTTAAAGAGTAAAACCAAAAAGCAAACAGCTGAATTTTGCAGTCTTTACGACGATGATAAATGGATTGGCTTTATCTATACCTTAAAAGATGCCACGTTGGCCTATGTCTTCTTTTTGGCTATTGCACCAGAGTTCCGCTCCCAAGGTTATGGTTCACGGTTAATCAAGCTCATCGCTGCCCGCTACCAAAACCTGGTAATTGGTCTTAGTGCCGAAAGAATTGACGCTTCAAAGGAAAATAACGCCCAACGTATCCGCCGGCAAAAATTCTACCACCGCAATAACTTCTTGCCTTCCGGATATTATAGCCGTGAAAAAGGCGGAGAAGAATTTGATTTTTTAACCTATTCTCAAAAGAAAGTCGATCCGCAAGCTTATCCGCAACTGATGCGGCATGTGCTCGGCTTTTTACAGCCACTCATTTTGCCAGTTAAAATGTATCAAATTTAATTTTGCAGCCGCTTGTTGAAGCAAGCGATTTTTACTTGTTATTTTTAAAAAAATTAGTACAATGAAAGCGAAAGAAGGCGCTATTTTGGATAAATTTCAAGCTATTTTTCAACAAATCAAAAATGATCCGCAAAATGCCAAGTATACGTCGCAAGGAATTGAACCTTTATATAAAGCTTCGACCACAGCTAAAATCGCCATTATTGGGCAAGCTCCCGGCAAAAAAGCACAAGACACTGGCATTTTTTGGAATGATCCCTCAGGTGTCCGCTTGCGCCAATGGTTAGGTGTCAGCGCTGATACTTTTTATAATTCTGATTTATTCGCGATCATTCCGATGGATTTTTACTATCCCGGCAAAGGCAAATCAGGCGACCTTGCTCCCAGAAAAGACTTTAGTCAAAAATGGCATCCACTCTTATTTGACCTCATGCCGCAAATTCAATTAACGATTTTGGTAGGCAGTTATGCCGCTAAAAAGTACCTCAACTTAAAGAGTTCAGCTAAGTTGACGGATGTCGTCCGCGCTTATTCAAATTATTTGCCAGCCTATTTTCCTTTGATTCACCCATCACCGCGGAATCAAATTTGGCTGGCTAAAAATCCTTGGTTTGAACAAGAAGTCATTCCTGATTTACAAAAGCGGGTCGCAACGATTTTAAAGGGGTAAAAAATATTTATAAGTAGGAGCTTTGGCTAACTCTGCGGCGTTATGCTGGTATTATTAATTGAATTTTCAAAAAGTTTTAACCCCTCATCGCTAATACTTACCGTATCTTTTAACATATTCGCTGACGGCAGGGGGCAAGGCTTTTTTTACTATACCCCTTTTGCCGTAAATAATTTTCAATAATGGCTCTTAATTCAAATTGTTTTTCCCACAAAACCTTCATTTTTTCATCTCCCCAGATATTTTTATGGCGCCCCTTTGTCCATCCCTGAACATAATCTCCCTTAAATTACGCCATATTTCCTCCAAGAATAGTATAAAATTCGTTATCCTCTCATTTTAATTTAAACAGTTACCAAAAACTCCCACTAAAATAAATACAAAGCTTCACCCAGCTTTATACCTACTCTAGAAGGAGTAAATTCAGTCTGTTATTTAATAAAGCGAATAATTTGGGCAATGATCGCCAAAATAGCGACAATCATCCATAAAATAGTCCATGCATTATTCATCTTGCCCTTAATCTTGGCTGCGACACCATCAGCCTTTTTACCAGGTCCAAAATAGATTGTCCAAAGGCCTGTGGCTGTTAAACTAAATAAATCAAACATATAAACCTGACTGCTGATATGACTGGCATCTTTAAAAAGTTGAAAGATAATAATTGCCGTCAACAAGATAAAACTAAACCATAAAACAATTCCTAAAAAAAGGTTGGCATACTTACCGACAAAATTAGTTTCATTTTTACTATTCACGTTTTGACATCCTTTTTAATAAATTTGTTTTAATTTTATCATTGTAAAGCGCTTCATGCAATGAATTATTGCGCAACAACGGCCACGGTACTTCTGCCATTGCCCTCAGGCGTGATTTGTAATTGCATATTCAAAGCTTCTTTTAATTCATCCAAATGGCTGATAACCCCTACCATTTGATGAGCTTGACCCAAGTGTTGCAAAACTTCCACCGTATGTTCCACATGCTCCTTATCTAAAGTTCCAAAACCTTCATCAATAAAGAGCGCATCAATTTCAACGCCTCCAGCCTGTGCTTGAATAACCTTGCTGATTGCTAGTGCCAAAGCTAATGATACTTCAAAAGTTTCACCACCTGATAACCTGTCACTACTTCTTGTTTCATTCATGTAATTATCTAAAACGTCAATTTCAAAGCCTTGATTATTGTCATCTAGGCTGTGCATTTTAAGCTCATAGCGTCCATTAGTCATCTTCCTTAACTCAGGATTGGCTACCCGCAAAGCTTTTTTAAAATATTCCCGCAAAATATAACGCTCAAGTGATACTTTACTCCGGCTACCGCTGCCACTGGTCTTATTGCCTAAACCACTCATAATATCATTCAATTGTTTTAGCTCACCCAACTTTTGATAACGGTCGTTCAGTGCCTCATTTAAGGTCCCAATTTGGTTTTCAATTTGCTTATTTTGCTTCAGTAAAGCTTTCAAATTACTTTCTTTTCCCTGTAATTGATCAATTTCTGCTTTAAAAGCTGCAATCTTTTGTTCCAGTTCAGTTGTATTGACAAAATGTTCATCTTTTAGTTCACTCGCCAAAAGCGCTAACTGATTTTCGATTGTTTGCACATGTGACTGGTATTCTTTGAGACTGTCTAATAAAGTTTGTCTTTGATCTAAAGCTTGATATAACTGAGCTAACTCATCCCAAGTTAAAGCATTTTTTCTTAAAGCTTCCTGCAATAGTTCTTTGGATTTTTGCGCATTTTCTAAAGCGTTTTGAGCTAGCGTTTTAAGATTAGCTTGCTTACTTTTAGCAACTTCAATATCTGTTTGCAAGTCCTGCCATTGCTTTTGTTTAGCCTTGTGTTCACTTTCAAAAGACGCAATCTCCTGGTGTAGTTGTTTGATTTTAGCTTCTAACTGGGCTTTATTGGTAAATTCTTGCGGTATTCTAGCTGCAATTTCAGCTAACTGGGCTTCAGCTTGGGCTTTTTTAGTTTCAATTTGCATAAGTTTAGCCTGCATGGCACTTAAAGACTGTGTTAACTTGTCTTCTTTACCCATGGTTAAAGCTAATTGATCAAGTAAAACCTGCTTTTGTTTAGCGTTGGCCTGGTAGCTTTCTTCTAATGAAAGCAGCGTTTCTTGACCTAATTGTAAAGCTTCTTTAGCTTGTGCAAAACTGACATAACCCATTTGCTTGAGCTGGTCTTTAGCTAAGGCTAAATCAGCGCTTTTTTCCGTCTGTCTTTGCTTTGTTTCAAGAAAGTTGGCTTCAATTTCATTTTTATTTTTCCAAGCTTGATCAGCTCTTTGCTTGGCTTGATTGACATCATTTTTGCTGATTTTACCCGGTATTGCCTGTGCTAAATGCGGGTGCGTGGTGGACCCGCAAACCGGACAAGGGGTATTGTCGGCTAAATTTTGGGCTAGTTCAGCACTAATATTAGCTGTATATTGCTGTTCTAACTCGCGCCATAATTGCAGCGTCTTCTGCTCGTTTTCCTTGGCTGCTTGATATTCAGGAAACTTTTGCGCTAATAAATCATTTACCTGCTTTAAAGCCTGTCTTTGCCGACTAAAATTAGCAACACCGGTCCTTAGTGTCTGTTGCGCCAGCTCCTGCTTATTTTTTTTACGCAAAAGTTCGGCTTCGTCCAGTAAAGCAGCCTGCTTTTGCTCCAATTTTTCTCTAACCTGTTTGAGTTCCACCAACTTATTTTGAGTATCTTGATATTTTGCCTGCTCTTGTTTGGCGAGGTCCAGCAAATGCTTATTTTCAAGCTTGGCCTGCTCATAATGATCAAATTCATCTAATTTACTGTTTAAAAGCGTTAATTGCTGTTGCATTTGCTTTATTTGGGGGAGCTTATTAGCTAAGCTTTGGTTTTCAGCAGCTAAAATTTGGCTGGTTTGCTCCATTTGCGCCAATTGCTCTTTTAAAAGCTGGGCTTGTTTTTTAGCTTGCTCAGCTTGCCCGCTATTGTCATGGTATCTCTCCCATAAACTCTGATTTTCTTTAGCAAAATTAAGCTGATTTAATAACGCTTCTTTTTGCTGCATACTTGGTGCTTGTTCGCGTAAAGCAGCCTGTTCTTTTAGTAAAGCAGCTTGATTTTGCAAGCGCTGGTTGATGGATGTTTGCTTGCCGAGTTGGTTTTGCGCTAAATCACGCTCCTGTTCTTGGGCGCTTTTCTTTTTATTTAACTGCGCAATATCTGCCTGCCATAAGGCTGTTTGTTCCTCAATTAAGGCTAACAGTTGCAAAATATCTACAATATTAGTCTTATTTTTTTCAGCTGGCGTTAAAAGCTCCGCAGCTTTTTCTTGCAGGGAATCGTTAAATTGAAGCTGCTTAAACAGCTGATTTAACTGTACTTGCTGCTCTTTTAAAACCTGACTGTCTTCGTCGAAGCGTTGTTTGACCTTTTGTGTCCATAATTGATAAATATTAGTACCGAAAGCTTTCCGAAATAACTCCTCTTTATCATTACGATTTGCTTTTAAAAAAGCACTAAATTCCCCCTGCTGCAGCATCACAATCTGTCTAAATTGTGTTGCATCAATATTTAAAAGCCTTTTGATTTCATCATTAATGTTTTGCGTTTTATTGGCCAAAGTCGTGTTATCGACTAACCGTTTAAAATAACTGGTTTTATTATCATATGACAGGTCGCCTTTTTGAGTTAATTTATAGCTTCTTTGAACCTCATAAGCTTTACTTTGGTGTTCAAAACAAAAATTAACCTGCATTAGGCTGCCTTTGGGCGCAAAATTAGAGATAGTTTCTTTAATCGTTTTGCCCCGCGAGACCCCATATAAAGCAAATTCCATGGCTTCAAATAAAGTCGTCTTACCACTGCCTGTCGCTCCGGTAATCAAAAAAGGACTTTCAAGCTGGCTAAAATCGACTTGCGCTTTTTCATACGGGCCAAAATTTTTAAGACTTAATTTGAGAGGCTTCATTTTGTTTCCTCCTTTTTCGCTTCTTCAAGGCAATCTTTTGCTATTTCTAATTGGTAAGGCGTTAACTCATTTTGACCTTTAGCCATTTTGCCAAAAAAAGTCGTCAACAGTGTTAAAGGATCCTGTTTCAAATCTAATTTAACTTCATTTTCAGCCGTAGCTTCATTTTTATAAGCATATTTAAACTGCACTAAGCGGGGATATTTTGCTTTTAAGCGGTTATAAGCCTCAATGATTGGTACTTCATTAGTGAGTGTCAGATAAAAGAAAGCTTGTTCATCTTTAACTTCTTGCTGTAATAGGTCTTCAAAATCGCCTTTTAAAGCCACTAAATCATGCAGCGGTGTCAATGCTTTAAAAGTTACCGTATCTTTGTTTGTATCTACAATAAAACAGCCTTTCGTCTGCTTTTGTTCCGATAAAGAATATTTAACCGGTGAACCGCTATATTTGATGGTTGGATGCTTCGACGCCTGATATCCGTGTAAGTGGCCTAAAGCAACGTAATCAAAAACTTCCAGTAAATCAAGCGGCACTGCTGCTAAGCCGCCGACTTCACTTTGACTATCCGAGTCCGTTTTCGAGCTTCCGGCTGCAAAGAAATGAGCCACCAAGATGTGTTTTAAGTCCGGCTTAAACTGCTGTTTCATTTTCGCTACGATTTTTGCCATAGCTAAAGCTTCCGTCTTAAGCGTGTCATCTTGAAAATACTCACTAGCTTGATAGGGTGCAAAATAAGGCAGCAAAAAGAATTGGACATTCCCCATTTCTATGGGTTCAAAAGCCTGCTCTAATTTAGTATGCATGTAAAATTGCTTGTCCGCATACCAATCATCCCCTACGGCTAACTTGGCAGCTGAATCATGGTTCCCGCTAATCGCTAGCAAAGGAAAATGATCGTCCTTGTTAAATTTTTTAAACCAATGATTGACAAGTGTAATAGTTTGATCAGCTGGATTTTTTTGGTCATAAATATCGCCTGCCACCACAATTGCATCGACTTGTTCGGCTTTGGCGAGTTGTTCTAACTGGCTTAGAGCTGCATTTTGCTCTTCTTCTAAACTAAATCCTTCTAACTTTTTGCCCAAATGCCAGTCTGCTGTATGTAATATTTTCACCGCGTCACCCTTTCTTGAAATGTATCTTTATTGTACCATTGGATTTTTAATTTTGTTGGCGCGGCACTAAAGTCAAAGTGCCATCTTTGGCCTGTGATAAATAATATTCATCTGTCTTAGTCTTGAAACCTTTTGATAATACCAAAACCGTATATTTACCTAAGGTTTGAACTTTTGCTTTTTCCATTTAAATGCCCCCTATTTTCATTTTATGTCTCTATTATAACTGTCACTTGCGTCAAAAAATGTCGCTAAAAAAAGCTGCGCTTAAAAACGCAGCTTTTTATTTTATAGCTAATTTTTCTGTTTTTGATTGGCCTTATTTAAAGCGATAATGCAACTTAAAGCTAAAAAGGCATAAATGGCTGCCACAGGTCCCAAAGCATTTAAAGAAGCTTTAGCCATGACCCAAGAACCGGTTGCTGATCCAATCGAAATCCCTAAATTAGAAAAGATAGAATTAAACGAAGATGCAAAAACCATGGAATCAGGATAATCTTCTTCAGCTACCTTTAAAAAATGTAGTTGCAGCGGTGAATTGAATAAATACATAACCGACCCTGTACCTAAAAGTCCAATAAATCCGACCCATTGATTAAACATCAGCACCGGAAGGCATAAGAATAAAACGACTTCCAGCAGATAAATTTTAGGCATCGTTTTTAAACCGCCTTTTTCAGCCAAGCACCCTGATTACATTGACCGCAAGGCATTTAAAATAATCGCCAAGACATACCCTGCATAACAAAGTGCACAAACACCCACTAAACTTAACAGATAACCACTAATTTTCTTATCTTGTTTCACTAAATTAATGCCAAAACCTAAAGCGCAAATGCCAATTACAGCACCAAAAATAATCAACCAAATTCCCATAACCATTACACCTCTTTTAAATGACCTTTATCTAATTTCAATACGCGTGAAAATTTTTCGGAGAACGATATATCATGTGTTACGGTTATCACCGTACTTCCCGCCTGAGCGCGCTGTTTCAGCAAATCATATACTAAATCGACGTTGTGTTTATCCAAAGCTGCTGTTGGTTCATCAGCCAAAATAATTGGGGGCTTTTTTATCAAAGCACGCGCTATCATTAAGCGCTGTTTTTGCCCCCCAGATAAAAATTTAATTGGCTTCTGAGCAAAACATTCAGAAATTTCTGCTACCGTATCTCCTAGAGTGATACGTAAATAAAATTCGGATTTGAATTGTTCATACATATGATAGTAATAAATCAATGATATAACCCCAGATAAAGTCACTACTATACACCTAACAGTCACTATAGAACCAGCAAAATTACCCAGTCTGTTTCCAAACACAATCGACATCATTAGTGCCAAAAAAAAACTCAACAATACTGTTTTAAACAAATTGCCTTTTGTCCAATACCTTGTGATTATTTTCATATTACTTAATTAAATCCATAATGAAAGACGGTTCGCTGCTTGCGTCCTGAAACAAGGCTGTCTGTACAACTTCCTGTCGCACTAACCTTAACTGTTTTCTTTTGCTTATAAGGTTTTCTATAATATCCTGTAGTAACATATTTTACGGTTCTACCGTTTCTAACATATTTAAACCACCCTTTGCGAACACCAGTTCTTGCAGGATAAAACCAAACGCGACCCGTATAAATAAATTGCCCTTTTTCTGTAGTAGATGCTCCTTTAAGATTATTACCAAAAGAAGTCGTTTTATTCAAATAACTAGCGTGAACATTTATCTCAGACATATTAAAAGTAGTTCCCGCTACAAACAACAACCCCATGATTAGCATAATTTTTTTCATATCTGCTCCTCCTTTTACCTTTCATTGTAGCACCGTTTCCTTTTTACCGCTTTTTTTGTTTTAAACGTCCATTTTTTTGTCTTAAACGTCACCACTTTTACTCATAGACAAAAAAACGCGCTGCTAAATACAACGCGGTTTACAATTTTAAGAATGCCTTTTAAGGACGATAATCCTTATCAATAATCAGTACTGGTTTAATTGTCTTGCCCGAAACAGAATCCTGGTTAGCTTGATTGATATCTTCAAAATCATAGAATTTTTCAGTCTTATCGAAGTCAAACCAGCCTAACTTGTAGAATTCAATCAAGCGTGGAATATCTACTTGAGGAATAGAATCACCCATGTTGACACCGACAACTTTCTTATCGCCAACGCAAAGGTCGTTCCAGGTTGAAAGTTCAACTAAATGTGGGGTCACCGCAATCGCTGCGCAAGTCCCGCCTTGAGCTAAAGCATCAACCCCGTTCTTGATAACAGCTGGCAAACCAGTGGTATCAACGGTCCAATCAACCCCATAGCCGCCTGTTAATTCGCGAATCTTAGCTACTGGATCTTCTTTACTGTTGATTGTATCAGTTGCGCCTAATTCTTTAGCAAGTTCCAACCGTTCTGGCACAATGTCCACAGCAATAACCTTAATGCAGCCTGAAATGCGTCCTGCCATCATAGCAGCCAAGCCCACGGCACCAGTCCCAAAGACGGCAATCGTGTCGCCTGGACGTGGCTTCAAAGTATTGAAGACTGTACCTGAACCGGTAACATAGCCGCAGCCCAAAGGTCCTAATTTACGCAAATCAAGATTGTTATCAACCTTAACCGCATTACGTTGGTCAACAACGGTTGTGGTGGTAAATGATGATTGGTTAAACATATTAGCTACATTATGCCCATCTTCAGTAAATTGATAATCACCATCTGGTCTAATACCTGACAAATTATAATCAGCATAATTGCGACATTGAGTTGGCACACCTTTCAAGCAATTATCACAAGAGCCGTCAGCATAAAATGACAAGATAACGTGATCGCCTGGTTTAAAACGGGTAACAGCACTCCCGACTTTTTCAACAATTCCGGCACCTTCATGTCCTAAAACAATTGGCCAGGAAATTGCCGCATCGCCCTTTCTGAGGGCTTCGTCAGAGTGACAAATACCTGATGCTACCATGTGGATTTGCAAATCAGTTGGTCCGACATCATGAAGCTCGATGTCGTCTTTAATAGTAAATGGTTGACCTTTTTCTTCTACAACAGCTGCTTTAATCTTCATAATAATCCGCCTCTCTTGTTAACGCTTTCATTTAATTACATGATTATCTTAATCGACTAATTTCTATTTGTCAAATATTTATCTTCAGCTTTTTTAGTTAATTTATAAGTTATAATTAAGTAAGCTTTAGTATTATGTAAACTTTTGGCAAAAATTTCACACCTGAAGCTCAAATTGACAACATAAATTTGTCATACTAATAATTAGACTTAGAAAGGGCGATTTTTATGCAAAAAAAGCATTTTGCTTGGCTTTTAGCGGTTATCGCACTCTTGTTTTGCTTCACCAGGCAAACAACTGCACAAGCTAAAACCACGAATTATCAAATTAATAATAACCAAATTAATGTCTACCTTAAAAAAAATGGCAATGCCAAAGTGGTTCAAACCGTCAGCTACCAGTTAAATGCCAATCGGCTTTACCTCGCTTTACCGCTAAATATTACGGGTGCTTCCAGCATGCCTAAAATAAGCGTTAGCCAAAATAATAAAAAATTAAAACAGTCTGATTCGCATCAGCGCAGAACATTTACCAAAACACAGACCAAAAATATGGTCAATATTGTTAGTTACGGTAACTACAAAAAGGGTACTGTCACCCTCAAATATACTTATACCCTGAATCATTTAGCGATAAATTACAAAGATTGCGCTAGTATCAATTGGTCTTTAATAACTAAAAAGATGGGGATTCAGCCCAAAAAAGTCAGTGTAAAATTCATCTTGCCGCAAAAAAATGTCAAGTTTTTGCGTCTTTGGCACCATGGTAATGTCGGCGATACCAATACCATCGTCAATAACACCAAAGGTACAGCTCAAATTACTTCGACCAATAATCCAGCCAAATTCAGCTTACGCTTGCGCTTACTGATGCCAGTCAAGGTCACAAGTACAAACACCAATGTCATTAAGCGCGATACCCGCGAGTTGATTGAACGCTATGAAGATGAGCAGGCTGCAAAAATTAAAGCTCAAAATGAACAAAAGAAGACCACTCTAAACTTAATTAGTTATGGTTTATTAATTTTAACGACATTTTCGTTTGTAGGCTGGTTCATCCATCTTTTGCGCCATCCTTTAAAGGGCAAAGCTGTCATGCCTGATGTAATTGCTACTTTTGCAATTCCAAAATTACCGGCTGAATTTGCTGAAGTCATCATGACCGATAAAAAGCCTACCCCACGCGCATTTGCTGCCTACCTGCTTGAACTGGCAGCAAATAAAAAAGTGACGATTGAAACGGTGCCTAACACCCGAAATGATTTTTCTATCAAATTGGCTGACAAGAGTATCTTAAACAATAATAATCTGCTTAAAATGCTCTTTGGCAGTGTCGGATCTAAGGGAAAATTCAATCTCAAAGATTTGGAAAATTTCTCCAAAGATGAAAAACGCCGTAAGTTATTAGCCGAAAACTTTGATCAGTGGGCTAAAGTTACCTTTGACCGCGCTCGTAAAACAAACTACTTTGATGTTAAAGCCAACCGCAGCGCCCATTTGACCGCTATTTGGTGTCTAGCCAATATTCCTTTAACGGCAGCATGTGTCTGCTTATTCTTAAACCAGCTTTATATTGCAATTCCGGTTGTCTTAGTTATGCTTTTAAGCGGCATCTTACTATCTAAACTTTACAGCAAGCGGGAAACCTATACGCAAAAAGGGATTGCGATGCGTTACCGGTTATTATGTTTAAATCAAGGATTTGCCACCATTAAACAAACCGTCTTGGCACCTTTAAAAGAGCAGGTTTTACATGAGGAATTGGTGCCTTATTCCATTGTTTTCGGCTCATCGCGCAACACCATCCAAGCTTTAAAGATTAATTTTCCAGCTAAAAGACTGCAGCTGGTCTTTGAAGCCTACTACTTCCCAGTCTTTATCTTTTCTGACGGTGAATATGCGGCCGCTTTATCTGAAGGATTAGTGAACGCTATTGCCCCTAAAAAAGCAGCTGAATTAAACACTGAAGATGATAAAGCTGTAAAATTCAAAAAGAAGCTGTTCAATAAATTACGTGAACAAAACCAGCAAAAATAAAAAAGAGTTCCTTAATAGGAACTCTTTTTTTGACTCCAAAGGTGTACTGCGTAGTCGGGCTTGGGCTCATAGGCTTTTAGCGCTAAGACTGGCTAAAGCCATACTGCGACGTTAGGGCAAGCTTAGCTTACGAAGCTTAACCGCCAAGAAAAGCGCCCTTGTTTCACGTGAAACAAAAAGCGATTTATTTGAATCGCTTTTGCTTTTAATCATTAACCTTAGCAATCTTTCCTTGTTCAATATAAACAGCCAAAATAGCTAAATCGGCTGGATTGACCCCACTGATACGGCTGGCTTGTGCCATGGTTTCTGGTTGAATCTTGGTCAGTTTTTGCACAGCTTCAGTAGCCAGACCTTCAATCGCACTGTAATCAATCCGATCAGGAATCTTCTTGGCTTCCATCCGCTTCAATTTATCAATTTGTGCATATTCCTTCTTGATATAGCCGGAATATTTATATTGAATTTCAATTTGTTCAATGACGTGCCGATCCAATTCTTTGGCTGGTGCCGGAATGAATTGCAGCAAGTCTTGATAGCTGACATATGGGCGACGTAAGAAATCACTAGCCAAAACACCGTCTTTTAAAGGACGGTCGCCGTGAGCTTCAATATAAGCATCAATTTCTTTGCCCGGCTTAATCCGAATGGATTCTAAGCGGGCTTCTTCATCTTTAATAGCCTGCTTTTTAGCTAAGAATTTTTCGTAACGTTCATCTGAAATCAAACCAATTTCATGTCCCAATTCAGTCAACCGCAAGTCAGCATTATCGTGACGCAAAATTAACCGGTATTCGGCCCGACTCGTAAGCAAACGGTAAGGTTCGTTGGTTCCTTTAGTAACTAAATCGTCAACCATAACCCCAATGTAAGCATCGCTGCGTTTGAGGACAATTTCTTTCTTACCTAAAGCATGGCGGCCTGCATTAATACCGGCAAGCATCCCTTGACCAGCGGCTTCTTCATAACCAGAAGTACCGTTCGTTTGTCCTGCGGTATATAAGCCTTTAACCAGTTTAGTTTCCAAGGTTGGACGTAATTGATAAGGATCAACGACATCATATTCAATGGCATAACCGGGGCGCATCATTTGGGCATGTTCCAAACCGGCAATTGAATGTACCATCTTCAATTGGATTTCTTCTGGCATTGATGTCGATAAACCTTGAATATAATATTCATCGGTATTGCGCCCTTCCGGTTCAACAAAAAGCTGGTGGCGCGGCTTATCGGCAAAACGCACAATCTTGGTTTCAATTGATGGGCAGTAACGGGGGCCAACCCCTTCAATTGCCCCAGTGTACATTGGAGCCCGATCCAAATTATCCGTGATGAACTTGTGGGTAACTTCATTGGTATAAGTCAGCCAGCATGATAATTGCTTTTTAACATCCAAGTAATCCTCATCATTACTCTCATAGCTAAATAAGTGTGGTTCCTTATCTCCAGGCTGTTCTTCTGTCTTATCATAGTCAATGGTATTGCCGTCAACCCGAGGCGGTGTCCCGGTCTTGAACCGTTTCAGCTTAAAGCCTAATCGCTCCAAATTTTCAGATAATTTGATAGCTGGTTGAGTATTATTAGGGCCAGAAGAATACATCAATTCCCCAATAATAATCTTGCCTCTAGCAGCCGTCCCTGTTGTCAAAACAACAGCTTTAGCACCATAGCAAGCACCGGTATTGGTTACGACCCCTTTAATTACACCGTCTTCAACCAGCAAATCGTCAACAATCCCTTGACGCAAAGTCAAATTTTTTTCTTTTTCCAACGTATGCTTCATTTCAATGGAGTATAAGCGCTTATCGGCTTGCGCCCGTAAAGCTCTCACAGCTGGACCTTTACCCGTATTTAACATCCGCATTTGAATGTAGGTTTTATCGGTATTGCGACCCATTTCACCGCCTAAAGCGTCTACTTCACGCACAACAATTCCTTTAGCCGGTCCACCTACCGCTGGGTTACATGGCATAAAGGCCACCATTTCCAAATTAATAGTAATCAGTAAGGTCTTGTTACCCATCCGGCTAGCAGCTAAAGCGGCTTCACAACCCGCATGTCCGGCACCAACAACAATAACATCATAATCTTCTGCTTGATAACGATTTCCGAATTGCAAAATCTTTCCTCCTATTTGCCTAAACAGAATTGACTGAATAATTGATCTAATAATTCGTCTTCGTAACTGTCACCTGTAATTTCGCCCAGTAAATTCCAGGCTTGGGTCATATCAATTTGCACCAAATCAACCGGCATTCCCAAAGCAATCCCATCTAAAACGGCTTCCAGGGATGCTTGCGCCTTTTTCAACAAGGCAATATGCCGGGCATTAGTTACCATGACCGTACCTTGTGAATTTTCAATGCCGCCAAAGAACAAGTCCGCAATTTGCGCTTCTAACAAATCGAGACCATCTTGCTTCAACACCGATGTTTCGCAGACTGGCGTGTCTTTTAACAACTCTTTTAAGCTTGCCTTGGAAATTTTGGCTGGAAGGTCAGTCTTATTTAAAATAACAATGCGTTTTTTATCCTTGGTCAAATCTAGCAATTGCTGATCTTCTGCGGTCAACTCTTCGGCTGCATTCAGCACTAATAAAACCAAATCGGCTTGTTCAATTGCTTGGCGGGACCGTTCAACCCCAATTTTTTCGACTTTATCCTCTGTTTGGCGAATTCCTGCCGTATCAATTAACTTCAACGGCACGCCTCTGACATTGACATATTCTTCAATGACATCACGCGTCGTCCCAGCTACATCAGTAACAATGGCCTTTTCTTCGTGTAAGAGATGGTTTAATAAACTTGATTTACCCACATTCGGTCGCCCAACCAAAGCGGTTGCCAAGCCTTCACGCAAAATTTTGCCCTGCGAAGCCGTCGTTAACAGTTGCTCAATTTGTTTTAAGAGACTTTGAGCTTTTTCCTTTAAAAGTTTAGTGGTCATCGTTTCAACATCATCATATTCAGGATAATCAATGTTAACTTCCACTTGTGCTAAAACGTCCAAAATATCTTGTCTTAAAGCATTAATTAAGTGGGATAAATTACCATCAAGCTGGTTCAAAGCAACTTTCATCGACTTATCCGTTTTGGCCCTAATTAAATCCATCACCGATTCAGCCTGTGTTAAATCAATCCGGCCATGTAAAAAGGCCCGCTTGGTAAATTCGCCCGGTTCTGCCAAGCGCGCACCATTAACTAATAGCAGCTGCAAAATTTGATTAGTCGGCACAATTCCGCCATGACAGTTGATTTCAATGACATCTTCTTTGGTAAAGGTCTTTGGTGCCAGCATTACCGAAACCATCACTTCATCAATTTCTTCACCCGTTTTAGGATCAAGGATATGCCCATAATTAATGGTATGGCTGGAAACCTTGGTCAAATCTTTTCCTTTAAATACTTTATTAGCAATCGCAACAGCTTCTTCACCACTCATTCTGACAATCGAAATTGCCCCCTCGCCAGGCGGTGTGGAAATAGCTGCAATTGTATCAAACTCAGTCACTTGAGCCATCTCAATGTTCTTCCTTTCGTAATTTATCTCATAAAAAAAAGCGCCCCCACGCTGCCGAGACTACGCCTCAAGTCAAACGCGGATAAAGCACTTTCACTACTTCATCGATTAAGATAAGAATGATTAACTATAATATAGAATGATTTATAGAAATTGTCAATCATATTAAATTCACTTGAACACTTTTGCCACAAAAACTGGCAATCTGAATTAAGTCTGCCATAGTTGGCAGCACCTTCCCGGCTTCAATCTGATACAGCTTCTGCAAAGTTATCCCCAATTGCTGTGCCAGTACTTGTTGATTAACATCAAGTTCAGCTTGCAGCCTGTGAATTATCTGTTGATAAGTTATCTTTAAATTAGCTTCCTGCAATTTTTGCCGCTCGCTATAGGTTAACTGTATGCTTTCAATTGGAAAATATTGCGAATAAAGCGGCTTTTTTTCCTGGTCTAGCCTCTTTTTAAGCGCTGCTTCTTTAGCTTCAGCGATTTGCAGATAACTTTTTTCTTGAGCTAAGCGCTGCAAAAACAGCTTGTGGGAAGGAATTGTTTGAGCTGGAGGATATAATAGCGGCTTCTTCATCGTAATTCCTTTCACTTTTTTCTTTTAGCTTAGCAAATTTTATCCACAAAAAAAAGAACCCTTTGTGGATTCTTTCAATTAATCTTATTTGCTTAATTCAGCCATTTTTTTATAAACATCAACCAAATCTTTGGCCAAGTCAATAAAGGTGATGGCATTCATTAAGTGATCTTGTGAATGAACTGTCAGCAAGGTTACCTTAATGTGATTACCCTGTGCTTCTTGCGTTAACATCCCAGTTTGTGTATTGTGGGATTCAACTAATTCTTGATCAGCTTGGTGTAATTTTTCATCTGCTTCAGCAAATTTCCCATCTTTGGCACAGGCCACAGCTTCAACCGCAAAGGCTTTGGCATTGCCGGCATGGATAATTAAACCCATGGTTGTCTGAAGTTGTTCTTCTTCAGTCAAAGTTTTTTCTTCAGCCATTAAAAATCACCCCTATTAAGCGTTTTGCTTCATCAAGTCAATTGCCTGAGCCAAAACTTTTTCACCGTTCATCATGCCGTAAGCAGTCATATCGATGATAGCCATTGGAATATTTGTACCGGCAAGTTTTTGCTTGAATTGAGCTTCCATGTAACGAACTTGAGGTCCTAGCAAAACAACGTTGATGTCTTTTTGAGCTAATTGGTTGTCTGCATCAGAAGCTGATGTTGCAAAGATTTCATAGTCTAAGCCTTGCTTCTTAGCAGCTTCCTGCATCTTGGAAACTAACAAACTTGTACTCATCCCTGCAGCACAGCATAACATAATTGTTTTTTCAGCCATAATAATTACCTCCGTGAAGCCGAATATCGGCTCTTTAATTTATCTACGTTTTTAACCGCTTTCAACAATTAAGTTATAACATATTGGTACAACTTTTGCAAGCGCTATTATTCATTTTTTAGAATATATATTAAAAAGCACAGGTTTCCCTGTGCTTTTCGCTAGTCTAAATCTTCACCATTAGACTTGATAACCTTTTGATACCAGTAGAAGGAGTCCTTCTTCGAGCGTTTCAAAGTACCATTGCCTTCATCATCTTTGTCTACATAAATAAAGCCGTAGCGCTTGGACATTTGACCAGTACCGGCAGAAACAAGGTCAATGCATCCCCATGGGGTATAACCCATTAAATCAACGCCATCCAAGTCAACTGCCTTCTTGACTTCCTGCAAATGAGCGCGCAAGTATGCAATCCGGTAATCATCATGGATGCTGCCATCACTTTCAACTTTATCCACTGCCCCCAAGCCATTTTCCACAATAAAGAGCGGCAAATGATACCGGTCAGTCATCAAATTCATGGCATAGCGCAAGCCGACGGGATCAATTGGCCAATCCCATTCACTGACTTTGACAAATGGATTCTTCACTTCAGCCAATCTTGGATCGGTAAGATCATCTGGAGCCACCTTCTTGGCTGAAACTGTCATCGTGTGATAATAGCTAAAGCCGATATAATCAACTGTGCCTTCTTTTAAAACAACCCGATCTTCGGCTGTAATATCGGGACGGAAGCCCTCGCGTTCAATATAGCTTTCAACATTGCGCGGATATTCTCCCCATACTTGTACATCAGAGAACCAGTTACGCCGTTGATCAGCACGTTGCGCTAACAAAATGTCCTCCGGATCAGAGCTGGCAGGATAAATTGGGGTGAAATTAATCATCGTCCCAATCTTAAAATCAGGGTTAATTTTGTGGCCTTCTTTAACCGCTAAAGCACTGGCTACAACTTCATAATGTGCCGCTTGATACATCTTGGCTTCATTTTCCTTAGGATCATCACCTAATAAAATTCCCGAGTTGGTGCACATCAAAAAATCATTATTAAAAGACGATTGATTATCAATTTCATTGAAAGTCATCCAATACTTAACCTTATCTTTGTAGCGCTTAAAGCACGTTACCGCAAATTTAAGGAAGAAATCAATTACTTTACGGTTGCCAAAACCGCCATAAGCTTCGACTAAGTGGTATGGCATTTCAAAGTGGGCCAAGGTTACCACTGGTTCAATCCCGTATTTGTGGCATTCATCGAACAAATCATCATAGAATTTCAAACCAGCTTCATTTGGTTCTGCTTCATCCCCATTAGGAAAAATACGCGTCCACCCAATCGAGGTTCTAAAACACTTGAAGCCCATTTCAGCAAATAATTTAATATCTTCTTTATAGTGATCATAAAAATCAATTGCTTCATGGTTAGGATAATTCTTGCCGGCAATGACACCTTTGGTAATCTCACGTGGAACCCCATTAGCTCCAGCTGTCATAACATCGGCCACTGAAACGCCTTTGCCATCACGGTCCCAACCGCCTTCTAATTGGTGTGCTGCCACAGCTCCGCCCCATAAAAATCCATCTTTAAATCCCATAAGATAGCCTCCTTTTAGTTGTTAACGTTTACATTTCATCGTAAGTATAATTTGTTGGAACAAATTTGTCAAACATCACTCCATATTTTTTAACCACTTTCTTGAAACTAAATCTCCTAAATTATGTCATTGTTACAAAATAGTTTACTTTCAAAAACTAGATTACAACTTAAAGTGTAAATAAATCCAAAAATATGTATAGTTTTTTTCAATTTTTAACAAAAATGCAAAAAATATATTGTTTGGTACTTTACAAATTTGTACCAACGTTTTAAAATAAAAATGTTAAGAAAAGGAAAACGTTTTCAATTTTGTGCACATTTTTTTCTTAACTTTTTCTATTTTCACACCAAATAAACTAGCTGCATGTCAACTTTGCAATTATTTTTTTATGACACTTACTTATGAAGTTTAACCGCCTTCATCCAGCTGGCATATTTGGCATCAACCTTTAGGGGGTTAATATTATGGCTGAAAAAAATAGTAAGTTTACAGACTTTTTAAATGCAAAAATTTTACCTATCATTGGTAAATTCGCCAATACACGTTTTGTCCGTTCCGTTATGGGCGCCGGCTACAGTGTTATTGCCTTTACTATTGTCGGGTCAATGTTTCTTATCTTGAGTGTTTTGACTCAAGTTATCACTTTCCCAGGTTTTGTTTCATTCTATAACAATACTTTGGGTCGTTTTAATAACTTATATACTGTTGTTTACAACTCAACTTTGGGGATTATTGCCCTCTTCTTCACAGGATCATTTGCCTATAACTTTACGAAGATTTACCGTGATGAAGAAAAATTAGACTTGTCACCTTTGACTGGTGCTTTCTTATCATTCTTTGCTTTGTTCATCACTGTTCCCCAATTAACTTGGAGCAAAGGTGCTGCTCAATTCATCACTGATGCTAAGAGTGGTATCTACGGCGGTTATGGTGTTGGTGGTACAGGTTTAACCAGAATTGGCGCCACTGGTATCTTTACTGGTTTAATCATGGCTACTTTAGCCGTTCAAATCTACCGTTTATGTGTCAAAAAGGGTTGGTCTGTTAAGATGCCAAACTCTGTGCCAAAGGGTGTCGCTGATTCCTTTACTTCTTTGATTCCAGGTTTCTTACTTGCCTTTGTTGTGGTGATTATTGATGCAATTTTAATCATGTGTCACACAGACATCTTCAACCTGCTCTACGTTCCATTCTCATTCGTATCTGGTTTGGTTGATACATGGTGGGGCATCTTGATTATTGTCTTCTTGATTCACTTCTTATGGTTCTTTGGTATTCACGGTGCTACCATCATCACCAGTTTTACTCAAGCCTTCGTTTTGTCAAACATGGCTTCCAACGTTGCTGGCGGTTTCCACATCTATGCCGGTGAATTCAACAATGCCTTCACAACTATTGGTGGTTCCGGCTGTACTTTAGGTGCTGCTTTGTATATGGCATTTATGGCTAAATCAAACCAATTGCATGAATTAGGTAAGGTTGCCATTGTTCCAGGTATCTTTAACATCAACGAACCATTAATCTTTGGTTTGCCAATTGTGTACAATATTGATCTTGTCGTTCCATTTATTTTAGCTCCTATGGCTTCTTCTATGGTCGGCTACTTCGCTATTGCAACCCACTTTGTACCAAAGATTACTGCTCAACAACCATGGCCAACACCTGTAGGCTTGAGTGGTTTCATTGCAACCCAAAGTTTCCAAGGTGCAATTGCCACTATCTTAGCTGCTATCGTTGGTGCCCTTGTTTGGTACCCATTCATTCGTCGCTATGATTTGAAGTTAGCTAAGAAAGAACAAGAAAATCCAGAAGGTTAAACTAAGAGATAAGAGAGGGAGGTCTTTTCAATGAATAAAAAAGACAGTATGAAATTTATGTTTTTCAATCGTTTTTGGGTTTTACGCTATAGCATTGCCATCTTCTTTTTCGCCAATTTCTATTGGATGGTAACAGCTTGGGCTTCTAAGAGTTTAAGTTTAATCATTCCTTTGGTGATGATGTTTTTTGCTTTAGCTGTAGCCATTGAACTGACTTCCAAACTCCACACTAATAAAAGTGAACTACCTCTTACTAAGGCTTTTTACCTGACACAATTGGGGCTTAACCTTTTATTGGTTATCACTTGTTTAACACCTTTATATGACAACGTCTTTCCCTTCTTGAAAAATTCAGGTCAGCTTTTTGTGGAACTAATTTGCGCTATCGGAGCTATCTTATGTCTCTTGTCTTTAGCCAAGATTAAGCAATTAGTTGCTGGGACCGACCGTCAATTGAAGATTATGAAGATGTTTGAAAAAAACAATTAGGGTGCTTTTGGGAGCGGTTATGGGCTGTATGACAAGCTGGACTGCGACGAAGCGGGGCTGTAAGCCCCCGAGGAGTAGTTCCTTGTCACTAAGCCCATGCGATCAAAAGCCCGACTAAATTAGGGTGCTTTTGGGAGCGGTTATGGGCTGTATGACAAGCTGGACTGCGACGAAGCGGGGCTGTAAGCCCCCGAGGAGTAGTTCCTTGTCACTAAGCCCATGCGATCAAAAGCCCGACTAAATTAGGGTGCAATCGTGAGCGCTTATACACCCGTAATAAAAAATGAAACATCTTATAATTGTTAGAAAACAACAATTATAAGATGTTTTTTGCATCGAAAAATCTATATTTGTACTGTTACTAAAATAGGATTTCCGCATCCAAACGGAAATCCTATTTTTGTCTAACTTTTAGCTTTATGTTGCACCCTGTATAGTACGGCAATCACTCACATGAGCCTATAAATAAGCACAACCACCTTGGGGGCTTAACAGCCCCACGGCGGTGTTCGCAGCTTATTTTACGGCTCATAACCGTTCGTGATTGCACCCTGGTGTAGTACGGCTTTGGCTCATAGGCTTTTAGCGCTAAGACTCCACCGCCTTGATGGCTACAGCCATACGGCGTTGGTGGAGCAAGCTTAGCGTACAAAGCCTAAGCATTCGCCAAAGCACCCTGTACATAATTGAAGACTTCTTGGCCGGCGATACCAGCATCACCGACAGCTGTCGTAATCTGACGCAAGAATTTTTGTCTCACATCGCCTACAGCAAAGATACCGGGAATCTTGGTTTGCATATGATCATCTGTGATAATCCAGCCTTGCTCATCTGTAATATCCAAATCTTTAAAGGGTTCAGTCATCGGCGTTGTACCAACATAAATGAACACCCCAGAAGCATCTAAAACTTCTTCTTTGCCGGTAATTTTATTTTTAATCTTAACGCCGGTAACCTTCATCTCATCGCCTAAAATTTCAACCGGCACACTATTCCATGTAAATTTCATCTTATCATTTGCAAAAGCACGGTCTTGCAAAATCTTTTGAGCCCGCAACTGATCACGGCGGTGAACCACGTTAACTTCTTCCACTAAGTTGGCCAAATATAAGCCTTCTTCAATCGCAGAATCCCCCCCGCCAATGACGACAACTTTCTTATTGCGGTAAAAAGCACCATCGCAGACAGCGCAATATGATACACCACGGCCGCTAAATTCTTGTTCCCCGGGAATACCTAATTTACGCGGTTCAGACCCCGTAGCAATCACAACGGCTTTAGCTTCAAAAATGCCATTGTCAGTTTCAACCTGTTTAGTTCCATCAGGCAAAACGTTAATTTTAGTGACACTGCCATATAAAAATTCCGCTCCAAATTGAGTTGAACTTTGATACATTTTTTCAGCTAATTCAGGCCCCATAATGGAGGTAAAACCTGGATAATTTTCAACTTCAGCCGTATTATTCATTTGGCCCCCATAAATTCCACGGTCTAACATCGCTACTTTCAGGTTAGCTCTTGATGCATATAAAGCAGTAGTCATGCCGCCAGGGCCGGCGCCAATGACTAACACATCATATTTTTTCTCTGTCATTTTAAATACCTCACAGACACTTATTAAATACGAACACTATATCATCTCGGCCTACTGGGGTCAACTTATCTGTTTAACGGCTGATAAAATCAAGAATATTAGCCATAATATCCTTATTTTGCGCCGGTACACCATGAGCTAAAATATCGCTTGGACTTTGTTTAAGCTCGCTTCCTTTTGTATAATCTCCATCGTTAACCACAATTTCGCGCAAATCATTAGCCAAAGGTTCAAAGTGAAATTGCAGACCAACAACCTTTTTGCCATAAATAAAGCCTTGATTTTCCAGCAAATCACTGGAAAAGAGCAGTTTTGCCCCCCGAGGAATGGAAAAACATTCTTCATGCCAATGCAAAGCATCTAATTGCTTAGGTAAGTTGGGAATCGTTGTATCCTTAAGATATACTGGCGCAAAGCCAACTTCTTTATGGTCGCTCTTTTGCACCGTACCGCCTAAAACTTTGGCAATTTGCTGAGCACCAAAGCAAGCGCCAAAAACCGGTTTATCAGCTTTAATGACGTCTAAAATCAATTTGCGTTCCAATTCAATCCAAGGTTCTTGGTCGTTAGGACTCATCGGTCCGCCTAAAACCACCAGCATATCGGTATCCTCAGCTAACGGTAATTTATTAAATTGGTAAAGATGATAAGTATAAACCTCATGTCCATGTTGGTTAGCCCACATTAAAATAGCCCCAGGGCCTTCATTAGGGGTGTGTTGTAAAATATTAATCCGCATAATATCCTCTTATTTGTCTTGACCGAATAAAGCCGCTAATTTCGCTGCCATTTCAGGATCTAAAGCATCACCTAAGCTGGAATTTGCTTCATCCTTTTTTTGCTGAGCCATTTTAGCATTAATCTTAGCCTGCTGTTTAACAAAATTAATTACTTCTTTTTCAGCCGCCTTGAGCGGTTCCACTTCAAGCCGACCACCGGCTGAGTCTGCATGACCTCCGCCGTTGAAGTAATCTTGAGCAAATTTAGCCACGTCTAAACGGCCGTTTGACCTCAGCGAAACACTGTGGCTATCAATAACCAAAGCCGCATCAACGTCGAAACGTTTCATCAATTCATGAGCAATCTCTGATTTATAATCACTGGCATAAACAACACCAAAAGTGCGACCATTAAGACTGAATTCTTCGACATCTTTGAGGTGTTTATCCAAGTAACGTTGTCTTCTGCCTTCCAAAGTTGATACCAAAAGTTCATGTTCTTGACGATAATCTTGCCAGCCGCTGGCAAAAACCGAGTCAACGAATTTTTTCGATTTACTCAATGGGAAGAACCAAAACAGCTGATTTAATTCATCGGCAGCTTTCTTAGCTTCAAAAGACATCAAGGGATCATTTTGGAAATCCCAGGTATCATAAGCCCGGATCATTTCAACCAGTTCTTTTAAATCAGCTTGACGATCCTGAGGCACCAGGTTGAAATTATTTTGCCGCTCCATCCAATCCCAAACGAGACTGCATGCGCTCGGATTGACCCCTTCATCTGTTGGACTAACACAATTTTGGCTATATTCTTGACGCAATTTAGCTTCGCTTTCATGGTGGTCAAAAATCAGCCAGTGATTAGCAAATTTTTGTTCCAATAATTTGAACGAATAGTCACTATCAGGGGTCATATCCATGATATAAACATCCGTATAGCGCGAAATATCGGGCTGTTTAAACCAATGTTCGAGCTCACGATCCAAGTTGCCCGCTGAACACGTAGTTAAATCAAACTCAACTCCTTTGAACATATATGGAGCCAAAGCATAAAAAAGGCAAGGTGCTCCAAAGCCATCCAAATCATTATGTGAAAAAAGTTTAATATGTTGTGTTCTCAATTTTAATAACCCCTTCTGTAAATTCCTCCTTTCATTATACCCGTCTTTAACGTCAAAATCATAGTTAAATCATGCTAACTTCTCATCCGATATGTTATTATGTTTGTTAGATTTGAAGCATATTGGAGGATAAAATGACCTTAACTGTATATATGGTCCGCCATGGCCAAACACTTTTAAACAGCTATAACCGCCTGCAGGGTTGGTGTGATTCCCCCCTGACACCTAAAGGAACAAATGATGCCTTAAGCGCTGGACGCCATCTCAAAGATTTAACCTTTGACGCAGCTTATAGTTCTGATACTACTAGAGCCATTAAAACTTTGCGCTTTATTTTAAAAGAAAACGAAGCTGAAAATAAGCCTGAACCTAAAACGCTGACTTATTTCAGAGAACAAAGCTTCGGATACTTTGAAGGCAACGACGCTTCCCAAACGTGGCTGATGGCTGGAGCTATTCACGGTTGCCGCACTTATAATGATCTTTTAGAAAAATATTCTTTAGGTTATACCAGAGACCTTCTGCATGAGCTTGACCCTTTCAAGGATGCCGAAAGCGATGCTCAATATTGGCAACGTCTTGACGCAGGTTTTGATTATTTATTGAAAAAACATCAGCCTGATGCCAAAATTCTCTTAGTCAGCCACAGTATCACCATTCGCTCCATTGTCGACCGTTACGACAAAACCCTCGGTGCCGATGTCCTCGGTCCGCGTAACGGTTCTGTCACTAAGTTATTAGTCGACCCCAACAACATCCAAGTAGCTTATTACAACCACCACCTTGACAACGAAAAATACTAAATCAGGGTGCAATCGTGAGCGGTCATAAGGCGTAATGCAAGTGGCAGATGCCGCTGTGGGTCTGACAAGACCCCAAGGCAGCTGTTATTGTCACTAGAAGCCTGCGAAGTTTTGCCGTACTAAATCAGGCTACAATCGTGAGCGCTTATACATTGGAAACATCAAGGTCTAAGAAAGTGTATCCTTATTTTAAGCTTTTTTAGGGTTGTTTTTTCTGATAAACTGATTTATACTTAAATCAGACGTCAGACTGTAACTATACCAAATGCAGTCTATCTTTCTTTGCTTTGAGTTTCTCCGCTCAAGTATACCAAGTAAATTTTATCTATATCTCAAGTATTAAAGGGCTGAATCATAATGATTCAGCCCTTTAATTTATGCTTTTATTTCTGTCTATACCAATTTATTTAATTAACTTCAAGCAAAAATAAGCATTCGTGCAGCCTAAGTAATGATTTTAACCAATAAATCCTTAATTGACAGGCCTTTTAAACTTTTTCTATAATGTAGCCAAGAAACTTTTACCTGTATCTTTTAGGAGGTTTTACCATGCATTTTATCGCTCTTGTCGGCACTAATGCCAGCAAATCTCACAACCGCAAGCTGCTGCAATTTATGCAACAGCATTTTTCAAAAGAAGCCTCAATTTCTCTTGCTGAAATTAAGGATTATCCGCTTTTTTGTGAAGACTATGCTAAAACGCCGGATGTTCTTTTAAGTTTGGCTAAACAAATTGAACAAGCTGATGGCGTCATTATTTCAACGGCCGAATACGATCATGATATTCCAGCTGCTTTAAAATCCGTCTTAGAATGGCTCTCGTGGCAGGTTCATCCTTTAACCGATTGTCCTGTCATGCTCGTAGGCGCTTCTTTGGGCAATTTGGGGTCTGTTTATGCGCAAGACAGCTTGACTAGGATTTTAAACGCGCCAGGACTCACCCCATATATCCTACCTGGCCACCAATTTTTATTAAGCAAAGCTGCTCAAGCTTTTGACGAACAAGGAAATCTAACCGATAAACGCACCCTTAGCTGGCTAGAAACCTGCTTTGACGCCTTTATCACGTATGCTGTCCATATCAACCAAGCCTACCGTAAAAGAAGTGTTGATGCTAAGACCAGCGCTTCATCCAAAGCTGATTTAACTGATGCTTATGAAATCAACGGTCAAACCTTTGGATTGATTAACGATGTTCCCGACGCCTTGGCCAGTGCTTCTAAAAAAGTTGCCGACCCAGTTATCGTTGATTTACGGTCAAAAACAGATGCTTTAACTAGCAGCTCGCTTGCTTCAAAACAAACCGATGCTGATACAGGAGCATCGCAAAATGACTAATAATTTAAGTACCTTAACTCTTACTAAAAAATTTCATGCTTTAGGAACCAATATCAGCTTATCTGTCTTCGGTCAAACTGATACCTCCGTCTTAGATGCCAGCGAACAGTTGGTCAACCGTTATGAAGACTTACTGACAGTCAACCGCCCCCAGTCGCAAATGATGGATGTCAATCACCAGGCCGGCTTAGCTCCCGTTCCGGTAACCAGTTCCGTTTATCAGCTGGCTAAATTAGCTATTTTAACCAGCCGGCAAAATTTCGGCTTCAACGCCGCTATCGGTCCTTTAGTTAAATTATGGCACATCGGTTTTGACGATGCTTCCGTCCCAAATGATACTGATATCAAAGCCAAGCTGCAATTGATTGATCCTTATAAGATTCACTTAGATGACCAAAAACAAACGATCTTTTTAACCCAAAAAGGGATGGAACTTGACTTAGGCGCTATTGCTAAGGGCTATATTGCTGACCGCATCCAAGATTTGTGGAAAGCTTATGGCGTCCAAGCTGGGATTATCAACCTCGGCGGCAACCTTTTAATGGTTGGCAACCCACCCCACCACCAAGATCAAAAATGGCGGATTGGTTTGCGCAATCCCTTTGGCGACGATGAAAATCCCATTGCGATTATCACCGTTAAAGCCTGTTCTGCTGTCACCAGCGGCATTTATGAACGACACCTTGAAACTCAAGGCCACAGTTTCCATCATATCCTCGATCCTAAAACCGGCTATCCGCATGAAAATAATTTAGCTGCGGTCACTGTTTTTACCCAAAAATCAGTAACAGCTGAAATTGAGACAACCCGGCTTTTCTTTGCAGACCAGCCTTTACCAAATTATCCTGATCAAGAAGATATTTTGGGGGCGGTTTTTATCACAAAAGATAGGAAGCTGCTCTTATCAGGCCTTGCCCCAACTCAAATTACAATAATTAATCCAGCTTTCCAGCTGCAGAATATTTTTTAGTTGATGCTGCCTTTTTTCAACAATCAAAAAGCTTATTTTATCAAGTTTTCTGACCGTTCAATGTGTATTTATGTAAAAAATCACTATTTTATCCCCAAGTTCTTTAAAAGACTTGGGGATATTTTTTATTTTACATATCAAATAGTGGTTTTATGAACTTAAATAAAATGAATTTAATTTTATATATTGTCAATTAGATGTAGATTGATATGCAAAAATGCTTATTTGCGTTTGTTAAAACCTTTTAATTACTAAAATTATTATTATTTCTCTTTATTTATCCTTTTAAATAGTTGTGATAAAGTCTTTTTTGCATCTATTTTTAATATTATTAATTAAAGTTCATCAAATAAAATATATATTTTATAACTATAAATATTCTCTTTTTGTTTTAAAAACCCTACATTTAATAGCAATATATATTCAGTTTTTTTGTAAAAAAAGAACGGTGTCTGGGAGAACCCAGACGCCGTTCATAATACAATGTTTATTTCTTTTTCTTCTTATTCAAGGCTTTATCACGCGCTTTTTGCAATTGACGTGCTTTTCTCTTTTCAGCTCGTGCTTTTTCTTCTCTTTCCCGTTGAATCTTGAACGGATTGTTAATCAAAAGCGTTTGTCCTACTGAAAAGGCATTTGTAACCACCCAATATAAAGACAAAGCTGCAGGAACATTGATCGCTGTGACTAAAATCATCAGTGGCATAAAAATCATCATGCCTGATGTCATAGCATTTTGCTCCGGCTGTGACTTCATGCTCAGCCAAGAAGTTAGGAAGGTAAATAAAGCCGCTAAAATCGGCAAAATGTAGTATGGATCTTTATCTCCAAGTTCCATCCACATAAATTTACCCGCCTTCAACGTTTCTGAGCGGAAAATAGCTTGATACAAGGCCAGCAAAATCGGCATTTGAACCAAAAGTGGCAAACAGCCAGCCACTGGATTTACCCCAGCTTCAGCATATAATTTGCGTTGTTCTTCAGTAAACTGCTGCATTTGTTCTGGATCCCTGCGATCAGGATATTTTGCTTGCAAGGCCTTTAATTGCGGCTGCAGTTCAGTGGTTTTACGCATTGAACGCATTTGATAAATCATTAATGGCAAAATAACGATTCTGACAATGATTGTAAAAAAGACAATCCCCCAGCCGTAATTGTGACCGAAAAAGCTACTAAGCCCTTGGATGGCGCGAATGAAGTTCCAGATAATGTAGTGATCCCAAAAGCCCGTGCTGGAAGCATTGACCGGTGTGTTACTACATCCACTGAGAACAAGCATCAAGGATAAAATTCCCAAAAGAGCACTAGTATGTTTAACTCTTCTCACTTGATCTACCTCACTTTTCAATTTGGTCGTCATTCAAGACTTTAGCCAATTGCAGGACATGAATCAGGTGCTGCTTAACTTCTTTAGTAGACATCCAAGAAACACTTGGACGCGCAATCACCAAAAAGTCACAGTCTTGTTTCAACTGTGGCTTTAATTCTGTTAAGCTTTGACGAATTCGACGTTTAACCCAATTACGTGCTACCGAATTGCCGATTTTTTTACCTACTGAAATTCCCACTCTAAAATGCGGTTGTTTCGGCTTTTCTAACATATAAACGACAAATTGGCGGTTGGCACATGATTTGCCTTGGGTAAAGACTTCTTGAAATTCCGCTTCTTTTTTGACGCGGTATGACTTTCTCATAAGATATCTCCAAATTCATGCTTGGCCAACAAACTTAAAAAAAAGACCACTGACGGTCCAGTGGCCTATGCAGACAATACTTTTCTGCCTTTACGACGACGACGTGCTAAGACGTTACGGCCGTTGGCTGTGCTCATACGTTTACGGAAGCCGTGTACGCGTTGGCGATGACGCTTCTTTGGTTGGAATGTTCTCTTCATTACATTCACCTCCTAGTATTTAATAAAAAAACGTGTCTTTTTAGACAGTCTAAGTCAAATTAAGACTTACCATGTAATAGTATCATACTTCAGTCTAAAATTAAAGCAATTTTTTCAAAAAGCGCAATTATTCAGCTGAACTCAGCTTCGTTTTTTTATCCACATTTCTGCCCAAGATATCCACTTTTTGACTGAGCTGCTTGTGTATTAGTTTGTGAAAAAACACAGGACTATACACAAATTTACGCACAATTAACACCCTGTTGGTAACTGCTTGTTATTTTTGTTTATTACTTGCCAAAAAATCGTTCTAGTTCCTGTCATATCAAGTTAAATGCGCATCAGCAAGTTTGTGCATAACTTGTTACAATTTTACTTAGCTTTGAAGTTATCCACAAATTGTTCAAAAAACAAATCACAGCTTGTGGATTTCTAAAAGTGACTTATCCACTCTCTGTGGAAAAATGCCCTGCTTTTTTAGCCTTTTTTTCTTAACTTGTGGAAAACTCCTTTGAGACATGTTACAATATGGTTTAGTCAAATAAATCAAAAAAGGAGGTTTTTTTTTGCTAAATCTTGACTCAATTTGGCAGCTTTTGGTCGAATATTTTCAAACGAAAATTTCACCTGTCTCCTTTCGTTCTTGGATAAAAGCAGCTAATCCTGTTCAATTTACTGACGATACTCTGCTCTTAGATGTACCCTCAGTCGTCCACCGCGATTATTGGACAAGAAATTTGGTTACCCAAGCTGAACAAATGCTAGAAGCTACGCTGGGACATAAAATTACCGTCTTGGTTAAACTGCCTGATGAACCTAATCCGCTGATAACAAATGAGGATCCGTCACAGATTGACAGCTCACAAAGCCCGGTAATTAGGCCTTTATCAACGGCTAATGATACTCAGCTTAATGAAAAATATACCTTCGAAACTTTTGTCGACGGCAACGGGACGCGGATGGCTTACGCAGCTGCCTTAGCTGTAGCTGAAGAACCGGCGACCTACTATAATCCGCTCTTTATTTATGGAGGCGTTGGCTTGGGCAAAACGCACCTGATGCATGCTATCGGCAATAAGATGCTCAAAGAAAATCCGGATGCCCGTGTGAAGTATGTCACCAGTGAAGTTTTCGCCAATGATTTCATCAATTCCATCAAAAATAAGAACAATGAAGCATTTCGGCAAAAATATCGCAATTTAGACTTGCTTTTAGTTGATGATATCCAATTTTTTGCCGACAAAGATGGAACACAAGAAGAATTCTTCCATACTTTCAACGCTCTATATGATGATAAAAAGCAAATCGTTTTAACTTCAGATCGGCTGCCAAACGAAATTCCTAAGCTGCAAAACCGCTTAGTTTCACGTTTTCGCTGGGGGCTTTCAGTGGACATCACCCCGCCTGACCTTGAAACCAGAACTGCTATTTTGAAGCAAAAAGCAGCCAGTGATCATCTGCAAATTCCTGATGATACTTTAAATTATATTGCCGGCAAAATCGCTTCAAATATCCGTGAATTAGAAGGAGCCTTACAAAGAGTTTCGGCTTTTTCCCATTTAAGCGGACAACCGATTTCAACCAGTTTAGCTGCGGAAGCTTTGAATAGTTTAGACCAGGAAGGCATCGAACATGAATTAACCATTCCCGAGATTCAAGCTAAAGTTGCTAAATATTTCCATGTAACAGTTTCCGAATTGCGAGGCAAAAAACGGGTTAAATCAATTGTTATCCCGCGCCAAATTGCCATGTATCTCGCACGCGAACTGACCGACGCTTCTTTACCCAAGATCGGTCATGACTTTGGTGGTAAAGACCATACAACTGTCATTCATGCGCATGACAAAATTGCTAAAGCTGTGGAAACTGATGTTGATATCAAAAAAGATATTGATGAATTAACCAAAGAGCTTAAACGTTAATTTTCCACCTGTGTATTAAGCAAGAACTTACCCACATTTTTGTCCACAAGTTATGCACAGGCTCTTTTCCTTAATATGATAGGCTTACTCGTGTTTTCCACAATATCCACAAGGCCTACTATTACTACTATTTTTTTATAATAATATATATATTCCCAAGGAGGATTACTATGAAATTTTCTGTTCAGCGCACTGCTTTTTTACAATACTTAAACACAGCCTTATCTGCAATTTCTGGTAAGACAACTTTAGAAATTTTATCAGGACTTAAACTGAACTTATCAGAAGATGCTCTAACCTTAACCGGCAGCAACTCAGATATCTCAATTGAGACCATCTTATCAATTGCTGATGAGCATGCGGCTTTAAATATTGAAGAACCTGGCAGCATTGTTTTACCAGCCCGTTTCTTCTCGGAAATTGTTAAAAAGCTGCCAGCTGATCAAATGCAGGTTACGGTCAATGACCGCTTGCAAACAACGATTATTTCGGGACCAGCTGAATTCAGTATTAATGGGATTGATGCTCAAGCTTATCCACACTTGCCTGAAATCGATTCCCGTGAACAAATTAAATTGCCAAGTGATCTTTTAAAACAGGTCATTGATCAAACCGTTATTGCAACCTCAAAACAAGAAACACGTCCAATGTTAACCGGGGTTCATTTGACTATTGCAGCTAATGAATTAAAAGCGGTAGCTACAGACTCCCACCGGTTAAGCCAAAGAAAAGCTAATTTGGAATCAACCATTACCGGTAAATATGATATTTTAGTTCCTGGTGAATCTTTAAATAAATTGTCACGGATGTTAAGCGATGTGAATGAAGACGTTGAGTTGCAAATTTCGGAAAATCAAGTCTTATTCTTACTTGACCATACATCATTTTATTCACGTCTGCTTGAAGGCCAATATCCAAACACAGATCAGCTGATTCCAACAAGCCACGATACGATGCTGGAAATTGATGCACCACAATTGCTGCATTCAATTGAACGGGCTTCGCTGTTATCACATGAAGGACATAACAACGTCATCAAATTAACGCTTGATGCGGATAATCAAAAAGCAATCTTATTTGGTAACACACCTGAAGTCGGCAATGTTGAAGAAGAACTGCAATTTGCCAAATTAGAAGGCAGCGGTATTGAAATCTTCTTTAACCCAGATTATATGAAGGATGCTTTGAAGTCATTTGGTCAAAGCGATGTAAAATTAAACTTCACCATGCCATTGCGGCCATTCACAATTGTACCTGCGGAAGACGATGGCAGTTTTGTACAATTAATCACACCGGTTAGAACAGCTTAAAGCGGTGGATAACTTAAAGGGCAGCTTTCCGGCTGCCTTTTTTACATATATTTTTGTGGATAAGATTTCATTTTTTGATAATGATATTAAAAAATTTCCATATAGGCAGCATAAAGCTTATACAAGAGGGTAAAATTTGGCTATTGTGCTTTTTAATGTCCATATTTTCTGATATAAAGGATTTTGCTATGTTAAAGACAATTCCTACTGGATAAAAATAAAAGGCCTTAAAGCGCCTGAAAATTTGTTTTTTGCCGGTAAAAAAGGTATAATTTATAGTGGATTCTTAGCTATGAAAGGAAGAAAAAACATGGCAGAAGAGCTAAAACTGAAAACTCCTTACATTACTTTGGGGCAGTTGTTGAAAATTGCTGACGTTATTTCATCAGGCGGTCAAGCTAAATGGTTTTTAGCTGAACATGCTGATCAAATCCTCGTGAATGGGGAACATGAAAATCGGCGGGGCCGTAAGCTTTATCCAGGTGATTTAATCACAATTGCGCAATATGGCGAGTATCACCTGCAAGCTGGAGTTTAGAATGTATCTTGAAAAGCTTAAATTGCGGCATTTCCGCAATTATCATGAGCAAGAATTAGAATTTTCTCCACATATCAACATTTTGATTGGGGAAAACGCTCAGGGCAAAACGAATTTGCTTGAAGCAATTTATGTTTTAGCGATGGCTCGCAGCCATCGGACGGCTAATGACCGGGAATTGATTGAATTTGAAGGCAAAGAAGGCGCCTTTATTGAAGGTAGGGTCCAAAAGCACTTAGGTTCAGTCAGATTATCCTTGGCTTTGACTAAACAAGGCAAAAAGGCGCGGGTCAACCAGCTGGAACAAACGCGTTTATCACAATATATCGGTAATTTAAATGTTATTTTATTTGCACCGGAGGATTTGGCTTTGGTTAAAGGCAGCCCCGCGGTGCGCCGGCGGTTTGTCGATATGGAGTTTGGTCAAATTGATGCAGCCTACCTGCATGAATTAACTAAATATCGCACTATTTTAAAGAACCGCAACAGCTATTTGAAACAGTTGCAGCAAAAAAAAGCAGATGACCGCATTTATTTAGAAGTACTAACGGCCCAGCTCGTGAAGGCTGGGGCTTTTATTTTGGAGAAAAGATGCTATTTTTTGGCGCAATTAGAGCAGTACGCAGCCAAGATTCAAACACAGATTTCGCAAGATAAAGAACAGCTCAAAATCGAATATAAAACGAGCATTCATGACCAGATCCAGAAGTTATCGCGAACAGAAATTGAAGCATGTTATACACAGACATTTCAAAAATATGTGGATAAAGAGATTTTTCAGGGAACGACCCTGATTGGTCCACACCGCGATGATGTTTTATTTAAGGTTAATGGTAAGAATGTGCAGATTTATGGGTCTCAGGGTCAAAAAAGGACTACGGCGCTAGCGGTCAAATTGGCTGAAATCGATTTGATGCATGACCAAACCGGTGAATACCCGGTGCTTTTATTAGATGATGTTTTGTCAGAGCTTGACGGCAAGCGGCAAACACACTTGTTAAAGGCCATCCAAGACAAGGTTCAGACTTTTTTGACCACACCGGCACTCAACGATGTTGCCAAAAAACTCATTAAGGAACCCAAGATGTTTTATATCCACAAGGGACAAATTGAAACTGGGGATAAAACCAAGACGCAGATTTTTTATCCTCATCAGAAGTAATCAACAAAAGAAAGGAAGACTATGTGAATAACATAGCGGGTAGCAGACGTGACTGATAAAGAAAAGCTTGAAAAGATTAAAGAAGAAAAAGCTAAAGAATATGATGCCAGCCAAATTCAAGTGCTTGAAGGCCTGGAAGCTGTGCGTAAGCGCCCAGGGATGTACATTGGTTCGACCAGTTCCCAAGGTTTGCACCATTTAGTATGGGAAATCATCGATAACGGTATTGATGAAGCTTTAGCTGGATTTTGTGATGAAATCAATGTCACAGTTGAAAAAGATAACAGTATTGTGGTGCAGGATAATGGGCGTGGGATTCCGGTTGATATTCAAGAAAAAACGGGACGTCCAGCCCTTGAAACCGTCTATACGGTGCTCCATGCCGGCGGTAAATTCGGCGGTGGCGGTTATAAGGTATCCGGCGGGCTGCACGGGGTTGGTGCTTCCGTCGTTAACGCCTTGTCAACCAAGCTGGATGTACAAGTTAAGCGGGAAGGCGATACTAATGTTTATGGGATTGATTTTACTTTAGGCAAAGTCAACCATCCGATGACGGTGATTGGTCACTGCGAAGAACACGAACATGGGACCAGAGTTCATTTCTGGCCTGATCCAGATATTTTTAGAGAAACCACGGTTTACGACATTAAAGTCTTGACGACTAGAATTCGAGAACTGGCTTTCTTAAATAAAGGTTTGAAAATTACAATTGCAGACCAGCGGCCTGAGGAACCTACTTATCAAGAATTCCACTATGCTGGCGGGATTAAGCACTACGTTGAATATTTAAATAAGGGTAAGACAGTTCTGTTTGACGAACCAATCTATGTGGAAGGCGAACAAAAGGGTATTACGGTTGAAGTTGCTTTGCAATACACAGAAGATTTCCACAGCAACCTGCTGACGTTTACCAATAATATCCACACCTATGAAGGTGGGACACACGAAGCTGGATTTAAGACAGCTTTGACCCGGGTGATTAACGATTATGCTCGCAAGACAGGTATTTTAAAGGAAAATGATGCTAATCTGAGCGGGGAAGATGTCAGAGAAGGGTTGACAGCAGTTGTTTCTATCAAACACCCAGATCCGCAGTTTGAAGGGCAGACCAAGACCAAATTGGGTAATTCTGATGCACGGACGGTTACGGATAAGATGTTCTCCGAAACGTTCAACAAGTTTATGCTGGAAAATCCTAGTGTGGCCAAGAAGATTGTGGAAAAAGGGATGCTGGCAGAAAAAGCGCGGGTCGCAGCTAAGCGGGCGCGTGAGGTTACCCGCAAGAAGAATGGGTTGGAAATTTCCAATTTACCGGGTAAATTAGCCGATAACACCAGCAAAGATCCTGAAATTTCAGAATTATTCATTGTCGAAGGGGATTCCGCCGGCGGTTCAGCTAAGCAGGGACGTTCACGGTTGACCCAAGCTATTTTGCCCATTCGAGGCAAGATTTTAAATGTGGAAAAAGCGGGACTTGACCGAATTTTGGCCAATGAAGAAATCCGATCGTTATTCACAGCTTTAGGTACTGGCTTTGGGGATGATTTTGATGTGGAAAAAGCTAATTACCACAAATTGATTATCATGACGGATGCCGATGTTGACGGGGCACATATCAGAACCTTGCTGTTGACTCTGTTCTATCGTTTCATGAAGCCGATGATTGAAAAAGGCTATGTCTATATTGCTCAACCGCCTTTGTATCAAGTTCGTCAAGGCAAGATGATTAAGTATATTGATTCAGATGAAGAATTAAAAGAAGTTATGGGACAGCTGCCGCCAAGTCCTAAGCCGGTTGTGCAACGGTATAAAGGTTTAGGCGAAATGGACGCTGAACAATTGTGGGAGACCACGATGGATCCTGAAAATCGGCGCTTACTTCGGGTTAACTTGTCAGATGCTGAAGAGGCCAACGAAGTCTTCCAAATGCTGATGGGCGATCAAGTCGGTCCGCGGCGCCAATTTATTGAAGATAATGCCGTCTTTGTGAATAACTTGGATGTTTAATATGGATGTTTTTCAAATTTAGAAGTGGAGTGAATGTGACTTGGTAGAATTACCTGATCGTATTAAAAATGTCGATCTTTCCAAAGTGATGCGGACATCATTTTTGGATTATGCCATGAGTGTTATTGTGGCCCGGGCCCTGCCTGATGTGCGCGATGGGTTAAAGCCGGTTCACCGTCGTATTTTATATGGGATGAATGAATTAGGCGTGACCCCTGATAAGCCTTATAAGAAGTCAGCGCGTATTGTCGGTGATGTTATGGGTAAATATCACCCCCACGGCGACTCAGCCATTTATGAATCAATGGTGCGGATGGCGCAAGATTTCAGCTACCGCTATATGTTAGTTGACGGCCATGGTAACTTTGGTTCGGTTGACGGTGATAGTGCTGCGGCTATGCGTTATACGGAAGCCAGAATGTCAAAAATTACCTTGGAAATGCTGCGGGATATCAATAAGGATACCGTTGATTTTCAGCCTAACTATGATGAAACCGAAAGAGAACCGGTTGTTTTGCCGGCCCGGTTCCCTAATCTTTTGGTCAACGGGGCCACTGGGATTGCGGTTGGGATGACCACCAATATTCCGCCGCATAATTTGGGCGAAGTTATTTCCGGTTTGCATTTATTGATGGAAAATCCAGATGTGACTACAGCAGAATTAATGGATAAAATCCCCGGACCCGATTTTCCAACCGGCGGGATTGTCATGGGCAAATCAGGGATTAGAAAAGCCTATGAAACAGGGCATGGAACGGTAACTTTGCGGGCTAAAGTTGATATCGAAGAACAAAGCAATGGCAAGTCGCAAATTATCGTGCATGAAATTCCATATATGGTTAACAAGGCTAACTTGATTACCAGGATTGCTGATTTGGCACGTGAAAAGAAGATTGACGGTATTACCGATATTAAAGATGAATCTGACCGTGAAGGCATGCGGATTACGATTGATATTAGACGTGATGTCAGTCCTTCAGTGGTTTTGAACAACCTTTACAAGTTAACCTTGATGCAGACTTCTTTTACCTTCAATATGCTGGCAATTGTTGACGGGGCACCAAAAGTTCTCAGTTTAAAGCAGATTTTGCAGTATTATTTGAAGCACCAAGAAGAAGTTATCAGACGAAGAACCGCTTTTGATCTTAAGAAAGCCAAGGCTAGGGCCCACATTTTAGAAGGTTTGAAGATTGCCTTGGATCATATCGATGCGATTATTGATATTATCCGTAATTCACAAAGCGGTGAAGTTGCTAAAGACCGCTTAATGAACGAATATCACCTGTCTGATAAACAAGCTCAAGCTATCCTGGATATGCGGTTAGTCCGTTTGACCGGTTTGGAAAGACAAAAAGTTGAAGCTGAATATGACAAGACGATGGCAGCTATTGCCGACTATCAAGACATTTTGGCTAATGCTGACCGAGTACACAATATCATTTATCAAGAATTACTTGAAATTCAAGAAAAATTCGGTGATGAACGTCGGACTGAATTGATGGTAGGCGAAGTCTTGAGTATCGAAGATGAAGACTTGATTGAAGAAGAAAATGTCGTTATTTCTTTGACCCATAACGGCTACATCAAGCGGCTTCCAACCAGTGATTTTAAGACTCAAAATCGCGGTGGCCGTGGTATCCAAGGAATGGGTGTGCATGATGATGACTTTATCGAACAGATGCTGACGACTTCAACCCATGATGAATTGTTATTCTTCACCAATACAGGTAAAGTTTATAAACTCAAAGGATATGAAGTGCCCGAATATGGCCGGGCCGCTAAAGGTATTCCGGTTATTAACCTACTCAACTTAGATGATGGTGAAAAGATTCAGACGGTTATTAATGTTGAAAATAAGCAGAAAAATGATGATTACTTCTTATTCTTCACAACCGTCCACGGGGTGGTTAAACGGACTTCGGTGAAGGAATTTGCCAATATCAGAAAGAACGGGCTTAAGGCGATTACTTTACGGGATAATGATGAGTTGTTGAATGTTGCTATCACAGACGGCAACCAAAACTTAATCATTGGAACGCATGATGGTTATGCAGTCAGCTTCAACGAAAGCAAGGTGCGTCAGATGGGACGGACGGCTTCAGGTGTGATGGGTGTTCGTTTGCGCGAAGGTGATTACGCTGTCGGGGCTGCTTTACTTAAAGAAGACAGTAAAGTTTTTGTTATTTCAGAAAAAGGATACGGCAAGCAAACTTTAGCCGCCGAATATCCAATTAAAGGTCGCGGTGGCAAAGGAATTAAGACCTTGAATGTCGCAGCTAAGAATGGTAAATTAGCTGGTTTGACGACGGTTCAAGGTGATGAAGATATTATGGTTATCACCGATAAAGGTGTGATGATCCGCTTCAATATTCAAAATGTCTCCACGACAGGACGTGCAACCATGGGGGTTCATTTGATTAACCTTGATGAAGGAGCACAAGTTTCAACGATGGCCAAAGTTGCGCCTGAAAAAGAACCAGCTATTGATGATAGCGAAGCTTAATTAAGAAAAAAGAAGTCAAGCAATTGATTTCTTTTTTTATTTTGGCAGGATAATTTCAGCTAAAAAAGCGTCTTTTAATAATGTAAGTAATTAAAGAAAACAATGAAAATTGTTGCAAAATACGGCTAACAATGCTATAATTTAAATTCGTGAGTATCTAATCGCAAAAATGCTTTAGATTCTCCTTGTTCTGAAAATAAGAACCAAATGTCCATAAGGAGGTGCAAACAGTCATGACAAATTACGAAATTACTTACATCATCAACCCATCTTTAGATGAAGCAGCTAAGAGTGCTTTGGTAGAACGTTTCGACAACGTTTTAAAGAACGATGGTGCTGAAATCGTAGATTCAAAAGACTGGTCTAAGCGTCGTTTTGCTTACGAAATTGGTGGTTTCACAGAAGGTATCTACCACATCGTAAACATCAAAGCTGAAAACGCAGACGCTATCAACGAATTTGACCGTCTTGCTAAGATCAATGAAGGCATTTTGCGTCATATGATCGTTAAGCGCGAAGCATAATTAAGAATTTTATCTTATATAATAAAGGGAGGAGCAAGCGATGATTAACAATGTCGTTTTAGTTGGTCGTTTGACCAGAGACCCTGAATTACGCTATACACCGGCTGGTGCTGCTGTAGCTAATTTTACAGTAGCTGTTGATCGGAATTTTACGAACCAAAATGGTCAGCGTGAAGCCGATTTTATCAGTTGTGTTATGTGGCGCAAGTCAGCTGAAAATTTCGCTAACTTTACACATAAGGGTTCACTTGTTGGAATCGAAGGACGTATTCAAACACGTAATTATGAAAATCAGCAAGGCAACCGTGTTTATGTGACTGAAGTTGTAGCTGAGAATTTTTCCTTACTTGAATCAAGGTCAGAATCTGAGCGGTATCGTGCACAAAATGGCAATCAAGCTCAAGCTCCTCAAAGCCCAAGTCAATCAACTTACAACCAAAACCCATACGGCGAACCAAGTGGAGCTACACAAAGTTTTACGCAGGGTCAACCGGAAGTTAATCCCTTTGATCAAGTTCAAGGTGGCTCAAACTCCGGTGTTAATGTAGCAGATGATGACTTGCCATTCTAATAATTAGAGGAGGGAAAACTATGCCACAACAACGTAGAGGCGGACGTCGTCGCCGTAAGGTAGACTTCATCGCAGCTAACCACATCGAATACATCGATTACAAAGATACAGACTTGCTCAAGCGTTTTATCTCTGAACGAGGCAAGATTTTGCCACGTCGTGTTACAGGCACAAGCGCTAAGAACCAACGTAAGTTAACTGTTGCTATCAAGCGTGCTCGTATCATGGGCTTGCTTCCATTCGTAGCAGAAGACTAAAAAGAAGTCAAAAAGAAGTTGGAATTTTTGCCAGCTTCTTTTTTTGCGCTTTTGTGGATAATGCCAAAGAAATAAAATTTTTTTTGACAAGAGGGCTAAAAGATGGGATTTTTTCAAGTATAATTCTAAAATCTATCATGATATTAGCGAAAGTGAAATAAAAAGATAATGGAATACTTACTAAAAATACAAGGAAAGTTAAAATGTCGTTGCTATTATATAAGCATAGATTGAAATGAAATTCAGTCTATCACTCCCCCTTATAAGCAGAAAGAAAAGCTGTCATGCCCCAATGGCAGCAAGTATACTCCCTATAACATACCTTTTTCTCCGCGGCGCCCCAACCGCGGAGTTTTTTTAGCTTAAAACTACTTATCCACAGAAATTGTGGATAACTCTGTGGATAAACCAGGGTGCTTTTGGGAGCGGTTAGGCTTCGTATGACAAGTAGCCTGGCTCGCAGTGGAGCTGAAAGCTCCCAAGAGACAGGTTCTTGTCACTAGCAGCCTGCGAAGTTTTGCCCGACTAAAATCAGGGTGCTTTGGCGAATTGTCATGAGTCGTAAGCCAAGTTTTTCCTAATTAAACCAGGCTTGAAAGCAGGGCATCTTTGCCTGAAATAACCGCTCTTACGTATTAATGATTTTCCAAGTCTTTTTAATGAAAAATAAAAAAAATCACTACTCTTCCTTAAACTATCTCGTGTATTATTTTAGCCATAGGTTGAGATAAGAAATCAACCTTCTCCCCTTTTTTTATGTAAGTAAAGGTCCGCCACCTCCAAGGCGGTAATTTCCCCAATAACATAACCTTTTTCCCGTAAGTTTCCCCGCTTACGGGTTTTTTATTCAGGGTGCTTTGGCGAATGCTTAGGCTTTGTACGCTAAGCTTGCTCCACCAACGCCGTATGGCTTTAGCCATCAAGGCGGTGGAGCCTTAGCGCTAAAAGCCTATGCGACCAAAAGCCGTACTACACCAGGGTGCTTTTGGGAGCGGTTATGGGATGTAAAATAAGCGGGGAACATTTTGTGGATAAAAAAAGAGGCCTAAAAGCCTCTTTTTTTTACGATATTATTGAACGGTATTTCTGAACCAGCCACGAGCGCTGAAGAAAGCATACATATCATTTAAGAAGAAGATGCTGTAGCTGAAAATTAAGGCAAAGTTGCCATCGCCTTGCAGCATAGTTTGCGTCCAAAGGGCAATAGTGAAGATAGAAGAAATAGTCCAAACATAGTATTGTTCACGTTTACGGTTCAATTCAAGCAGGGATCCTGTAATAGCCATAGCTAAGTTCAAACTGTCTAAGAAGACACGTGGATCACTGGTTAAGCTAAAGATAAAGTAGATAATTACCCAGGCAAAACCAAAGAAAATGCCGTATTTAATCCATTCAACCCAAGAAGAAAACTTTTCAGCTTGGATATTATCGTTCCACTTAGGATCAAGGATGCAAAAGAGATCCAAGAAGAAGAGGTAGCCGATTTGTTCCCAGGCAGTGGCAAAGTTTCCAGCCATAAAACCTGTAGTAGCAATGCAGATAGCTGAAATAGCTCCGGCCCAGCCTTGGATGCCGGAACGGTTAGAGATACCGATAACACAAGCGACAGAAAGGTTACCACCGATAAAAGCAATGATTGATTGCAGAGGTGTTTGGCCAAATGATTGCACTAAAGAAATAATTTGTAAAACAAAGTTAAAGGCCAAAAGTAAGTAGCTTAAAGCGCCCCAGCCCTTACATTGGTTAAGCAGCCAAGTAAAGTATCCCTTTCTAAAGACGTTATGTGAATATTCGGGCAGATGTGTCAAGACATCTTTGTAACGATCAAACATGAATAATTCCTCCCAAGATTTTTTAACAACAGAAAATATTATATCGGGTCAGCGGACTGATTTCAAGGGGGAAATACAATATATTGTGTTTATCTGTAGACATGGTCACTATATTTTGTGTTTTGAGACCACTTACACCGGCGAGCTTAAGCTTAATTTAAGAATTTTTTGGATTTAAAAAAAAGTGTCCATGTTATAATGATGGTCGGATAAATGTTATAGAAAAGAGGACGCAAAATGAATTTCAAAAAAGGCGTTTTAAGTTTTTTAGCTGTAATACTCGTGCTTTTTAGCGCAGCTACGGCTTTAGCTGATACTACTGATAGCAGCACCAGTGCTTCTAGTTCCAGTTCAACCACACATACTTTATCTTCTTCATATATTGTTTACGGCGCCGGAACCAGTTCGGATGTTCGTTCTAAATTAGATGATATTTTCAATGCTGATTCGACTTTTAAAAAATTAACAGCTACTGCAGCTGATTATAGTCAATATATTGAAGCGAACACCAATACAACTGATGCAGCCATGATTAGTTCTGTTTCGATTACACCAGGCGATCCTGGATCAGGCGTGAAAGTTAACATCAAAAATTATGATGGATCCAACAATATTACTGAGGTAACGGCACAACAGTACGCGATGGTAGCCCAAATGGCCGGGGTAACTGATGTGACAATTACAGTAACAGCCAATCGTGCTGTTTCTGGTTCATCAGCGTTAACAGGGGTGTATAAGGCTTTAGCAGCTGACGGAGCTAATTTAAATACGCAAAATACAACAACTGCCAACCAAATGCTGAGTGCAACCCAAAGCGCCATTGATGATAATAAAGATGATTCATCTTATCCAGGTAAATTAATGGCAGCTATCGGTAATGTTTCTAAGGAATTGGCCCAAATGAAGCAGGATAATGAGCAATTGGCAACCAAGCAAGACATCCAGGATATGTTGAACAAAGCTTTGGAAAAACAAGGGATTAAGGACCAGACATCATCTACCAGCATTGGTCAGATTACGAATGCCTTGGTAAGTTTCCAAAATTCACCGATTTCATCCAGCAAGAGCTATGTCAAAAACGTCGGCAACACGATTTCAAATGTGAAAAATTCTGTTGGCAATTTGATGTCCAAGGCCAAAAGTCTGGCTAGTTCCAAAGAAGGAAAAGAAGCTGCTAGCCAAGCAAAGAGTTTGTGGCAGCAATTTGTTTCCTGGGTGCAAAGTTTATTTGAATAAGAATAAGATTAAGGAGGCTGCATAAGCGTAGCCTCTTTTTTTTAATAAATTACTTAAAGATGTGGTAAAATTGTACGGTAAGAGCATAATTTAAAAGCAACTTTTTTGGGGTTGATATTTTGAAAAATGATAATAAAAAAGGTTTGATGCCTGATTTCATTGAAAATGCACATTTACGGCAATTGGCACTGATTTTGGTTGCCTTAGCCTTCATTAGTGTTTTGTATGCTTTATTTTTAAATCCATTATTTGGGTTAATTATGCTGGTTTTGGTGATTATTGTGCTAATTTTAGCTTACCGGCGCCTAGAACAAGTTAATACGGATACTAATGAATATATTTCTAACCTCTCATATCGGATGAAGCGTGGTGAAGAAGATGCGATGCTTAAAATGCCGATTGGGATTTTATTTTATGATGATAATGCCAAAATTGAATGGTACAATCCGCGCATGAAGCAATATTTTGAGCGCAAAGATTCGCTGGGACATACACTAAACGAGATTGATCCTGATTTGTCAGATGCTGTAGCTAACTGCCGCAATCAAAAGAAGGCGACAGAAGTTGTTTTGCATGGCAAAACATATAGTTTGCTGGTTCAAAAAGATATTAAGGCGCTATTTATGATGGATGTGTCTTATTATGCTGCTATTCAAAAACATTATGAAGATTCACGGATTGTTTTAGGACAAATTTTCCTAGATAATTACGATGAAGTTACGAAGGTAATGAATGATAAAGATTTATCGAATTTGAATAGTTTTATTACCAATACGTTGGACGATTGGGCGCGTGATTTTGAAATGTTCATCAAGCGGGTTGATGATGATCACTTCTTCATTTTGACGTATACAGGATCGTTAGCACGGCTGGAAAAAGAAAAATTTAAAATTTTGGATGTAATTCGCGAGCGGACGTCCAATCGCAATTCGCCGTTAACCTTGAGTGTGGGAATTGCCTATGGCGGCGATGATTTAGCTGAATTAGCCCGCTTGTCGCAAAATAATTTGGATTTGGCTTTAGGACGCGGTGGAGATCAAGCTGTTGTACGGGAAATTTCTGGGCAGGCGCGTTTTTATGGCGGCAAGACCAATCCGATGGAGAAGCGTACAAGGGTAAGAGCGCGGATGATTTCGCAAGCGTTAAATGAACTTATGGCGCAAGCTGACCAGGTTTTTGTCATGGGACATGCTTATCCTGATATGGATTCATTGGGAGCTTGCCTAGGGTTAAGGCGGATTGCGGCGATGAATAATAAGTCCTGTTGGATAGTGTTGGATGATACGAATCTGCATTCTGATGTAAAAAGGCTCATTAAGGAATTGAATCAGTATCCAGCAATTAAGGGGGCGATTATTTCGCCAAAGGATGCTTTGGAAAAGGCGCAAAAAAATAGCCTGCTGATTATGTGCGACCATTCGAAGCCATCGATTTCGGTGGCGCCGGAGTTGTATCAAAAGCTGCAGAATCGGGTCATGGTTATCGACCATCACCGGCGGGGAGAAGAATTTCCCGACAATCCGATTTTGGTTTACATCGAGCCTTATGCCAGCTCAACTTGTGAATTAATTACGGAAATGTTTGAATACCAGGCTAAGGACAATAATGAGCCAGTCAATAAGATTGAAGCTACAGCGATGTTGACGGGGATTATTATTGATACTAAATCATTTTCACTGCGGACAGGGACGCGGACGTTTGATGCTGCTAGCTACCTGCGATCTGTAGGGGCTGATTTGGGAATGGCGCGGCATTTTATGAAGGAAAGTGTTTCAAGTTATATGCAGCGCAGCCACTTGGTAGCTCGAACCGAATTTGATGATCACGGAAATGCCATTTGCTGTGGCGAAGAGGGAAGGCTGTATGATCCCGTCTTGGCGGCGCAAGTTGCTGATTCCTTGTTAGGTGTTTCCGGGGTTAAGGCTTCTTATGTAATTACGCAAAGAAAAGAAGAACTGGTTGGCATTTCCGCACGGAGTAATGGTGACGTTAATGTCCAAGTTATTATGGAACAGATGGGTGGCGGCGGACACTTGTCTAATGCTGCTACGCAGATTAAAAATCAAACGATTGCTGCTATCCATGATGACCTGATGGAAAAAATCAGGGTGCAAAACTGAGCGCTTAGGCTTCGTATGACAAGCTGGACTGCGACGAAGCGGGGCTGTCAAGCCCCCGAGGAGTAGTTCCTTGTCACTAGAAGCCTGCGAAGTTTTGCCCGACTAAAATCAGGGTGCTTTTCTTGGTGGTTAAGCTTCGTAAGCTAAGTGCCCTGAACCCGCCGTGGGCTGTAAAGCCCCAAGGGTTAAGGGTCTTAGCTCTAGGAGCTTGCCAAGAAAAGCCTGACTAAACCAGGGTGCTTTGGCGATTGGTCATACGCCGGTATTCCAAACGGATACAGCTTAGGTCTAGATTTATGCGAACGGATTTAGAATAAATAATAAATTTAACGGGAGGATTTACAATGAAAGTTATTTTTACACAAGATGTTAGAGGAAAAGGTAAGCGCGGTGAAGTTAAAGATATGGCAGACGGCTATGCCAATTTTTTAATTAAGGCTGGCAAAGCTAAACAAGCCAATGCTCAAGCTATGAGCGAACTTAAGGGACAAAAACGGGCTGAGGCTAAGAAAGAAGCAGAAGAATTAGCTGAAGCAAAAGTTTTGAAGGAAAAATTGGAATCAGGCGATTATGTGGTTGAATTAAAGGCTAAAGCTGGTAGTGATGGCCGTTTATTCGGTTCAATTACATCAAAACAAATTTCACAAGCTATGAAAGCTCAATTTGGCCTTAAAATTGATAAGCGCAAGATGGAATTAGCCGGACCAATCCGTTCAATGGGTTATGTTAATGTACCGGTTAAATTGCATAATGATGTGACAGCTAAGATTAGGGTACATATCTCAGAACAATAAAAGCAAGAAAGGATGAACGCTTTGGATAACGAAATGTTGGCTGGCACCATGCCACCCAATGATCAAAATGCCGAGCGCGCAGTACTAGGGGCCGTTTTTTTGAACGGCAATGCCTTGGCAGATGCGATGGAATATGTTGAAGCTGGTGATTTTTATTTAAGACAGCATCAAATACTTTTCCAGGCCATGCTTGATTTGTACGAAGATGATAAGCCGGTCGATGTTTTGACCATGAAGTCCATCCTGGAGACGAAAAATCAGCTGGATGATGCGGGTGGAATTGCCTATTTGGCTGAATTGGCTGCGGCAGTTCCGTCAGCGCGCAATGCCGGATATTACGCTAAAATTGTTTCGGAAAAAGCGCAATTGCGGCGTTTGATTCAAACGGCGTCCAATATCATCAATAAGGCGCAAAACCCTGATGATGAAGTTGATAATATCCTAGATGAAGCCGAACGCCAGATTATGGATGTTTCGGAACATCAAAATCAGGCCGGTTTCAAAGAAATTCGGGATGTTGTTAATGAAGCGTATAATCATGTCTTTGAGCTCCAGGGGCGCAAAGAAGAGATTACGGGTCTGCCGACGGGATTTAATACCTTGGATAAAATGACTTCAGGCTTGCAGCCGGATAATTTGATTATTTTAGCAGCGCGGCCAGCGGTTGGTAAAACGGCTTTTGCCTTGAATATTGCGGCTAATGTGGCCATTACGCAAAATGTTTCGGTGGCGATTTTTTCTTTGGAAATGAGTGCTGAATCGCTGGTTAACCGGATGATTTGTGCGCGGGGGGGCATTCGTGCAGACCATCTGCGGGATGGCAACCTTGACGACAACGAATGGGATCGGTTGTACGAAGCCGTTGAAGCTTTATCAAAAACGCAGATTTATATTGACGATACGCCGGGGATTAAAATGTCTGAAATCAGAGCCAAATGCCGGCGGTTGGCCAAGGAAAATAAAAATTTAGGCCTCGTCGTAGTTGATTACCTGCAGTTGATTGAAGGCTCTAATAAGGAAAGTCGCCAACAAGAAGTGTCGGATATTTCACGGCAGTTAAAGAAATTATCAAAAGAATTGTCGATTCCTGTAATTGCTTTATCCCAGCTGTCACGTGGAGTGGAACAAAGACAGGATAAAAGACCGATGCTGTCAGATATTCGTGAATCAGGTTCGATTGAACAGGATGCCGATATTGTTGCTTTCTTGTATCGGGATGACTATTATGAGCATGATACCGATTCTGATGATGATAATGCTGAAGCAAAACAGGCCGAAGAAGATCACAGTGAAGTTGAACTTATTTTAGAAAAGAACCGTGCGGGTGCGCGGGGAACAGTTCACTTGATGTTTATTAAATCGCACAATAAATTTACCAGTATTGCACCAGAAGCGTTTCAAGGAGGCTAAAACATGAAATTTACCAAAGTAGAATTGATGATCCATGCCATCGCCTTGGTGGCTTTACTGATTACATTAACTGTTATTTCAATCTTACAAGGTAATAGTTTTTCGATTAAATTATTGTTGATGGGGATTGTTTATTACATTGTCTGTGTTTTGCTGTATAAATGGTATTTGATGTGGCGGAGTAATCATCGCTAATATGACAAAAAATTAAAAAAAAGCTTGAAAAATAAGAGCGGATGGCTTAAAATTTATCACAAGATAATAAAACGATGAGAGAGACGAGTAGGTAAAGATATTCGTACAGTGAATCGGTGCCAGTGCAAATCCGGTCGACCCTGCTTTATTGAATAACACTCTCCCTGTTGCTAACCCAAATGGCTTTTGCCAGAGTAGACTTAGACGTGTCCGGCACGTTACAGCCGGTGGAATATTGCACTTGTGCAGCATCCCATAAGCTGATCCGCTGATAAACGCGGGTAATTAGGGTGGTACCGCGGAAAAAGCCTTTCGTCCCTTGCATTAAGCAAGGGCGGAAGGCTTTTTTTGTCCGAAAGGAGATAATTTATATGTGTGGATTTGTCGTCGTCGCCAAAGAAGATTTTGAAGTTAAAGTTTTTGATGAAGCTTTGGAAAAAACGGTTGATCGTGGACCGGATATGCAAGCGACTTTGGCGGTCAAAAAGGCTGTATTCGGCTTTAACCGCTTAGCTATCATGGATTTAAGCGCCAAGGGCATGCAACCTTTTTCAGCCTTAGACTGTACTTTGGTTTGCAATGGGGAAATTTATAATTATCGCCAACTAGAACAAAACTTAGCTGGCTACTCTTTTAAGAGCGGCAGTGATTGTGAATGTTTGATTCCTTTGTACCGCAAGTATGGTTTAGATACCATGTGCAAGTTACTGGATGCTGAATTTGCTTTTGTTTTGTATGATGAACAAAGTCAAAAAGTAGTGGCTGGACGTGATCCAATTGGGATTAGACCAATGTTTTACGGCTATAATGAAGCAGGACACTTATCTTTTGCTTCTACAGCCAAAGCCTTGATGGAGACATGCAAACACATTTATCCTTTCCCGCCGGGACATTACTATGATGGTGAAAAATTTGTCTGCTATGATGATCCGGCCATGGTAGCGCGGATGAAATTGCCGACGCCACAAGAAGCTGAAACTAAGATTAGAGAGTTATTGATTGCCGGGGTGAAAAAAAGGCTGCATGCGGATGCTCCGGTCGGATATTTGTTGTCAGGCGGACTTGATTCGTCCTTAGTTTGCTCCATTGCTGCCAAATTGATGCCGCAAAAAAAGCTCAAGACCTTTGCGATTGGGATGGATCAAAATCCGATTGATTTAAAATATGCTAGGGAAGTAGCAGAATATTTAGGAACAGACCACACGGAATTCATTATGACCAGGGCAGAGGTTTTAGCTGCTTTGCGCCAGGTCATCTATACGCTTGAAACCTGGGACATTACAACCATCAGAGCGTCTGTCGGGATGTATCTTTTATGCCAAAAAATTCATGAAAATACTGATTTAAAGGTAATTTTAACCGGTGAATGTTCAGATGAACTTTTTGGTTATAAATATACTGACTTTGCCCCTAACGCGGAAGAATTTCAAAAAGAATCAATGAAGCGGGTGCGGGAACTTTATATGTATGATGTTTTAAGAGCTGACCGCTGTATTTCAGCTAATTCTTTAGAAGGCCGGGTACCTTTTGCCGACCTTGATTTTGTCAAATATGTGATGTCTATTGATCCTGAATTGAAAATGAACAAATGGGGTAAAGGCAAATACTTATTGCGGCAAGCTTTTGCCAATCAAGGCTATCTGCCGGAAGATATTTTAATGCGGGAAAAGGCTGCCTTCAGTGATGCCGTGGGTCATTCGCTGGTTGATGATTTGAAAGCTTATGCTGAAACAAAGTATACGGATGCTGATTTGGCTAAAGCTCAGGACAAATATGGCTACCACCATGCTCCTTTTACCAAGGAATCTTTGCTATATCGGGAAATCTTTGAAGAATTTTACCCGGGCAAGGCCAAGTGGATTAAAGATTATTGGATGCCAAACAAGACGTGGGAAAATTGTGATGTTGATGACCCTAGTGCCAGAGTATTAAAAAACTACGGTGACAGTGGAAAATAAGGGTGCAAAACCGAGCGGTTAGGCTTCGTATGACAAGTAGCCTGGCTCGCAGTGGAGCTGAAAGCTCCCAAGAGACAGGTTATTGTCACTAGAAGCCTGCGAAGATTTGCCCGACTAAGAACAGGGTGCTCTTCTTGGCGGTTAGACTTCGTAAGCTAAGTGCCCTGAACCCGCCGTGGGCTGCAAAGCCCCAAGGGGTAAGGGTCTTAGCTCTAGAAGTCTGCCAAGAAAAGCCCGACTAAAACCAGGTTGCTTTGGCGAATGCTTAGGCTTTGCCCAACTACACAGCCTTCAAAGAAAGTAAGCAGTAATTACTGCTTATTTTTTTGTAGACAAAACGAACATTTGTTTGTATAATGGGTGTGAAATAAAATAAAGAAGGTTTTGAGATGAATACCCATGAATTAGCAGCTTATTTAGATGAAAATTCCACTATTTTAGCCAATTTTAAGACAAAAGTGATTGCCTACTTGGAAGATAAAAATGAGCAAAGACAGCCGGCTAAACGGTATAACGATGCGCAGATTAGGCGGCAAAGTGAGAAATATGTGGCACAATTTATCGACAATATTCAAGCACAAATAGAGCGGGCTATTCCGAGTCAGCATCACACGCCTGAAGCTTGGATGACTTATTTTGACAATCATAATCTGCTGGAAGAATTAGAATTGGCTGTTGCTGAAACAGAATTCGGCGCCGAAGAGTGATGCTAAATATTTCCAGGGAAATATGCAGAATGAGGCTAAATACGTTATAATAAAAGGGCTTACTTACCTGGTTGAAAGGAGGAATTAAAATGAAATCACGCAAAGAAGTAGCCCGTTTGGCTAACGAATATGTAGCAGCTTTTGAGATGACCTATCAGCCTAAAAATAAAAAAATGGCGCAAATAATTGCTTATGGCAAAAAAGAGTTGGAAGACCGGCAGATAGCACCGCAAATTATTATGGAAAAAATGGTGACGGCGATTTATCGGCTAATTGTAGAACAAAAATGCACCATTGGTGATGATGCTGCCCAGATTCTAAAACAGATGGAAATTTTATCACGGACGAAAACACTTTTGCCTTTCAAGCGCTACGACCCTTGGATTATTGAATAAAATCCGTACGAAAAGTTTTTGTATGGGCGGGTAGAAGGCTGATTTAGCCTAAATGTTCGCCTAAAAAAACAAAAAGTGTATCAAAACTAAATAACATTCGGAATTTACTTGAAAAAGCAAATGTTTATTGTTACAATTATCACGGTTAATTAAGCAAAAAGACTTGCTTAAAACATCTAAGAAAATATGAGGTGGATAATATGTCATCAGTTGTAGTTGTAGGCAGCCAATGGGGCGATGAAGGCAAAGGAAAGATTACTGACTTTTTAAGCCAAAACGCAGAAGTGATTGCACGTTACCAAGGTGGTGATAACGCAGGCCACACCATCGTTTTTAATGATCAAACATTCAAATTACGGTTGATTCCTTCAGGTATTTTTTACTCTGATAAGATTTGTGTCATCGGTAACGGCGTGGTGCTTAACCCTAAGTCATTGGTTGAAGAATTGCGCTATTTACATGAAAATGGGGTTACAACTGATAATTTGCGGATTTCTGATCGGGCGCATGTTATTTTGCCATACCATATTATTTTGGATGGTTTGCAAGAAAAAGCTAAAAAAGACAATAAGATTGGGACGACAAACAAGGGTATCGGGCCTTGCTACATGGATAAGGCCGGTCGTGTCGGAATTCGTGTGGCTGACTTGCTTGAAAAAGATACCTTTGCTGAAAAATTAAAGAGCAACGTTGAAGCTAAGAACCGTTTATTCAAAAAAATGTACGATTACGAAGGTCCTGAACTTAAGTTTGAAGATATTTTTGATGAATATTATGAATACGGGCAAGAAATCAAAAAATATGTGACGGATACTTCAGTAGTATTAAACGATGCTTTGGATGCCGGCAAACGGGTGTTATTCGAAGGTGCGCAAGGCAATATGCTTGATATTGACCAAGGTACCTATCCATTTGTGACGTCATCTAACCCGGTTGCTGGTGGGGTAACCATTGGTTCAGGGGTTGGTCCAGCTAAAATTAATAAGGTTGTTGGTGCTTGCAAGGCTTATACTTCTCGTGTCGGCGATGGGCCTTTCCCAACTGAACTTGATAATGAAATTGGTGATTTTATTCGCGAAGCCGGTCATGAATACGGGACAGTTACGAAGCGTCCGCGCCGTATCGGCTGGTTTGATTCCGTGGTTATGCGCCACTCCAAGCGGGTTTCTGGCTTGACTAACCTGTGCTTGAACTGTGTGGACGTTTTGACAGGGTTAGATGAAATTAAAATTTGCACTGCCTACGAACTCAATGGTGAAAAAATCTATCATTATCCTGCTAGTTTGAAAGAATTAGAAGCTTGCAAGCCGATTTACGAAACGATGCCAGGCTGGAAAGAAGATATTACTTCTTGCAAGACATTGGAAGATTTGCCAGAAAATGCTCGAAATTATATCCACCGCATTCAAGATTTGGTTGGCGTGAAAGTTTCAACATTCTCAGTCGGCCCTGACCGCAAACAAACAAATGTCTTGGAAAATGTGTGGTCTCAAATCTAGCTAAGCAGAGATAATAGCTGTTTTTGCCTAAGTAAAATCTTAAAAAGTATCAAAATTAAATACAATTAAAAGAGGATTTTGCGAAAACATCCTCTTTTTTTATATTCAATATTATATTGAATATAATATTACTGTGAGCTATAATCATAATGTAGAAAAATTTAACTAGGGAATGGAGTTTGTTAAAGTGAATCAAATAAAGGGAAAACTACAGAAAATAGGGAAGAAAAGGCTGATTATTTTAGGGCTTGCGGTTGTAGTAATTATTGTGGCGATTGCAGGGATCATTGGTAAACAGCAGCAAAAAAAGGCGCAGGCCAAGGAAAATCAATATAGGACGATGATGGTTAGAAAGCGGACGCCATTAACGATGAGTGGTAAAGTAACGGCGGCCAGTAAGCAGATTGTAGCTTTACCCAGCGGTACGGTGCAAAGTATTGCTGTTAAAACAGGAAGCCATGTCAGTCAAGGACAAGTTGTAGCGACTGTTTACAATGAAAGTGCGGCCGATGAAGTATCCGAATTAAAAGATACGTTAGCTAAAGCGCAAAAGCAGGTTTCAACGGCCAGCAGCACTTTGAGTCAAGCGCAAAGTGCGCTTAGTCAAGCTGACAGCGACGACGATGATTATAGTGAGCTGAAAAGCCAGGTTACTGAAGCCAAGAGCAGCTATAACGAGGCTGTTGATGACGTCTCTGAAGCACAAAATAAGCTTAATACAGCTCAAAATAAAGTTTATCAATCAGCTAAAGCCCCTTATGCCGGAATTGTGGTTGTTAATAATGAACATGCTGACAGTCCGGCGATTACGGTTTATTCCGATAATTTACAGCTTAACATGGAAATTTCTGAATATGACTATAACAAGGTGCCAGTGGGGACAAAATTGACAGTTACGGCGATTGCTACTAAAAATAAGCAGGAAACATCCGTTTCTTATTTATCCAAAGTTCCTGACAGTACTAATGGTAATACGACCAAATATACCCTCAATGCTAACCTTAATTCCAGCCAGTTCATTAATGGCCAAACGGTCAAAGTCGAAATCAGTCAAGCTGGCGTGGCAATTCCCAAGGCAGCTGTGCGCTCATCTTACGTTTATGTTGTTAAAGATGGCAAAGCCAAAAAGCGCGCTGTTTTTGGACGCTTTGAAGATGGATTTTGCATTGTAACCGATGGCCTCAAAGCTGGTGAAACGATTGTCACTAATCCTGACGGCAACTTGAAGAGCGGTGATCACATTGAATAATTTGATTGAACTAAAAAAGCTGAATAAAAGCTATGGTCAAGGTGACACTGCGTATCATGTGCTGCATGACATTGATTTAGAAGTAAAAATGGGCGAATTGACTGCTATCATTGGCGAATCGGGTTCAGGAAAGTCGACATTGATTAATATTATCGGCTTTTTAGACACTGATTTTAGCGGTGAATACTTATTTAAAGAGCAGCCGATTCAAGATTTGAAGGCTAAGGATTTGGCTTTTTTGCGCAATCAAGATGTTGGTTTTGTCTTTCAAAATTTTAAACTGATTCGCGGGCTGTCAGTTTATGCTAACGTAGCTTTACCACTGCTATATGCTGGTAAAAAACGCAACGAAATCGAATCGGCGATTTTAGCAGCTTTAAAGAAGGTAGGACTGGCCGGTTATGAAAAAGCACTACCGCAAAATATGTCCGGCGGCCAGCAGCAAAGGGTGGCGATTGCGCGGGCTATTGTCAGCCATCCCAGCTTTTTGATTGCGGATGAGCCGACAGGGGCTTTAGATAGTCAAAATAGCCGCGATATCATGGAATTATTTAAAAAATTAAATGCAGAAGGAACGACGATTTTAATGGTGACCCATGATCCGCGGATTGCCAAGGCTTGCAAACGCACCATTGAAATTTTAGACGGCCGGATTATCGCGGATAGTAAAGGCAGGGTGGCTAAATGAGAGTTGAAGAATTACTAATTACCGCCTTTGAATCTTTAAAAATTAACCGTAAGCGCAGCTTTTTGACCATTATCGGGATTGCTATTGGGATTGCTTCAGTGGTGACCATTTTGGGGATTGGCGATGGTGTCAAAAAGACGATGTATGATAAATTTGCACATGACTCCACTGAAAAATATCAAACAGCAAAAATTTATTATACAACAGGTGAAGAAAGTGCGATGGACGGCTTTACGCAAGAAGATGTGGCCAAAGTCGAAACCATGTTTCCTCAGGTCAAAAAAGCTTATTTAGCGCATGAAACGGACGATTTAAATCTAAGTGGAACTGTTGGCGAAAAACAAGGGACATATGCGGTTTCTTTAATTAATAAAAATAGCGCTCAAGCTAAGCTGGTGTGCGGCAAAAAATTTGATCGGACGGTCTTGTTAGGTGGTGATCACCAGGCGCTAATCAGTGAAGCGTTGGCTAAAAGACAATACCACAGCGCCTACAAAGCTTTAGGCACTGCGGTGAATATTGACCACCGTAATTATCAAGTTGTCGGTGTTTATCGGCAGCATGACTTTTATGATGAAAGCGGCAGTATTGATAAATACGGAGCCGATATCATTTTGGCTAAAGCAGTTTACTATGGTGGCAAAGAAATGACTAGCGGCAATAGCTTAAAAGTCAAAATGGACGTTAGTGCCAAACAAGCAGCCAAGCTGGCCACTAAAATTAAAAAATATTTGAATAAGCATGGTTCTGCTAAAAATAACGGCAGCTATGAATATGATAATATGGAGCAGATGTTGAAACAATTTAACGCCACGATTGATATCTTTACGGGTGTAATTGCCTTTGTAGCGGGGATTTCTTTATTTATCGCCGGTATTGGCGTTATGAATATGATGTATATCTCGGTATCGGAACGGACGCAAGAAATCGGGATTCGTTTAGCTGTGGGGGCCAGCCAGCAAAATATCATGTGGCAATTCCTGATTGAAGCAATGATGCTGACCGTCTTTGGCGGGATGATAGGTTTTATTTTCGGAGGCTTGTTGTCACACTTGATTACACCATTGCTTTCGCAGGCGATGGTTACAGGAATTACGATTAAAGCGCATATTTCTTTGAAGGCCTTTATGATCTCCTTTGGCGTTTCGGCTGGTGTAGGCTTGATTTTTGGCATTTTGCCAGCCCGGCAGGCTGCCAAGAAGAACTTGGTTGATATTTTAAAATAAAAGCTGAACGTATGGTGCCAACCATACGTTTTTTGTTTGGATTAAATTTTTATAAAAATGCGTTTTTTCATAAGAATTTGTATATTTTATAAAAAGATTGCTAAAGCTGAGACTTGATTGTAGATTAATTTTTATAAATGTAATAAGATAAAGGCATCCTTAACTGGGGATGATTGTTGTTCTAGTAATGAAAATTAATATTTGCCTAAAGTTTGGAAAAAAATAGGCAAAGTACTTGTATTTAACGCAAATTTTTTATATTATATTCATGAAAGCGATAACATTGTTTAAACGAAAGCAATGTAAGCGCTAAAACGTTATAACGTTGTTTTAGTCAATTCAATAAAGATTTAACATCTAGGGAGGAATTTAAATATGCTTCAGACAGATAGTGTTAAAGAAGCTGTGACAACAGCTTGGGACGGCTTTAAGGGCGGCGAATGGCAAGAAGAAATTGACGTTCGCGATTTTATCCAACAAAACTTTACTCCTTACGACGGTGATGCTTCTTTCTTGGAAGGACCTACCGAAGCAACAACGAAATTGAACGACAAGCTTGTGGACTTGAAGCTCAAAGAACGTGAAGCTGGTGGCGTTTTGGATGCTGATACAAAGGTTGTATCAACAATTACTTCACATGCTCCTGGCTACTTAGACAAAGACTTAGAAAAAATCGTCGGTTTACAAACTGACAAGCCATTGAAGAAAGCTTTGATGCCATATGGTGGTATCCGCATGGCTAAGGATGCTTTGGAATCTAATGGCTTTAAGCTTGATCCTGAAACAGAACGAATCTTTACTGAACTTCACAAGACCCACAACCAAGGTGTCTTTGATGTTTATACTGATGAAATTCGCCGGGCACGCCACAACAAGATTATTACCGGTTTGCCAGATGCTTATGGTCGTGGCCGGATTGTGGCTGACTTCCCACGTATTGCTCTTTATGGGATTGACCGTTTGATTGCAGCCAAGCAAGCAGACTTCAAGAACTGCGGTGATGGAGAAATGACTGATGAAGTTATCCGCACCCGTGAAGAAATTTCCGACCAAATTCGTGCTTTGAAGGATATGAAGAAGATGGCTGCTTCATACGGCTATGATATTTCTTATCCTGCAACTAATGCTCAAGAAGCTATTCAATGGCTCTACTTTGGTTATTTAGCAGCTATTAAGCAACAAAACGGGGCTGCAATGTCCATTGGCCGGATTGACAGCTTCATTGATATTTATGTTGAACGTGACTTGGAACGTGGTATCTTGACTGAAAAAGAAGCTCAAGAATTAATCGACCAATTCACAATGAAACTTCGCATGGTAACCTTCATCCGGACACCAGAATACAACTCTTTATTCTCCGGTAACCCAATTTGGGCTACACTTTCCTTAGCTGGTATGGGTATGGATGGCCGTCACCACGTGACAAAGACTTCATATCGTTTCTTGAATACTTTGCACAACATGGGGGCTGCTCCAGAACCAAATATCACTGTGCTTTGGTCTGACAACTTGCCAGAATCATTCAAGACCTATGCTGCCAGTGTTTCTATCAAGAGTTCAACTATTCAATATGAAAATGACGAATTAATGATGAAGACATGGGGCACAGATTACTATGGCATTGCCTGCTGTGTATCTGCACAGCCGATTGCTGACGGGGTACAATTCTTCGGTGCTCGTGCTAACTTAGCCAAGACGGTTTTGTATGCTATCAACGGTGGTGTTGATGAAATGACGAAGCTGCAATGCGGCCCAGCTTATGCACCAATTACTTCAGAATACATTGACTACGATGAATTTATGAAGAAATTCGATGACATGTTGGAATGGGTAGCTGATGTTTATGTCAACGCTTTGAATGCTATCCATTACATGCATGACAAGTACTACTATGAATCAGCCCAGCTTGCCCTTAAGAACACCATGCTCAACCGTACTTTTGCAACAGGCATTTCAGGTTTATCCGTTGCTGCTGATTCTATTTCAGCTATCAAGTATGGCCATGTTAAGGTTATCCGCGATGAAAACGGCTTGGCCGTAGATTTCAAAGCTGACAACGACTTCCCACGTTACGGCAACAATGATGACCGTGCTGATGAAATTGCTGTTTGGTTGGTAAAACAACTCTACACCAAAATGAATAAGCACCACCTCTACAGAGGATCCAAGCTTTCCACATCTGTTTTGACCATTACTTCAAATGTTGTTTATGGTAAGAATACAGGTACAACACCAAATGGTCGTCAAAAGGGCCAACCATTCTCACCAGGTGCTAACCCAGCATACGGTGCTGAAGAAAATGGTGCTTTAGCTTCACTTCTTTCTGTTGCCAAGATTCCTTATAAGTATGCTACTGATGGTATTTCTAATACCTTTGCGGTAACACCAACGACTTTGGGACATGATGAAGTAACCAGTGAAAATACGCTTGTTCACATGATAAGCGGCTATATGAAGAATAAAGGTCACCACTTGAACATTAACGTCTTCAACCGTGATACATTACTTGATGCTCAAAAGCATCCTGAAAAGTACCCAACTTTGACGATTCGTGTTTCCGGCTACTGCGTATACTTCGCAGATTTGACTAAGGAACAACAAGATGACGTTATCTCAAGAACTTTCCATGAACGTATGTAAAAAGTAATTAGATTTTGTTAGTAAAGGCGGCGGGAGACGATGATGGAAAATACCTATTTAAAACCAGTACCAACCAATGAAAAAGGCGAGGTTTTGGGCTATGTGCACTCAATTGAAACATTTGGTGCCGTTGATGGCCCCGGCATTAGATTCGTCGTCTTTATGCAAGGGTGCAATATGCGTTGCAAGTTCTGTCATAATCCAGACACTTGGAAGAAGAATGTTGGCACGAAGATGACTGCTGATGAAGTTTTGAAACAGGCTTTGCCTTATAAAGCCTTTTGGGGTGAGCAAGGCGGGATTACGCTATCCGGAGGCGAAATTCTCCTGCAGCCAGAATTTGCACTTGATTTATTTACCAAATGCAAGAAATTAGGCATCAGTACTTGCCTGGATACTTGCGGGCAGCCTTTTACCCGCCAAGAACCATGGTTTAGTTTATTCAACAAATTGCTTGAAGTAACTGATATTTTGCTGGTTGATATTAAGCATATCAATTCGATTGAGCATAAGAAGCTAACCGGTTTTAGCAACGACAATATTTTAGACTTGTGTCAGTATTTGTCTGATATTGGAAAACCAGTTTGGATTCGGCATGTTTTAATTCCGACTCAGACTGATTTTGACAATTACTTGACGGAATTAGGTGATTTTGTCAAAACACATTTGACAAATGTCATGAAATTTGAGGTACTTCCATACCACACAATGGGGGTTCACAAATATCGTGAAATGGGAATTCCTTACCGCTTGGAAGGGGTTGAACCGCCAACACCGGAGCGGGTCGCAAATGCTGAAAAACTGTTGCATTGCGCTGATTATCAAGGATATTTAACCTGGAAACCAGGCATGAAAACTAACTAAAAAAATGATCGCATCGGAGACGTCCGGTGCGATTTTTGTATATTTTTTTAGGTAAAAAATTTTTTAATTGCTCTCAAACCTTTGGCTAAGGCAATTGGTGTTATATGCATAAAAAGTATGCAAAATTAGGGCTTTTATTTTTATAGATGACGCGCTAAAATATAAAAGTGATAGAAATATTGGAACATAAGTTCGTATTTCGGATATGATCGTTATATAGGGAAGGGGCAATTTTTTATGACAATTTCGGCTAAGACATCAACTAATGATTTAATTCAACATGTGATGAAAGAACAGAACTGTTCTTATGAAGATGCTATCCGCTTATTGATGAAAGTCGCCCAAAAAGATGCTAAATAAAAAATAACCGAGCTTAGGCTCGGTTATTTTTTTAGATATCTAACTGTGTTAACAGTTCTTTTTGAAGTTCAAGTTTTTGTTTATTTTGCAGGCGACGCTGAGCAAAACCTTGACAAACGGCCTTTTCTTCGGCGGTTTGCGGAGTAACAGCTGGTAAGATTCGCTCATGGTCTAAGACGACAAAGGTCAAAAAGGCGGTTGCCCCTAAGAAACGTTGGCCAGTCAGCAAATGTTCGCCAATGACTTTGGCAAAGACCTCGATTGACCGGTTGCCCACTCCAGAAACATAGCATTCGATTTTTAAAGCATCGTTTAAGGCAAAGGGTTGTAAAAAATTGACGCGGTCGACACTAGCCGTGACAACTTGGCACCGGGCCAGTTTCGTGGCGGGAATAGATGCGACTCCGTCTAAGATTGCTAAAAGCCGCCCGCCATAAAAGGTTTCATGTTCATTTAAGTCACCATTAATGACACGGTGTTCACTAATAGTTTTGGTTTGTTGGCATGTTATCAAATTATCCCTCTTTTCAAAGGCTATTGTAGCATGTTTTTAGTAAATAAAAAACGAAGCTAGGAGTACAATCCTAGCTTCGCCTTGAAAAACAATTAATGCAGCTGGTCTTACATTACCACGGTAATTATTTTCACGATCTTCTTTTACATTATGGGCAATACCCCAACTGAATTAATTGGATATAGTAATTGAAAGGAGTCCACAATCCTCTAAAAAAATTAACCTTCAAGCTATCCCTATCTTGCTGTGCTTAGGAATAGTCGTTTCACTACTAGCGCAAGCGCAACTCGTATCATTTAAAGCCGTCTTGCTTTTGGAATCACGTTCCATGCTAGGATTTCTCAACCCCTTTGACACCTTTAGTATAACACTTTCAGTTTAAAAAAAGCAAGCGCTTACAAGAATAAAAATAACTTTTTGGCAATTTTCGTATTTATTCCCGCTTAAGCCGGCAAGCTAAAGGATAATGTTCGTTTTATTGCGAAAATTAAAAGTTAATAGCACTTTAAATCGACACTAGTTGATGAATAAACGCATTTTTAAAACCTTTTATTTTTTGCTAAGATAGCTTTTTTTAGATATACTATCAAAAGTTTAGCCTGTTGAAAGCAGACACGAAAGGAGACCACTGTTGTGTATTTAACAGTTAATGTCGTTGGAATTATTGTTTTCTTAGCTCTAGGATGGCTTTTATCTAAAGATCGCAAAGCTATTGACTGGCGTGCGATTGGAATTATGACGTTTTTGAACCTTTTTTTAGCTTGGTTCTTAACTTCTTTTTCAGTTGGACGGATGCTAGTTGAAGCAGCTGCGGCCGGCTTTAATGCTTTGGTTCAAGTGTCATATCAAGGGATTGCTTTTGCACTTCCCAGCATGGTCAATGTTAAATCAATGGACTTTTTTGTCAGTGTCTTGCTGCCTATTTTAATGATTGTGCCCTTATTTGATATTTTGACTTACATTGGTATTTTGCCGTGGATTATTAAATGGATTGGACGCGGGTTGTCATTTATTACCCGCCAGCCTAAATTTGAATCTTTTTTTGCGGTAGAAATGATGTTTCTTGGTAATACTGAAGCTTTAGCGGTTTCCTCTTTACAGTTAAAACAAATCAGCGCCAAGCGGGATTTGACTTTAGCGATGATGTCAATGAGCTGTGTCACAGCTTCCATTATCGGCTCTTATACGCAAATGATGCCAAGCCAATATATTTTGACTGCGGTACCGGTCAATGTGATTAATGCTTTGATTGTCACCGCAATGTTAAACCCTAATAAGGTTGCACCAGAAGAAGATGTAATTGCTACGATTGGCAGTTCAGCCCAAAGCGAACCTGAATTAGTGGAAGCTGATGGCAAAAAAGAACCTTTCTTTTCATTTTTAGGCGATTCCATTTTGGGTGCGGGACGTTTGATTTTGATCATTGCAGCTAATGTCATTGCCTTTGTCGCTTTAGCAGCCTTAGTGGATAAATGCTTAGGTTTAATCCATCCTTGGCTTTCTTTGGAACATTTGCTAGGGATTGTCATGTTCCCCTTTGCATGGTTAATGGGCTTAAATGTGCATGATGCCTTCCAATTTGCGCAATATATGGGTGAAAAATTGGTAACAAATGAATTTGTTGTCATGGGCAAAGTAACGGGCAAAATTGCCACTAAAGCGTTCAATGAGCATTACCGCGCGGTTTTAACCGTGTTTGTGACCTCCTTTGCCAATTTCTCAACAATTGGGATGATTATTGGCTGCTTTAAAGGGATTGTTACCAAAGAAAAGACGGACTTGATTTCAGCAAATGTAGTATACCTATTATTATCAGGAATTTTGGTATCCTTGCTTTCAGCAGCGATGGTCGGCGTTTTTTCTTGGTAGTTAAAAGACTTGGCTTGTCCAAGTCTTTTTTTAATGTAAGGGATTAATTGAAAATCACTACTGAAAAAGAGGGGCTTAACATGGTATAATACTTACAAGCTCTTAGCTCTGAGCTTGTTAATAATAGTGGAATTTTTGCAAGTAGGAGGGTCGTTTGCAGATGCGAGCTGATGTTTTAATTAGTCAGGACTTGTCTTGTGCGGGTCAAGTTTCAATGAGCTGTGCTTTGCCCTTGTTTGGTGCAGTGAATCTTAAGCCTACTGTGCTGCCGACAGCGGTTTTGTCGACACACACGGGCGGCTTTGGAAACAACACGTATTTAGATTTGGCTGACGAAATGATTCGCATTCTCCAGCATTGGCAAACGCTTGATTTGAAGTTTTCGGCAGTCTATCTGGGATATTTGGGCGCGAATGCTTTAGATGTTTTGCAAACGGACCTTAACCTGGTAACAGATGCGAAAACACGGCTATTAGTGGATCCTGTTATGGGAGATCATGGCCGCTTGTATCGTGGTTTTGACATGGAATATGTCGCTAAAATGCAGGCCTTGTTAGCCAAAGCAAACATTGCAACTCCAAATTTAACAGAGGCTAAACTTTTACTTGGTGAGCCTTTGACTACTTCTCCACGAGATGCAGCAGAACTGTTAGCTTTGGCCGCTAAAATACAAGATAGATTTGAACTGGAAACTGTTGTTTTGACTGGCGTTGAAATTGAACCACAAAAAATTTCAATTGCCTGCTGCGACCAAAATGGCAGACTCTGGCTCGATCATAAACCAAAATTAGCTGGGACTTATTTTGGAACAGGAGATATCTTTGCATCGGTGCTTTTTGCCGCTTTGATTTTAGGGCATGACTTGGCGTTTGCTGAGCAAACAGCGATGGATTTTGTCTCAACTGCGATTTTAAAGACCAAACAGCCGCATGATCAAAGGCTGGGACCAGACTACGGGGCAGCAATTCCTGCTTTATTACAAAAATTGAAGCTTGTTTAAGGGGGAAGCATCATGAGAGAACAACAAAATTCCTTGCGAGCTGTTATTTTAACAGGTCTATTTGCGGCGATTATTTATCTTGGCATTTGGGTTTTAAGGATTCCGGTCCCTGCGCTGGTCGGAAAACCTTTTATCCACTTTGGCAACACATTAACCGCCGTTGCGATTCTTTTTTTAGGCTGTCGCAATGGCATGTTAGCGGGGATGATTGGCTTAGGCGGATTTGATATTTTAAATGGATATGCAAGTGTCAGTTGGTTGACAATGCTCGAAGTCGTGGTTGTCGCTTTGATAATTTCCGGACTTTTCAAAGCATTCAAGTATAACGACAGCAAAAGAAATATCGTTATCTTGTCTATTGCTGCAGGGGTTACGAAGATTTTTACATCTTACGCCACGTCGATTGTGGAAGCTTTAATGGCTGGAACGGCAATAAAAACAGCGCTGGTTGCCTCTTTTTTCAGCTTGCCGGCTACAGCAATCAACTCCTGCTCAACAGCAATTTGTACTCCCATTTTGTATTTCTTTGTTAAATCAATTTTCAATTTGGCTCAAAAGCAGAAGCGATAAACAACTAAATCTTTTCGATATTGCGATTATTGTGTGGTAGTCGCAATATTTTTTTATAAAAAAAGCTTGCAAAGTAAATTGAGATTCGCTATAATTACTTATGTTGCTTAGGTAACATATGGGTGGTTAGCTCAGCTGGCAGAGCAACGGACTCTTAATCCGTGGGTCCAGGGTTCGATCCCCTGACCACCCAT
>FOCC01000001.1:0-114426 GCA_900110005.1 Ligilactobacillus sp. WC1T17 | reverse complement strand
TGGGAGCGGTTATGGGCTGTATGACAAGCTGGACTGCGACGAAGCGGGGCTGTAAGCCCCCGAGGAGTAGTTCCTTGTCACTAAGCCCATGCGATTAAAAGCCCGACTAAAACCAGGGTGCAAAATTGAGCGCTTATGAGCCGTACGCTAAGCTTGGCCTGATGGCGACGCGAGGGGCTTGACCCCTCCTAGCCTTCAGGTCCTTAGCGCTAGGCTCATGCGAAGTTTTGCCGTACTAAACCAGGGTGCAAAACAGAGCGCTTAGGCTTCGTATGACCAGTGGTACACCTGCGAATATCACAGCAGACATCCTGCTATACACGTTATTTATTTGAATTGGAATTGAAAGAGGAAGTATTATGAAGAAGATTTTAGTTGTTGATGATGAAAAGCCAATTTCAGATATCATTAAGTTTAATTTGACCAAGGAAGGCTACGATGTTTATACTGCTTATGACGGTGAAGAAGCCTTAAAACAGGTTGAAGAGATTTCGCCTGATTTGATTATTTTAGACTTGATGCTGCCTAAAATCGACGGCTTAGAGGTAGCCCGTGAAGTTCGTAAAACGCATGATATGCCGATTATCATGGTTACAGCCAAGGATGCTGAAATTGATAAGGTTTTAGGCCTGGAGATGGGGGCAGATGATTATGTCACTAAGCCTTTTTCCAACCGCGAATTAGTTGCCCGTGTAAAAGCCAACCTGCGCCGGCAGGCAACAGTGGCCAATAATCAGGCCGAAACGGAAGAAAATGCTGATATTGAAATTGGTAATTTAACGATTCATCCTGAGGCCTATATGGTTTCTAAAAATGGTGAAAAAATTGAATTGACGCACCGGGAGTTTGAATTATTATACTACTTGGCGCAGCATTTAGGCCAAGTTATGACCCGTGAACACCTGTTGCAGACGGTTTGGGGTTATGACTACTTTGGCGATGTTCGGACGGTCGATGTTACTGTAAGACGCTTAAGAGAAAAGATTGAAGATACGCCGAGCCGGCCGACATGGCTCGTTACCCGCCGTGGTGTCGGTTACTATTTGAGAAATCCAGACGCTGAATAATAGGAATGTAATGGAAAAAATGGAAATCAAAGTAAATAAAAAAATTCGTTTTTTTCAATCAATCCACTTTAAAATAGCCCTCGTATTTGCTTTGTTACTTTTGATAACATTTCAAATTGTCGGGGCTGTTTTTGTGCAGAGGTTGAAAACTGAAAATATCAAAGAATTTAAGCAACGGGTTGAACTATCGACGTATGTGGATAATTATTTAATCAACCGGCTGTCTTCAACAAATACAACGAAAGCTAATAATGAGATCAAGTCCATCTTGGAAGATGCCAATAATGAAAATATTTCCTCGATTCAAGTTGTTGACTCAAAGGGGACTATCCGCGGGGAAGCTAACGTCAATGATGGTTCTACCGTGGGGCAAAAAACAACTAATACAAAAATTAAGCGCGTTTTGTATTCCGGACGATCTTTAACTGAAACTGACTACAATCGAAATGACGGCAACCGCTATTATACCTCGATAACCCCGCTGTTTAGTTCCACGGGGAATACTAATACTATCGTCGGCGTAGTTTATTTAAGAGCTAACATGGAAAGTGTTTATCAGTCAGTTAACAGTGTCACATTGATGTTTGTGACAGCTTCTTTGATGGCGACCGCAATTGGGATGGTGCTTGCCGTGGTAGTTTCCAGTGCGATTACGCGCCCAATTGATGAAATGAAACGGCAAACGGAACGGATTGCTGCTGGAGATTATTCAGGTAAAGTACATGTATATGGCAACGATGAATTAGGTCAGCTGGCCATGGAAGTTAATAATTTGGCAGTGCGGATTGAAGATGCCCAGGAAAGTTCCGATTCGGAAAGACGCCGGTTGGATTCGGTGCTTTCACATATGTCAGACGGAGTTGCTGCTACGGATCGCCGGGGAAATATTACCATCATTAATGAAATGGCCTGTGAATATTTAGATGTCGACAGTGAGGATGTGCTTGGCAAGTCGATTTTAGACGTTTTAAAGATTAGAGATCAGCACACCTTGCGTGATTTATTGGAAAATCAAGAAGATATCCTGGTTGATATGTCAGATGCCGGCCATGATTTGATTTTGAATGCTTACTTCTCCTTGATTCAGCGGGAATCAGGCTTTATTTCAGGTTTGGTCTGCGTTTTGCATGATGTAACCGAACAGCAAAAGGTTGACCGGGAACGCCGGCAATTTGTATCTAATGTATCGCATGAATTGCGGACACCTTTAACCAGTATGAAGAGTTATTTGGAAGCTTTAAATGATGGTGCTTGGCAAAATCCTGAGATTGCGCCGACTTTTTTAAAGGTAACGCAAGATGAAACGGACCGGATGATTCGGATGGTTAACGACCTTTTGAGCTTATCGCGCATGGATTCAGGGACGGTCAAATTGGAATTTGAATTGGTCAATTTAAATGAATTGTTCAATTATATCTTGGACCGTTTTGATATGATGCTTAAAAAAGATAGCAATGATACCAAGGAAACCAAAGGAAAAAATTACACCATTAAGCGTGATTTTACCAAACGGGATTTGTGGGTTGAAATTGATACAGATAAATTCATTCAAGTAGTCGATAATATTATGAATAACGCCATCAAATATTCACCGGATGGCGGTGTCATTACCTGTCGGTTGCTCGAAACACATAATCACGTTATTATGAGCATTACCGATCAAGGCTTAGGGATTCCCCGCAAAGATTTGGGACATATTTTTGACCGCTTCTTTAGAGTTGATAAGGCACGTTCCCGGGCGCAAGGCGGGACAGGGCTTGGTTTAGCTATTTCAAAGGAAGTCATCGAAATGCACCATGGTAAGATTTGGGTTGATAGTATTGAAGGCAAAGGGTCAACCTTCTATATTTCCTTGCCTTATGAAGAATATGAAGGGGAGGATTTGTGGGATGAAGAATAGGCTAAAAGAACTCATATTGCCGCTATGCCTTTTTTTGGCCGTGGCGATTAGCATCGTTTTTACAATTTTAATTTGGACAACCCCTTCGAGTTTTCAACGGTTTACCCAAAATATTAATAAGACTAGTCAAAGCACCAGTAGTGATACGGATGGCGAAGTGACTGAAAAGCAGAAACTGACGGATGTGTATTTGCCCATCAACGCTTCTTATTACGGCCTTGATACGCGTTACCAGCTGATGAGTACAAAGGTGGATATAGTCTCTTTGTTGCGCAAACGGTTAAGCAAAGTTAAAATTCAAAAAATTACGGTTAAAAAATATAAAAATGCGGCTGACTACCTTAACTTTATGAATTATCATCAGTCTTATACTTTAAATTATGCTTCACCGGTAGCTTTTGGTTTATATAAAAGCAAGTTGGGAAAACAGCCGCAAAAATATAATGCTAATACTTTCTCACGGATTTTGATTCCGGTTAAAAAAACAGGCTATGTATACTTTTTGTCTGATCATAATTTCAAGGTTTATCGCGCAAAAGTTAAGTCTTTAGGCGTTGTTGACAAAATTATTGATAACAGTGATATTGAAAAACTGGCGATTGATTATAAGCTGGTGAACAACCATCTTTTTAAAGATTTTACCCAGCCAATCAAAATTGCTTGTGGCAGCTATTTACTGAACCAGGAAAATACCGGTTTATTTGTGACCCGTCTGATGGGCTCAAATACAACGCTGACTACGCGGGAGCAAAAAAAGCAGACGGTTTATAATGATAATGCTGGACAAAGAATGGTCGTAAAAAAAGCTAACGGCTATGTTTCTTATACCAATTACGACCAAACGCGCAGTGATAAAAATGTAACCATATATAATCATTTGAAGCAGTCATTTTACAAGCTGGCCTCGCTAGAAGTATCGCTGGATGATGTACGTTATGCAGAGTATAATTATCAAACCAAGCAGGTTACTTACCGTAGTTATATTAACGGTTTTCCGTTGATTTCCGCAGATGAATATGGGACTTATCATATTATTGCCGGATATCAGGGCAATCAGCGCGTCGACTTTTCCTTGTATATCCTGCAGTTGCCGGTACCGGCAGCTGAAACGGCCGTTACTTTGCCGGCAACAGCTGATGTAATGGCAGCCTTAAAAGCAACTGGTCTAGATATGGGCAAGCTAGAAGATATGCAGGTTGGCTATGCCGTTTCGCAAAATAAGTCTAATACAGATGTTATTGACCTGACCCCGACTTATTTTGTGAAATATAATAACGTCTGGATTAATTATCAAGATTTGCTTAATACTAACAAGGAGGGATAGCATGAATTTTAGACGCATTGAATGGATTTTTTTGCTGGCTTTTATCTTGCTAGACCTTTTTTTGATAATGACTTATTTTAAGCAGGATACAATCGTTGAATCAACGACGAATAATTATGGACAGAGTACGATTTCTTCGGTAATGAAGAGTATGAAAAATGATCAAATTACCTATCCAACATTATCTAATACGGAGCAAACAGGTTATTATCTAGCATCTCCTAAAAATAACATTTTGCGGACGAAGGCTAATCAGCTGGAATATGTGACATGGATTTATGCCAACCATAAGCTGACAGCGACCTTTATCACGGCTATTAAGCTTAATACCCAAAATCCGCGTGCTACATTAGATACGGTGGTTAAAGATCCTAAAGAAGTGATTTATGGCAAAGCGTACACATATTCTAAAGAACTTTCCAACAAAAATACCATCGTATATACGCAAAATCTGTATGGCAAACCGCTTTATTCCAGTGAGGGGCAAATTAAAATCACCGTTAAGGATGGGTATGCGGTTGGTTATACCCAGACATATGCCAGCCGCATTCAGACGCTGCGCGAAAAGAAGAACACCATCAGCCAAAAGAAAGCTTTGATGTGGCTGTACCAATACAATAAATTGCCGCAAAATACGACAGTTGTGTGGTGTAAATTAGGCTATACCAAGCTGTTAGATGTTAATAACAGCACAGTTTATATCCCCAGCTGGATTTTTTACCTTAAGTCAAAAACCACGGATGCCACACAATACCGACGGATTAATGCCTTTACCGGGTCGGTCATGGATGAAAAAACAAGTCTTAATTAAGGAAGGATTTTATGAAAATCAGTGTGCTCGCCAGCGGAAGTTCTGGTAATGCAACGTATGTTGAAACAAATAAGCGCCATATTTTAATTGATGCGGGACTTTCTGGCAAAAAAATCGAGGCTTTGATGAATTCCATCGGTAAAAGCCTAAAAGACGTTGATAGTCTCTTGATTACCCATGAACACACCGATCACTGCAAAGGGGCTGGGGTGTTAGCCCGCCGGTATGGGATGGATTTATATGCCAACGAAGGCACTTGGAAAGCCATGGAAAACAAATTAGGCAAGATTCCCTTGGAACAAAAGCATGTTTTTAAGGAAGGTCAGGTCTTAACCCTGGATGACTTGGATATTGAGAGTTTTGGTGTTTCACATGATGCGAGACAGCCGCAATTTTATGAAATGCATCATGATGGCAAATCTTTTGCGATTGTCACGGATACCGGTTACGTTTCACCGCGGGTTGAGGGAATTATTAAAGATGCCGATGCTTATTTATTCGAATGCAATCATGATGTGGAAATGCTTAGGATGGGGATGTATCCATGGCCGCTAAAGCAAAGAATTTTGAGCGATACCGGCCACTTGTCTAATGAAGATGGTGCCAACGCCTTGATGGATGTCATCGGCAACCATACTAAAAAGATTTATTTGGGTCATTTAAGCCGTGAAAATAACGTCAAAGAATTAGCACATCTGACGGTCGACCATATTATGCGCGCCCATGATTTGGCCGTAGATCACGATTTTTATCTATATGATACTGACCCTGAACAGGCCACATCCTTAGCCGAATTATAAAAGATTGGTAAATTTCTTTGGTTTAACGTTAAGTTTTAGCAAAATAAGCGACAACCAGGGCATTTTATAATATATTAAAGGTATAGAAAAAGATGGAAGGGGTCGAGCGTATGTTTGACGGTGAATTTGATGAAATTGAACCAAATCAAAATCCCAATGATAATGGTCCCAAGAAAAATAATTGGGTGAAAATCTTCTTGATTGCTTTAGCTGCCGGTATTTTAGGCGGCGGTATTGTAATAGGGGGCTATGTCTTCTATCAAAACCATAGTTCTTCAGCTCAAGAAACCACTGAAAATGCTAAGGGAACGACATCAACTTCTAATGTGAAAGTAAATGTCAGCACTCAAGCCAGCAAGGCTTTTAAGAAGATTAAAGGTGCAGTGGTATCAGTTGAAGCTTACAGCGAATCAACTTCAAGTAGTTCGACGCTAGAAGATTTGTTTGGCGATTTTGACAGCGATAGCGATACAACGTCGTCAACGTCCACCAGCGAAGGCTCTGGGGTTATCTATAAGAAGAGCGGCAATGTGGCCTTTATTGTAACCAACAACCACGTTATTTCAGGTGCCAGCAAGGTTGAAGTTTTGCTGAGCAGCGGTAAAAAGGTTAAGGCCAGCGTTGTTGGCCACGACTCCGTGTCTGACTTGGCTGTTTTGAAGATTGACGCGACAAATGTGACTCAAGTTGCTACCTTTGGTGACTCTGATAATATCGAAGTTGGGGAAACGGCCTTGGCTATTGGTTCTCCGCTCGGTTCGGAATATGCAACTTCTTTGACACAAGGCATTATTTCAGCTAAGAAGCGGACAATTGATGTTACTGACTCCAACGGTACCGCAACCGGCCAAGCCACGGTTATCCAAACCGATGCAGCAATTAACCCTGGTAATTCGGGCGGCCCTTTGATTAATTTAGCCGGTCAAGTTATCGGGATTAACTCCATGAAGCTTTCCAGTACAGGGACCAGCTCCAGCTCATCATCGACTTCAGTTGAAGGGATGGGCTTTGCCATTCCATCAAATGAAGTGGTCAACATCATTAATCAATTGGTGAAGAATGGTAAAGTTGTGCGTCCTGCTTTAGGGATTTCCCTGGTCAATGTCAGTGATGTTACTACTACTGCACAAAGTCAAACCTTGAAGTTGCCAAGCAGTGTAACTAGCGGGATTGTAGTCTTGAAGATTAATTCTGGTTCGCCATTGAAGAATTCCGGCATTTCCAAATACGATGTCATCGTTTCTTTAGGCGGCAAGAAGGTTTCAGACATTTCTTCATTACGGACAGCTTTGTATAAGCATAGTTTGAATGACAGTGTTCAAATTAAGTACTACCATGACGGCAAGCTGAAGACGACAACGGTTAAGTTGACGTTAGAAGCTAACGATAGCAATACAACTACAGCTTCAAACAGCGCTGAATAGTGCTTTTAGGCAGGAAAATAATTAATCTTTTAACAGTTATAGGGGCTAAGATTAGCCTCTATTTTTTTGGGGTTAATTTGGTATAATGGAGTTGTAAATGTTCGTGTTTAGTTGTCCACATTTTGCTCAATCCTGTGGATAACTCGAAAATATACATTTTAAAAAATAGCTATAAATGCTGATATAACGGTGTTTTGAGCCTGTTAGAAAATGTGTTCGCTAAAAAATGTGTATAGTGGATAACTAGGCGGATAAACCATAAATATAGGGGGTCTTGCTGAGAACCTAACAAGATATTGTGGTTTAACCGGTATTCAGCGTCAAAGATAGGAGTAAAAAATGAATATTAAGATTGTTTGTGTCGGCAAATTAAAAGAAAAATACTGGAAGCAGGGGATTGCCGAGTATGCCAAAAGATTAAGCAAATTTTGCAAATTTGAAATTGTAGAAGTGCCTGATGAAAGAGCACCGGAAAAATTAAGCGCCGCCCAGATGGAAAATGTCAAAGAAGTTGAAGGCCAGCGGATTTTGGCTAAAATCAAAGACCGCGAATATGTTTATGCGTTGGCGATTTTAGGGCAAGAGAGGACCTCAGAGGCTTTTGCTAAGGAAATCAATGATTTAACAACATATGGCCACAGTGACTTGACCTTTGTTATCGGCGGATCGCTGGGCTTAGCACCGGCAGTGCTTAAAAGAGCTGATACGCAAATCTCGTTTGGAAAGTTTACGATGCCGCATCAGTTGATGCGCTTGGTGTTAACGGAACAAATTTACCGTGCCTTCATGATTAATGCAGGCAGTCCTTATCATAAATAGAGGTGATTTTAATGCTTAAAAGCGGTTATGTGCCTTTTGGTCCTTATCAAACCTATTACCGAATTGCCGGGGCAGAATATTTAGCACAAAAAGTGCCGTTGGTTTTATTACACGGCGGGCCAGGTTCCACCCATAATTATTTTGAAGTTTTAGATGATTTAGCTCAGGCAGATCAAAGGGCTTTGGTTATGTATGATCAATTGGGCTGTGGTCAGTCCAGCATGCCCGATAAAACGCCTGATGTTTATAATCAGCAAAATTGGCTGGCTGAGTTGGTGAACCTTAGGCAGGCATTGGGTTTAAAGGAAATCCATCTTTTAGGTCAATCTTTTGGCGGGATGCTTACTTTGATGTATATGCTAACCAAACCAAAAGGTGTCAAAAGTATTATTTTGGCCAGTACCTTATCGTCGGCTAAATTATGGGCTGATGAATTGCACCGACTGATTAAGTTTATGCCGGAAGCGGAGCAAGAAGCTATTTTAACGGCTGAAAAACAGCATGATTTTCAAAATCCGGCGTATGTGGCAGCTAATGAGCATTTTATGCGGCTGCACAGTGCTGACATGACCAGGCCGTCTTTGCCAAAGGCGGTGACTAGACCTAAAAAAACAGGTACGGTAGCTTATCTGACGGGTTGGGGGCCAAATGAATATAATCCTGAAGGCAATTTGAGCGGATATGAAGTAACTTCGCGTTTAGCTGAAATTACGACACCGGCCTTGATTACGAGCGGGACTGATGATTTATGCACGCCGTTAGTAGCTAAGACCATGTATGATCATTTGCCAAAGGCACGGTGGGAGTTATTTGCCGGCTGTCGGCATATGTCCTTTGTACAGGAGCATGATGCATATGTTACCCTGCTTAAGGAATGGTTAAACCAAAATGATTAAGGGGATAAATTTTCGCTAAATGGATGTTTTTGCGGTAAAATAGGCCTAAAGAGGTGGTATCGATGCAAATTGAACGCATGGTTTTACTAGTGGCGGAGTTGAATAAGACCAAATCTTTTTATCAAAAGTATTTTAGAGCACAAGTAGCGCAAGAATTTTATGATGAAGAAGCCGGCTCGCAAGGCTGCCTGCTTAAATTCAGTAATCAAATCAACCTAGAATTATTGCAGGTATCCGGCCGGCATTTTACGCCAGGCGATACGAATCGGCACAGTGGTTATATTAGGCTGGCAATTAGCGTTGGCAGCGGAGAAATGGTTGAAAGCTTAACCAAGGCGATGGTTAACGATGGTTTTGAATGTGTGCTTGACCCCAAACCTGATTTTGCAGATAAAACGCATGCAATTGTGTTAGATCCCGATGGAAACGAGGTAGAGCTTTTAGCTGAATAAAATCAGGGTGCTTTGGCGAGCGGTCATACGTCGGTAGACTAAGCTCGTGGTAGCGCGGGAATCGGTACGATTCCAAGCGGACACAGCTTAGACGTAGGCGTATGCGAGTCAAAGCCCAACTACACAGGGTGCAATCGTGATGCATCCTTTGAAGAAAGAAAAAAAGTCTGGTTTTAAAACCAGACTTTTTAAATAACCGGCCGGTGGGCATATTGCGGCATCAATGTTTGGAAATCATAGTCAGCCAAGTCTTTGAGGCCGTCTTTTGAAGCATCAAAATAAGCTGTCAACGCTTGGGCCACCATCATATTGAGTTCTTTTTTGGGATCGAATTGGACGACAGCAATCGGTTTATTTAAGCCGTAAGCAAAGCCGATTTCAAAGGCAGTGCCGGAATCAGCTTCATTTTCCTTGGTTTCCTCCATTTTGTAATCGATAATGGCAACGACCAAGTCGCTATTTTGGATTTGACTGGTATCCAGTTGAAATGTGGCTTTTTGCCATTCAAACGAGCCCATGGGCTGAGCTTCATACATATATTCATGCGGAATAAAAATTCGAGTTGAATCGATAGTTTTATTTTGTTCTAAAGCAGCTTTTACTTGAGCAATACGGTCTTTTTGCTGAGGACTAAAAAAAGGTGCAGCTAAATAAACTGATTTCATAATGACCTCCAATAATTTTTAGCCCTAGTGTAACAGGCAAAAATGCTGATTGCAAGGCTTAAATAAAGACTTTGCAAGATGTAGTATGTTAATTTTTTTAAGCCACAAGATATGCCTTTATTTTTAAACTAAATCAGTGTATTATTGAATATGCACGTTACGATACAATGAACCATTTAGAGAAAGGATGCTTCAATCATTTTGATTACATTATCAGGGATTATCGGTTCAGGCAAATCTAGTTTAACCAAGATTTTAGCTGATGAACTCGGTACAAAAGCATATTATGAACCAGTTAAAGACAATCCAGTTTTGCCTATCTTCTACAAAGGTAATGAAATTGCAGCTAAGAAAAGAGCTCAAGGAGATAAGGAAGCAACAAATCCTTACGCCTACTTGTTGCAAACTTATTTTTTAAACCGCCGTTTTGCAATGATTAAAAAGGCGATGCAAGAAGACAACAATATCTTGGACCGGTCGATTTATGAAGACGAAATTTTCATGAAGATGAACACTGAAATGGGTAACGCAACTGAGGTTGAGTATGATATTTACCGGAGTCTGCTCCATAATATGATGGAAGAATTACCTTATGCTGCTCATAAAAAATCACCTGATTTGATGGTAACCATCAAAGTTTCATATGATACCATGATTGAGCGCATTATCAAGCGGGGACGAGAATATGAACAAGTCGATCAAGATCCGTCTTTGGTTGATTATTACCACCGCTTGCTTAAACAATATGATGTTTGGATGCAAAAATACGATGCTTCACCGTTATTGATTATTGATGGCGACAAATATGATTTTGTGGCCAATAAAGAAGATCGGGTGTCTGTTTTAGAAACAATTGAATCCAAATTATTAGAGCTTGGCAACTTAACTAAAGCACAATATGAGCAGTTGCAACAGGCACATTTAGATTTATTAAAATAAATATGAAAGAATCAAGATATCTTGGTTCTTTTTTTGTGGTGATAAATGTAAAGGCTTGCAAAAAATCACAAAAAAGGCTATTATAAATATAAAGTTATATGAAAGGCTGGGTGGTTTTATGTCATTCGAATATAAAAAGATTTTGGTTGCAATTGATGGCTCCAAAGGCGGTGAAAAAGCTTTAGATGAAGCAATTGAAATTGCCAAGCAAAGCGAAGCACACCTCGATATTTTGCAAGTGATCGATTTAAATTCATTAGAATATGGCGGCGCCGGCATCTCACTTGATGGTGAACAAATCTACGAAATTGAACATCAAAATGAAGATTACCTCCTTGACTTGCGCAAAGATTTAATCGAACATGATGACTTCAAAGAAGATCAAGTTCGGGTGCACTTGCGCTTTGGCAATCCTAAATTGGTTATTGTCGAAGACTTCCAGCCTGAATATCACAATGATTTAATCATTGTGGGGGCAACTGGTAAAAACTTTATCCAACGGATGATGGTCGGTTCAGTTGCTTCATACGTAACCAGAGCAGCTAAGTGTGATGTCTTAATTGCCAAAACACCAGCTAAAAAATAAACCGTCTTGTGTGGGTGACGGGTTTAAAAAAAGCGTACTTTTAAAAGTACGCTTTTTTTTGTTAGTCGTCTAAATCGACTTTTAAAATCCAGCCTTTAGGTGCTGGTTTATCACCAAATTGAATACCGGTTAATTCGTCATACAATTTGCGGGTTACAGGGCCGACTTCGGTTTCGCTGTAGAAGACATGGAAATCATCACCCACTTGGAAGCCGCCAATTGGGGAGATGACTGCCGCCGTTCCGCAAGCGCCGGCTTCGACTAAGTTATCTAATTGATCAATATAGATATCGGTTTCCGCTGTTTCCATTCCTAAGTTGTGCTTAGCCAAATAGAGGAGGGAGTACTTCGTGACACTTGGCAAAATAGAAGGTGATTTAGGGGTGACAAATTTACCGTCGCGGGTAATCCCAAAGAAGTTGGCAGAACCGACTTCTTCGATCTTGCGGTGTTCAATAGGATCAAGGTAGATACAATCGGAAAAGCCGCGTTCATGCGCCAAATTACCTGGCAAGAGGCTGGAAGCGTAGTTGCCGCCAACCTTGCTTTGGCCGGTACCCTTGTGGGCTGCCCGGTCATAATCGGCTGCCAGGAAGTTTGTAGGTGTCAAGCCGCCTTTGAAGTAGTTTCCTACTGGAGTAGCGAAGACGGAGAAGATATATTCTTTAGCAGGCTTGACCCCGACATTTTCGCCAATACCGATAATAAAAGGCCGCAAGTAAAGGGTTGCTCCTGTACCATAAGGAGGGATATAAGCTTGGTTGGCCTTGACGACTTCTTGTAAGGCGCTAATAAACATTTCAGTCGGCACTTCGGGCATCAATAGGCGTTTGCAGCTGTTTTGCATCCGCTTAGCATTTTGATCAGGTCGAAACAAGTTGACGGAACCATCCTTGCAGCGATAAGCCTTTAAACCTTCAAAGGCTCCCTGACCGTAATGAAAAATCGGTGATCCTTCATTAATGGTGATATTGGCATCTTCAGTTAAGCCTTGTTGGCACCACTGGCCGTCTTTAAAGTAGGCCCGGTAACGGTAAGGCAGTTTATGGTAGGAAAAACCGAGGTTTTCCCAGTCAAGATTGACTTGTTCAGTGTTAGGCATAGCAAATTCCTCCTTATATGTAATTCAATTGTATTTTATAACAAGCTTTAGGTTAAATACAATATAACCACTGCAATCATGTTATATTTTAAGTGGAAACAGGCAAAATGTTTGTAAAATAAAGTCTTTTTAATTGATAAAGAAAAGCCTGTAGGAAAAATTGAGTTAATTTCGAACGATACCAATAAAAAGTACATTAAAATTAAGCTATTGCTGATAATGTTTCCGCATTTTAGCTGAAAATATGGCAAAAAAGACAACTTTTCTATGTAATCCTTTTAAATTGGTATAGTTGAATTAATAAGATAAAAATCATTTTAGCTTAATCTAAAAATATTCAAAAATATAGTCTTGGATAAAACGATTCGCTTTGAACAATAGTGTGAAAAAAGGCCTAATTGGTTAACATAAGGCCGGAAAACGGATTGACAAAAAAACAGTTTCCTTTTTGTCATTTTTGACAAAAATATTCAAAATATTAGAAATAAATAGAGCTGAAATTAAACAATTAATGTGTTTTTTGGGCAAAAATGACTAAAATGTGAAGAAAAAATTGAAAAACAATAAAGGCTATACTATAATTAAATACGAACAATAGTTATTAGGATAAAATATACGTGATTGGTATATGTGACAATTAAAAAGGGATTTGAAAGTTATTATGACCAGGTTTAAATTGCAAAAAACATTTTGGTTACTGCTAGGTGCATTGGCACTTTTAGTAGTCATTTTTTTACAGTTGAGACCGATTGCTGCTGCCAGCGAATTGAATAGTCAGGGAAATTTTATTTCAAAAGCAACAATTACTGTCTCCAATTCAAAAAAGAATACTGAACAAACCTTGGCAAACGATAGTGATTATGTCGTGCAAAACGGCGATAAGATGTCTTTAGTTTACACCTTATCTTTCCCGGATGATTTGAAGATTGCTAAGGGGGACACCTATACGATTTACGTGTCGCAGGTTTTCAAAGTTTACAACGATTGCAACGGAACCTTGAAAACAAGTGATGGCCGCACAATGGGAACATGGACTTTAGCGCAGGATTACAATGACGCTAAGGGAGGTTATCCATTAAAAATCACTTTTAGTGATGGCTTAAATGATTTGCAGGGGCGTCGTGGCACCATTACCTTAAATTCATCTTTTGATATGACTGTTTTAGAAAAAGAAAATGTGCATAAATTGACCATTCCTTTTAAAGATGGCCAAAAATATACGGTCACAATTAAGCAGCATACTAATGAAGAATATGGTGATATTGCTAAATCAGGTGAATTAGATAAAGACTTTAAGCCGACTAAAATTCACTACACTTTAGACTTTAATAAGAGCTTAAGTGAAATTAGTAATCCTGTGATTAAAGATACCAGCGAAGTTGACCAATATAATCCTGTCAGCCAAAAATTAGATCAAAGCTCCATTAAAGTGTACCAAGTTTCGCTGGATAGCGATGGTAAAGTCAATAAAAAAAGCCGTGTTGAGGTTAACGCTTCAGAATACACAATCAAAGAAGTTACTTCAGATCAAGTCACCACAGCTAATGGCAAAAAAGCTGATACATTTGGTTTTACTGTCCAATTTAACCACAAAATTGACCATGCTTATCAAATTGAATATGATGCCAGCCTGGCTTTGCCTGATTCCAGCCAAAACGGGGGCAATATTGAAAATAAGGCCAGCTTCTATGATGGCTATAATCAATTGAGCCAAGCCAGTTTTAAACAATGGGGCAATTGGTATGATAATCAGCCTTTAGTCAAGGAAGGCAAGCAATCAAGCAGCGATGCTTCTAAAATTGATTGGACAATTTATTATAATTTGGCAAATAAAAATTTCGGAAACGCTGATTTGACAGATGCTGTTTCCACCGGTGACATTGATTTAAGTACACTTAAAGTCTACCAAGTCAAGGTTAAGGATGGTAATTCCTACAATCGGTCGGAATCAAACCTTGAACTAACCGCTTTGGACAAAAATGACTATACGGTCACTAAGTCCACAAATGCTAATGGACAAAGCACCTTTGAATTGAAAATTAAAAATTCTAGTAAGAAAGGCTATAAGATTACCTATCAAACATCGATTCCAAGCGGAACCAAGGATGGAGCACAGATTACCAATAATGTTATTGATAATAACCATGATAGTAATCACGGCCAAGCCAGCGTCACTAAGGACGGTGTCAAACCGCAAGTGCAAAAAGACGCCAGCCAAATTTTAGATAATAAGATTACTTGGCAAGTTTATTTTGATATGGCTACGGATAGTGCACCGGATAAATTCCAAACCATCACCGGCCAAACTTTAACCGACCATTTCAGTACGAAAAATGGTGATGAATTGACTTTAGATAAAGATTCTATTGCCTTATATCAAAGTTCCGGTGCCGGTGATTGGAATGCACAAACCAAGGTTGATCCAAGCAGTTATACCATCACAACTGACAATAAGTCCGGCTCTTATAAGGGTTTCAAATTGACCTTTAAGAAAAAAGCGGCTGCTTGCCGGTACCGTTTGGTTTATACGACCACGAGAAATAAAGATGTCGACGCTGTTAATGAAGCTCAATTTGGCGACAATAGCTTGACTGAGAAGACGTCTTACACAGTGCCGGCCCAAGGCCAAGTCAACCAAGCTAAAGTTAACTTGACCAAGGGTAGTCAAGGCCTTGATAAGACAACCGGCCTGCTAACATGGGTAGTCAATGTTGACAATACCAGCCGGCAGGATTTGACGAACTATACCATTAAAGACACCATCCCCGGTGATCAAACGATTGATATGGATACGGTCAAAGTTAAAGATACCACCACCAATCAAGATGTCACCAAGAATTGCCAAATCGGTTTAGTTGATACGACATCGACTTACAAGGAAAATTATTATCCTGGCACTACGAAGACGGCCAAGGCTAAGAAATTGATTATCGCTTTACCTAATAACCAGCCTGACAGTTACCAGGTAACTTACCAGGTCGCTTTAGGCCCGGTAGGTTACAATCCAAACGAAAATGACTATAGCAACTACGTCAACTTGTATCAAAATGATGTCCAAATTTTCAGCGAAGACGTCAAAGCTGACTATTGGCGTGACAGCTCTAATTTGAAGAAAGATGGCGCTGTTGATGAAAATGACAATAGTTTAGTCAACTGGAAGCTATGGGTCAACCCAAGTTTGATTTCTTATGATGATGCTAAGATTACGGACGTCTTGGATGGCAAACAGGTCTTTAACGAAGATTCAATCAAGGTTTACCGGATTAAAGCCAAGGATCAATATAATTTTGATGACGATCATCCCGTATTATTAGATAAGTCAGCTTACAATGTGGCTGTTGAACCATATACGGTTGACGGAGTGACGACGCAAAGAATGGTCATTACTTTCAACAAGGATGCATCTAATCCGCGTGAAACGACGGGTGGTATTCACAATTACTACTATGTCACTTACCAAACTAAACTTTTGACAGCTGGGAAAGACCGCGTGGCTAATGATGCTGCTATCGAAGGTGAAATTGAACAAACCATTTTTGATAAAACGACGAAAGATAAAGAAGTTGAGCATACATCAGGTGATGCTACCATCACAGGCTATAATGTTGACTTTGATGTCTTAAAACGTGATGGGGGCGCTTTCCAGTCAGCCGGTCTTAAGTGATGTACATTTTGACTTATATCGTTTAGTTGATGGTAAATGGATTGCTTATGCCAAGAATTTGGCTACCGGTTCTAATGGACGGATTTCTTATCGGGGAATGTTTACCGGCCGATATAAATTAGTCGAAACCAAGGCTAAAGAAGGCTATGATACTGCCAAACCAATCTACTTTACTTTAGGGAAAAAAGATATCAATGATGACAGCAGTAAAGAAGCTACGATTACTTTGACTGATGAAGACGGTATTGCGGTAACAAAACTGCAAAATGTTTCAGTCAAAGAGGCTGTGGCTAAAAAGAATAAGCCTGTCACCCTCCAAGTGCTGGATTATCCGCATGCCGGCATTTTACCGCATACTGGTGGCAGCGGGACGCTTATTTTCAAAGTTATCGGGACTGTGGTTATTTTAGCTGCTTGTATCGGGCTTGAAATCGAAATTTTCTTGCGCCTGAAGCATTCAAAGGAGGTGTAAGGATGAAAAAGATTTTAAAGTTTATCTTACTAACCTTTGCTTCTTTGATGTTTGTGCTGCATTGTAACAATTTAGCACGGGCTTCAACGAGTGATGAAGTTCATCTCACAATGGGCTTTTCCAATCTGGACAGTACGAGTCAGCTTGCTGACCAAAAGCTTACCTTGCCGCGATACCAAATCTATGGACTGAATCAGGCTTCGTTGAAGCGTTTTGACCAGGCTGACAGCGATGAAAAGCTCTGTCAAACGGCTTTGAAGGCAATTAAAGAAGATAAGATAACCGTGCTGGCCAGTTTAAAACCGCAATCCTTATCGGAAACGATGGATTTGATTGTGCCTAAATATGCCGGTTATCTAGTGATTGCAGCCGATAATGACGGCAATCCAACGACCAGCACTGATGCCAATACCACCAGCGTGCCTTCGGTTATTAGTACTGATGACAGTTCCGAGACCGACAGTAGCGGGTTAACTCACTATCAGGTTTATGCAAAATACAGCGTAACAACTAGGAAACCGTATTTTTTCAAGTATGGGAAAAATGCAGCCGGAACCTTGCCTTTAGAAGGAGCTAAATTTGTTATTTATCGGTTGAATAATGCTGGTGAAGAACTTTATTTGAACAAGGAAGGCGAGTTTGTCAAAAGTATTTCGGCGCTGGAAAATTCGGATATTGTGAAATTCACGTCCAATTCCGCCGGATTGGTGTTGTATGATGGAGCAACGCTGGCCAATGGAACTTATTATTTCAAAGAAGTTCAAGCTCCAAGCGGATATACGATTTCAAAAGCCGCTCAAAAAATTAAGATTGAAATCACTGATAGTCAAATCAAGGTTAATGATACAGTTTTAGATCAGCTGTATGATGGTAGCCTAACGGATGCGACCGTCAAAAAGGCGTTGCCGCGTGTCTACAATGAAAAAAAGCCGACAACGCCTAAGACACCGAGCAAGGTGATTAGGACCATCTTGGGTATGCTGCCGCATACAGGATCGAGTGTGGAGAAAAAGATTGCGGATGCTTCACCTGATGAAGATATAGGGAATCTTTGGGGTATGCTTCCGCAAACAGGTGAAGCCAAAAGCTTTGCATTTTGGCTTGGCCTGGGAATTGTTATTATTTGTTTAATTAGGTTATTTATAATATTTAAAAAGAAAAGAAAACACGAGGAGAGATAAAAAAGATGTTTACGTTCAAGAAAGTCAAAACGGGCTTGTTAGCTTTAATGTTAGCTTTGCCATTAGGGGTGTCAGGATTGGCCAACCAAAGTGTGAAGGCTGATTCAGCTAAGGTTGATACAGTTAATGTTACCCTGCACAAATATGTTTTCAGTGATAAATTGCCATCAACTACAGTTCAAAACACTGATTCAACCAATGATGAAGATTTCACCAAGCTTGGTGGTAAGACTTTAGATGGTGTTACTTTCACTGCTTACGATGTTACAAGCGAATATCAAAAAGCATACAAGAATAGCCAAGATGCTCAAGAAGCCAGTGAAACAGTCGCTAAAAAAGACACTGATTTGCAAAAAACAGCTACTAAAGTCGCTGAAGCAACAACAGCTAACGGCGGTTTGGCTAACTTCAAAGATTTAGCTTTGCGTGATAGCGACGGCAACTATAAGGCATACCTTTTTGTTGAAACAAACTCACCAGCCAATGTAACACAAAAGTCAGCTTCTTTTGTTTTGGCAATGCCTATCTACAAGGGTGATGGCTCAAGCAAGGAAATTCAAACTAATGTTAACGTTTGGCCAAAGTCTGTGAAGATGGAAGATTCTAAGCACATGACTGCTTCCCACAATGATTTCACAGCCGGTGAAAGCATTCCTTATGTCATCAATACTGTTATTCCTTGGAATATTGCCCAAAAGACAACTTATACAATCACTGATACACCTGACAAAGGTTTAGTGATGGATACAGATTCAATTGCTATCGAAGGTTTGAACAAGTCTGATTACACTGTAACTAAGAACAGCGATAATGGCTTTACCATTGAAATTGCTGCTAACAAATTAGCTTCTTTTGCAGGTCAAACATTAAAGACAACTGTTAACGGTCATTTAAGTATCAATGATTTGACTTTGATTGACACTAACATCTACAACGGTGCTCAAGCTAAAGTTGATAATGAATTCCACACACAAGTTAAGTCAGAAGAAGTTTATACTGGCGGCAAGAAGTTCGTGAAGGTTGACAGTGCCAACTCCGACAAAAAGCTTTCTGGTGCTCATTTCCAATTAGTAATTGTTGATTCTAACAACAATATTGTTTCTTATGCGCATGGCGATGAAAAGTCAGGCTATACTTTTGACAGCAAGAACGAAAACGTGGCTGAAAAGACCAGTGATGATAAGGGTGCCTTTGAATTTGCCGGCTTGAAGTACTCAACTGAACTTGCAAGTGGCCAATCTTATGCCGTTGTTGAAACTAAAGCTCCAGAAGGCTACGAATTGCCAACTGGTACGAAAGCTATCACAACATTCAAGGTTGCAAAAGACAGCTACAAGACAACTTCACAAATTCAAACAATCACTAACGTTAAGGGTGGCGGCTTCTTGCCACACACGGGTGGTATGGGTATTGTAGCCTTTATCGCTTGTGGTTTAGTTGTGATGGGCTTAGCTTTGGCAGTTATGTTTGCTCGCAAGAACCGTCAAGATAACATCTAATTTTATTTAAAAAGAAAAGAGACTGGGTGTTGGCTCAGCCTCTTTATCTTTATTTATGGTGGTAACATGAAAAAACAAGGCGCAAACAGCTTTATCATTCAAGTAGCGCTGGTAGTGGTCTTTTTTATCGGATTGATGATTATGCTTTATCCTTTTTATGTGGAAGCAGTCAATAATTTTATTGATGAAGTGCGCATTAATCAGGCTAAGCAATTTGACCAAAAAAAGAACCGCGCCCAACTGGCCAAACTCAAAAAAGAAAATGAAGCAGCAGCTCAAAAAGCCGCTAAAGACCCCTTTAAGGGTACGGGCAAGATGACGGCCAAAAAGCTCAAAAAACACCTTTTGGGTCGGGTAGTGATTCCTAAAATCAAGGTGAATGTGCCTTTGTTCAACCTCACAACGTCTGATACGCTGGAATACGGCGCGGCGGTCTTACAGGGGAGCTCTTTTCCTGAAGGGGGCAAGGGCAAAAGAACGATTATCGCAGCCCATCGCGGGCTTCCTGAAAGAAAATTATTTACGGATTTGAACCGGATAAAAAAAGGTGATATTTTTGTCATCAATGTCTTTGGCAAAAATCTAGCTTATCGTGTCATCAATATCAAGGTGGTTAAGCCAAAAGAAATCAACGCCATCAGACCGGTCGCGGAGATGGATTTAGCAACCTTGATGACCTGTACGCCGTATATGATTAATACCCACCGCATGCTGGTAACGGGTTACCGGGTACCTTATACGAAAAAAATTGCCCAAGAAGTCAACCAAGCGGCCCTAATGAATCGTTTAATACAAGCAGCTGTGATTTTAGGCTGTGTTTTAGCGGTCGTAGGCTTTGTGAGCCTGGTTTACCGGATTATTCATCAAGGCCTGCTCAAGCAAAAGCGGATTGATATTGTCTTTAATGTGCCCAAAGCTGGAAGTTATCAGCTTTTGGGCAAAAATGGGCGGCATAAGCTCTACCGTCAGGGGGAGCTCTTTGTGGTCCAGGCCAAAGATCATCAGGTGACATTCGCGGATATTCCTGGGTGCATTTATACAGTCAAAGCCTTGGATGGCAGCTTTAAAGTCCGCTTTGGCATCAAAAAGTTAAAGCAGCAAAAGGCCCGACCATATCTGACAAGAAAACAGCAAAAGGCCCAACTGTTCCGCAAAGAAGCAGGTCAGTGGCTGTTAAAATAAGGCTGAACCTTTTTACAAAAAAAGTTGTAAAAAGGCTTGCTTTTAACAAAGAAAGCGTTTACAATAATGATGTAGGGAATGATAGCTTTGAAAAGATAGTTGCGACACTATCAATGTTATTTCCACAAAAATGAGAAAAGAGGTCAGAGCTGATTGTATTCCTTATCGAAAACGGCTAGACTCAAAGCAAGATATTAACTTGACGTATCGAGGGTAGGGTATCTTTGATGCAACACGTCAAAATATCATGATTGCCGTTAGCAGTCTAGCTGTTTATTTTGTCAGATCTCTTTTTTCGACTCCCGTTAAATCACAAAGTTCACTGGCTGGTGAACTGAAGCGCCAGCCAGATGAATTTGTTGAATTTGTTAGCTATCAGGGAGAAGTTGCCTATAATGGGGATTATAAAGCAGCGCTAATCAGTGGTTAGCGCTGTTTTTTTGTAAGCTGAATATGGTATAGTTTTAGTATCTTACACAGAAAAGGTAATTAGATGACGATTAAAGATTTTTATGGGATTAAAGCAGATGGAACGGTCGTGCCTGTATTCCGCAATGGTGATTGGGCCTAAAATAAAAGCGTCCTCAATTGAGGACGCTTTTATTTAGGATAAAGCATGGTCTTAGCTTGGACAAATTCAATAAAACGTTTGGCAGCAGGAGTTAAAGCAACATTTTTGCGCCAGACCATCACATGCTTGGAATATAGGGCCGGTTCTAATGGGATGAATTTAATGCCTGTCTGCAAATGTAATTTATAGGACCCTTCGACAGCGATTACGCCTAAGTTAGAATTTGGAATTAAATTAGTCAGGTTAGAGCTTAAATTGTGAGTGCCGATAATATTTAAGCTGGCTGGATTTAAATTAAGCTGTTCCATTAAGTCATCTTGGACAATGCTGCGTGTAGGAATGATGAGATCTAAAGTTTGCAATTGATCAGCTTGGGTAATGGCCGAACAATCTTTAAGTTTGCCGTTTTTATCGACCAAAACCCCCCAGCGGTCTTTGGTATCTAACGTATAATAATGATATTTGGCAGCTTCAACCGGTTTTAACAAAAAACCCAGGTCGATGAGATTTTTATCCAAATGCTCTTTAATGTCATCGCCATAAGCGTCATACATAGAAAATTTAAGATCAGGGTGCAATTGGCGAAATTCTAGCAGCCAGCGGGAAACCAAAGGCGAAAGGGATGTTTCGACACAGCCGACAGCTAGTGTTCCGGCTAAATCATTATGATTTTCCTTGAGGGTGGCTTTGGCATCATCGATAATTTTGAGGGTTTCACGGGCGTATTGTTCAAAAAGCACACCGGAACTGGTCAAAGTGACCTGCCTTTTGCCCCGTTCAAAGAGTTTGGTGTTAAATTCTTCTTCTAAATCTTTCATTTGACGGGATAAAGTTGGCTGAGTGATATGTAATTTATTAGCAGCCTTGGTAATATTTCCAGCTTGGACGATGGCTAAAAAATAGCGCATTAAACGGGTTTCCATAAAAATCACCTCTCAACTTATTATACATTTTAAACATAATAAGTTACAAAAAATAGGTGTTTTACATTATGAACGAGGCTTCGTAAAATATAGATAAAAGCAAGATGGAGTCATTTTTATGAGTAAATACGAAAATGAAGTAAAAAATGGCTTATTTGGTTTTGGCGAAGAAAATACTGCTTTTGCCAAATATTTCATTAATAAAAGCTATCTCAACGGTCTTATTCCGGCCGATGACAACATTGACGTAATGTGGCTAATGTTAATTTTGAACCGGGATGCCGCAATAACTGGCATATTCACCATCAAGGCTACCAATTATTGCTGGTAACTGCCGGTGAAGGCTGGTATCAAGAAGAAGGCAAGCCGGCCCAAAGTTTGAAGGCTGGGGATGTCGTAGCTATCCATGAAGGTGTTAAGCATTGGCATGGTGCTAAAAAAGACAGCTGATTCTCGCATGTTGCAATTACTAAAGGAACCAGCAAATGGTTAGAACCTGTCACTGATCAGGCTTACAACCAATTATAGAAAATAGGATGCTTAAAAGGCATCCTATTTTTTCTTTTGTTTGATTCTTTTAAATAAGGCAATGGCAACGATGGTCAAAATGGTAATCATGGTGCTGACGGCAAAAAAGAGGCCTAACAGCAGAATTAATTGAAGACTTTTGGCGTAAGGCGTTATGAAGGCTTGCCAAGTTAAGATTGCTAAAAATAGGGATAAAGCCAAGGAAAGCAAAAAAATGCCGCCTAAAATTAAGGTATATTTGCGCATCAAAAATCCTCCTTTTTTCTAAATTATAAAAGGAAAAGCAGTCCCTGACAAGTTGTGTTTCACATGAAACATTGGCAAAAAAAGCCGGATAAGCTATAATAAGATAAAAAATGAGAAGGGCGGATGCAGCAGTGATTGATGTAGATGAAATTTTAGCTAAAATGAATTTGAACCAAAAAATCAACTACGACAAAGTTATGATGAAAATGGTTCAAAAATGGCAGGCGGAGGGTATCCGTCCCAAAATTTTGCTGCATGCCTGCTGCGCTCCTTGCAGTACAACTACGTTAGAGCGGATGACAGAGTTTGCCGACGTGACGATTTATTATGCTAATTCCAATATTCATCCGCGTGCTGAATATCAACGACGGGAATATGTACAGCAAAAATTTATCCATGATTTCAATGAAAAAACGCACAACCAGGTACAATTTATCACAGCTCCTTACCGGCCGCAAGAATATTTTGAAGCTGTCCGCGGGTTGGAAAAAGAACCTGAAGGCGGTAAAAGATGTGAAGCATGCTTTGATTACCGGTTGGATACAGTGGCAAAAAAAGCTGTTGAACTTGGTTTTGATTATTTCGGCAGTACGCTGACCATCAGCCCCCACAAAAATTCTCAACTGATTAATACTGTGGGCATTGAAGTCCAACACTTTTATGATGTACACTACCTGCCCAGCGATTTTAAGAAAAATAATGGCTATTTAAGATCAGTTCAGATGTGCAAAGAATATGATGTCTATCGGCAATGTTATTGCGGTTGTATGTTTGCGGCCAAAGCGCAAGGGGTGGACTTGTCCAAAATCAGACGCGAAGCTTTAGCTTTCATGGAAGGAAAAGACGGGCAAAAAGAATTTCCGGAAATCCGCTTTTCAATTAATGGTGAAACAGTTTAAAAAAAGCAGGGCTCAACTGAGTCCTGCTTTTTTTAAGCATGATGTTGTAAGTGCGATAGTATCTCTAGATTCATATGTTTAGCTAATTTGGAATTATCAATCAAGTCAAGAGTGTTAACATCGGCAAAGGCCTTAGTATATTGTTTATTTAAGATTGACAATCTAATTCGATTTACTAATAAGTAATCATAGCATGATAACATGCGGCAAAGCTTTAAACATAGTTGAAGTTCCTTTTGAGCTGCCTTTGACTGAGATTGCCTTAAAAGTAATTTAGCTTGCTTCATATGCAAAAGTAATGCTAATTTTTTTAGGTGGGCATATTTTTTATTTAAAATGTAAATGGAGGAATCAAGGATAATTTTTTGCTGATCATCATTCAGATAGTCTACGATTCCGTTTATAAGATATAAATCTAATTTAGTCCAAAAATCTTTTTTAGAGATATATTTCCAAATAGTTAACGCTTTAATGCTTTTTTCTGTTTTTGAATATTTAAAAATATTTAGTTTCATGTTGATTATAGCGAAAATAAAGTTAATATTTTGATCATATTGTGTATTTAGAAATTTAGCTGAGTTTTGATATATATTTTCAAACAGTTTCATATTGTGAGTTTCTGTTGCAGTTATAAAGGTAGTTGCAATTCTACTTTTAGGAGATAGCGACCAATTATTATCTATATATTTGAATTCATCTGGAGATATGTCTAGTTTATCCATAATAAAAAAGGCCATATCAACAGAGGGATGTTGTTTTTCATTCTCAATTTTAGAAATAGATGTACGTGAAATACTATTTGTACATAATGTATTTTGTGATATATGTTGTGATCTTCTTAGTAATTTAGCTGTTTTACCGAATGACATAATAAATCTCCCCTTATAACTTAAAAACATTAATGTTGAAAATACATTAAATTTTCCAGACTAAAAAAGGTAATAGGCATATATAGTAGGCCCATTAGAATATTTTAGTGAATATTGTTAACATAAATGAATTTAAATTAACACTAGTATTAAAATATACTTGTTAAAATTTTAACGCAATTGACATTTTTAGTCAAAGGAGGTTTTAATCATGGATGTTGATGAAAAAGATGTACGCGAAATTCACCATCGTTGTCTTAGAATGAATTAATTGCGGGACAGGTGCTCTAATTGAACGCCTGTCTTTTGTTATGGGGGAAATATGAAATTAAAAGAAAATACAACGTATCATTACGATGATGATAGCGAATGTCTCACTATTATCAATGGAACTAAAATGTACAGCATAAAAGATACTAATCAAAAATATCATTGGATGTTGCAGCACAATTTGTTTTCTGACGAAATGAAGGCTTTTTTATTGAAAAACAATCTTATTGATAATCTTAGTGATGATATGACGGTGAATTCGAGATCGTGGTTTTATTTTAGAGATCGATTGTTATCTACGGTTAAGAGCGCTAGGCCTATTAAAAACATTTTAAAGAATCAATGCTTTATTATTATTGGTTGTGGTGGTATAGGAACTGTCGTATTAGATAATTTGATAAGAATGGGATTTGAAAATTTTACTATAGTTGATGGTGATATAGTTGAAAAAAGTAACCTTAATCGACAACTATTTTATACATGTTATGATGTTGGACAAAGTAAGGTTAAAATTTTAAAGGACCGATTGCAACAGTATAGCTTTAATGATATTAAAATTCATTCTTGCAAAAAATATATCAAAAATAGTACTGATTTAGCTTCGATAGCTTATGATGAGTCAGAAAAGAAAGTTTTAGTCGTTAACTGTGCAGATACACCTTTTGATTTAGTTAATGTTATTGGCAATTTTTGTATGCAAAAGAAATATACTTTTGTTTATGCCGGCGTTGGTATTGAAACTGGAACAATTAGTCCAATATATGATGGTAAAAATCCATATAAAGTTATTGATGTTTCAAAAGAGCGGACATTAACGGGATCTATTTCTTCTAATAATATGATTACTGGTGCTATGTTAAGTCAAAAAATTATGGATTACTTATTTAAACAGTATTTTGTGTTAAATAAAGAAATATATAAAGAAAATATCATTACGTTCGATAAATTTGGTAATTAAAATGAAAAATACAATTTTTTATTTAGATGATATGCCGGATTTCTTTATGCCAATAGACGGATATGATCACAACTTAATTTTTATATATAGTTATGATACATAAAACAATTTTTAATATGAAACAAAACCAATTTGTATCAGATGTTGTTGATGATTTATCGCTAAATGGTCAACTAAAGTTAAAATTTAAAAATAATAAGTACGGAATTGAAGCAAAAGATGTTTATGCAACTCTAATTTATATTATAGAGCATAATAGCCTCTATGCCTCTTATTTATCTTTTATAGTAGGTGTTAAAGCGTTTTTGCGTGGAAATGCCCCTTTATCAAGGGTTCAATTATGTTATCAAGATAACGTATTGGAGGCAAAAATGTATGATGATTATGAATATAAATATGTATTATCTTCGATACATTTTGCACCATTAAAATTTCAAAAAAAACAACCTCTATTTGGTAAAGGATTTGGGCAATACGTATTGGTACAATATAACGCTGACCAACTAACATTAGTTAATAAAATAAATGGAAATAAGATTTATTTCTTGAAAGAAAGAGATGTAACTAAACAGTTAGCGGCGTTAAACCAAAGCCGCTGTTTAATTTACACCGGTTGTACATCGTTATCCCAGAAAATGATTATAGATAAAAAGGCTACTAAAATTAAGTCTAACATGGAAATGCGGTTAAATATTAGTAGTGAAATTATGATGCAATATCCACAGATAAAGCCGTTGTTATCTCAATGGATTAATAAATATATAAAATTATATCCGTTAGTTAATGTTAAGTCATGCAAGCAACAAAAAATAATAGTCAAAAAAATTAATTTTCAAGAGATAACAATATTGTATGCTTGCTATTATCCAAATAATATTATTATTGAGCAAATAAAAGCATTTTTTGAAGCATACGATGTGAAAGTTAAGGTAGTTAGTTGCAATTTTAAAAATTTTTTAAGAGCAGACAAAGAAAAATATGATTTAGTTTTTGACATTGTAGAGCCAATTACGTTAAGTAAATTTGATTTTTATCTTCAAGAAATGAATTATTTAGTGCGTCAAAAGAAGCAATATATTACGACCTTAAATAGATGGATACAATCAAATCACGATGTAAAATATGAAACCAAATTACAAGAATTATTGAATGAATATTCAAGTAGTTTATGTATAGGTAGATATAATATGTTCTATTTAAAATCGGATAATGCTCCGTATTTACAAGTAGACGATTATGGACAATTATTAAATTTAGGGGGATAAAATGAAACGTATTTTGCTATATAACAGTCTATCCAATATCATGCTTGAAGTGGTAGTTTGGATGATTTATTTAAAAGCTCAAGGGTGGAGTGTTGCCCAAATTGCTTTTTTAGAGGGGACTTTTACCATTTGCCAAGCACTATTTGAAGTGCCGTCGGGAATTATTTCTGATTGGATTGGGCATAAAAGAGCGTTAGTTTTAGGGGAGGTATTATGTGCTCTTTATTTGCTAACCTATTTTATGCCTAAGCAGCATCTTGTTTTATTTGCTGGGTTTGTAATTTTTGCCGTGGGGCTTGCACTAATTTCCGGAACAGATGTTTCTCTTTTATATGAAAACATTCCGGAAACTCAAAAAAAGGCGTATTTAAAATATGCAGGCTTATTTAACGGGTGTATTACCCTGGCTGTAGCTTTGGGAAATTTTTCTGGTGGCTGGCTCGCCAAAATTTCGTGGAATGTTTTATTCATAAGTGCTATTATTGTACGGTTAGCTGCTTTACTTACCTGCCTTAGTATTAGTGAGCAAAAGATGACAGATGAAGATGACCCCATTACTTTTAAGTTATTATTTTCTGAATTAAAAGATTTCACCTTGCATGAGCGGGCTTTTTGGCCGGTAACTTTTGCCACCTGTTTTGCTTCCGGTGCGATTACCATTAGCTACCAATATGGGACTTTACTTTTAGAGCAGCTTAAAATGCCTACAGAAATGATTTCGACGGTTTTTGGAATCATTTCTCTTTTGGGCGCGGTGAGTGTGTTATCGTATAAATTTATTCAATATTGGTCAGATAAAAGCTTAATTATTTTTTTACAGGCTTTAGCGGTGGTCTGCTCAATTTTGTTGGCGTTTAGAAATGTTTTTTGGCTCTTGCTTGGTTTAATTGTGATGAATGCTGTGTTTGAGATATGGAATGTTCTGCTAGAAAATCGCATTCAAACTATTTCATATGGGCATATTAGGGCCACAGTATTTTCGGTAGTAAATATTTTTGAGTCGGGCTTAATGACCTTGGGCTCGATACTAATTGGTTTATTGACTAAGCAGTTATCATTAAATACGACTGTCGCTTTGCTGTGTGTGACTCTTTTAGGAGTGGCTGTTTTATGTAGTTTGAAATTGGAAAAAACAAAATTAGTTTAAAAAAAGCAGGGCTCAACTGAGTCCTGCTTTTTAGTCGTCTAAATCAACGACAGATTGGTTATGAGATCTGACACTGGTGTAGATGCGTTCGAAAATGGGCGCATCAACTTGATAGGCCAAGGAATCGGTCGTTTGTTCAGCCACCGTGACAGGGACGTTCTTAAAGCTGATACCTGCTAATTTCAGGTTTACTTTGAGCATGAGTAAATCTTTTTGCTCAAACGCCGGCGAGCGTTTAAGAGTTACCTTTCTAATAAGCTATTCTTCTTTCTTCTCTAAAAATATCTTACATTTTAGCACGTTTTTGACAGAATGCAAGTCAAGTTAAATTAATATATTAATCGTGACCGACGACTTTTTGAACTTGGGTAGCTAAATTACGCCAAAAAAGGATGTCATTATTTTCCAGGTCGGCGTAAAAATCAGCATATTCCGGACGGGGGGTGATAACTTCGATTACATCACCCATGGGTCCAAAAACATTAAGTTTTTTGCCTTCCTCGAGCCAGCGCATGGTATAATAAGGACCTTCCAAAGCCGTATCAAACATGTCTTGAGTGCCATCTTTGACCATGTCGTTAATTACATCATTTTTCGTTTTGTCAGGATAGCCGTTGGCATTGAGCCAAGCTAATTTTTCCATGACTTGGGTTAAATTATCAGGAATCATATTAAACATAATTTGTGCTCCTTTAGTTAATTTAGTGAATACATTTGTTTTAGTACACAGTACTGTTTTTTTAAGCTATAATTCTAGTATAAACAAAAAAACAAAATAAGAAAGGGTGGACATTTTGAGCGACCAAACGAATCTTTTAGAACGGCCATATATCAATATCGTCAACATTATTTGGAGCTATGATCGGTTGGCTGATGAGGTTAATATGCTTTTGGTCAGACGGGCAAACGACCCTGAAAAAGGTGCTTGGGCGATGCCTGAAACTTACTTAAGAGCCGAAGAAAGTGCCGATGCAGCAGCTTTGCGGCTGGTTAGAGAAAAGATTGGTTTAGAGTTGGAAGAGATAAATACCGAACAGCTGGCGACTTTTACTAATCCAGGCCGCATTGGTCGTGGCAATGACCGGATTTTGTCATTGACATATATGACCTTCTTACCTGAAATGCCGCCTTTAAAACCCGGCTACGGTGCTTCAGATGCCCGCTGGTTTTCTTTTGGTTTTAAAAATAAAAATTATTGTCTTAGCAATGGCGACTTGTATTTTGAAGCCAGCAAGGCTAAAAACCAAAAAGATTACTACAAGCACGCCAAATATGACCCCGAAAGGCACTTAGCTTTTGACTATGACTGGATTTTTAAAGTTGCTTGCGAACGGATTCGCAATAAGTTAAACTATCAGCCCAATATTTTACTGGTGCTAGGCGACAAATTCACAATCAGAGAAGCCCGTTGCGTATATGCGCCTTTTTTGAAGACTAAAGTCAATTTGATCGATAATTCGAATTTTAGAAAAACGCATATGCCGCTCTTAAAAGAATTAGGTACGGAAATCACGCAGCGTCGCCCGGGACGTCCTGCTAAACTATATGCTTTGCGCAAGGATGTCTTAAGCCGAGGCTTGCAAAAAATTTTAAAGTAGTGTAAGATAAGTTCGATTAAATAGGTTGAACTTACCTTTTTTTAGCACTTATAAAAGTATTTTAGACTTAAATCAGGAGGAATCCTTTATGGATGCAGATAATTGGGCATTAGTTACCGATTTGTATGAATTGACAATGGCAAACGGCTTTCAAAAGAAGCTGGGTGAAGAAGTAGGTATCTTTGATATCTTCTTTAGAAAAATGCCCGATGATGGCAGTTTTGTCGTTTTAGCTGGGATGGAACAAGCTTTAAACGAGTTGAAGAACTTCCATTTTGAACCAGAAGACATTGAATATTTGAAGGGGCTTAAGTTATTTACCCCTGACTTTATTGATTATTTAGCCGATTTTAAATTTGCCTGCAAGGTGTGGGCTGTTAGAGAAGGAACACCGATTTTTCCGCGGGAACCAGTGATGACCATTGAGGGCCCCCTCATCCAGGCACAATTATTTGAAACCTTGCTGCTCAGTATTATTAACCATGAAACTTTAATTGCCACCAAGGCGCGCAGAATTACTGCTGCTGCCAAGGGTAGAGGCGTCATGGAATTTGGGGCACGGCGGGCACAAGGCCCATCCAGTGCGACTTATGGGGCTAGAGCTGCCGTAATTGGCGGGGCTACCTCAACCTCCAATCTCTTGGCAGCTAAGAAATTTAACATTCCGGCTGCCGGTACCATGGCGCATAGCTGGATTGAAGCCTTTGATAGTGAATATGATGCCTTTAGAGCTTGGGCTGATATTTATCCTGACAACTGCGCACTTTTAGCTGATACTTATGATGTCTTAGAATCAGGGGTGCCGAATGCGATTCGGATTTTTAAAGAATTAAAAGCCCAAGGGCACAGTCACTTTGGCATTCGGATTGATTCTGGCGATGTGACTGAATTAGCTAAGGCAGCACGGGAAATGTTGGATGAAGCCGGCTTTAGCGATGCCAAGATAACCATCTCCAACGCCTTGGATGAATATATTATTACTTCTTTACTTGAACAAGAAGCGCCTATCGATAACTTTGGGGTAGGCGAAAAGATGATTACCAGCTCTTCTTCGCCTGTTTTGAGTGGGGTTTACAAGTTAGCCGGAGTAATCAAAGATGGACAATTGATTCCTAAGATTAAGGTTTCCGAAAGTAAAGGAAAGTTGACTTTGCCTGGCATCAAGCAAACCTACCGTTTGATTGACAAGAAGACCAACAAGGCTTTTGCCGACTTGATTGCTTTAAGAGATGAAGACATTCCAAGCGAATTGGTTGCTTTAAAAGCCGATCCTTTGGCAACGAAGCAAAAGCGGCGGCTGCACGACTTTATGGCAGTACCTTTGCAAAAATTAGCGATGGATCAAGGTGAAATCACCATGGAACAGCCCGATGTCTTTGCGATTCAAAAATTCAGTCAAGCCCAATTGGCTCTGCTTCCTTTGGCAACGAAGCGTTTACTCAATGCCGATGAATATCCGGTCTTTATCACACCGAAATTGTATCAGGTCCAACAAGAGCTGGTGGAAAAATACACTGAGAAAGAATAGGGTGCAAAACTGAGCGCTTAGGCTTCGTATGACAAGACTGACTACTCCAGGCTGCAAGAGCCGTACTAACCATTTGAAAATAGCTTTAATAGCAAAAAATAGCGGTGAAATCTTTCACCGCTATTTTTTTAATTTTTAGCAGTTGAAGTCTTGTGAACTCCAAGGTAGTGCACGATTGCATAAACGGCAATAATTACAAAAGCAATGGTACTTAAAAGCATAATGCCGCGTGGGGTGGTCATGCCTAAAACAGAACCGATAGCATTGACGATGGTTGGTGAAAGGGCACAGCCGACATTGACTAAAACCAAAACGATTGTGGTAGCCAAGTTGACAGATCCTTCAGGGCAGGCCCAATCAAGCCAGTTGTACATGTATGGTACCCCAAGACCGAAGCCAAACCCTAAGACAATGACCCCGATAAATAAGACAACAATGTTTGGTGCTAAAGCAACCATGAGCAAGCCTAAAGCAACCAGACAAAAGCCGGCAGGGAAGATTAAATCATGCAGACGCTTAAAGAAGAAGCCGAATGAAGCGCCAATTGGAATCCCAAACAAGGTGGAAACCCCGGCAATTAAGGCAGAGGTGCTGGCTGTTCCCATCTTTTCAGCCACGATCAAAGAAGGCAATTCATAAGACATTGGCATGTAAAAAGCAAAGATGGCAAAAATCAAGCAGGCAATTAAGATGACTTTGCCGTTGATATGTTGAGCGGGTTGTTTAGCTTGAGTATCGTTGGCCTTAACCGAAGCATTTTTCTTTGGCAGCGGCACAAAGATTGTAAAAGCAATCAAAGATGGAATAATCAAGAAATAAATAGCAAAAGCTGCATGCCAGCTGATAGTAACCAGGTAGCTAACCAAGAAGGAGGAAATAGCGCCCCCAACAGAACCCATCACATTTTGATAGCCAATCATTGAAGCCAATTCTTCTTCATCGCCGCTGTAAAATTGCGGAATCAAGCTGACCGCCATGGAGTTGAATAAGCCAATCCCAAAACCAATTAAAAAGCGGGAAATAAGAATCGGGGTATAAGCGGTAGCGTACATTGGGAAGGTTCCTGACAATAAGGCCACAATCAAACCGGTTAGAATCACAGGTTTTTGGCCCCATAAACGGACTAAAATAGGACTAATCATTAAGCCTAACACAATCCCGAAGTTGGGTACGGTCGACAGCATTTGCACCCCGGCAGCATTGACACCTGGAAACGCTTTGTACATCAGCGGCAAGGCTGATGAAATTTGCGGCGCCATCATTAAAAAGATTGAAATTGAAAGCAGCGATGCTTTAAAAGAAAGTTTATCTTTGGTTTCATGCATAATAAAATACCTCCTAATTTAAATCATGTGTGCTCTAAAGAAGGCCATTTCTTCATCATTAGCCTGCTTAGCTAAAGTATCTTTTTGATTCATCAAGAAAACGTGTGGTTCGGGATGATCTGCATCACCGAATGACTTGCAAATATGTTCCACGCCTAAAGCCGTCAAGAAGCCGTCAAATTTAATGGTCTGGTCGTGGATGAAGTCTTCATTGGCGGTAGTTAAGTAGCAAGGCAGGAAATCTTTGGTAATATATTTTTCCGTTTGCAGCATATCCTGCTTTTGGGCTCTAACTTCAGGTGTGAAATAGCCTTCAACAGCGCCGGAAATCATGCCGAGATCGCCGATAAAGAAGGCGGCGCTGTTTAAAGCTGCTGCTCTAAAATGCAGATCAGTTAAGTCATAACCGAAAAGTTCACGATACTTAGGGTTGGTTAAAATAGTGATATATTGTTCGGCCATTTGACCACCAGCGCTATCACCGGTTAAAAAGACATTGTTTTTGTCGAGGTTGTATTCGTCGGCGTAGTCAGCCACCCAGTGAATGTAAGTATTGACTTCATCTAATTCGCCCGGAAAGACGTTGTCCGGTGCTAAGGTGTAATTAGGGTTGACAAAGGCAAAGCCGCCTTTGGCGAGGTTCAAACCATAAAATTGGTAGGTTTCTTTAGTGCCATAACACCAACCGCCGCCATGAATATTAATAATAACCGGGATTTTGCCTGACACATTTTTAGGCAGATATAAATCTAAAAGATTCCATTTTGGATCAGGCCCGTAAGCTAAATCATTAATTCTTAAAACTTCAGGCGGGTTAGCATCTAAACCGGCGTCACGAGCATCATCGCCTTTTTTAAAAGCGGTGCGCATGGCCATAATTGCTTCTTTAATTTCATCTGTGGTCACAAAGTTCATTCCCTTCGTTTTTTTGTTTACGCTTACATCTTAAATAAAAACGCCCCCTTTTGGTAATAATATTTTTAACCAAAAAGTGGCGTCGATTGACTATTTTTCAAAAATTTTTGCTTTATTTACTCAGTATCAGTAAATGGTATAAAGCACCATAAAGGTTGGCATCAGCTTGGAATTTGGCTTGAACCAGTTTAGGTTTGGTAAAGGTTAATTTAATGAGCGGATTGTTTGCATAAATATCTTCGTAGGCCTGCTTTAGTCCGCTTAAAACGAGAGGTTGAGCGGAAATGCCGCCGCCAATAGCAAAAGCGTCTAAATCAGCGACAGACTGGATATTCATGATTAAGCAGGCTAACCGGTGGCAGTAAGCGGCAAAGATGGCTTTTGCCTGTTGATTACCGGCTTTTAAAGCGTCAAAGGCTTTAAATCCGTCTTTTTCATCAGGATTGCCGACGGCGTTGTTGATGTGAATAATCATTTGCACGGCGGATAGGGAAGAGCCGGCATAGCCGCCAAAGTCTTCAGCCTTGGTATCAAGGCACATAAAGCTCAGTTCGCCGGCTTGGAAGTGGGCACCGTTTAAGAGCGTATTATTTAGAATAATACCGCCGCCAACACCAGTACCTAAGATGATGGCGGCACAATTTTGTGAATCCTTTAAAGCACCCAGCCAGTGTTCAGCCAGCACAGCAGCCTTGCCGTCGTTAATCACAGCGACGCGGTCAGCACGATAAATAGCAGCGAAATCAATACCATCTAAGAAAGGCAAAGCCCCGCCGAAATGGATGGTGGTGTCGGCAATTTTACCAGGAGCGCAGATAGCAATCCCTTGCCGGTCAGGGTGCTTTTTAACAATAGTATCAATGGCTGTTAAAAAATCATTTTTGTTTTGCGGTGTGTGAACCTTATCTTTTGTTAAAATGGTTCCTTTTTCATCAATGGTAGCGAATTTGATATCGGTCCCGCCGATATCGATAACTAAGTAATTTTGCATGTTATTTTTTCCTTTCTTTGATTAAAGCTGAAGCAGTTTTACCATAAAGGTTGGCAACGGCGCGGTTTAAAGCGCGAATACCGGAAAAACCGTTGTCCAAGGCTGTTTGGGTAAGATTTTTGCCCTTTAACAGATCACTGTGAGCATGCTGGGCGCGGACATTATTAAGATATTGGCCCACGGTAATTTCCATATATTTTTTGAAGAATCGTGCTAGATATTCCTTGGAAACATTCACATGCTGAGCGATTTCGTCCAGCGTTAAGGATCTTTGGTAGTTGTCACTGATAAATTTGATAACATCCTGCAGGCGGCCGATAGCGTAGACTTTTTGCGGTGAATTTTCCTTAGTTGCTTTGGGTACGGCAAAATAGCGCAAGATCATTTCTAAACTTTGCGTGATTAAAGTCATTAGTTTTAAAAGACGAAAATCAGAATCAACTTGGGTCAGCAGGGTAATTTGCAGCATCATGCCCTGTAAAGCAGCATAGGCTTCTTTTTGCTGCGGCGAAAAAGTCTCCGGATGATTTAAGTCAAGAAAGACAGTACTTATTTTAGGGTAGAGTCCTTTGATATAGCTATACGGAAAAATCAACGATAAAGCTAAAGAAGCCTGATTCGTGGCTAAGGTTTTAATGCTGTGGATTTCACGCGTATTGACGATTAAAAGCTGGCGGGGTACGGTTTTAAAATGTTCGCCGGAAATGGTGAAATCATCAATTGAACCGTCAAGCGTAAAAGAAACTTCAATACCTTGATGCCAGTGTGGGGCAATAAAGGCTACCGGATTATTATGATGTACATAAAGCCATACGGGTAAAGGATCGGTCGGCAAGACGATTTCGTGGGTGGTATCCATTTTCTCCCTCCTTTTTTGCAATCGTTTTCCCTTATACCATAACATGCCTATTTACGGCCGACAAGACATAAATTGACCATAAATTGGCGGATATTGACCTGAAAAAAGAGCCTGCCGGAGCTGTTTATGAAAATTAAATAGGCTTTTTTTTAAGCCGGCAGAAAAATTTCACTTGGACTGAACCTTTTCAGGATAAATACTGGTATACTTTGAAGTAAGATAAAATTAAAGAGGTGCATAAAATGAAAGCTGTTTTAACGACTGTTGGTCAAGACCAGGTTGGGATTATTGCAGGTGTCAGCCAATATTTAGCCGAAAATAAGGTGAATATTTTAGACTTGTCGCAAACGATTATGGATGGGTATTTCACCATGATGATGATGGTTGAAGTGCCAGATGAAGGCAAAGAATTCAGCCAAATTGCCCAAGACTTAACGGCTCTAGGCACTAAATTAGGGGTTGAAATAAGAATCCGCAATGCGGAAATTTATCAAGCAATGCATCAATTATAGAGGTGGCTTATGGAAAGTGAAAAAATTTTAGAAACGGTGCGGATGATTGCCGATGAAAATTTGGATGTTCGCACCATTACCATGGGGATTTCTTTACTGGACTGCATTGATTCAGACAGCACCCGTGCCTGTCAAAAGATTTATGAAAAAATCACCACAAAAGCCAAAAATTTGGTGAAGGTCGGAGAACAGATTCAAGAAGAATACGGGATTCCGATTATCAATAAACGGGTAACGGTCACGCCTATTTCTTTGATTGCGGCAGCTTCCAGCGACCAAGATTACCTTAAATATGCCAAAACTTTGGATAAGGCTGCCAAAGCTTGCGGCATCAACTTTATTGGCGGTTTTTCAGCTTTAGTACAAAACGGCTACCAAAAAGGCGACCGTATTTTAATCAAATCACTGCCGCAGGCCTTAGCGCAAACCAATCTTGTTTGTGCCTCAGTTAACGTTGGTTCTACCAAGAGTGGGATTAACATGGACGCTGTTAAGGAAATGGGACAGGTTGTCAAAGATGCCTCCAAGCTTGATGTGATGACGAATGCCAAAATGGTTATTTTCTGCAATGCGGTGGAAGATAATCCCTTTATGGCCGGTGGTTTTTGCGGAGTTTCTGAACCGGATACGGTCATTAATGTAGGTGTTTCCGGACCTGGTGTGGTTAAAGCGGCTTTGGAAAAAGTTAAGGGCCAATCCATGGATGTGGTGGCTGAAACCATCAAAAAGACGGCCTTTAAAGTGACCCGAATGGGCCAAATGGTCGGAAGTATTGCTTCAAAACGGTTGGGAGTTCCTTTTGGGATTGTCGACCTTTCTTTGGCGCCAACACCGGCGGTTGGAGATTCGGTAGCCCAAATCTTAGAGGAGATCGGCTTGGAACAAGTCGGCACCCATGGAACAACAGCTGCTTTAGCTATGTTAAATGATGCGGTCAAAAAGGGCGGCATCATGGCTTGCAGCCACGTGGGCGGCTTGTCGGGTGCTTTTATTCCTGTGTCGGAAGATGCCGGAATGATTGATGCCGTAGAAGCTGGAACGCTTAATTTGTCAAAACTCGAAGCCATGACAGCGGTCTGCTCCGTCGGGTTAGATATGATTGCCATTCCAGGCGATACGCCCGCTGCAACCATCAGTGCGATGATTGCAGACGAAGCTGCTATTGGGATGATTAACAATAAGACGACGGCTGTGCGGGTTATTCCAGTCCCTGGCAAAGATGTCGGCGACCATGTTGAATTTGGCGGTTTATTAGGACATGCTCCGATAATGCCCGTTAACCAAGCTAGTTCAGCGGCTATGATTCAAAGAGGCGGGATAATTCCAGCACCAATTCATTCATTTAAGAACTAAAAAAAGCCAGCTTTAAGCTGGCTTTTTTTATTCTTCTGCCTGGTGAATTTGCGCTGACATTGAATCAAGATCGAGGTTTTCGTGTAAGAAAGTTGCATTTTCAAGCGGAAAGTGCTGGTTGACATTGGTAAAAGGCTGGATGGATACTTCAGCTTTTTTAATGGTAAAGCCCAGCAAATGTCCGCCCATGGTGCGGTCGTCATTTAGATAATGCAGGTGAAAACCAGCGGCGGCCATGCCTTGGAATAATTTAGGCGCAAAATAGCCCACAATCGTTCCTTGACTATCAGCTTCAGCAAAAACGGCCTGTTTTTCGGCCACTTCCACCAGGGTCGGGTAAGGCTTTTTTTGACCTTGGACAGCTCTTGTTTTGACGTGGGCAAAAGTGCCCTTGATGTTGACGGCAAAGAAGATATTTTGATAAGGATACTTTTGTAAAATGGTCTCTTTGACTTGGGCATCGGTCTTATTTTCCAAAGTAAAACCGGCAAGCTTTGGGTCATGGTAGTGAACGGTCGCAAAAGGAACCTTAACGTCACCGGCCAGGTGGATAATTTGACCGGAACTTTTAACCAGGTAGGAAACCCCGTCTAAAACGACCATTTCGCCGTCTAAGCCTGTGGCTGTGCCAATACCTGTGTTACCATGTTTTAAGAGGTCTGAAACGGGGAGCGTTCCTTCAAAAAGGCCGGGCACCAGCATCCCTAAAGTACCGTGCTGATACAGTGTTTGATAATCTTTCATGAAAATCCTTCCTTTTAGCGCATTTGATCATCCAGCATTTGCTTAGCTAATTCTTTGTTGAAGCTGTAATCGACCGGAATATCGACGACAACGGGATCGTCTTGGTTGAAGGCTTCATCTAAGACTTGTTCTAATTCGCTGGCTTGTTCTACTCTAAGTCCTTTAGCTCCGAAACTTTCGGCGTATTTGACAAAATCAACGGCACCAAAATTAGTGGCAGCTGAAGCACCATATTTAACTTCTTCTTGGAACTTAACCATGTCATAAGCACCATCATTCCAAATGATGTGCACGATTGGCAAATGCAAGCGGACAGCTGTTTCCAAGTCTTGGGAAGAAAAGAGGAAGCCGCCATCTCCTGACATAGAAACAATCTTTGTATTGGGCCGTACTAAAGCAGCCGCAATTGCCCATGGCAAGGCAACACCTAATGTTTGCATCCCGTTTGAGAAGAGCAGGTGGCGTGGCTGGTAGCTTCTGAAGTGACGAGCCATCCAAATGTAAAAGCTGCCCACGTCCACTGTGACGGTCATCTCATCTGTGACCCGTTTTTGAACAGCTTTGATGATGCTTAAGGGATGGTTTAAAATTTGGCCTTCTTTTAAAGCAGGCGGTTCATCTCTTAAAGCGACTTTTTGGCGGACCTTATCTAAGAAAGACAAGGATTCAGCCGGCAGCTTATAGCCCTTCATGTATGGCAATAAGAAGTCCAAAGTTTGTGAAATATCGCCGACAAGTTCGCAGCTGGGTTGGAAGTGTTTGTCGATTTCCGATGGCATGGAGTCGATGACGACAATATCGGCATTTTTTTCATTATTCCAGTTACGGGGTTCATATTCGATTGGATCATAGCCGATGGCGATAACCAGGTCAGCCTGCTTCAATAATTTGTCTCCTGGCTGGTTGCGGAATAAGCCTACGCGGCCAAAGAAGTCACTTTCCAGTTCATGCGACAAAATCCCGGCCCCTTGGAAGGTTTCAACGACGGGCAGGTGGGTGGTGGAAACCAGGTTTCTGATGGAAGCCGTTGTTTCAGGGTCAGACGCCCGCATGCCAAGCAGCAGGACCGGCAATTTAGCTGCTTTGATTCTTTGTGCCAGTAAGGTGGATTCGATTGGGCTGGCAGGGCCTAATTTAGCCGGAATCAAAGGATTGATGACATCAGTTGTCAATTCGCCGTCTGTGACATCTTGCGGTACGGAGACAAAACTTGCGCCCTGCTTGGATGAAACAGCGCTGCGGTAAGCGTTGGCAATAACTTCAGAGATGTTGTCCGGATCCTGCACTTCGGCACTGTATTTTGTGATCGGTGAAAACAAGGCCGCATTATCCATACTTTGGTGGGTTAAGCGCAACAAATCGGTTCGCTGCACCTGACCAGAGATTGCTAAAACAGGATCACCTTCGGCTGTGGCTGTGACCAATCCGGTGGCGAGGTTGGAAGCCCCAGGACCGGATGTGGTGATGACCACCCCTGGCTGTCCGGTAATCCGGCCGATGCCGGCGGCCATAAAAGCAGCATTTTGTTCATGACGGGTGACGATAAGTTGAGGTAAATTCTCCTTGTCAGAGTGTTCTAACAGTTCAAAGACGCGGTCAATTTTTGCGCCGGGAATACCAAAAACATATTTAACATCATGATTAATGAGACTTTCGACGATAGCGTCGGCGCCGTAGCGTTTATTTGTTTCTCCCATAATATATGTAACCTTTCTTAAGTTGCTATAGGTATCTTAGCATACTTTTACCGCTTACAAAAATGAAAGGCTTGTAAATTACTTCACTAAAAAAGACCGCCCTTAAGGCGGCCTTATTTCTTTTAAGACCCACACAACTTAAAAGAATTAGGATTAGCGCAAGTTTACCTTTTGTGCTTTATCATAGGCTCCTGGATTAATCAGCTTTTCAGGTTTTAGGATGTCTTGTAAAATATCAGCTGAAATCTGACCTGAAAGCAGCTTTTCAATGGTTTTTCCCGTTGCCACGGCTTCCTTAGCCAAAACAGCTGCTTTTTGGTAGCCGATGTAGGGTGCAAGGGCTGTAGCTAAACCAGCCGAATGGGCGGCCATTTGCTGGCAGCGTTCTTCATTAACTTTGAGACCTTCTAAGCAGTTAACTCTAAGTGTCGCTAAAGCTTCGGTCATCATCAAAGCACCATTGAAAAGATCATCAAACATCACCGGCTCAAAGGCATTGAGTTCCAGCTGGCCTGAAGCGCTGGCCAGAGAAATCGCCGCGTCATGACCGATAACTTGAAAGGATACTTGAGCAACAACTTCAGGAATGACCGGATTGACCTTGCCGGGCATGATGGAGGAACCGGCTTGAACCTTGGGCAAATCCAGTTCGTGCAGGCCAGCTTGCGGGCCGCTTCCCAGTAAGCGCAAATCATTTGTAATTTTGATTAAATCACAGGCTAAAGTTTTATAAGCAGCGGATAAATTGACGTAACTATCAGTATTTTGAACCGCATCGCTCAAATCATCCGCTTGAATGAGCGGCATACCGCTGAGATGGCGCAATTCTTTGACGACCAAAGCACAGTATTCAGGGGTCGCACAGATGCTGGTCCCGATGGCTGTCCCCCCTAAAGGTACAGTCAAAAGGGCATTGGCAGCCTGCTCAATCCGGCGGTAATCACGCATTAATAGATGGTAATAGGCGCCAAATTCCTTGCCGAAAGTCGTTGGGACAGCGTCTTCAAGCTGGGTGCGGCCCATTTTAATGGTGTAACGGTGTTTGTCAGCCAATTTAAGGAAACTCGCAGCTGTTTTGGCCACAGCTGCCAGCAAATCAGAGGTACGGTTAATCAAAGTCATATGACCTGCTGTCGGATACACATCATTAGTTGATTGAGCCATATTGACATCATCATTAGGATGAATCAGCTGATACGAGCCTTTTTTAGCACCGCCGATTTCTAAAGCCAGGTTAGCGATAACTTCATTGACATTCATGTTAGTGCTGGTTCCTGCGCCCCCTTGGATGGCTGGGGTTGACAGGTCTGAAGCAAAATTGTCAAATTCATTAAGCAATCTTTCGCAGGCCTGCTTAATCAGAGCGTGTTTTTTAGCTGATAAGCGACCGGTTTTGGCATTGGCATTCGCGCAAGCCTGCTTGACTAAAATTAGATTTTGAACCAGTAAAAAATCCACGTGACGGTCGGTAACCGGGAAATTTTCCCGCGCCCTTTGAGTATGGATGCCATAGTAGGCGCTACTTTCAACCGCCTTAGTCCCTAATGAGTCGCTTTCAATCCGCATGCATAAAACCTGCCTTTCAAATGTTTAAAATCAATTTACGTGTTATATCTTATAACATAAAATTCGAAAATGCGATAGTTTAAGTCCTGTTACGTGTTAAATAAGGTTGAAAGCATTTTTAACTTAAGAAAAGAAAATAAACAGGGAGGTTAACTTTCTTTTTTAAAGCTGAGTTAAATTAGGGTCAAGCGGGCGTGGTTCGACACTGGTTGAAAAGACAATTTGAGTGTATGTTTCCCCAAAGCGCTGCAGATCATTGATGAATTCATCAAGCTCAGTCGTGGTTTTAAAGCGGCATGTCAGGATTTGCGAGAATTTACCGGTGACACAATCACACCCAAGGACGTTGGGGCAGGATTTAACAAAAGGATAAAAGCTTTGCTTGTCTTTAGGCTCTAAACAAAGGCTGATAAAAGCTTTGATAGGATAGCCGAGTTTTGCGGCGTCAAGTTGAGCTTGAAAACCTGTAAGATAGCCGGCTTCTTTGAGGTGGGAAATCCGCGTGCTGACAGCCGGAGCGGAGATGAAGCAGTGGTTACTGATGTCTTTAAGGGACATGCGGGCGTCTTTTGCCAGGCAGGCTAAGATAACAGAATCGATTTTATCCATAATAATCCTCCAAAAAGTGTAGTATATGTAATTAAATATAACATCAACAGCTGAATGAAACAACTTGGCAGAATGTGACTGTTTTTGAACGATTGTGCTAAACGTTTTCAGAAATCGGTCACAAAATTGATAAGGCCTAGCTTAAAAGCATTATAAGTCGTCAAAAATCCGTAAATATAACGATGCTAGCACAGATAAGAAAACGCATTCAATGAGATTAATATGCTTGATAAAACAAAGGTTCAGCCACAAATAAGCACAACTCCGCAAAAAAATGATTTTTTTTGGCGTTTTGTGATTGATTTTTGACATAGTGAGTGGTAATATAATTCAGGAAGGTGATGAAAGTGCTTGCAGAAGAGAGACAACAACTTATTTTGCAGATGTTGAGAGAGAATAATGTCGTCAAGATCCAAGATATTTGTGAAAAATCTGGATGTTCTGAATCCTCCGCACGTCGTGACCTTCAACTGTTGGAAGAAAATAATTTGCTTGTTAGGATTCACGGGGGTGCGAAAGTCAAATATTCGCTCTCAAGTGAACCGGATATGACAGGGAAAGCCCGGCAAAATACTACCGAGAAAAATGCAATTGCCAAGGCTGCTGCTGCAAGGCTGCGGGAAGGTGATGTGGTCTATCTAGATGCAGGTACGTCAACATTAGCTTTAATTCAGTATTTGGAACCTAGTGCACATTTGACGGTAGTGACAAATGGGGTTGTTCATGCTTCGATGCTGGCTGATAAAGGTGTGCGCACCATTTTAGTCGGCGGTGAATTAAAGAACACAACCAAAGCGATTGTCGGTGTGGAAGCAGTCAATTCGCTGAAACAATACCGCTTTAACAAGGTCTTTATGGGCATTAACGGAATTCATCCTCAATATGGATATACCACGCCCGACCCGGATGAAGCGGCTGTGAAGCAAGTGGCAATGGAACAAAGCGAGCAATGTTTTATTTTAGCTGATCACACCAAGTTCGATGAGGTCTCATTTGTCAAAGTCGCAGATGTCGCGCAAGCCTCAGTCATTACAACGAAGCTGCCAGCCAAGGTTAGCAGCCAGTATAATAAGCAAACAACGATTCAGGAGGTAGAACAATGATTTACACGGTGACAGTCAACCCATCCATTGATTACATCGTTCAACTTAAACAGTTAACTTTAGGCGAAGTTAACCGCATGGATTACGATAACAAGTTGCCTGGCGGTAAGGGAATTAACGTTTCCCGTATCTTGAAGGAACTTGGGCTCGAAAGCTGTGCACTCGGCTTTTTAGGCGGATTTACCGGCAAATTTGTCGAAGATGCATTAAACGGTGTCGGACTCAGCACTCATTTTACTCATATTCAAGAAGACACCCGTATCAACGTCAAGATTAAAGCTGAAGATGAAACTGAAATTAATGGACGCGGGCCTAAGATTTCTGACAGCGAATTGAGCGAATTTAAAGCACAATTCGATCAATTGAAAAAAGGTGACGTCGTAATCTTTGCCGGAAGTTTAACACCTGGTTTGGGTGATGACTTCTACGCTGATTTGATTGACATTATTAAGTCTAAAGGTGCTGACTTTGTGATTGATACGACTGGTGAAAGCCTGATGAAGACTTTGGAAAAGAAGCCTTTATTGGTTAAGCCAAACAACCACGAATTAGCTGAACTTTTCGGTGTTGAACTGAACTCAATGGAAGACATTGCAAAATATGGTAAGAAGTTGCTTGAACTTGGCGCACAGCATGTTTTGATTTCTATGGCCGGCGATGGCGGTATGATGGTGACTAAAGACAAGGTTTACCGGTCATACGCACCTAAAGGCACGGTTATCAACTCAGTTGGTGCCGGCGATTCCATGATTGGCGGGTTCACTGGTACTTTTGCCAAGACTGGCGATGCACTTGAAGCTTTCCGTTATGGCCTTGCTTGCGGCTCTGCGACAGCCTTCTCTGAAGACTTGGCAGACAAAAAGAAGATCGACGAAATTTTGCCAATGATTAAAATTGAAGAATTTAAATAATTAGGAAGGAGAAAAGTTTATGGATATTCGTGAACTTTTAAGAACTGACTTGATGATTATGAATCTCAAGGCAGCTACTAAAGCTGATGTTATTGATGAAATGGTCCACAATCTTTTTGAAAAAGGCGTTATCAATGATGAAGAAGCTTACAAAAAAGACATTTTAAAACGTGAACAAGAAGGCTCAACCGGGATGGGTGATGGTATTGCTATTCCTCACGCCCACAATACAGCTGTTAATGAAGCAGCCGTAATGTTTGCTAAGAGTGAACAAGGTGTTGATTATGATTCACTTGATGGCCAACCAGCACATCTCTTCTTCATGATTGCTGCTCCAGAAGGCGGCGACAACACGCACTTGCAAGCTTTAGCTGCTTTGTCACAAGTGTTGATGAACCCAGACGTTGTAGCTTCATTGAAGAATGCCGATACACCAGAAAAAGTTCAAGCTATCTTTGCTGACGCTGTAGCTAAGAAAGAAGCTGAAAACAAGGCGCAAGAAGAAGCTGAAAAGAAAGCTGCTGTTGCCAGCGACCGCCCATACATTGTCGCTGTTACAGCCTGCCCTAACGGTATTGCCCACACTTACATGGCTGAAGAAAACTTGAAGAAGGCAGCTGCTAAGATGGGTGTTGATATCAAAGTTGAAACAAACGGTTCTGAAGGGGTTAAGCACCTGCTCTCCGACAGCGAAATTGCCCGTGCTAAAGGGGTTGTGATTGCTGCTGATAAGAAAGTCAAGATGGCTCGTTTCAACGGTAAGCACCTTGTTAACCAACCTGTTACCAGTGCGATTAAAGATCCAGAAAGCTTAATCAACCAAATCTTGAACGAAACAGCTCCTGTTTATCAAGCATCTGGTGAAGAAGCTACTGCATCTCAAGAAAGCTCAAACGGTTCTGTTTGGAGCAACATTTATAAGCAACTCATGAACGGTATTTCCCACATGTTGCCATTCGTTATCGGCGGTGGTATCTTGATGGCGATTTCCTTCATCTTCGAAAGCTACACTGCTTCCGGTGCTAAGAACCCAGCCTTCATCTTCTTGAACAGTGCTGGTAATTTGGCTTTTGCCTTCATGGTACCTGTTTTAGCTGCTTACATTGCTGAATCAATCGGCGATCAACCAGCTTTGATGCCTGGCTTTGTCGGTGGCTTCATGGCATCTATTGCCAACTCTTCTTTAGGTGGTTCTTACCATGTTAACTTCATGACTAACTCTACTTCACCAGCCGGCTTCTTAGGCGGTCTTGCTGCCGGTTTCATCGCTGGTTACTTAGTTCTTGGCTTGAAGAAGTTATGCAAAGGCTTGCCACAATCTGTTGCTGGTATGAAGTCCATGCTCATCTACCCAATCTTTGGCTTGTTGCTTATGGCTCTTATCATGTATTATATTGTTAACCCAATCTTCTCTGCAATTAACTTGGGTATCACCAGTTTCCTTAATGGCATGGGTACTGGTAACCTTGTCTTGCTAACTTTAGTTTTGGCTGGTATGATGTCTATCGATATGGGTGGTCCTTTCAACAAGGCTGCTTATGTCTTTGCTTCTGGTGCTTTTGCCAACGATCCTAAGTCAGCTACAGCTGCTATCTTGATGGCTTCTGTTATGGTTGGCGGTATGGTTCCTCCATTTGCTACAGCTTTGGCAACAGTGCTCTTCCCTAAGAAGTTTACTGCCCAAGAACGTCAAGCTGGTGTGACAAACTGGATCTTAGGCTTCTCCTTCATTACTGAAGGTGCTATTCCATTTGCTACAGCCGATCCAGGCCGTGTTATTCCTTCATGTATCATTGGTTCAGCCGTATCCGGTGCTATCGTTGGTTTGATGAAGGTCGGCGTTCCTGCTCCTCACGGCGGTTTCTGGGTAACACCGCTTGCTACTAACATCCCAGGCTACATCATTGCTGTTGTTGCCGGTACAGTTGTAACAGCTGTTATCTTGGGCTTCTGGCGCAAGGATGCTGAATAAATTTGTTTACTACTTTATAATAAAATAATTGCTAAAAAGGCCCCTAAGGTTAACTTAGGGGCTTTTTAGTTTCTTATCTTTGACCAAAGATAAAACCGCCCCGGCAGATTTGCTGGGCGGCTTTGCTTTATTTAATGGATTCGGCCATGATGATGCCAGTGTAAGCACTGTGGGCCTTTAGAGTATAGACAACATTATCTTTTTGCCAAGTCAAGGTTTGGCCGAGCGTTTGGGTAGTAGGATTTGCTTCAAAATAACCAGTCCCAATACTTTGGGGAGCGGGCAGGTAGTGATTTTCCAATAAGCCGGCAATTGTTTGGGCTGGTGTCAAAGGATCTTCGCCGTTAACGACCGAAGCGTGGACGGTCATGGACCAATTGCCTTCGTTCCAATGGAGGTATCTTTGGCCGGCGCCGGAATTGAGGTAACCTTTGATATTGTTGGTCAGCGTGACACTTGGTAGGCCTTGATCATTGGAAGCTTCGCGATAGTTATTAAGGGCGTTTTGGGCTTCTTGGCTCGTATTATAGGTTTTCTTGGAGAATTCCGCATAGGGAATTTGCTTGGTTAAGCCTGAATCGTTTAAGTTATGCGGTGTATAGCTAACGATATATTTGACCGTGAAATTGGCGGTATTTCCTTGATAGGAAACGTTTAGATACCCGGGATCCCCAGTTAAACCGGTCAAACGGGGTAAAAGGACATTGCCGAGTTTAGCGGTTAATTGCTGGTTAAAAGCTTGGAGCCGGGCGTTGTTTGAAGCAAGCGAAGAACTGTCAGTATTACTTGAAGTGCTAGCTGAGCTTGAAGAGGCACTCGAAGAACTGGCACTGGTCGTTTGGTTGCTGACGGAGCTAGCTTTTTTAACAGCCTTTTTTTGAACTTTAGCGGTCTTAGTACTGCTTGAATTAGCAGTTTGATTCTGGCTTTGGCTTTGGCAGCCGACGAGAAGTAAACTGGCCCCTAATAACAAGCCGGAAAGCAATGCGGTTTTTTTCATAAATACCAACCCCTTATAAATAAATGCATAAGCGTTTTCTTTCTTACTAGTATAGCGAAAAAGATTGAATAAATTAGTATGAATTAATGATAAAAAAGCTGGCCTAAAATGGATTAAAGAATAACTTTTTTGAAAACAAATGTGATTTTAGTCCAGAAAAAGGTTGCATTACTTAGGAGCTTTGCTATACTAAAATAGTGAATAATTTTTAAAAAAATTAAAAAAATCCATTAAAAAAGTCCAACTATGCTACAATAAGGGGAGTAACGCTACTTTATTTAAGGAGAATCGTAATGAACGAAAATGCTAGTGGAGAAACAGTAATTGATTTGTCCAGTTTACTGATGGCTTTGAAAAAGAGCTGGGTAAGTATTATTGTTTGGGGAATTGTCGGGTTGTTAGCTTCCTTGGTCGTGTCATTTGTTATTATGACACCTAAGTATAGTTCAACCATTGATATTTTGGTTAACCAAAAGGCTGATAATACGCAGATGCAATATACAGCACAACAGGCTGACTTGCAAGCGATTAATACATATCAAGACGTCTTGAAAAAATCGGTTATCTTAGCCCCCGTCGTCAAAGAAGTGCGGCAAAAAGATAACTATCAGGGTACCGTTGCTTCCTTGCAAGACAATATGACTATCAGCAACCAAACTAATTCACAAGTTATCTCAGTGACCGTCACAGATACGAATGCTTATACAGCCGCTGATTTGGCTAATACCATTGGGGAAGTCTTCTCCCGCAAGATTAAGAAAATGATGAAGGTCGATAACGTGACGGTTGTTACGAAGGCTAAGGCTAATACGAATGCTGTTTCACCTAAAAAGGGTTTGAATGCTTTAATCGGTTTAGCTGTTGGACTTCTGGTCGGGATGGCTTTGGCAATTATCAAGGAAATCACTGATACCACGGTGAAGGATACTGATTTCATTACCAAAGACTTGGGCTTAACGAGTTTAGGAGCCGTTTACCATATCCATTCTAATGAAGATGATTTCGGCCTGGTTAAAGTTATCGATAAGAATGCACAAAACGTCGCCCCGGAAAAACGCCGCCGCGTCTAGGAAGGAGAATGAAGTATGCCATTATTTAGAAAAAAGAAAAAGCATCTTGATACAACTTCAATGGATAAAGGGGTGCGTTTGGTTACTGTTTCCAGGGCTGGTTCAGTTAACACCGAACAATTCAACACCATTCGGACAAATATTGAATTTTCCAGTGCCGATGAGCAATTCAAGTCAATCATGGTAGTGTCATCAATGGCTTCTGAAGGTAAATCAACGATTTCAGCCAACTTAGCCGTCGCTTTTGCCCGTCAAGGCAAAAAGACCCTGCTGGTTGACGCTGACCTGAGACGTCCGACGATTAACGCGACCTTCGGTATTACTGATCCCAGAGGGTTGACGAACTTTTTAACCGAACACGACTTGCCGGCCACAGACATTATTTATCAAACGACAGTGAAAAACTTAAGCGTTATGCCTAGCGGTCCGGTACCGCCTAACCCTTCAGAATTAATCGGTTCCAGAAGAATGGCCGGGTTGATGGCGGGCCTTAGTCAAAGTTATGATATGGTTATCTATGATGCTCCGCCGGTACTTTCTGTAACTGATGCCCAATTGGTAGCCAACCGCGTTGATGGAACGGTGTTGGTTGTGCGTGCCGGCCATACGGAAAAAGAAGCTTTGCGCCAAGCTGTCGGTTTGCTCGAACACAGTAATGCTAAAATCATCGGGACGGTCTTGAATGATGTTAAGCAGGATAACGCGGGCGGTTATTACGGTTACTATGGTTACTATGGTTATTACGGCTACTATGGAAAAGAGGATAAGAAGTAATGCATTTTGACAAGCTGGTTGACTTGCACTGTCATATCTTGCCGGGAATCGACGATGGTTCCGAAAGTCTCGAAAAATCGCTGGCCTTGGCACAAGCGGCTATTGCTGATGGTGTGACGCATATTTTAGCCACGCCGCACCATTTGGACAATCAATACGTTAATCATAAAGCTGATGTCATCAAGCTGTGTGATCAATTTCAGGCAGAACTTGACCGGCAAAAACTTCCGCTGAGCGTATTTGCAGGGCAAGAAGTTCACATTAACGGTGATTTAATTGAGAAATATGATGACTTATTGGGTATTGACGAAGATAAGCATTATATGCTTTTGGAATTTCCGCATGGAGAAGTTCCGGCTTATGCCAAGCGCATGATTTTTGATTTACGTAAAAAAGGCACCACGCCTGTCATTTGTCACCCTGAACGCAACCATGAAATTCAGGAAAATTTAGATTTGCTCTATGAATTCATTGAAAATGGCGCTTTGGCTCAGTTAACGGCAACAAGTTATATCGGCGGCTTTGGCGAGCATGTAGCTGAATTATCACACAAAATGGTGGAACATAACCTGGTCCAGATTATTGCATCGGATGCACATAATCTGCCGGGCCGGAAATTTGTTTTAAGCGAGGCTTTAAATCAGGTTGCCCAAGATTTTGACGCAGCTAAAGCCCAAGCTTTTGAAGCAAATGCAGAAAAATTAATCAATGGCGACTATGTAGCTGCCCATGATTATTCGCCGATTCCGATGAAAAAGAAAAAGAAATTCTTTTTCTTTTAAACAAATAAAGCAGGTCAAGCCTGCTAATACATATTTTTAGAGGGGACACAATGAATTCTTTACAGCGTTACTTACCGCAAGATAAGAAAAAAAGAACTTTAAGTTTACTTATATTTGATATTATTATCAGCTGTCTAGCCAGTTTAGGGGCTGTTTATGTACGTTTTGACATGCGATATGATGTTGTTCCAGATCATTTCTTCATGCATGCCTTGCAATATTTGCCAATCTACATCATATCAGTGGTGCTCATTTTTAAATTTTTTAAACTGTATGATATTTATTGGGGCAGTGCCACAGCTAAAAACTTGCTGACGATTATGGGGGCTACAGCAGTAGTGACGCTGGTGCAATTTTTTGTCATGAGTATTGCACACTTGGATATGCCTTATGGTTATTTTGTGTTGTCCTTTGCCTTTTTGACGGGGGCAGAATGGCTTTTGCGCTTTTCTTTGCGGATTATTAAAGCTTTTTCGGATACCACCGCAAAAGATGATCCGACAATTGTCTTGTATGGTGCTGGTGAAGCAGGCAGTGCTATTTTGCATGAGTTAAAGCACAGCAACCTCACTGAAGGCCGGGTTGTTGCGATTTTAGATGATGACCGTAATAAATGGGGACGATATATCGACGGCATTAAAGTCGAAGGCGGATGCGGCAGCTTAAAGAAAGTACTGCATCAAGTTAAACCGCAATATATCTATTTAGCCATGCCTTCGGCGACACCGACTCAGCGCAAGCAGTTGATTGAAGCAATTCAAGCAACCGAAGCTAAGGTTAAAATTAAAGTTTTGCCTGGGATGTATCAGTTAATCAATGGGGAAATTTCGGTTTCGAAAATGCGCGATGTCGATATCACCGACCTTCTAGGCCGTGAACCAATCAAGGTCAACTTGGATGAAGTGGTCGGCTACTTAAAAGACAAGGTCGTCTTGGTAACCGGCGGGGGCGGATCTATCGGATCAGAACTCTGCCGGCAAATCGCCAACCACCACCCAAAGAAGCTGATTGTTTTTGATATCTATGAAAATAATGTTTATGACCTTCAGCAAGAGCTCAAACGGACTAACCCGGATGTCGATATCGAATACCTGATTGGTTCAGTCAGAAACACCCACCGGGTCGAAGAAATCTTCGCAGATTACCGTCCGCAAATCGTCTTCCACGCCGCAGCCCACAAGCATGTGCCATTGATGGAAGATTCACCAAATGAAGCTATCAAAAATAACGTCTTTGGGACTTATAAGGTAGCGAAAGCCGCCGACAAGTACGCAGCTGAACGTTTTGTTTTAATCTCAACCGATAAGGCGGTCAACCCCACCAACGTCATGGGTGCTTCCAAGCGGATGTGTGAAATGATTGTCCAAATGATGTCCCGCCGCTCTAAGCACACCAACTTCGTGGCGGTCCGCTTCGGTAACGTTTTGGGTTCAAATGGTTCGGTTATCCCGCTCTTCAAAAAGCAGATTGCGCATGGCGGTCCCGTAACAGTTACCCACCCGGATATTATCCGTTACTTCATGACCATTCCAGAAGCAGTATCTTTGGTGCTTCAAGCAGGCGCTTATGCCCGCGGCGGAGAAATCTTCGTCTTAAACATGGGTGATCCGGTTAAGATTCTTGATTTAGCCAAGAACTTAATCCGTTTATCAGGCTTTGAACCAGATGTCGACATCCCAATCAAGTTCACAGGTCTTCGTCCAGGTGAAAAACTCTACGAAGAAATGCTGATGGAAGAAGAAGGTATGAAAGACACACCAAACAAGCTGATTCATATTGGTTCGCCGATTGTCTTTGATGACGACCACTTTGAAAATGAACTCAAAGAGCTTAATGAAGTAAGTCAAGCAGACACCCCAGATATTCGCCGGTACATCAAGAAGATTGTCCCAACCTACGTGATGCCTGAGGAAAGAAAATAAGCGAGGATATCAATGAAAAGTTTACTAATTATCGGTGCCGGTGGTCACGGCAAGGTGGCAGCTGAAATCGCCAAGAATTTACAGTATACTAAGATTGATTTTCTAGATGATGGTAGCTCCGAAGCTATTGGCACGTTCTCGGAGCTGCCATTGTTTGTACCAAAATATGACGCATGCTTTTGCGGAATTGGAAATAATAAATTTCGTAAGCAAATTTTAGGGCAGGTAAAAGCAGCGGGTGGAAAGCTAGCAACCCTAATCCATCCGACAGCCTATGTCAGCCCCTCAGCGGTTATTGGCGAGGGTACGGTCGTTGAACCGAAAGCTGTTGTGAATACCCATAGCCAAGTAGGCAAGGGCTCAATCATAAGTGTCGGCGCAATCGTTGACCACGATACAGTGCTTGGCGATTGCTGCCACATCAATGCCGGGGCAATCGTCAAGGCCGGCGGTCAGGTAGAAGAGTGTAAAAAAGTTGATGCCGGCGAAGTGGTTTTAGGTTTTTAGAAAGATAGGAAGAGGATATGGTAGGAAAAGTAATTCTTGGCATAATAGTCCTAATCTTCTTGATTTTAGCGGTGATTGCCGGAATCAAGAAGGGAGACTCGGTTTATGCCAACCAAAAAGACCAGCAAAACCCGCTTGAAGGGAAGAAAGTAAAGTTTGTTAAAGACGATAACGATAAAGAAAACGCCGACGGTGTCAGGGGACACCTGGAAGCTATCGGGGATTCAGACTATAAGCAAGGCTTTTACGGAAGATACATTAAGCGTTTAGTAGATATCATCGTATCATTTTGCGGTTTGGTAATCTTGTCTCCGGTATTCTTAATCTTAACGATTGCGATTAAGGTTGAAGATCCGGGTCCAGTGTTATTCACTCAAAAAAGAATGGGTAAGGGCAAGCAATACTTCAAACTTCACAAGTTTAGAAGTATGAAGGTTGATACCCCCCACGATACACCAACCCACATGCTGTCCAACCCAGACCAATACATCACCAAGGTAGGTAAGTTCATCCGGGCTCACAGTTTAGATGAACTTCCTCAAATTTGGGATATCTTCATCGGCAACATGGCAATCATCGGACCTCGTCCAGGTCTTTGGAATCAAGATATCCTGACAGCAGAACGCGACAAGTATAACGCTAACGATATCAAGCCAGGCCTGACAGGCTGGGCCCAAATCAACGGCCGTGATGAACTGGAAATCCCCGTCAAAGCAAAGCTGGATGGTGACTACGTCAAGAAGCAAAGCTTCGGCATGGATGTCCGCTGTTTTGTCGGCACCATCAGCAAGGTCGGCCGTGACGACAGTGTCGTAGAAGGCGGAACGGGTACTATGAAATCAAAGGAGAAATAGCATGTTTAAAAAATTAGATAATGCATGTCTCCTGTTTGAAGGAAAAGCAATTAATACCGTTAAAAAAGAAAAATATAAAGTTTTAATTACTGGCAAGAATAGTTTTGTAGGAAAAAATCTGAAAAATTATTTAGAAAAGTATGGTTATGAGGCGGATTTAATTGGAGTTCGTGATGATGCGTGGAAAAAAGCCGATTTTTCTATGTATGATGTCATTTATCATGTAGCGGCCATTGTTCATAAGGGAAACAAGGTAGATGAAGATACATATTATCGTGTGAATACTAATTTAACGATTGAACTCGCTAAAAAAGCAAAGAACCAAGGTGTAAGACATTTCATTTTCATTAGTACTATGAATGTCTACGGACTTACTATCTCAAATGACTCTATTGATTTAGACACACCAGTTAATCCTTTGTCTCCTTACGGAAAAAGCAAATTTCTTGCAGAAGAAAAATTGAGAAAATTACAAGATGCTAATTTTATGATTACTTTTGTGCGCCCCCCAATGATTTATGGTGAAGATGCTCCAGGTAATTTAGGTAAATTAATTAGGTTAGTATCTAAGGTACATATTTTTCCGGCATATAGTAATGAAAGAAGTGCTATTAATATTGAGGGATTGTGTCAAGTAGCTAAATATATTTTAGATGATAATGTAACTGGTGTTGTGCTTTGTCAGGATAACGAATATATGTGTACTTATAAAGTTATTAAAAAATATTGCGACGAACGGAAAATTAAAGTACATTATACGAGAATTTTTAATCAGATTATCAAGTTATTAGTTGGTAAAATAACCGTTTTTTCAAAGGTATTTGGTGATTTGAAGTATGGAAAATAATAATGCAAATAGAGAGCATAAAAAAGTAGCCATCTTAATGTCTACCTACAATGGTGAAAAATATCTAGAGCGACAGATTGATAGTATTTTGAGCCAAAATATTGCATATGATATTGATTTAATAATTAGAGATGATGGGTCTAGTGATGAAACTGTAGATATTTTAAAAAAATATCAAGAAGAAAATAATAATATATACCTGATTTTAGATAAAAATATAGGTGTGGTTAAAAGCTTTTTTGCTTTGCTTGAATATGCGTATAAGAATAATTATGAATACTATTCTTTTAGTGATCAAGATGATTATTGGTTACCAAATAAGGTATCAATAGCGATTAATACGTTAATGGAGTATGACAATGATTATCCGTTACTTTATGGAAATTGTTCGAAATTAGTAGATCAAAATTTGAATGATTTAGGCAGTGTTACACAAACTCAAAGAAGAGAAATAACATTTTATAATACAGCAATTCAGAATTTTTGTCCGGGACATGCACAAGTTATTAATAAGAAATTAGCAGGAATTATATTAGATAGGACTAAGTCTTATGAACAAATATATGTGCATGATTTATGGGTAACGGCATCGGCATCTGTTTGTGGAAAAATAATTTTCGACAATGAACCGCATACGCTATATACAATGCATCAAGATAATGAGCTTGGTTTTGGTAAAAGTAGGATTGATTGGATTAAGCAGCATATTCAGCGTATGCAGAAAAATGAGGCTAAAAAGATGGCTATTCAGTTACAATACTTTGCTGAATGTTATAGTGATGATTTGGATGGAGAAGCCAAGAAGGAGATTGCAAATTTTATTGACTCCCAGAAATCCTTTATGAGAAGAGTAATATATGCTTTAACTACGAAGTTTTATCGGCAAAAGTCAAAGGAAACTTTTATGTTCAAGGTTTTATATGTTCTGGGAAAGTATAATGTAGTGAAAAACTAAAAAGAGGCATAGGATAAGTTTAGTGGCTGCAGTCTTAATAAGTTGAGGTAATGTACTATTTTCTGCCTCTTGCACTTTCCATGATTTGAGATTTGTATACTGAGATAAGCTTTCATTAAAGAAGATTACAGTTAAAGACTCCCATTTATTAACGCATTTTCCTTTATAATATAATGGATTTCAAATTATGGAGGGTTCAAGGGATAGAAAAAGTACGACAATATTTTAATAGGCATTGACAAAACTCGAAGGGTGAGTAGGATTATGACAGACAGATTAATAATTGTTGTTAATGATGTTGCAGCTGCACCGAATGCTGGTGGTGTATTTTCTATTTTGGAAGATTTCTATAAAGATGTGGTTAAAAGCGATACAAAGAATCAATGGTTTTTTTTACTATCAGGTAGATATTTTGAAGAAACAGAAAATGTCAAGATTATTGTAAAAAATGATTTAAAGAAAAGTCGTGTAAAGAAATTTCTATATGAAAGTCTGTACGGTAAAAATGAGATTAATAAACTTAATCCAGATGTGTATATTTCTTTACAGAATATTTCGACAATCGGTGTGAAAGCAAAAAAGAAGATTACATATGTACATACACCAGTTCCTTTTCAAAGAATGAAAAATTATTCGCCATTTAAATCGGGAGAAAGGTCTTTATGGATGTATCAGGATGTTGTTGGTGGGCTAATAAAAAAATCTTTGAAAAAAGAGAGACCAACAATAATTGTACAAACACAATGGATGAAAGAGGAATTATTAAAAAGAAATATAGCTCTAGAAAAAGATGTGATAGTATCCTGGCCCATGGTTCCTAAAACTAATGGTGAGAAGTTTGAGGGAGAAGGTACTGAGTTTTTCTATCCTACTAGCCAGTATCAGTACAAGAATTACCAGCTTATATATGATGCTGTGAACATTCTTCACAACGAAGGAATTAATAATTTTAATGTGGAATTAACATTACCAGAGAATTCGAATGAAAAATTACAGGGAATAACTTTTATTGGACATATAAAACGTGAAGAAGTCTATAAAAAATATACGAAGAAAATCCTTATTTTTCCATCATACATGGAGACTTTTGGATTGCCATTAATTGAAGCTGCAATAAGAGGGGATATTATATATGCAGCAGATACTCCTTTTGGCCATGAGTTGTTAGACGGATATAATAATGTTTACTATTTTAAGTACAATGATGCCAGCACTCTTGCGGATTTAATGAGAAGCTCTATTAATGGAAAAATTGTTTCGGATGGAACTGTGAAAAAACAATCGGATAGTTCTTCAGTTTATAAGTTAATAATGAACTTGATATAAAATGGTTAAGGATTATTTTCTTGACGATTCCCTATATACATATTTTCAAAAAGTGTTATAGATTGCAGAATATTAACATTTTTATATATTGTATAGCATCTTATGATTTTTTAATGTGTATACAAGATATTTATATTTAAGGTAATGTTACAGAAAGTTGTTATTTTTCCGCACAAAATTTTTGATAATCTATTTTCAATATTTATCTGTAATCTCTTCTCCATGTTTTGTTTAAAGTCATAATCGTGTTAATATTGAAAGAGTTATTAGTCAATACGGAAGGAAATAATATACATGAAAAAGAATAATAAAAAAGTACTAGCAGTTCATTTGCCGGCATTTCACGAAATTCCGGAAAATAATGAATGGTGGGGAGATGGTTTTACAGAATGGACAAATGTAAAATCAGGAAAGCCTTTGTATAATGGACACTATCAACCAATTGTACCTATGAATAATAATTATTATGATTTATCAAAAATTAACGATTTAAAGAAGCAAGCAGATATGGCTAGAGCATATGGTGTATATGGCTTTGTATTTTATCATTATTGGTTTGGAAACGGTAGAATGCTTTTTCAAAAACCGGCAGAGATGATTTTAGAAAATATGGATATTAATACTCACTTTTGTTTTGCTTGGGCAAATGGTACATGGTACACAACGTGGCATGGTTTAGATCCCAAGACATTGTTAGAACAAAAATATCCGGGTAAAAGTGATTGGAAAAAACACTTTGAGTATTTTAAAAAGTTCTTTTTGGATGATAGGTATATAAAAGTTGATAATAAGCCAATGTTATATATATATATTGCTAAAAATATCCCAGATTACGATGAGATGATTTCTTATTTTGGAAAACGTTGCCAAGAAATTGGGTTTGATGGTATCTATACCGTTGAGTACATCCATCCTGGAAATAAAGAACTATATTCTGAAAAAAGTGATGCGGTTTATGAATTTGAGCCAAGATATTCCTTGTTTTTTGATGTTTCAAAGCTTCACCTTTTGAAAAGATTTATCACTAAGAAGCGTGAAGAAACAGAATTTGAATCATATGATGGAGTATGGAAAGCAATTCTGAGTAGGGATAGAACATATAAATCAAAGACAATTATTTCAGGTTGCTTTAGTGGTTGGGACAATACTGCTAGAAAGGGTAAAAAAGGATTAATTGTTGAAGGTAAATCTGTGGAAAAATTCAAAAAATATTTTGAACAATTCTATACATCCAAACGTAAAGATATCAGTGATGAATTTTGCGTAATTAATGCTTGGAATGAATGGAGCGAAGGTGCCTACCTTGAACCTGACGATAAAGACGGATACGGTTATCTAGAAGTTATTAGGGATGTAGTTAATAAATACGAAGAAAACTGATATTATGTGTGATGGACGTTTAAAGGAAAAGTTTTGGAAAGGAAATAAGTTCTGGTAAGATGAGTTCCCCCAAAAACATAAATTTCTGTTATGTTTGAGTAAATTTATTGATTATATAATTTTGTTAATGTATCCAGGACTTTTTTATACTGGGAGTACATGCACACCATCTTTTTGGACTCTGTATGCATTATTTGTTGCTATAGGTTATTATTTGGTGGAGAGTGGTTTTGGAGAAGACAGTATATAGCAATTAATTGTCTCAACTATATTTATTATCAAATTATATTTGGAAGTATATTTTGATGTTAAATGTACATCCGATATATTTGGATTAAAAAGTAATATACCAATAATTCCGAGTGTGTTGTTAATAATTTTTGTGAATGCTTTGTGGATGTGCATAATTTTTAAGCTAAAAATAGCAATGTTTGCCTGTTTAATAACAGGTTTGGTAATTTTTATAAGTAGTGCAGGGATAAAAGAATCATTCATAAATTGGACATTAATGCTCTTATATTAGCAACAATTATGCCACAATTAATAAGTAAAGATACGATTTCAGTTGCAAATAATGGTGATTTTGCAAATTTTGAGAACAGAACGATAGAAGAAGTAATAACTTTAACGAGAATTAAACTGTATCTATATATTCCTTATATGTATGTTTATGTTGCTTTGCTGATGTCGGACTATGTGTTGCAAAACAAAGAGTTTATAAGTTTTATGAATATCATATTTGTGACAGAATATAAAAAGCTTGAGTCTTTTCCATATACAATGAGATGCTTCAGTAGGGCTTTTGTAGTAGGTATTTTATGGCCTTATGCATCAGTATTATATATGGCTACTAGAAACTTTTCAGTGAATGAATTGCTAAAATTTATTACGAATGATTTAAAAGGAAAAATAAGTGATGAGACATTGGAAAGCATAGAAAATATAAAATTAACCACTGATGTGGAAAATGTATTTTTTAGAAAGCTTGCAATTGTGATAACTATACTAATAATTATTTTGATTTTAACCATATTAAAAATAGTACAATCTTGAATTAAAGGATAGAAAAGGAATTATTTATATGAAGAAAGTGCAAGTCCTTTTATCAACATATAATGCTGAAAAATATTTAAGAAAACAGCTGGATACGGTATATGCTCAAGAAGGTGTAGAAGTGGAGTTGTTGGTGCGTGATGATGGTTCTTCCGATAGTACCTTAGAAATTTTAAACGAATATCAAAAAGAGAATGCGCTTAAAATTCTTGATGGACCTAATTTAGGTTTTGCCAAAAGTTTTTGGACACTTGTGCAGAATGCTGGTGGTGCTGATTATTACGCGTTCTGTGATCAAGACGATTTGTGGGATAGAGATAAATTGAGTGAGGCAATTTCATCAATTGAAAAGAAACAGCCCTTGATGATTATTCCAATGCTATATACAAGTAACGCTATTGCTGTTAATGATAATTTGGAAGTTATTAAAGAAAACTGTTTTGATTTTAGCGGAGTTCTGTCATATGCAGACTGTTTACAACACTCTGTTTTACCAGGATGTACTTTTGTCTTTAATGATGCTTTGCGTGAGATAGCTAAGCAATACAATGGCAGAATTGTTGCACATGATTTTATAATGTATCAACTTGCTGAAACATTTGGAGAAGTTGTTTATGATGAAAAAGCGCACATTCGATATCGGATACATTCAGGGAATACTATTGGAATAAACTCTCCATTAAAGGAATTTTTTGATAAGGTTAAACGACAGTTTGCAAGAAAAAAATGGCCGAAACGATCAGAAATTGCTAAAGACATTTTGGATACATATGGTGAAAAAATTCCTATTGAAAAAAGAGAAGTTTTGGAGCTTTTTTCTCAAGCAAATCGTGTAAAAAATTGGACAAAAATTCTTAGTTTTAGTGAATATAGAAATGTAGATTTTATTTTGATGATGCTTTTAGGACGAATTTAAGTAACAAGGTAATAATAGATAAATTTATATAATATAAAAAGCTATTGAGTAAATAAATTATAAAATCGCTTTATAGATTGGAGAGTAAAGATTGGATCCATTAATTACAGTAATAATACCGTCGTACAACCGTGCAGAAAAAATTCTTGCTTCAGCTAAGAGTGTATTAAATCAAACATACTCTAATCTAGAACTTATCATTGTTGATGACGGATCAACCGATAACACGGAAGAAGTTTTGAGTCAAATTAATGATTCTAGGTTGCGATATATTTGGCAAGAAAATAGTGGGGCATGTGCTGCAAGAAATAATGGTATTAGACACGCTAATGGTGAATATATTGCATTCAATGATAGTGATGACACTTGGAAAGAAAACAAGTTGGAAAGGCAATTAGAAACTATTCAGAAGACAGGTGCAGATATTGTTTTTTGTAAGTTATCTATACCACAAGCGGATGGTTCTGTAGTTTTACAACCTGCAAAGATTAGAGAAGGTTTTGTAGATTATTCTTCCACAGACTTAGTAGGAATTGGGACACAAACACTTTTTTTTAAAAAAAAAGTATTAATGGATTTTAAATTTGAAGAACGTATACCAAGATTACAAGATTTAGAACTACTGATTAATATTATGAATTCTAAAAAGTACAATTTATATTGTATGAATGAAGGATTACTGGATAATTATGTCATGAGTGATGATTCAATAAGTGTGAATCCCAAGAAGTTATTAGTGGCGCTTGATATTATTGAAAAAAAGTATCCAGATATAAAAGAAGATAGTCCCGTACTTGCAAATGGGTTGGCAGATTTAGTTAAAATCGTTGTTATTGATGAGCTCAAAAAAGGTAATTATGCAACGGCATTACAATATGAAAAGAAATCATTGGGATATATAACTAAGGTTAAAATTTTATATCCAATAGTGTTTTTAGTTGATTGGCTAAAAATTATAAAACGAATGAAGTAATTTATTAAATTTTATTAGCAAATAAACTATATGAAACAGAAGTTGGGAGGTTTTTGTTTGCTAAATCCTTATTATTGGTATGGTATTATTTGGACAGCCGTTATAGTTTTATATGAACTCAAATTTTCAGATTATAATGCAAATTTGAATAGAGGATTATCATTATTTTTTGCCGGAAGCATAATTTTTTCTATAATTTTAGGCTTTATATTTAGAAATTTGTTTAAATACAAAAGTATCAACAGAGATAGAGTAGACGAAATTATTAAAATAAGTCATAGAGTGACAATGCTTTTTGTTGGTATAGGCATATTAGATATGGTGTATAGTAGACAAATTCCACTATTTTCTATTTCATTAGGACAAAGTGCATATGGTGATTTTGATGGTATACCTATACTACATGTTCCTTTTATAAATGGATCGATTTTTATATTGATATATTTATTTTATATATATATTGAGACAAAGAAGCAAATAGTGCTAAGAGATTTAATATCTTTATCAGCTATACTGTTGTTGATGTTTTTGAAGGGTAGTATTATAATGGCACTTTTTGGTATGGCTAATTTATGGTATGCACGAGAAAGAACAATAAAATCTAGTGGAAAAAAAATCTTATCAAATAAGATAAGAAATATATTTTTAATAATAGTAGCGCTGTCATTGGTGATATATTTGAATGGAGTATTAGCAAATATAAGAACCGGTGTTTCATGGAATAATCAAACTCTTATATCTAGTATGGGCCACTTTAACAATAGATGGCCTGCATGGATTCCTAAGCAATTTGGGTGGGCATATCTATACGTAACTAACCCTCTTGCGAATTTAAACCTAATGACAACGTATACGAGTACATTAGTATCGTGGGCAGGAATTATAATTGCAATACTGCCTACAACAGTAAGTAAGAATTTGCTTCCAACATACGTAAATAATACGGGTGGAAATATGCGACTATACTCAGAATCATTAAATGCAAGTACTGGATTTGTTGGACTGGTTAATAATGGTGGAATCAATGGTATGTGGATATTTTTCTTATTAGCAATGTGTATACTTACGCTATGTGTAATGGTAATTAAATTAAAAAACAGTGCATATACGAGTGCAATGAATGCTACATTAAGTATGTTAGTTACTTTCCTTTTTTTCTATGATACTTTCTCTACAGTTATTTGCTCGTGGATATGGTACATAATTATTTTTACATGTTATATAGAAAATACAAAAATAGTGAGCGGTGATTTAAGAATTAAAATATAAAAAATTATATGTACGCATGCGATAAAATCAATGTTGATTAAATTTGGTACTTTTCATCATTGATTATGTGGACAACCGCTTCGGTTCTTTTTAAGGCCGTATTTGTATAGTAAAATTAAGAGACAATCTACAAAGGATGTATTAAATGATAAAAAGATGGATAAAAGAAGTTAGTATAGCAAGAAATTGGCGTAAAAAGAATAATCATAATAAAACTAGAGCTAAATCATTTTTTGATACTAATTCTGTAGAGGTTGGCAAAAATACATATGGTGATTTAAATATTCTTCAATACGATCAAAATGCAACGTTAAAAATTGGCTCTAATGTAAGTATTGCGGGGGGGGGTACAATTTCTTTTAGGTGGTGAACACGATTATGAACGGCTCTCTACTTGGCCTTATCAATCTTTGGTTTACCAGAAAAAAGGGAAATGGACCAGTTATGATACTGTTGTTGAAGATGAAGTATGGATTGGATACGGAAGTACCATTTTAACAGGTGTTACTATTGGTAAAGGAAGTATCATTGGTGCTCGTTCAGTTGTCGCCAAAGATGTTCCGCCATTTTCAGTTTATGTTGGAAATAAGGTTATCAAGCAGCGTTTCAGTCCTGAAATTATTGAAAAGCTGAATAAAATTGACTTCAGTAAGATTGACCATACCAAAGGTGATGCATATGAAAAGTTCTGCATGACTAAGCTTACTGAAGATAATGTTGATGAAGTTATCCAGGCTTTCGTTGGTGATGATCAGGGTTAAAGTAATATGAGAGAAAAGTTTCTACCTAGTCTGATAAGTTATATTGGATTGGTGGAAACTTTGTGTTTATTAGGGAGGTGTAAATTCTATGGTTGTGAATTTTCCAAAAAGCTTGGGATATTCCGTTAGTTGATCAAAAAAATCTTCTTGCAAATATAGATGAAATTATTCAATAAGATTACAATAATCCAAAGTTGCGAGTATTTCCGGTTAAGCAGAAAGACATTTTTAAAGTTTTAGATTTGACTAAATTTCAAGATGTCACGGCAGTTATCTTGGGACAAGACCCCTATCCGAACAATAAAGCATGTGGATTGGCATTTTCATGTGCGATAGGTTCTGCTAAGTCTGTTAAGAGGATTATTGAAAACAGAAATATACGTATACCAAAAAAAGGGACTTCTGTTGACTTGAGCCCTTGGGCATGGCGGGAAGGAATATTACTATTGAATACCAAATTGACTTTCTGTAAAAAAGACGATGATGGAAACAACCAACACGCTGATATTGGTTGGGATAAAATTACCGATGAAATCAGCAGACAGGTTTGCAAGTGCGATAAGCCAGTAGTGTTTCTGCTTTGGGGCGGGGAAGCTCGCAAGAAAATCAGTATTATCCAAGAAGAAATCAATAAAAAACACATCCAACAAGATAAAGCAAAAATAATTCTTTCTGCATACCCAGCTTGGGATGGAAAGTTGTCAACCATGCCGCTATTTATGACCACAGATTCTTTTAATGATACCAATAGCTTTTACGGTTGCACAATTTGCATCCGAATTGACTGGTCAATTTGATGAATGAAGAGGAGTTAGATTTACTATGAGCGAAATACTTGCTGTAATAGTTGCTGCTGTGCTGGCATTTTACATCGCACAACGTTATAGTCTTGATGACAGCTTGGATATCAAATCTGGCTGGCGCAAGTAAATCTATGATATTGCTTCAAAAGATGATATTAATCGGGACGATGTTTACCGGATTCGTGCATCCTTTCGCTATGCAACGCATTCTAAGGAGAAAATCAAAATTTTGTCTTTTCGCTGGATGAGTAATACTTTTATCAAGTTGTGTGACGATTACTTCAGTAAAACGTGGTATTTAACGGACGAAGATAAGGAACTTTTGCGGATTATGTGTCGATATCTGTTAAAGGTTCACTGGGAAGAAAGACAGATATTTTCCATTTTTCGTGGAAGCAGAGACTTAAGGAATGATGATGGTACGATGAAGGAAGAGGCAATTCGTACTGTATTGTTAATCATTGAACAGGAGAAAGATATGAGCAGTAATAGCAAAAGAAAGCAATTGAAAAGATTTTGGAAGATGATATTGAAAGTGTTAATACTCAGCAAAGCAAGTATGTCAAAATTAGAAATGCAGTAAAAATTATGCTGTCTACATCATTGACTATCTTATTACTTATTTTGGGGTACATGTTACGCAAGATTAAAAGTATAAATAGCAGTTTGATTGAATTTAATGATGGTCATTGGGCGTTTGTACTATTGATTTTGATTGTATTAGTTGCTGTTGTAGTGGTATACATCATAGTAAAATCAAATGACAATAAGATAGCTAGTTTGGAAAGTCAAACTAATAATCTCCAAAATAAATGTGATGATTTGTTTGAAAAGATGGAGAAGAACAGCTCTGATTCTTAAGGAAGGCAAAACAAAATGCAAAAACAAAAATCTCTCGGTCTCAATGCACTGTTAAACAGTCTGCAGAGCCTCTTAAACTTAATATTTCCGCTGATAACCTTTCCCTATATCTCGCGGACCCTGTCTGTTGATGGGGTGGGGAAGTATAACTTTGCCAATTCCATCGTGAGTTACTTTTTGCTGATTGCTGCGTTGGGAATTTCTACCTTTGCCGTCAGAGAAGGTTCCAAGTATCGCGATGATAGGAAGCAGATTTCCCGCTTTGCCAGCCAGGTTTTCACCATTAACCTGGTCGCAACTGCGGCGGCTTACCTGCTCTTGTTCATTACCATGATTGCTGTGCCCATCCTGCATAACTATACGGCTGCCATCCTGATTTTCAGTGTGCAGATTTTCTTTACCACACTTGGGACCGATTGGGTGTACACCATTTTTGAAGAGTATGGCTATATCACTGTGAGAAATCTCATCTTTAAGGTTATCTCCATCATCCTTCTCTTTATCTTTGTGCGGCAAAAAGATGACTACCTTAACTATGTCATTATCACCGTTATTGCCTCAACCGGGTCGTACATCCTTAATTTCCTGCATGCCAGAAAGTTTTGCGACATCAAGCTGACTCTCGACATTCCGTGGAAAGCTTACCTGTTGCCGATTTTCACAATCTTCGGCTCTACGGTTGCTATCAAGATTTATGTCGGTGCGGACACGACCATGCTTGGGTTCATGAAATCAGATTATGAAGTCGGAATCTATTCGACATCCACCAAGATTTATAGTATTGCCGGCCAGATGCTGATGGCTATGCTTGCGGTCACTATCCCGAGATTGGCAATGCTGATGGGACAAAAGCGCATGGAAGAATACAACAAGCTGCTCAAACAGCTGATTAACACCGTGCTCTTCATCGTCCTGCCCGGTATCATTGGTCTTTTTGCGGTCAGCCATGACGTGATTATCCTTATCGCCGGGGTAAAGTACCTGCGTGCCGTTGTGGCGCTGAGGATTTCCTGCTTTGCCATTCTGGGGTCGGCCATGTCGACAATCTTTAATCAGTGTGCTTTGATGCCGGCTAAGCGGGAGAAGAAGACATTAATTTCTTCAACAACTTCGGCTTGCTTAAACATCGGTCTCAACTTAATCTTGATTCCACTGATGGCAGAAAGAGGAGCCGCTTTGACAACTTTGCTGGCAGAGTTTACCATGATGTCGATGAACTACTATTTCAGTCGCGACATCACAGGTTTTGTTTTCAAGGATAAGAAGACCTGGGAAAATATCGCCACAGTCCTCATTGGCTGTGCAGGTGTTGCTGTGGTATGTTTACTGTGCTCGATTGCATTCAAGCAGATGTTTGTAAGATTAGCAATTTCCGTCATAGGATCGGCTGCAGTCTATGCCGGTATTCTGTTAGGATTAAAGAATAGCGTGATGTATTCATTCCTGGAACAGGCAAAAGCTAAAATGAAACGTTAAATTTAAATTACGGAGGAGAAAGTTTCACTGTTGATAGTGAAGAAAAATAAATCTATTATGAACAGAACAGAACAGAACAGAACAGAAAGAAACTCTTGGCTGGAATTACTGAGAATTATCTCCATGCTTTTCATCGTGATGAACCACTATTCAGGTGAAGAGCCTTGGAAGTTTGATACTGCCGCAATATTGGGGCAGCTTGTTTCCTACCAGATTTACCGTCCTCTAGGGCAAGTCGGTGTTGACATCTTTGTTTTAATTACCGGCTACTTTATGGCGGGGAAGATTGATGTGACTTACGGGGCTAGCGTAAAGCGGGCTTTGAAAGTTTGGCTGGAAGTCTGGGTTTACTCAGTGCTTCTCTTTGTTGTGGGGAGTCTGTGTTTCGGTACCTTTTCTCTGAGTGGAGCGCTTAAAGGATTTTTCCCTGTTATTTTCAATAACTACTGGTTTGTGACAGCCTACATCATGCTGGTGCTGCTGATTCCATTTATTAATCGGATTTTAACTCAAATTAACCAGAAGCAGTATGTTGTGTTACTGGTTTTGAGTATTTTCTTTGCTGAGTGTCTGCCGGTTGTCAACAACACTATCTTTTCTTGGGATAAAGGTTTTGGCGACTTGCTGGCGGTTTATCTTTTAGGCGGCTACATTAAGAAGTATGGTTTGCGGATTAAGCAGGGATACTTGGTTCTGATTTTCCTTGTAACCTATACTTTGATGCTGTCATCTATTGTTGTTTTGGGGCTGGTCTTAGGCACTGATGGGAACATAACTCGTCTGGCTTATGGTTTCTTGCCATACGTTGCAGCTGCGGCAATCTTCTTGATTTTTGAGAGTCTGCCGGCTTTTTCCAATAAGTTTATAAACTATGTGGCAGGTTCTGTCTTTGCTTCATATTTGCTGACTGAAAACTCCAATGTGGTTGCGACTATCTGGAAAGTCTTTGACATGACAGGTGTGTCTAATCTGTTTGTTGTGGTAGTTGCTGGAATTTTCATCTCTCTGCTGCTGATTGTCATTACGGTTATCATTGATAAGATTAGGATTGCCGTCTTCAACCTTCTTAAAGTTAAACAAAGGGTATTTGCCTTGGTTGATAAATTTTCTGCAAAATAAAAAGCAAAGGTCAAGTTCGGATTGAACTTGTTCCTTGCTTTTTGGTACATATTGAAATCGTTTTAGTCGCGCTTGAAGATGTCTCTGGTGTAAACCTTGTCCTGAACGTCATCCAAGATTTCGTTGTAACGGTTGGCGATGATGGCGTTTGATTGGGACTTGAATTCGTCCATGTCGTTTACGACTTTTGAGCCGAAGAAGGTTGTGCCGTTTTCCAAGGTTGGTTCGTAGATGATTACTTGGGCACCCTTGGCCTTGATGCGTTTCATGACACCTTGGATTGAGGATTGGCGGAAATTATCTGAGTTGGACTTCATTGTCAGACGGTAGACACCGACTGTGACTGGGGCCTCTTCTTTAGGGTTGTAGTCGTTGTCATCTGAGTAGGAGTAGTAGCCTGCCTTTTGAAGGACTTGGTCTGCGATGAAGTCTTTTCTGGTGCTGTTTGACTTCACGATTGCTTCAATTAGGTCTTCTGGGACGTCTTGGTAGTTGGCCAGAAGCTGCTTGGTGTCCTTTGGCAGGCAGTAGCCGCCATAGCCGAAGGATGGGTTGTTGTAGTGCTGGCCGATTCTTGGGTCCAGGCAGACACCATTGATGATTTCTTGGGTGTTTAAGCCCTTGGATTCTGCGTAGGTGTCCAGTTCGTTGAAGTAAGAGACTCTCAGTGCCAGGTAGGTGTTGGCGAAGAGCTTAACGGCTTCTGCTTCTGTGAAGCCCATGAAGAGGGTGTCGATGTTTTCCTTGATGGCTCCTTCTTGGAGGAGGGCAGCGAACTTGTGGGAAGCTTGGACCAGTCTGTCATTTTCAGGGTCGGTTGACACAATGATTCTGCTTGGGTAGAGGTTGTCGTAAAGCGCCTTTGATTCGCGGAGGAATTCTGGTGAGAAGATGATGTTTTCTGTCTGGTACTTCTTTCTTACTGAGTCAGTGTAGCCGACCGGGATTGTGGACTTGATGACCATGATAGCATTGGGGTTGACGGATAAGACCAGTTCGATTACTGCTTCTACGGCTGAGGTATCGAAGTAGTTCTTCTTGCTATCGTAGTTGGTAGGAGCTGCGATGACCACGAAGTCTGCATCCTTGTAGGCAGCTGCTCCGTCCAGGGTGGCTGTCAGGTCTAAGTCTTTTTCTGCTAAGTATTTTTCGATGTAGTCGTCTTGGATAGGGGACTTCTTATTGTTGATTAATTCAACCTTTTCAGGGATGATGTCTACTGCTGTAACGTGGTTATGCTGGGCTAAGAGGGTGGCGATTGAAAGGCCTACATAGCCGGTACCGGCCACGGCGATGTTTAATGGGGATACCGTTTGGAATTGGTTATCCTTTTGGTTATCTGTGAAGAGGTCTGTGATGTCAAAGTTTAAGGTATCAGCCAAGGCTTCTAATTGAGGGATAGAAGGGGTGTAGTCTCTTGCTTCCAGTCTTGACAGCATTGACCGGTTGATGCCGGTCTTATCAGCGAGTTCCTGCTGGGTCATGTTTTGTGCGGCCCGGCCGTCAGTCACCAGGCTAGCCAGCTTTTTGAGTGATAGTTTTTTCATTTTGCTCTCCTTTGTTATTTTTAGCAACGTTAATTTTCTTTTTTACTACATTATTAGTATACATCTAGGCTTTTAGATGTTCAACTTCCTATGTTATGTTGTTTTAAGCAACTACGATTTGGGCTGAGCAGTTGTGAAAAATTTTTTTCTTTGCTATACCGGAAGAATACCCGTTGTAAATTTTATGCTATACGTCGTTGCATGAAAAAATTTTGAGAAGCTTTGTAAGCAGATGCTAAGTGCTGTTTGGAAAATATTAATTCAATAAAGCTCTTAAATTAAAGTTTTACAAATACTATCTTTTCAACTACAATATTAACAGTAAATAAGATAAAGGAAGTTTAAGCCATGAAATTTTTTGTGACCGGCGTTGCAGGCCAATTGGGTCATGACGTCATGAATGAATTACATAAACGCGGATATACTGGTGTCGGCACTGACCTGGCACCGGAATATGCCGGTATTAAAGATGGAAGCTACGTAACGGAAGCTGAATATGTCTCTATGGACATCACCGACAAGGACGCCGTAGAAAAAACCATTGCTGAAGTTAAGCCGGATGTCATTGTGCACTGTGCGGCTTGGACAGCGGTTGATTTGGCTGAAGACGAAGATAAAAAAGCTAAAGTTCATGCCATCAACGTTGATGGTACGCAAAATATTGCCGACGCTGCTAAGGCAGTGGATGCCAAGATGATTTATCTATCCACCGATTATGTCTTTGATGGTCAAGGCACCACACCTTGGGATCCTGATTGCAAGGACTATAAGCCTTTAAATGTTTATGGTCAAACTAAGCTTGAAGGGGAATTGGCTGTTGCCAACACTTTAGATAAGTACTTTATCGTCCGGATTGCTTGGGTCTTTGGGGTTAATGGCAAAAACTTCATCAAGACCATGCTTAAATTAGCTGAAAATCATGATACATTGACCGTGGTTTCCGACCAAATCGGGACTCCAACCTACACTTATGACTTGGCGCGTCTTTTGGTTGATATGGCTGAAACCGACAAGTATGGCTATTATCACGCAACTAATGAAGGCGGCTATATTTCCTGGGCCGATTTTGCCAAGGAAATCTTCAAGCAAGCCGGTAAAAAGGTAACGGTTAAGCCGGTTACAACTGCTGAATATGGTGTCTCTAAGGCAGCGCGTCCATTTAACAGCCGTCTTGACAAGTCTAAGCTGGTTAAAAACGGCTTTAAGCCTTTGCCAACCTGGCAGGATGCTTTAAAGCGCTACTTGGAAATTTTGGCTGCTCAAAAAGCAGCTGACTAATCAAAAAGAGGGTATTTACATGAAAGGTATTATCTTAGCCGGCGGGTCTGGGACCCGTCTTTATCCGATTACTAAAGGTATCTCAAAACAACTCATTCCTGTATACGACAAGCCGATGATTTATTATCCCTTGTCTACGTTGATGTTAGCGGGAATCCGAGATATCTTAGTGATTTCAACCCCGGAATACACACCGTTATTTGAACAATTATTGGGTGACGGTTCTGATTTTGGCATTCATTTGTCCTACAAAGTTCAAGAACATCCTAATGGCTTGGCGGAAGCCTTTATCTTAGGCGCTGATTTTATCGGTGACGATTCCGTGTGTCTTATCTTAGGGGATAACATCTATTATGGCGGCGGCCTTTCTGAACAGTTGCAGCAAGCAGCTAAAAAGACTGATGGAGCTACTGTCTTTGGCTACCATGTCAATGATCCTGAACGGTTTGGTGTGGTTGAATTCGATAAAGACATGCATGCTTTGTCCATCGAAGAAAAACCAGAACATCCAAAGTCAAACTATGCGGTAACCGGTCTTTACTTCTATGACAATGATGTCGTCGGTATTGCCAAGAACTTAAAGCCTTCAGCCCGTGGAGAACTTGAAATTACCGACATTAACAAAGAATACCTGCAACGCGGCAAACTTGACGTTAAGCTCATGGGTCGCGGCTATGCCTGGCTTGATACTGGTACACATGATTCAATGCTTGAAGCTGCCAGCTTTATCGCAACCATTCAAAAGCGCCAAAACTTAAAAGTGGCCTGTTTAGAAGAAATCGCCTACCGCATGGGCTGGATTTCGCGTGACCGCTTGGTTGAATTAGCACAACCACTAAAGAAAAATGACTATGGTCAATACTTATTACGCTTAGCTGAGGAGGAAAAATAATAATGGGTAAATTATTAGTACAAGAAACAAACCTGCAAGACGTTAAATTAATCACACCAGCCGTTTACGGCGACAACCGTGGCTTTTTTACGGAAAGTTATTCTGACCGCGACTTCAAAGAAGCCGGCATTGACTTTGACTTCATCCAAGACAACCACTCTTTGTCAACGCAAGCCGGTGTTTTAAGAGGCCTTCACTTCCAAAGAGGCGATAAGGCGCAAACCAAGCTCATCCGCGTAGCAACCGGGGCTGTTTTGGACGTTATTGTTGACCTTAGGTTGGGTTCACCTACATACAAGAAGTGGGAAGGCTATATCTTGTCTGAAAGCAACCACCGTCAACTCCTCGTACCAAAGGGCTTTGCGCATGGTTTCGTAACTTTGACCGATAATGTCAACTTCTTGTACAAGTGTGACAACTACTACGCTCCAGAAGCTGATGGCGGCATCTCATTTAAGACACCGGAACTTAACATCAACTGGCCTATTGATCTTGATAAGGCTATTACATCTGAAAAAGATGCTAAGCAGCCTACTTTGACTGAATTCGAAAAAGATAACCCATTTGTTTACGGTGAAATCTAGGAGGACTCAATGACTGAATATAAAAACATTATCGTAACAGGCGGTTGCGGCTTTATCGGCTCCAACTTCGTCCACTATGTGGTAAATAACCACCCTGAAGTACATGTTACGGTCTTAGACAAATTAACCTATGCTGGTAACAAGGAAAATATCGCGGGACTTCCCGAAGACCGGGTAAAACTGGTTGTGGGCGACATCTGCGACAAAGAACTTGTTGACCGCCTTGTTAAAGACGCCGATGCAGTGGTTCATTATGCGGCTGAAAGCCACAACGACAACTCTTTAGTTGATCCAACACCATTTATCCAAACCAATATTGTGGGGACTTCCGTTTTGATTACAGCTTGTGTCAAATACGGTGTTCGTTACCACCATATTTCAACCGACGAAGTTTATGGCGATCTTCCTTTGCGCGAAGACCTGCCGGGCCATGGTGAAGGCCCTGGTGAAAAATTCACCCCTGAATCACCATATAAGCCATCCAGTCCATATTCTTCATCAAAGGCATCCTCTGACTTGTTGGTTAGAGCCTGGGTTCGTTCATTTGGTCTTAAAGCCACGATTTCCAACTGCTCCAACAACTATGGTCCATACCAGCACATCGAAAAATTCATCCCACGTCAAATCACCAATATCTTGGCTGGTATCCGACCAAAACTCTATGGTACTGGCAAGAACGTGCGTGACTGGATCCACACCAACGACCACTCCAGCGCTGTATGGAAGATTTTGACAGAAGGCCGCTTGGGGGAAACATACTTAATCGGTGCTGACGGCGAAAAGAACAACAAAGAAGTTTTGGAAATGATCTTAGAAATGATGGGTCAGCCAAAAGATGCCTATGATCAAGTTAAGGATCGTCCCGGTCATGACTTGCGCTATGCCATTGACGCTACCAAATTGCGCACTGAATTAGGCTGGGAACCAGAATTTACCGACTTTAGTGATGGACTTAAGCACACCATTGAATGGTATACTAAAAACCAAGACTGGTGGAAAGATCAAAAAGCTGCCGTTGAAGCTAAATATGCTAAAAATGGCCAATAATTATCTTTATGAAAACGACAACTAAATTGTCATGGGGGCTTTTGAGCAGGTATCGCAACCAGCTCTTTGGCCTATCCATTATCAGCATTATGCTCTTTCATCTGTGCGAAGATGCTAGTAATAAGGGGTACGGTTCGTTTGGCTGTATGCTGGTATTATCCATTCTATAGGGGTTGACGTTTTTGTCTTTCTCTCTGGAATGGGCCTGTACTTTTCCTGGACGCAAAATGCAAATCGAAGCCGTTTTTACTACAAGCGTTGTGTTAGGATTCTGCCCACATATTTTTTGACTGCCATTATTACCCTAGTAATGGTCGATGTCCTTTTTAGCGGTAAAGGGTGGACTGCGCTTGCTTACGATTTGTTTTTTGTGAGTCTAATTAAAGACGGCATGGTATTATACTGGTTTATTTGCTTTATTTTGGTGATGTACAGCGTCTTTCCGTTTATTTCCGAGATTTTAAGGCGTCTGAAAACGAGGCTTTTAAACTACTGTTATTCAGTTTTGCCTTAATGATTGTTAGCGAACGACTTGTGCCTGCATTTTATGCCCATAACTATCTTGGCTTAAGCAGGGTCCAGCTTTTTATTGTCGGCAGCTATTATGGCGCCAAGATTTATCAAGATGAGCCGTTTTCTTTGTTTAATAAGCTATTTGTTTTGGCAGGAGCAGTATTGTTTGTTGCCAATATTTGGACTGTGGCAAGCGGTAGGGGTGAATTGCATCCAGCACTTATCAAACTTTTCACACCGATACCGTTGATGGTTGCAGCTGCTTGGATTTTAGGCTGCTTTAAGTTTGATGGGAAAGTGAATAGCTTTTTGAAGAAGGCAGGTGCGCTTTCGTTGGAATTATACGTTGTCCATGTGTCATTGCGGGCTCTTTTCAGTGCGGTTGGGATTGGCACAAGCAGCTTATTAACGTATGGTGGCATGATTGTTCTGGTGGTGCTTTTGAGTATGTGCATGAATAACTTTCTTACGCCGCAAATAAACAAAATGTTGGCGTTAATTTGAAATAGAAAGAGAATGAATAGGAGTTTTTAGATGACAATCTATGTAATGAGTCATAAAAAATATGACTATCCCACCCCGCCTGACTATAAAACTGTGCTGGTGGGCGCAGTCAAAAATGGGCACGTCCAAGGTTATCTCAGCGATGATACCGGCGACAATATTTCAGCTAAAAATCCCAACTATTGTGAACTTACCGGTCTTTACTGGGTGTGGAAAAATGTTAAAAATGACGATAATGTCGGCTTAGTCCACTACCGACGCTATTTTTCAAAATACAGCAACCTGGGGATGCATTGGCGCTATGCCTTGGGTAGAAAAATCGAATTATTAACGGATCAGACAGCTTCTGAAATGCTTAAAGACCACGATTGGATTGTGGCCACGAGAAGAAGGCTGATTGCCGTTGACGGAAGCTACAGCAAAAGCATTTATGACCAGTATAAATATGGCCACAATGAACATGATTTGCTGACGGTTAAGCAGGTTATAGCTGAAAAATACCCTGAATATTTGACCGCCTTTGATGAAATCATGCAGGGCGAAACAATCAGTTCATATAACATGTTCTACACGTCTAGAAAGAATTTTGATGCTTATTGTGCTTGGTTATTTGATATCTTATTTGAAGTGGAAAAAAGAATTGATATTTCGGACTATGATACTTATCAAGCCCGTGTTTTCGGCTTTTTATCCGAAAGACTGTTAAGTGTCTATTTGAAGCATAATAATTGCCGTGTCAAAGAACTGGGGATTTTAAGTGTTGATTACATGAGCCGTAAACATTCGCTTAAAGAAGCAGCTTTGATTATGTTAGGCAAAGAATTTAATTAAGCAAAAGCCTCACAGAAATGTGGGGTTTTTTGGTGCGATTGAAAAATAAAGCTATAAATAGTATGCTAAAATAAGTAGATTAGGGCTTTATTGTAATTGAGCCGATATTTTGAGGTAAAGTAATGAAAAATATATTGTATTTGCATGCCGGTGCAGAAATGTATGGTGCAGATAAAATTTTGCTGGAATTAGTCAGCGGCTTAGATAAAACAAAATTTCACCCGATTGTGGTCTTGCCAAATGATGGTGTTTTAAGAGAAAAGATGGAAGAAAACGGTATTGAAGTGCATGTCGTGGCTTATCCGATTTTACGGCGGAAATTCTTTAATCCTAAGGGCATCATTGAATATGGAGCAACTTATTTCAAGGGCTCTAAGGCGATTATGAGGCTGTTAAAGGGTCGTAAGATTGATATTATTCATGTTAACACCACGGCCGTTTTAGAAGGCATTTATCTAAAAAAGAAGCTTAAGAGTAAACTGGTCTGGCATGTGCATGAAATTATCCTGCATCCCAAAGTTGTTTACAAGTTTATCAGCTTTTTAATCGGCCACTATGCTGACAAATGTGTGGCGGTCTCTAAGGCTGTCAAACAGCACCTGGTCGATTCAGGTTATGTCAAAGAGGACCTGGTCGAAGTTATTTATAATGGGGTTGATTCAAACCGCTTTAACCCCAAGGTGGATAACCGTTACTTATATGAAGAATGGAATGTTCCTCAAGATGCCATTAAGGTCGGAATGATTGGCCGGGTTAACGCCTGGAAAGGCCAAGGAGATTTTTTAGAAGCTACTAAAGACTTGTTAGCAAAATATCCCAACCTTTATTTGTTTATTATTGGGAGTGCTTTTGCCGGTGAAGAATGGCGGGTCGCTGAATTAAAGCAAAAAATTGCGGCAATTAAAAATCATGACCGGATTATTTTTTCCGAATTCAGAACGGATACGCCGGCTATTCACAGCTTCTATGATATCTTAATCATGCCAAGTACCAATCCCGACCCCCTGCCGACGGTCGTATTGGAAGCGATGAGCAGTGGGACACCGGTGATTGGCTACAAGCATGGCGGGGTAACCGAAATGACCGTCGATGGGCAAACAGGATTGTTAGCGGAAGTCAATAATCCTAAAGCTTTGGAAGCAAAGATTGATCAAATGTTGACTGATAAAAGCTATGTTCAGTTTGGCCAAAATGCGCGCAAGCGGATTTTAGAGCATTTCTCGGAAGATAGCTTTATCAATAATTTTTCACACATTTACACACAAATTTAAACGAGATTGAGGTAGATAAGATGGATTTTCCAATCGATTTTGTGGTGACTTGGGTGGATGGCTCTGATCCCAAGTGGACAGCTAAGAAAAATAAATATATGCCTGAAGCGGGTACGAAGAAAAAGAGTATGAATTCTGTCAAAGCCTACCGTGAATGGGGAACATTCAAGTACTGGTTTAGAGGAGTTGAAAAATTTGCTCCTTGGGTTAACAAGGTCTATTTGGTGACAGACCAGCAGATACCAAGCTTTTTAGATCTTAATTGTGCTAAAATTCAGGTCGTTGACCACACTGATTTTTTAGAAGCGGAAAATTTGCCGGTTTTTAATGTCAATCCGATTGAAACCAACCTCCACCGGATTAAAGGCTTATCAGAACATTTTGTCTTCTTTAACGATGACATGTATTTGACCAGCCCGGTTGAACCAACGGATTTCTTCAGTGAAGACGGCAAACCCAAAAGCCGGACGGCAATTATGCCGATTTTGCCGGAACGCTATGGGGCAGCGCATTTTCAAGTCAATGCCTTAGAAATTGTAACCGATTATTTTAGTAAGCAGGAAATTATCAAAAATGCGCAATTGTTATCGCCGAAGCAAGGCTTAAAGAACCTTTTGCGGACCTGGCTTTATAAAAATGACAAATATTTTTGGGGCTTTTTAGAAAACCACCTGCCTTATGCTTTATGTAAGTCAACTTACGAAGAATTATGGGCTAAAGAACCGGCTGTTTTACAAAAGACAGCTAAAAGCAAGTTTAGAAGTAAAGACGACGTGACCGTGTGGCTGTTTAAATACTGGCAATTTGCTTCGGGCAATTGTGCCGTCAATGACTCCCCCTTGGGTAAACTTTTTACTTTAGATGATGCAGGTCAAGACTTGTGGAATTTGATTTTATCCCATAAATATAAAATAATGTGCATCAATGATGGCTTTGATATCCAAGATGAAGATCAGGTAATGACTGATTTTATCAAAACCATGGATACCCTGCTGCCGCAAAAGAGCCAATTTGAAAAATAAGAAAAGGCGGGTTTTCCCGTCTTTTTTTGTACAATTATTTTGAAAGAGTATAATAGTTATTATTAAGGTTTAAAAGGGAGAAAAATATGCCAGAAGATAATAAAAAAATTCATTTAGACCGCACACTGACATCCGGTCAGATGCAAATGATTGCCTTAGGCGGCACGATTGGGGTTGGGCTGTTTATGGGGTCGACGTCGACCATTAAATGGACCGGACCTTCCGTTTTGTTAGCCTATGCTTTAGTAGGCATGCTGTTATATGTGGTTATGCGGGCTTTGGGCGAGATGATTTATTTAAAGCCCGGAACCGGTTCTTTTGCCGACTACGCCACAACTTATATCCATCCAGTTGCAGGCTATTTAACGAAGTGGAGTAACATCTTCCAATTTATTGTAGTGGGAATTAGTGAAGTAATTGCGGTGACCGAGTATTTGAAATATTGGTGGCCCACGCTGCCCGGTTGGAGTGCTGGCCTGGCAGTCATTATTATTTTGACACTGGCCAACCTGGCTTCAGCCAAAGCTTATGGCAGTTTGGAATTTTGGTTTGCCATGATTAAAGTTGTGACGATTATTGTGATGATTATTTTAGGCTTTGGCGTGATTTTACTGGGAATTGGCAACGGGGGACATCCGGTTGGCTTTAGCAATTTATGGCAACATGGCGGTTTTTTCCCAGGTGGTGTAAAAGGCTTTTTCTTTTCCATGTCAATTATTGTCGGCTCTTATCAAGGCATCGAATTGCTGGGAATTACAGCTGGTGAAGCGGCCAACCCTAAAGAAGCCATTGTGTCTTCCGTCAAGGATATTATTTGGCGGATTTTGATTTTTTATGTGGGAGCCATTTTTGTGATTGTGACCATCTATCCTTGGAATCAATTGGCTAATGTCGGGTCGCCTTTTGTGGAAACTTTTGAAAAAGTCGGGATTACGGGAGCTGCCGGCATTATTAATTTTGTGGTCTTAACCGCGGCGATGTCAGGGGCCAATTCGGGTATTTACAGCGCCAGCCGGATGTTATTTAAGTTATCCATTGACCACGAAGCCCCGCAATTTTTCAGCCGGCTCTCTAAAAAAGTTGTGCCTAATGTGGCCATTTTGGCGATTTCAGTGGGAATTTTACTGGGTTTTGTGTTAAATGTTATCCTGTCTTTGGCTAATAAATCAGCGGAGAACTTATTTGTGATTGTTTACAGCTCCAGCGTCCTGCCCGGCATGGTGCCTTGGATTGTGATTTTAATCTCGGAACTGAAATTCAGACGGGAAAATCAAGACCTGCTTAAAGACCACCCCTTTAAATTGCCGCTGTTTCCATTATCGAATTATGTTGTTTTAGCTGCTTTAGCTGTTATTGTGGTCTTTATGTTCATCAACCCTGATACGCGGATTTCCGTAACGGTTGGTTTAGTGGTCTTAATTCTCATTGCCTTATCCTATCCTTTAACTCAGCGTAAAAAAGCTTAAAAAAACTGGGGCGACCCAGTTTTTTTTAAGCTCTTAAACTTGCTAAAATAGTTTCTTTCATTTGCATTGGTGAAATGACTTGGTGGTGCAAAAGCGGCTTTTGAAAGAGGCCGTCAATGGCAGCGGGTACAGGGATGCCGGTGAAATCTGCCAATTTGGTTAAAGCAGTTAGATCATCGCTGGTAACTCCCAAAGCATTGAGAACAGTTTGAGGGAATTTAAAAGGACTGGCCGTTGCTAAAATGACCGTTGGCCTTTTATCGCCGGTCTTTTCTTGGTAAACCTGGTAAGCTTTAGAAGCGACCGCCGTATGCGGGTCAATTAAATAATTAAATTCATGATAGACGCGCTTGATTTCTGCTAGCGTTTGTTTTTCATCGGCAAAGTCGGCAAAAAAGTCTCTTAATTGGGCCTGCATGTTTTCAGTAATCGTATAAGCGCCTTTTTTTTGCAGGTCACTTAGCAAACGTTGGGTTAAGTCGGCATCTTTTCCCGAAATATAGTATAAGAGCCGTTCCAGGTTGCTGGAGACTAAAATATCCATGGAAGGCGAATTAGTTACATAAAAAGGCCTCTTTTTATCATAGGTGCCTTGGTTAAAGAAATCATATAAGACATTATTTTGATTAGAGGCACAAATCAGCTTATGGATAGGCAGACCGAGGTTTTTAGCAAACCAGCCCGCCAAGATATCGCCAAAATTGCCGGTTGGCACACTGAAGTTAACTTGATTTCCGGCTTTGATTACGCCTTTTTCAAGCAGCCTGCCATAAGCGAAGAAATAATAGACAACCTGTGGGAAAAGGCGGCCGATATTGATGGAATTCGCCGAAGAAAAGCGTTGATGGCGGCTCAACAAGGTTGCCGTTAAATCAGGATCATTAAAGAGCCGTTTGACTTCATTTTGGGCGTCGTCAAAATTGCCTAGCAACCCCAGCACGTGGGTATTTTGACCGGTTTGGGTCAGCATTTGGCGTTCTTGAATGACACTGACACCGTCTTTAGGGTAAAAAACGATAATTTGTGTATGAGAAACATCGCTGAAACCGGCCATGGCCGCTTTACCTGTGTCACCGGAAGTTGCCGTTAAGATGACAATCTCATTTTGGTCATGGTTTAATTCATTAGCGCTTAACATGAGGTGCGGCAACAGCTGCAAGGCAACATCTTTAAAAGCCAAGGTTGGTCCGTGGAAAAGCTCCAGGTAATTAACTTGACCAAAACTTTTAAGCGGGGTAATTTCAGGGGTGTCCCATTGCGTTTGGTAGGCTTTTTGAATGTTTTCCCTGAGGATTTCAGTGGGGTAGTCGTTAAAAAAGGGCTGTAAGATTTTAAAAGCCAGTTCCTGGTAAGAAAGATGAGGCAGCTGCGTTAAAGTAAGATCTAATTTAGGCAATTTGTCAGGAACAAAGAGTCCGCCATCATGGCTCAGACCGCTGAGGATGGCCTTAGTTGGGGTAATTTTGGTTTGGTTGAGGTCACGGGTGCTTTGATATTTAAGTGCCATCATTTCACTTCCTTTACATAATTTTGCCTAAATTATACACATTTCATCAGCTTTTTACCAGTAACTATGTGGTAAAATGTAACACAAAAAAGGAAGTGAAGGCTATGGAAAAAGTCACTATTGCCCTTTTAGGTTTAGGTACGGTTGGCAGCGGGGTGGTCGATATTTTAAAGACCCAAAGAGAAAAGCTTAAAAAAACGACCGGCAAAGAATTTGTCATCAAAAAAATCCTGGTTAATAACCTGCATAAAAAACGCCGGGTTGATTTAACGGGAATCAGTCTGACAAATCAAGCCCAAGATATTTTAAAAGACCGAAAGATTGATGTCGTCATTGAGGTCATGGGGACGGTAGATGTAGCCAAAGCATACCTCAAAGAAGCCTTAGTTAACCATAAAGATGTTATTACTGCTAATAAAGATCTTATTGCCCAGGCGGGGCCTGAATTAGAGTTGTTAGCTCAAAAAACGGGGCAAAAATTATATTATGAAGCGGCTGTTGCTGGGGGGATTCCCATTTTAAGGACGTTAAAAACGGCTTATCTAGCGGATGAAATTACACGGATTGATGGGATTGTTAATGGTACCAGCAATTTTATCTTAACTGCCATGCAAGCAGACCGGTTAAGCTATCAAGCAGCCCTTAATAAGGCCCAAGAGCTTGGTTTTGCTGAAAGCAATCCGGTTAATGATGTCGCAGGCTTTGATGCAGCTTATAAGATGGTAATTTTAACAAATCAGGCTTTTGGTACGCAGCTTAAAGCAACCGATGTCTTTACCCAAGGTATCAGTCAAGTCGATTTAGAGGATATTTTATTTGCTGAAAGAATGGGGCTGAAACTGAAACTTATCGGCACAACACAAAAGCTTGGTTCTCAGGTAGCCGTGGCAGTTATGCCCGCCTTTTTGGCAGCTGACACCCGCTTAGCGCAGGTTGATAATGAAAATAACGGCCTAGGGATTGTCAGCCGCAATCTGGGACATATGTTTTTTTATGGACCAGGCGCCGGCAGCCTGCCAACAGCTAACAGCGTGGTTTCTGATTTAGTGGATATAGCCACCAACAAAAACGGCTTAGCAAAAGTCCAGACACCACTTGCTAAAATGGCTGACAATGAAATTGAACAAAAATATTACTTACGCCTCAGTTCAAAAAATTTAGCCGACATTTTAGCCTGGCTCGAAAAAACAGTGCCTTTTAAAGTTGTCAGTCAAACTGAAAAAAGACTGGTTGTTATAGGGACTTGGAAGCAAAATGAAGTTAAAGTACTAACGCAGACCCTAGGTACTAAGTCAAACTATTTTTTGGCACGCTTTTTAACGGAGGAAAAATAAATGAGAATTATTATTCCAGCAACGACCGCCAATCTTGGCCCCGGTTTTGATTCCCTGGGGTTAGCCTTAGACCGGTATTTGACGGTTTCGATTGGTGAAAAAATCGAAAATTGGTATGTTGACCACCGGATGGGGTATTTTATTCCGCATGATCAAAGAAATATGCTGGTCCAAACAGCCTTAAAAGTCAATCCCAATTTAACTCCGCACCGTTTAAGAGTTAAAAGTGAAATTCCGATTGCCCATGGCTTAGGAAGCTCATCGACGGCAATTGTGGCCGGAATTGTGCTTGCTAATATTTTAGGTGAGATGCATTTAAGTGACGATGATATTTTACAACTAGCAGCCCAAATGGAAGGCCACCCGGATAATGTGGCGCCGGCTATCTTGGGAGATTTGACGGTATCGGCTATGGACCAGACAAAAGTCGCCACGGTTAAACTGACTTTTCCAGATGTTTCCTTGGTAGCCTATATTCCTAAGTATAATTTAGCTACGATTGAGGCTAGAAAGGTCCTGCCGCAAAATTTAACGTATTCCAAGGCAGTTTTAGCCGGCAGTATCGGGAATGCTTTAGTGGCAGCGCTGGCTTTAGGTGACATCAAAAAAGCAGGGCAGCTAATGGAACAAGACCAGTATCATGAACCATATCGTGAAAAATTAGTTCCGCATTTAACAACTTTGCGCCAAATTGGCCACCAAATAGGGGCTTATGCGACGTATTTGAGTGGTGCCGGCCCCACGGTGATGACCGTTTTGGCTCAAGATAAGGTCAAAGCATTTATTGAAGCAGGCCGCAAGCAGGGCTTAACCGATGATTATCAGGTGTTAAAAGTCGACCGCCAAGGATATCAAATTTTGAAATAGGGGTGATTTTATGCAAACTAAATTAAAATGGATGGTTAGAGGCTGTTATTATTTCTTTGTTATCTATGCTTATTTTATTTTACGTAAATCACCCTGGCAGTGGTTTTATGTGAATACTTTTTTAGCGTACCTTTCAACCGAAGCCGCTTTTCATCTGAAAGCGAAACAGAATAATTTAATTTATTGGCCTATCTTTTTGGTGTGGTTAGCATTTTATCCCAATGCGCCATATACGTTGACGGATTTATTCCACTTGACGAGCGTTTATCCTTTTGACGCCTCCGGTTTGATGGTGTTTAACCTGCATATGTGGTTTTACTTTGCCAACCTGGTGGCCTATGCTTTTATATGTGCGACGATGGGGATTTGGAGTGCTGATTATGTGGCTAAAACAATCGTCAAAAAACTCCATAAAGCCGGCTATTTTTGGCAGACATTAGTTGTTTCCATCTTGCTTTTTCTAGGTGCCGTTGGGATTTATATTGGCCGTTTTTTGCGGCTAAATACGACTAATTTAATCACGAGTCCTAAATACAGCCTAAAGCTTATCTTAGGTATGTGGAATGTTAAAGTCATAGCCTTTATTACCCTGATGTTTTTATTACAATTGGCGCTGTGGTTTAGTTTAACTTTTTATCGTCACACCAATAATGCAGACTAAAAAAAGCTGGTTTAACCAGCTTTTTTTATGCTTTTAAAACTTCGGCTAATACTTGACTATTTTCTTGGTAGACACCTTGGATTTCGGGCTCAAAGCCGGGGAACTTGTCAGCTAAGGCAAGTAAGACCTTGAAGTAGTCAATATCAAGCTTACGCCATTTTTCACCGGGAGCGACGATAAAGACCCCTGGTGGATATGGCAAAGCCCCTTCTAAGGCAATCCGTCCGGGCAGTTGGTCCAGTTCAACATCATGATTATTTGGTCTTTAACACATGGCGGACATATTGCCGCAAAGCTGACTTGGACCAATATCAAACCCCACTTAAGCCTGCATTACTTCTCCAGTGCAAGTATGCTGATTTTTGCGATGTCAGGGGCTGAATTAGCTGCGCCATATATTTCCCGTTTAAAAAAGCCTAATAAAGACTTTCCTAAAACCATGTGGCTTTTGTTCTTTATGTCGGCTTTCATGGTAATCTTTGAAACTTTAGGCTTGGCCGTTTTATTTGACACCAAACATGTTCCTAATGACTTTAAAATGAACGATAACTACTATGCCTTCCAATTACTGGGACAGGAAGCAGGCATGGGCAATACTTTGATGTATGCTTATTCAATTGTTTGTTTAGTCACATTATTGGTTGAAATTGCGGCTTTAATTGATGCTGCCAGCCGCTTTTTGGCTGCCGATACGACCGTTCAATATATGCCAAGCTAGCTGCTTAAGAAAAATAAGAATGGCCGCCCAATTAACAGTTATATTTTTACAGCTGCCACAACCCTGGTTTAAGCAATTGTGGATTAATATTGTCGTAGTGCTCTTCTTATTTGGCACGGGCCTTATTTTACCATTGCTGCGCAAACTGGAGCGTAGAAAGCAAAAATAGCTTTAATGAGCCCTGCTATCATAGCAGGGCTTTTTTATGTTATTGAGCTTCGGGCGTTTTTTTACTATAATCAAAATGATAACTAAAATTATGGTTAAGAAAAATAATAGGAGATAAAAATGAACTATTTTATTGGTGAACCCAAGAAAAGTGATATTCGGACAGCGACCTCAAAACCTAGGACAGATGTGACCGAAGTCTTAGAAAAACTGGGCTTTGTCCGTCTTGAAGTGCCTAAAGCTTGGACAACACCTGAAGGTAACACACTGACCAGAGGGCTGGGGCTATACTTGCAGTTAAATGAAAAGATTAAAATGTTAAAGCCCGGCGATAAATTATTTTTCCAATTTCCGACGCCAAATTCTCTTTTTTTGAAGCGTATTTTAAAAAAATTGCACAAAAAGCAGGTTGAGGCCCTCGTTTTAGTGCATGATTTGCAATATATCCGCTATAAAGATGATCCTTCTTTCAGCAAATTTGCCAAATTGAAGTTTAAAATGAAAGAAAGCACGCTTTTAAACGAATATAATAAAATTATTGTCCATAATGAAGCTATGAAAAAAGAGATGATTTCCTGGGGGATTTCTAAAGATAAGCTTATTTCATTAGGCCTTTTTGATTATTTGACCTCCAGTCCGGTGGCGCAAAGCGATACCGAAAATAGTATCATCATTGCGGGCAATTTGGCTGAAAATAAAGCGGGCTACGCTTATAAGCTTCCCAAAAGCCCTAAATATCGCCTATATGGGGTTAACTATGCTGAAAATAACGCTAAAAATGCCGCTAATGTTACTTACCATGGCTCTTTTAAAGCAGAAGATGTTTCTACGATGAAGGGACGCTTCGGACTTGTGTGGGATGGCACGTCAGTTGATACCTGTGCCGGCAATTTTGGTAACTATCTGCGCTATAATAATCCTTTTAAATTTTCTATGTATATGGCTGCTGAACTGCCGGTGATTGTTTGGTCCAAGAGTGCCTTAGCCGCTTTTGTGGAGGAACATAAGGTGGGCTTAGCCGTTGACAGCTTAAATGATGTGCCAGCTCTTTTAGCTAAGATGACAGATGCTGATTATCAGCAAATCAAAGCCAATGTCAAAGTAATTTCCCAAAAGGTCCGCCAGGGCAGTTTTACTGAAGAGGCGGTTTTAAAAGCAATTAAAGGGGCATAATATGTTAAAAAAAAATATCTACAGTTTAATTAACTTTATTTTTGCAGTAGCAATTTTATTTGGAGTCTTAGGTGCGATGGCGCAGCTGAATTATAACTATTTAAAATCCGGCGACGGAATTATTAAATTATTTGATATTTGCCTGATTTTCGCTGTGGTTGTGCTTTTGTGCCATGTTAATCACATCTCATCTCCAGGCTTAAAAGCTAAATTAGCTGGGCTTAAGCACTTTAAAAAGGCTTTTTTAATCGGCTTAGGGATTTTAACCGTCATGTGGCAGCTGTATTTAATTTGGCAATTAACGGGTGTCAGCAACTGGGATCCGGTTACTTTGCTCAGACAGGCTGCGGGTAAAAAGATTGCTGATCCAGATTATTTTTCGGTTTATCCGAATAATCTAGCTTTACTTTATTTTGAGCATTTTGTGTATTTGCTGGCAGGCAAACCGTCGTTAGCTGAATTGACTTATCTGATGAATTATCTCAACCTTATTTTGTTGGATGGCGGGGTTTTATTAGTTTTTTATGCTTTAAAGAATTATCTTCAGCCCCAAGCTGCCTATTTTGCCGGCTTTTTTGGTTGGGTTTTAATGTGCCTAACACCTTGGTGCAGTTTGCCTTACAGTGATCAATATGCTTTTTTCTTTGGCTCACTAAATGTTTTTGGCTTTTTATACTTAGGTAAGCATTTATCCAAAATGAATGTTAAAAGCTACCTGGTATTGGGCTTATTAGGTGTTTTGCTTTATGTGCAATATACCCTTAAGCCATCCACGATTATTTTCTTTATTGCTTTAGCATTGATGCTTTTGTTTAACCTTAGTAAAGCAAATCTTGGACATTTGAAAACTAACTATAAACAGTTTTTGAAATTTGCAGCCGTTTTTTTAGTGCCCTTATTCATTTATGCGGGGGTTTTTAACAGTTATAAAAATCACAATAACGTGGTTAAGATTGATAGCAGCCGGGCTTTTTCATTTGCACATTTTATGGCGATGGGTGTTCATGGCAATGGGTATTATTATTATCCTGATGTTGTTCGGGGGTACCAGATTAAAGACCCTAAAGAACGGACTAAGGCCGATTTGAAAGTTTTTAAACACCGCTTAAAAACCAGAGGTATTTGGAATTACCAACACTTTGCTATTAAAAAGCACATGGCAACGATTAGCAACGGCGGTCTTTCTTGGGGCTGGAGCAAGCAATTTTTAGCTCCTTACCATAAGGCGAATAAATTTAGCAAATACTTCTTTAAGCCAAGATCAGCTACTTATACGATGAATTTTAAGTTTATCATCCAATTATTTTGGACTTTGATGCTTTTGGGCATTTTATTTAGCTTAGGTGATTTTAGTTCATTTTCCATCTTAATTAAGCTGACGGCTTTTGGTATGATGTTATTTTTGGTTCTTTTTGAAGGCGGGGCAGCACGGTATGCCATTCAAATTTTGCCTTATTTATTGGTTTTATCCGGTCTTGGGTACGCTAACTTAAGTGAAAGATGGAGAGAAAATGAGTAATAAATTAACGATAATTGTTCCTTGTTATAATGAAGAAGAAGTTTTACCCGAAACAGTCCAAGCATTGGGGCTGATTTTGACCAACCTGATTAAGCAAGGTCAAATTGATAATGATAGCAAAATTTTATTTGTTAATGATGGTTCACAAGATAGAACCTGGGATTTGATCAAAAAATATGAAGATGAATATCCTTATGTAACCGGCCTGAAGTTTGCCCGCAATTATGGCCACCAAAATGCCCTTTTAGCGGGGATGACGACGGCAGTGAAAGATTCAGATCTGCTGATTACAATTGATGCTGACCTGCAAGATGATGTCAATGCGATTTATGAAATGGTGGCTAAGTATCATGAAGGCTATGAGGTTATTTATGGGGTTAGAAGCAGTCGTGAAACCGATACTTTCTTTAAACGCAATACAGCTTTGGCCTATTATGGACTCATGAAGAAATTAGGGGTTGAGCTGGTTTCTAATTCAGCTGATTTTCGCTTATTAAGTCAAAGGGCTACACAGGGTCTGCTTGAGTTCAAGGAAAGAAATCTCTTTTTAAGAGCGATGGTGCCAATGGTGGGTTACAAGTCAACCAAGGTTTATTATGCCAGAAAAGAACGCTTTGCCGGCGAATCAAAGTATCCTTTGCGCAAGATGCTTAAATTTGCGGTAGATGGCATTACCTCTTTTTCAACGGCCCCCATCAAAATGGTGATGAACCTGGGCTTTATGATTACCATTATCGGCATTATCCTATTCATCTATGCGATTATTCAAAAAATAAGCGGCCACACCGTTGACGGCTGGGCTTCACTAATGATATCAATCTGGGTTTTAGGCGGAGTGCAGCTCATTAGTATCGGTGTTATTGGTGAATACGTTGGTAAAGCTTTTATGGAAGTTAAAAGACGTCCCCGCTTTAGAATTGAAGAAGATGATTATTCCAAAAAGGAGAATAAATAATGGTGGGAAAGAAGATATTTCAGGGTGGACACTACCTGCTTTTAGGGTTGTTCAGCCTTTTGATTTTAGGATCTTTGATTGCAGCGGTCAGGTCATCAAACCTATTATTAACCATGACGACAGCTAAAATCTTTTTAGTTCCGCTTGGAATAGGTCTTGTGTTGATTGGGGGATATTTTTTCAAAAAAACAGCTTACAGGTATCAACTGCTCATTAGTTTATTATTCTTTGTGCTGGCGGTCCTTTTTCAAGTGAGCTTAGTGTATGCGACCCATCCGCCGGTTGGTTTTGATGTGATGCATTTTTACAACTATATCCATAATCACAATCCTGGTGAAAATGCATATTACAGTATGTATCCCAATAACCTGTTTTCCCTAATAATATTTAATGCTTTTTTCAAGCTGGCAGGGACGGCGCACTATTGGTTGAAAGCTGATTTATTAAATACTTTGATGGTGGATTTAGCCTTAGTTATTAACTGTGTGACTGTTTTAAGCTATCAAAAAAAATATTTATTGAAAGCTGTTTGGACACAAATTTTACTGATGTTTATTTTTCCGATGATTATCATTCCCTATACGGATACATTGGTGATGCCATTTGCAGCAGGGATGATTTTATGTTTGGCTGTCATTAATAAAACTGACAAATTAACGGTTAAACTTGGGGCGACTTTACTTTTAGGCTTTTTGACAATTGTAGGCTATTTTATCAAACCAACGGCTATTATTTTGATAATTGCTTTTGTTTTGTGGACCATATTTTCCTTGTTTAATGAATTCAACTTCAAAAAAATTATTCCGGTAGTCATCTTGTTTTTGACGATGGGCGGAAGTTACCTGGTTATTTCACACCAAGTCAAACACCAAACCCTGCTTAAAATTGATCAGAGCAGGGCTTTTCCGGCTATTCATTATGTTGATATGGGGATGTATGGGACAGGAGGTTTTTCGGCTAAACTTTACCAAGAAAATCATGACGCCAAAACGAAACAAGAAAGAATTGATATTTCCAAGGCTAATATTAAAATGACGCTTAAAAAACGCGGCTTTTTAGGCTATCTCAAATTTTTAATGGTTAAGCAGGGCTTAAATACGGCTGATGGAACTTTTGGCTGGCTTAAAGAAGGGCAGTTTATCTTGGCTAATTCAAAGGATACCTATACCTTAGTCAGTGCCCAAGTTAAGCCTAATATTTTTAAAGAATACCTGTATCCTGATGGAAAATATCTCCATGATTTTTATTTTGTGGCGCAGCTGGTCTGGTGTTTAGCCTTGCTATTTTTACTGCTGGGCTATGACAAGACCGATTTATTTTTAGATACGTTAAGGTTAGGTGTGATTGGCGGGATGATTTTCCTGTTATTATTTGAAGGCGGAAGATCTAGATATTTAATTCAATTTTTGCCCACCATCTTAGTGCTTTTAAGTCTCACATTTGAAAGCAGCTTAAATAGGCTAAGATTAGTGAAAGCTGCTTTGATGAACCGTCAGGATACCACAGCTTAAGTTGGAGGAAATTAAATGAAGAACCTTTTAATTATTGACAGGTTGGATTATCAAAAGCGGCAAGCTGAATTTTTGAACTTGATGAATGAAACTTTAGGCGGAGATAATCATATCGTTTATACAGCCTATGAAGATGATACCATTCGTAAAGTCAGAAATTATAAGCTGGTCGGATCTTTACTGCAGCATATTTTGTATTGGAAGAAATCCTATGACTATGCCAAGCAAATTTTAAAAGATGACTACGATAATATCTATTGCATTAATCCCATTGTGGGGATTTTTTTGGGGTTGAAAAACAAAAAAGCTAAAATTAATTTGGGCGGCTTTTTATTTGAGCCTAAAAAGAATAAATTGTATTACAAGTTAAGAATTTTATTTACCCAAAAATCCTTAAAAGGAATCAGCAAGGCCATTGTTTATGGTAAGAGGGAAGTTGGATATTACGCCAAAATTTTTGGTATAAATAAATTTAAATTTATCAAATACGGCATTGATTACGATAATGCTACACCCTATACCAAGCAAAAATTGCCTGAAAAATATATCTTTTCCGGCGGTGGCAGTAATCGCGATTATCCAACCTTAGTTCAGGCTTATAATAATTGTACCAATTCCTACCCCTTAGTAATTGCGACCCAGCCTTGGCGGTTGAATGATTTAGACACTGATAAAATTAAAGTCTTGTCTGATGTTGTTGTCGAAAACTTTGGTAATGTGATGGGAAGATCCCAAGTCTTAGTGCTTTCCTTGCGCGATGATGAAATTTCAGCCGGACATATGGTAATGTTCCAAGCGATGAGCAATAGGGTTCCGATTTTGGTTAATGATATTCCTGCCATCAGAGATTATGTCTCTGAAAATGAGGTTTGCTTTTATGAATCGGAAAATATTGCTGATTTGACAGCTAAATTAGAAGCTATTAAGGCCAATGAAGCTAAATATCAGCAGTTAGCCGCAAATGCCTATGCAAAGTATCAGCAGGAATTGACTTTTAAGGCATTCTTAAAGCGGTTTATGCAGGCTTAGGAAAGGGAAAAACATGAAAAAGAGAATTGAATGGATTGATTTAGTCCGTGCTGTAGGCATGCTGCTGATTGTCGTGGGGCATAGTCTGGGACAATATACAGGAACTTATTTAGGTAAAGTGATTTTTGCCGTCCATGTGCCTTTATTTTTCGTAGTGTCAGGATACCTATATAAGCAGCAGGCGACCAAAGTAGTGGTTAAAAAAGGCTTCTTTAATTTGCTGTTGCCTTATATGGCAACTTCAATCTTACTATATATCGCTTATTTTAACTGGCACATCTTCCCCCATGGGTTTAGCCAGTTAACGCTAAGCAACCGGCAATTTTTATTGGAAGTAGCAGCCGGCTTAGGAACATCGACCAATTATGGGCATTTATTTGTACCGTCAATCGGGGCCATTTGGTTTTTATTAGCCATGTTTACCGCAGATATTATCTTTAATTTTATTGTTAAAGTGCAAAGACAGGTTAAAATGCGGTATTTAGATGTATTGTTGACGCTGATTTGCTGTGTAATTGGTTTTTGGACAGCCAAATATATTAGTTTGCCCTGGGCTTTTAATGCGACTTTAATCAGTCAACCTTTTTATTTATTTGGCAAGTATTTGCGGCAAAACGACTTGCTTGAACAAGGTAAAGCGGCTTGGATGTTCTTAGGTATTTTGTTATGGCTTTTTTCAGCCTATAAAGGCTTTTTCTTCATTAATATCGGTTATGCAGCCAATCCTCTTTGGGCAATGCTGGGTGCGATGGGCGGTTCATATGCGCTGATGTATTTGGCCATGGTAGTGACAAGAAGCGGATTTAAAGTAAAATGGCTTAACCTGTATGGGGCATTTTCGATAATTGCCTTGTGTTTCCACTTAATTGATATCAAAGCCATTACGCTTAGCAGCGTAATTTTCAATAATCTTAATGCTCATTATGGACCTGTACTCGCTACAGTCGGTATGTCAACGTATCGTATTTTGTTAACCTTTGCAGCCTTGCTGGTTGTACCCAAAGTGCCTTTTATCCGGTCATTTTATTTACACCGCAAATATCCCTTTAAAAAAATAATTAGTTAAAAAGAGCGCGATTTTTAAATCGCGCTCTTTTTGAATTATTTTTTTTCTTTGATAATATAGATTGGCCTTTTTTTAACTTCGGTAAAAATTTTGCCGATGTATTTACCAATGATACCTAAAAACATGAGCTGGATTCCGCTGATAAATAAAATGACGCAAATCGTTGAAGTCCATCCTGTCGTAGGATCGCCGCCATGGATGATGTAGCGGACAATGATAAAGATAATGGCAATCCCCGAAAGAAAGGCTGAAATAAAGCCGGCAAAAGTGGCTAAATCAAGCGGAAATTGGGAGAAGTTAATAATGCCATCAATTGAATAGGTGAAGAGCTTCCAAAAACTCCAGCTGGTTTGACCGGCAGCCCGTTCACGATTGGGGTATTTCAGATATTTGGTGTTAAAACCGACCCACGAAAAAATCCCCTTGGAAAAACGGTTATATTCTGACATCTCTAAAACGGCATCCACCATTTGCCGGGTCATTAACCGAAAATCACGTGCGCCGTCAACCATTTTGGTATCAGAAATTTTATTAATCAGCTTGTAAAAAAGCTTGGCGAAAAAAGATCTGATGGGCGGTTCGCCACTGCGGGTTGTCCGACGGGTTCCCACACAATCGTAGCCTTGGGCAAGATATTTAAACATTTCCGGCAGCATATCAGGTGGATCTTGCAAGTCTGCATCCATCACGGTGACATAATCGCCGGTGGCATTTTTAAGGCCGCAATAAAGGGCGGCTTCTTTGCCAAAGTTACGGGAAAAAGAAGCATAGTGAACGTGAACCGGGTCTTTCTGGTTCAATTTTTTCATGGCTGTTAAGGTGCCATCGGTTGAGCCGTCATTGATAAACCAATATTCCAGTTCAATATCAGTCAATTGGGGCTTGATTTTTTCAACAGCTTGATAAAACAAGGGAATCGTTTCTTCTTCAAAATAGCAAGGAACAATGATTGATAATTTTTTAGTCAAACTATTAATCTCCTTTCACAAGTTATGATTATTTAAAAATTGCTTGATAGCGGTCAGCGATAAATTGCCAACTGTAAGCATCTTTAATCCGCTGTTTAGCTTTTTGACCAAATTCATCAATTTGGGCGGGGCTCATTTGATCGGCCTGGTCAATTAAATGGGCCAAAGAGCCTGCTTCTTTGCTCCAGTAAAGTGCAGCATCTTGGCCAACTTCTTCGTTAAAACCAACGTTTAATAATAAGTTTAATTTGGTTGAACCTAAAGCTTCCAGTAAGGAAGGGTTAGTTCCGCCAACAGAATGGCCATGGAAGTAGCCATAGGCATTTTCACGGATTTTCTTGAGCAATTCCTGGTTATAGACGGTGCCCACAAATTTAATCCGGTGGTCTTGTTTGAAATGCAGTTTTTCATCTAATTCAGCCAAAAACTTATCATCTTGGGTTGTGATAATAGCCAAATCTTTTTGGCTGTGCGATTTCATGAATTCACGAATCATGGTTTCAAAATTGTTTTCCGGAACAAAACGCCCAACGACGAGATAGTAGTTAAAAGGTGTAAGACCTTTTTGGCTGAGCCAGGAAGTAAAAATTTCATCGTCATCTTTAAATTTAGAAGGATAAATATCAGAACCGTAGGCAATAAAGGTTGTGTTAGGATGATATTTAGCATATTCTGTTTGGATATATTTTTCAATGTTAACAGAGTCGCAAACCAAGAGGTCAGCATGCTTAACCATGCCGGCTTCGGAAATTTTCCAATATTTGCGGACGGGTTTAGACCATTTGGCCCGCATCCATTCATGACCATCAGGGTTAACCAAAAGTTTACCGCCTAATTGGTGAACTTGTTTAACATAAGGCCCGATAAAAGGTCCGATACGGCAGGCTAAAACGTAGATGATTGGATTTTTAATATGATTTTCTTTGCATTGTCTGATGCATTCTTTTAAGGAAGCTAAATCATAATAGATAGCTTGAGCTGAACCTAATTTTTCGGGAACATTAATTTTGAAACAGTCGGCATTATAGTAGGTAAAGTGGTCTTCATCAAGCGTTACTGCCTTTGGCAGCTTACTTTCGTCCATGAAGCCCTTGCCGTTTTTTTTGCAGGCAATATGGTATTTAATCTGCTGGTTGTTTTGGTGGTATTCCAAAAGTTTTTCCAAAAAGGTTTCGTAACCGCCGTAGTTGCCGATACCTTTGGCACCAATAATATAAACGTGTTGTATCTTTTCTTCCAAAATTATAAATCCTTCCGTTGTTAATTTAAACTAAGTACTCTAAAAAATTTACCTGTTATATTTTAGCATATGATAAACGAAAAAAAAAACACACCATAAAGGTGCATTTTGGAAATATTAATAATAGTGACTGTCTTTAGCGTAATCAAGGTTGGCTAAAGCAGCCAATAAAATAATATTAAATGAAACATCATAAAGATGTTGATCGATTAAAGAACTGATTGCCACTAAGATTAAGACAATTTCAAAAGCATATAATCTTTGCTGCATAAATTTTTGGGATAAATAAACCAATAGGCCGATAAAAATCAAAAAAGTAACGGCGCCAAACATCATTAAAATTCTCAGATAAGAGCTGTCAATGTAGAAATAATCAGCCAATTTCTCAGTACTGCTGCCACCAAAGCCCTGTTGCGGAATAGGCTGGCCCAACAAGGTAACGTTATATTCTTTGAAAGCTCTGTTTCCTAGGGAAAGACGGTTGGAGAAAATTTTGTTGGCAAGCGTAAAGAGGGTACTGTGATCACGATAAAGGTAAGAAGCACCTACTAAAACGGCTACCAAAGCTCCTAAAAGCACCGTAATGCCTTTATTGGTAACTTTTTCCAAAATGAAGGCTACCTGCTTATAAAAGATAATTGCTAAAAGTAAAAGCGCCATCACCAGTAAATCAACCCGGGTGTGTGTAACCGTATAAGTTAAGACAATTACAGCTAAAAAGCTGATTTTTTCGGGTAAGGACAAGGCAAAGTTTTTGAATAGAGCATAAGCGGCTAAAAGATAAAAAAATCTAGCGGCTAAATCGGTAGGGTAATTCATTCCCAAAGCAAAGGTACCGTTGGCCTTGGTAAATGAAAGGTTAGGAATGATACCGAATTTAGCTAAACTAAAGACAAGAAGCAAAGCAACCGTTGTGGTGGCAAAAAAACTGGCGGCGATATATTTAAAGTTGACATTTTTAGCGGCAATAAGCAATAAGAAGTAGTAGAAAATATCATATCCTAAAGCTAAGGTCGCACTTTGCCACAGCAAAACGCCGACAAAAATCGTTAAGAGCCATCCGCTAATGCTTTTGTCATCAAATAGAAGGACTTTTAAGACGGCCAAGATACCAGCGATAATTTGGACTTTACCCACAACAACGCTAGAAATTTGATGGTTATAAAGCATTGTTCCTTGAATAAAATTAGTTAAAACAATTAATTCAAAGGACACAAAGAAGATAGCATCAGCCAGCCAGGGAAATTTGGCTAAAATCCGCTGACCAAAGGGTATTTGATAAGTTTGATTCATGATATCCATGATTATTTCCTCCTAATTTTAGCTAAGATGAGTTTAGCTTTACCTAAAATAGTTGGTTTTAACAGCAAAATAAGCAGGCCGTAAATTAAAGCCCCGACTAAAACTTCACATCCAAGGGCTAAAATCATGAAGAAGGTATTTGCAAAAGTAAGCTTGAGTGATATGCCTAAAACCACGACAAACATGATGAAACCTGCTAAAAGATATTTAGGCGTATTCAAGAATAGTTGGTGCATCTCAAGCTGCTTTCTGACATGCCATAATTGATAAACAGTAACCACCAACTCTGAAAGGACGGTCGAAAGAATCGCCCCATTTAAACCCAATAGATAGATTAAGGGAAGGTTTAAAATAAGGTTCGTTACAGCACCTGAAACGACGGAATGGGTGTAAATCTTGATTTGATTTGTCGGCAGCAGATACTGCAAACCTAAGACATTACTCCAGCCAATCAGCAAAATAATCACCGCTTCGATGCAAACCGCCAGACCGACTGGTTTAAACTCAGGACCATAAAAGAGGGGAGCCAGGTTTTTGCCCACCGCAGCCAGGCCAAAAAACATCGGAATTGCGATAAAGGAGACAAAGTCAAATGATTCAGCCGTCATTTGTTTAACCGCGGCTTTGTTACCATCGTGAAAAGCATTGGCTACGTGAGGCAGCATAACAGTGCCGGTCGCCGTGACGATGGTTAAAACCAGTTTGACTAAGTTGTCTGACCGATCATAAAAGCCGGCCACATCACTGCTAACCATACCCCAAAGCATCGTTTTATTCAAAATTTGATAAACCTGCGTGGCAATTTGCGGGATAAATAAAGCAACGGTTGGCTTGAAATGGTTGAAAGGTCTTAATTTTTTCCATTCAACTTTACCTAGAGTCTTTTTCAAATAAGGCCACAAGGTTAAATTACCGCCTAAAGTAGATCCGGCCATAACTAGGATATAAAGCCAAGTATCACTGGCTTGGTGGATAAAAATAAAAATTAAGGCAACTGAGGTTAATTTAACCAGGGTATTACGCAAAACGGTCTTTTTGAAATCTTCCAAGCCCATATACAGCCACGAAATATCAAAGGCAGCTGCAACCAGATTGATAGACTGAATCCACATATATTCGCGATAAGTCGGCATCAGCGTCAAGTAGATAATAAAACTGCCGTAAGCTAAGGTGACCATGATCATTTTTAAAATTTGGATTTCCCAAAAGACCTGGGTCATTTTAGTCTTGTCATCTCTGACGTAGGCAATTTCACGGTTGCCATACATGCCAATCCCAATCGATCCCAAAAGAATGAAATATTGGATGGTAGAATAGGTGGCGGTGTAAATACCAATACCGTGTGCACCGATTACCCGTGAAATATACGGTGCGGTAATCAGCGGCAGGATGACGGCCAGCAATTGATAGCCGGCATTGTAAAAATAATTTTTGATAACTTTCATTGAAACACTTACCTAAATAGTTGATTGAATTTGACAGTCTTATAAAAAGCTAATTGCTAAGTAAGACAGCCAGTAATATAATAGATACGATTGTGTTAAAATGGTTTAAAACCACTAATAACATATTATACACTATCTTGGCTTAGGTTTTAATATTAGAATAAAAAAAGCCATTGAAATTAATGTGTGGAGGAATTTAAAATGACCAAGTATTTAGTAGTCGGTGCCGGCCTTTTTGGCGCCACATTTGCCCATGAAGCAGCCAAACGCGGCCACCAAGTAAAAGTAATCGAAAAAAGAGACCATTTAGCTGGTAACATCTATACCAAAGAAGTTTACGGTATTCAAGTTCACCAATATGGCGCCCACATTTTCCATACTTCAAATAAGGAAGTCTGGGACTATGTGCAACAATTCGCTGAATTTAACCGCTACACTAATTCACCAGTAGCCAACTTCAACGGTGAAATCTACAACATGCCATTTAACATGAACACCTTCAATAAGATGTGGGGTGTGGTTACACCAAAGGAAGCCATGGCTAAAATTAACGAACAACGCCAAGAAATGGCTGGCAAGGAACCACAAAATTTGGAAGAACAGGCTATTTCTTTAATTGGCCGCGATATTTACGAAAAACTCGTTAAAGGCTACACTGAAAAGCAATGGGGCCGAAAAGCCACAGAACTGCCGGCCTTCATCATCAAACGTTTGCCAGTGCGGTTGACTTATGACAACAATTACTTCAACGACTTGTACCAAGGTATTCCAATGGGCGGCTACACCCAAATCGTTGAAAAGATGTTGGACAACGAAAACATTGCAGTTGAAACCGGAGTCGACTTCTTTGACAAGAAAGACCAATACTTAAAAGACTTTGACAAGGTTGTCTTCACCGGGATGATTGATCAGTTCTTCGACTACAAGTTAGGCGAACTTGAATATCGTTCTTTACGCTTTGAAACGGAAGTCTTAGACGAAGATAACCACCAAGGTAACGCTGTGGTTAACTACACAGATGCTAAAACACCATACACGCGGATCATCGAACATAAGCATTTTGAATTTGGTAAGGGCGACCAGGATAAGACGGTTATTACCCGTGAATATCCAGCTGACTGGAAGCGTGGCGACGAACCATATTACCCAGTTAACAACAAACGTAACAATGACATGTATCAAGCTTATAAAGAATACGCCCAAAAGAACGCGGCAAATGTCATCTTTGGCGGACGTCTGGGCCAATATAAGTACTACAACATGGATCAAGTGATTGCAGCAGCTTTGGAAACTGTTAAGAGCGAATTTAAGGACTAATTTGTCTTTAAAGTGTAACTGGAGTTTTCAGCCAGCTTTTGATAGACTAGGAAAAGATAGATTAAACTACGGAATCTGACTGGAATTGAGGGTGAATAAGACTTGTATAGTAATCGAAGTAATCGTTGGATGAAACACTTGGATTTTACGATACTGGATATGCTGGTTATGCAGCTGGTATACGTCATTTCCTTTATTGTTCGACATGGTTTGTTAAACCCATATGCAAGACCTGTCTATCATAATGGGGCTTTAATTATGGCGGTAGCAGGCTTTGTTTTCTCGGTGTTATCGGAAAATTATCGCAATATCTTAAAAAGAGATAGTATTAAAGAATTAAAAGAAACCGTTAAATACGTTTTAGCCATGGTAATGCTACTAGCTTTGTATCTTTTGATGACACAAACAACTTACTGGTATTCGCGAACCGTCTTTGTGCTGCTGATTATTATTGGCATTCCGGCAATTTACGTGGAGCGGTCACTTTGGAAAAAAATCATCTTAAGACAGCGCCGCAAAAATGGATATGCTAAAAGAAGAATGATTTTAGTCACAACCACGGACTGGGCTAAAGACACCAAGGAACGGCTGGAACAAAAGTCGTTAGGTGATATTAGCGTCTCAGGTTTGGTTTTAACAGATGGCGCTTATCAAACAGGTGACTTATTTAACGGTGTTAAAATTGTCGGTAGTATTGCTGATTTTACCGATAATATTGTCAATGACTTAGTTGATGAGGTTATGTTTGTCTTGCCTAAGGGGCAGACAGCACCGGAAAATGTGTTAGATGATTTGCTGAACATGGGGATTACGGCCCACATTTCGATTGCTGAACTGTACCATAGTGAACGCGGAATGCAGACGGTGGAAAAAATCAGTGGTTATACGGTTATTACCCAAACCATCAAAATCGCTTCCAGCTTCCAGCTGGCCTTAAAGCGCCTGATGGATATCGTGGGTGCGCTGGTTGGCTTAGTTTTCACCGGTATATTAGTGATTATTATCGGCCCGATTATTTACTTCTCTGATCCCGGTCCTATCTTTTTCTCACAAAAAAGAGTTGGTAAAAATGGACGTCTCTTTAAGATTTACAAGTTTAGAAGCATGTATCAGGATGCTGAGGAACGTAAAAAAGAGCTCATGAGTATGAATACCGTTGATAGCGTTTTGATGTTCAAAGCAGATAATGATCCGCGAATTATCGGTTCAGGCAAAGACGGCTCCAAGCATGGAATCGGCTGGTTTATCCGCAAGACATCCTTGGATGAATTTCCGCAATTTTGGAATGTTTTGCGCGGGGAAATGAGTCTGGTGGGAACACGGCCGCCTTTGGTTGACGAATGGAAAAATTATGAAAAACACCACCGGGCCCGCCTGGCTGTTCGTCCTGGGATTACGGGAATGTGGCAGGTCAGCGGCCGGTCTGATATTACCGATTTCGAGGAAGTTATCAAACTTGATATGAAATATATCGATGAATGGTCTATTTTTGAAGATATCAAAATTCTCTTTTTGACAGTCAAAGAAGTCTTTAGCGGTGAAGGATCCAAATAGGATTAAGGACCAGGGTATAAGATATGAACAAATTAAAGCAGTTTTTTGATATTACGATGTTAAAATTTATCCTGGTTGGGATTGTGAATACTGCAGTCGGGATGGGGGTTATGTTTTTATTTTATAACCTCTTTCATTTCAACTACTGGATTTCTTCAGCCTCCAACTATATTGTTGGCAGTATTGTGAGTTATTTTTTGAATAAGTATTTTACTTTCCAAAATAAGTCCAAGGATGCTAAAGTCATCGTAAAATTCATTATCAACATTACAGTGTGCTACTTGGTCGCTTACGGCGTTGCTAAACCTGTAGTCGTTTACCTCTTTAGCTCCTTTAGCCAAAGTGTCCAAGATAATGCGGCTATGTTGGCCGGTTCCATTTTCTTTGTAGGATTGAACTATATCGGACAAAGATTTTGGGCCTTTAAACAAGATTAAAAGTAAAGCCAAATCAAATGAATTGATTTGGCTTTTTTGTATCTAGACTTCCAGTCCTGCTTTATTGGAATGTCGGTATGCTTTGCGTTATAATTAAAGCATTAAAATAAGTGAAGGAGAGACATTTAGATGGCACATATTAATATTGTCACCGATTCATCAGCCCAACTGACTGCTCAAGAAATTAAAGATAATCATATTTTTATCGTTCCGCTATCGGTTGAACTTGATGGCATTAACCATGTGGATGGTGAAACGATTACGCGACCCGAATTAGTTGAAGCCTTGCGCAAAGGGATTATTCCTAAGACAAGTCAGCCACCGATGGGCCGGTTTATTGATGTCTTTGAAAAAGCCGGCGCTGACGGCAGCGAAGTTTTGGCGATTATGATGTCTGATGTTTTAAGCGGCACTTATCAAACCGCTTGTGCAGCTGCCGAAATGGTAGACGCTTCAGTAACAGTCATCAATAGTAAAGAAACGGATCGGGCTTTGTCTTTCCAAGTCTTGGCAGCTGTTGAAGATGCAGCTAAAGGCAAGTCCATTGCAGAAATCAAGGAGCATTTGTGGGATATCCACTTGCGGTCTACCACTGATGTTTTAGTGGATAACCTTGACTGTTTGGTTGCTGGCGGACGTGTCAGCAAGATGGCCGGTCTTTTAACCAAAATGATTAATCTCAAAGTTGTGGTCAGACTTAGGGAAAATAGTCTGGATGTGGTGTATAAAGGCCGCAGCCGCAAAGCTTTTGTCAAATATTGCCAAAGCCTTGAAAAATACCATACGGATAACCCAATTGAGGAACTATCCTTATCAAATGTCGGCACCGATCCAGAATTTATCGAGCGTATCAAGGATCGTATGCTTCCTGAAGGCAGTAAAGATGCTCGTTATATTTCAGAATTGACCAGTCCGATTATTATGACTCATACCGGTTTAAACGCTATCGGGGTTATTACTTTAACTAAGAAGCCCGAACCAGAAGAAAATCGCTAAAAAAAGACACTAGCTTGGTTAAGCTAGTGTCTTTTTTATTTGACAAGGTTGATTTTTGAACTTACTTTCGACTGATTTTTTTAGGTAGGCTAGCTTTTTTCTTTGGGAAAGCGAGCTTTTAAGCCCCACAAGATCGAAACCGTATCGACCAATTCCTGGCATAAGGCTCCTACTAAAGCCGGCAAGACGCCTGTTGTAGCAATAAGCATTAAGACAAGGCAGATAAAAATACCTAATAAGACGGCTTGTTTAGTGATTTTCATAGTATCTTGGGAAATTATGACCGCCTTGGCGACCTTGCTTAAATCATCCTTCAAAATAACGACATCGGCCGATTCACTGGCAGCACTAGCTCCATTTGCGCCCATCGCAATGCCTACATCAGCGCAGGCTAAGGCGGGAGCATCGTTGACACCGTCGCCAACCATGATGACAGGACGCAATTCTGGCGGGATATCGTTTAAAGCTTGAATTTTGTCTTGGGGAAGCAGTTCCGCTTTTACTTCATCAAGTTCGGCTTCTTGGGCTATTTTACGGGCGATTTTTAATTTGTCGCCGGTCAGCATCAAGCTTTTTTGGATACCGTGAGCTTTTAAAGCAGCGATTGTTTGGCTGGCTTCCGGCCGAATTTGATCAAGGAAGGTAATGTATCCCAAAAGTTTTTGATTATTAGCGACATAGATAGCGGTTTGATTAGGACTTTCGTCAAGGTTTTCGGGGGCAACATAGCTTTTTTTGCCAACGGTGATTTTAGCCTGATCAATCCAAGCTGTTACCCCATGGCCGGTATCTTCTTTTAGCTTATCCGGAGCCAAAAGCGGAATTTTTTGTGCTTTAGTGTAGGCCACTAAGGATTTAGCCAAGATATGATTAGATGATTGTTCCGCGCTGGCAGCTAATTGCAACAGCTTTTCAGCGGAAACGCCCGGCTTTGTTTTGACATCATGGACAGTTAAAGCGCCCTTGGTGATAGTGCCTGTTTTATCAAAGGCTGCCGTTTTAGCAACGGCTAATTTTTCTAAAACATCACCTGTTTTAATGATAATCCCGTTGCGAGAAGCACGGCTCATTCCTGAAACCATTGCTACTGGGGCTGCCAAAATTAAGGGGCAAGGAGAAGCAACCACCAGGACTTCAGCGAACCGGACAGGGTCTTTGGAGAAAAACCAAGCCAAGCCGGCAATGACAAAGGCAGCTAACGTGAAAGGCAAGGCGTAGCGGTCAGCCATTCTGACAAAATGACTCGGTGATTTATCGGCTTCTTGGACTAATCTGACCAGCTGCTGATATTTGCTGTCTTTGGCAGTCGCGGATACGAGCATGGTCAAGGCTTGATCGCCATTAATGGAACCTGAATAAATCAGGTCTTTTGGCCCTTTAAAAACGGCCAAAGATTCGCCTGTCAGAGATGATTCATCCAGGAAGCTTTGGCCGACTAAAACCTGACCGTCAAGCGGGACGACCTCACCAGGGCGGACGAGAATTTTTTGGCCGACTTGAACCTGGGCGACATCTGAGTCTATCGTTTTGCCGTGATCAAGGACATGGGCTATTTTGGGTGAATGGTCGAGTAGACTTTTTAGTTCAGTATGAGCTTTTTTTGAAGCGTAATCTTCCAGCGAATCGCCGCCAATCAGCATAATTAAAATAATCATAGCGGCAAAATATTGGCCGACGCTTAAGGTTGAGATAATGGCGGTGATAGCTAAAAGGTCTACGCCATAGTCGCCATTTTTAAGAGATTTAATCATTTCGCTGAGCATTGATAAAGAAACAGCAATGCCGGCGATAGTAATTAAAATTTGGGCAGCTAAGGGCTGGTGTAGGATAAATTCTAAAATAAGGGCAATAACGCTAATCGATAAGGTAATGATTAATTTAGTTGTATGTTTCATTTTTAAGCACCTCCGCGGCTTCGACTATTAAGGTAACACTTTTTACTCCCAAAGTAAACTAAAATGATTCTAAATGAGAACAGTTATCAATTGCTGTTAAATGGTTTTTGTTTGCATTGAAATAAGGTGATGATACCAAAGAAAGGTAAATATGTTATTATTAGTTGTACACAAAAAGCCGCTTAATTTAAGCGCTAAATTTACGGTCACTGGAGGCAAACTGAATGAATATTGCAGTTATTTTTGCTGGCGGAGTTGGTATGCGGATGCGCAGCAAGGACCGACCAAAACAATTTTTAAATATGCATGGCAAACCGATTATTGTGCATACCCTTGAGTTATTTGAAAATCATCCTGACATCGATGCGGTTGTAGTTGCTTGTATTGAAGATTGGATTCCACATTTGCAAAAGCTGTTAACTAGATACAACCTCAAAAAAGTTAAAGAAGTTGTGCCTGGCGGAAAAACGGGGCAGGCCTCAATCTATAACGGCTTATGTGCAGCTGAACGCGTAGCTGATGGCAAAGAGGCAATCGTTTTAATCCATGATGGGGTACGTCCTTTGATTAGAGAACAAACGATTACGGATAATATCAATTCAGTGAAGGCACACGGCAGTGCCATCACGAGTGTTCCCGTTAAAGAAACGGTGTTAACGGTTGGTGAAGATAATAAAATTGTGGCGATTCCTGACCGCTCCATGTCACGTTTAGCGCGCGCACCGCAAAGCTTTTGGCTTAAAGATATTTTAGGCGCGCACCGCCAAGCTTTAGCTGAAAAGAAGGGCGACTTTATTGATTCATGTTCTATGATGCAATATTATGGACACCAGCTTTATTTAATTGAAGGGCCACAGGAAAACATCAAGATTACTACGCCGGATGATTTCTATACGATGCGCGCTTTGCTTGATGCCAGGGAGGATGAACAAATTTATGGCCTCGACTAGTGTGTTAACAGAAGATTTTGAGAACCTGCTTAATTCTGAGCTTGATATAAGCCGTTTAAAAAATAAAAGTCTGGTGATCACCGGGGCGACTGGTTTAATCGGTTCCTTGCTGGTAAGGTTTTTATTGTATGCCAACCGCAAACGAAAGCTTAATTTGACAGTCTATGCGTTAGTCAGAAATGAGGCTAAGGCGCACAACTTATATGGGTCTTTGCTTAATGACGAAAGTTTGCAGTTGGTGGTGCACGATTTAAAGACAGCCGCGGCCGTAAATATCGAAGACAGGGTCGATTTTATTATCCATGCGGCCGCAGTTACGGCTTCGAAAGTTATGGTGCAAGACCCTGTGGGTACTTTTGAAGTGGCGCTTAAAGGCACCAAGAAAATGCTTGAATTAGCCCGGCAAAAAAAGGCGCGGATGGTGTATATTTCTTCCATGGAAATTTACGGTCAGCCTAAAAATACTACTAATACCACGGAAGAGGATCTGGGCTTTATTGATTTAACCAACCCCCGCAGCTGTTATCCTGAAGGTAAAAGAGCCTGCGAGTGTTTATGCACAGGCTACAGTGCGCAGTATCAAGTGGAGGTTGTTTCAGCCCGCTTGGCGCAAACGTTTGGTGCCGGTGTTTTGCCGAGTGAAAACCGGGTTTTTGCACAATTTGCCCGCAGTGCTTTAAAGCATGAAGATTTAATCTTGCATACGCAGGGGTTATCGGAAGGTAATTATGTCTATACGGCTGATGCTGTTAAGGCCATTTTGATGCTGCTGTACTTGGGACAGCCGGGTCAAGCTTACAATGTGGCTAATGAGCACAGCCATTTGACCATTAAAGCTATGGCAGAACTTGTGGCGCAAGTGTTATCTGAGGGCCAGTCCCAAGTTGTGATTGATGTGCCGCAGAATAGTGCCAGTCTAGGCTATGCCCCTGATGTCAAAATGAAGCTGAATTCTAAAAAGCTCCAGTGCCTCGGCTGGAAGCCGACAGTGGCTTTACCTGAAGCCTACCTGAAGCTGGCGCAGTGGTTTGAAGAAATAAAAGCTTAAAAGCAGTAAATTATTTACTGCTTTTTCTATTAAGCAGAAAGGTCAGATAAGATGTTTCCAGAAAGAATGCGGGCTTTGCGCCTAGGAAAAAAATTAACGCTAAATGAATTGGCACAGGGCTTAAATCAGATGCAGGCCAGGTACATTAAGAAGGCAAAAACAGCGACGCAGTTGAGTAAATGGGAGTGCGGCATTAATACGCCGTCTTACCTTGATGTGAGACAACTGGCTGAATTTTTTGGAGTATCCGCTGATTATTTACTGGGACGCGGGTATGAAAATTTTGATTTAGCTGAAATTTTAGCATCCAATGCTGAAGTTGAATTTGCGGCTAAAAAATTGACGGCAAGTGAAAAAAGTGAATTGTATGCCTTGATTAAGGGCTTTTTGTATGGCCGCGAAGAGCAGGCTAAGCCTAAAAAAACGGCAATTCAGCTTGAATTAGGGGATTTAGATGAGTAAAAAAATTGTTTATAATCTTTGTTTGAATGCCATGGGGGCTTTGTTGTATGCGGTGGCGATTAACGGCTTTTTAATTGCCAACCACTTAGGTGAAGGAGGGGTGACCGGTTTGATGACCTTGGGATATTACCTTTTTCACATTGCGCCGGGATTGACTAATTTATTGTTAAACGGCTGTTTGCTGCTTTTAGGCTGGAAATTGTTAAGTAAGCAGACTGTGTTTTATACGGTATATACGATTGCTCTTATTTCTTTATTTTTAAAAATCACCGTCACGCTTAAGTTTAATTTACAAGAGCCTCTGATTGCGGCTTTAATCGGCGGAGCTTTAATGGGGGTAGCCATGGCTTTCATTATGAAAGGTGAAGGCACTTTAGCCGGATCGACCATTTTAGCCAAGATTGTCAATAAATTCTTTGGAATCAAAACAGGGTCTGCCATGTTGTGTTTTGATTTGATGGTAGCGATCCCATCTTTTGTAGTCATCGGCTTTGAAAATATGCTGCTGACTATTATCGAGTTATATCTGTCGGCCGTACTATTAAACCAATTCTTGGATAATTTTGTCGCTAAAAAGCAGCTGATGATTGTGTCGGATAAAACCAATCTTTTAGCGCAGCACTTATCTTTGATTACAGGGACTGGGGTTACTTTGGTTAAAGGCAAAGGGTACATCAGTCAGCAGGAAAAAGAGCTTTTGTATTTGGTGTGTGAGGCCAAAGATTTAGTGAAGGTAATGGGTGCTATCAAAAAAGTTGACGAAGTTGCTTTTGTAGTGGTTGAGGACGTCAAAAGCGCTTATGGGCGTGATTTGTTAAGGATTTTGTAGTTGTCTGTAAATTATTTGTAAAGATGCATAATGCAGCTGGCAGATATGGTATGATGTGGATAACTTATTAAAAGGAGGGTCATTGTTGTCGATACTAACTAAGTTGTATGGACCATTTTTTGACTTAAATAATTGGAAAACAGTTGTTGAATCGGGCTCAGATTGGATGATTATCCTCTCTTTGGTTTTGATTGAATGTTTGCTGTCAGTGGATAACGCTATTGTTTTAGCTGCGCAGACACAAAAATTGCCTGATAAAGTTCAACAAGAAAAGTCGTTATTTTATGGCTTATGGGGCGCCTATATTTTCCGCTTCATTTTGATTGGCTTAGGCTCTTATTTGATTAATTTTTGGGAAATTAAGGTTTTGGGGGCAGCTTACTTGATGTACCTGTCTTTGAACCACTTCTATAAAATGCGTCATCCCGAAAAAGTTCATCATAAGGAGCACAAAGAAAAGAAAAGAAGGTTGCCGCTGTTTTGGTCGGTGGTGATTTCCATTGAAATGATGGATGTCGTCTTTTCAATGGATTCCATTTTAGCTTCATTGGCGATTTCCTCTAATCCAGTTATCGTCTTAATTGGTGGGATGATTGGTATCCTGTGTATGCGGGGAATTGCCGAAGTTGTCATGAAGTTAATGGAAATTATTCCTGAACTGGAAGTGACGGCCTATGGGTTGATTGCGCTGATTGCCATTAAACTCTTCTTGACCATTCCAACCATCGATATTGAAATTCCAGCTGCTTTATTCGGCGGCTTGGTTCTTTTAGCCTTAGTGCTGACGGCTGTAGTACACAAAGTAAAAAATTAAGATTAAAAGCTATCTTGTTTGAGATAGCTTTTTTAATATATTGACAAAAACTTATCTATTCATTAAAATTTTTCAGTATGCTTTACAAAAATTTATAAAAAGGTAGAGGCGTTTTTCATGGAAAATGAAACAAATAAAAGCTATATCAGCTGGCCGGTCTTAGCTATGATCGGTTTTGTGACAATTATTGGTTTTGATGATATTTTATATCCTTTGCAAAATCAAGGCTTGTCGGTGGTCTTTTCTTGGATTTTCATGGTCTTTTTCTTTGTTGTTCCATATGAAATGTCCGTAGCGCATTTGGGGTCTGTTTTTAATGGTCATCAAGAAGGCGGTCTGGCTTCGTGGGTCAGACACAGTACCCACAGTGATGCTTTAGGTTATTGGACAGCTTGGATGTATTGGGCTGCTTGCCTGCCATATATTGTTGACGTGGCTAACTCAACGATTGTTTCTTACAGTTGGCTGCTTTTAGGCGATAATAGTTTAAGCAGCCGGATGTCAAGTGTGTGGTTTGGGATTTGGACTTTTGTTATTATTTTGATTTTTATCTTATTGGAAAACTTTTTCAAAAAATCACTGCAGGTTATGGCCACAATTGGTGGGGTGTCAATGTTTGTCATGACTATTTTATTTGTAGTGATGACCGCATGGACTTTGCTTAATGGCGGCCACATTGCGACCCAACCCTTTAACCTTAAGGCATTTATCCCTAAATTTACGCCGGGGTATTTTTCAACAACTGGTTTATTGATGTTTGCGGTTTGCGGGGCTGAACTGGTGGCGCCTTACTTGACCAGAATGAAAAATCCTAACCGTGATTTCAAAAAATCAATGATTTTGATTGCTTCGATGACAGCTTTTTTGACGGTTTTTGGAACTTTTTCACTAGCAATTTTCTTTGATGCCAATAATTTGCCGCATGACCTCAAAATGAATGGTTCATATTATGCCTTCCAATTATTGGGTGAACGCATGGGCCTGGGTGATACCCTGATGTATGTTTTTGCAGTAGTACAGGCGGTTTATATGATGGCGCAATTAGCGGTTTTTTTGGATTCAACCAGCTGGGTTTTAGCAGCTGATACGGCAGCTAACTTTATGCCAAAATGGATGCTGAAGCGAAACCGTAATGGCCGTCCAATTCACTCTTATGTGTTGACGACCGGTTTATGCCTGTTTTTACTTTTACTTTCAGGAACTTTGCCTGATATTAATGCGGTCTTTAACTGGTTGCTTAATTTGAATGGAATTGTCTTTCCTTTCAAAAACTGCTGGTTGTTTTTGGCCTTTATCTGCGTGCGTTTGCATCAAGAACAGTTTCCTTCGCAATTTGTTTATATTAAAAATCAAAAGGGTGCAATCGCAATGGGGACTTGGTGCTTTGTCTTTTCACTGATTTGTGCTATCATGAGTTTCTTACCTCAAGATGTAACCTTTGGTACGGGCGCTTGGAACCATCAATTAATTTTGAATTTCTTGTCAGTCGGTGTTTTGTTCGGCGCAGGCTGCTTGATGCCATTTTTAGCATGGCTAGAAAAAAGACAGGCGCCAGAAGCCTAATTTAGAAGAGCTGAGGTTATTCTCAGCTCTTTTTTTAAGGAGGAATTTGATGCTGATTTCACGGTTAGCTTTTTTATTGCCTTATGAAGTTAAAATGTTGCAAGCAAGCGATGCGGAAGCAATTTTAATTTTGCAAAAGGGTCATCCTAATTATCATACTTACTTGCTGGACCATCCAGTCACCAAGGCTGATATTTTAACTGATTTAACTAGTTTGCCGGACCGTAGCAGGGCCGCTGATAAATTTTATTTAGGTTTTTATCAGGACAAAAAATTAATCGCATTGGTTGATATAGTGCTATCTTTTCCTGACAATTTATCTGCTTGGCTGGGGCTGATTATGGTGGACCAGGCCCTAGTTAAGCAAGGAATAGGTCAAACGATTATTAAAGCTTTAAAGCACGCTTTAAAGCGCGAAGGGTTTAAGCAATTGTTAGCAGCACCTTTTTTAGATGAAGCGATGCAAAATTTTTTTGCCCAAGCTGGTTTTGAAGTGCAGGGCAAGATTTTATTGGGCAATAAGGCAGACGGAACCCCGGTAGTCGGCCTTTTGCAGCAAACCAGCCTCACTGATTGATTTGTTGGTACAAATAAGTTATATTATGAGTATGAAAACGTTTAAGAGAGGTTATTAAAATGTATAAAATGTTAGTATGCGACTTGGACGAAACGCTGCTTTGCGATGATAAAACCATCGGGACTCATACGGTTGAAATGATTAAAAAAGCAGTTCACAGCGGATTGAAATTTGTACCGAACACGGGCCGAAGTTTTATGTCAGTCCAAGATAACTTGCGGGAGTTAGGCTTAAGCGGTCAAGCCGGCCAATACGTCATTTCCTATAATGGAGCCACCATCGTTGAAAATAAGGCTAACCGAGTTGTGCAAACAGCACCGTTAGCTTTTGAAATGATGCAAAAACTCTTTGAACTCGGCTATCTCAAAGGCCTATGCGTACATGTTTATACGGTTGACGAACTTTATATTTGGAATATGAACCAAGCTGAAACAGATTATTTGACGGGACGGGTGCCGTCTTGGCAAGAAATGGAAGATCCAAATTTGGATTTTTTGGAAAATCAGACAATCACGAAGATTATTTTTCATGTTCCCGCTGAAGCAGACCGGATTGCATTTCGAAAAGAAGCACAAGCTTTGCTCACAGAGCCGCTTAACATTGCTTTTTCATCCGATCGCTATGTGGAATTTAATGATTTAAAGGCTGACAAAGGGCAGGCTGCTTTAGCTTTAGGTGCCAAATTAGGCATTAAGCCTGATGAAATTATTGCCGTGGGCGACAATGGTAATGATTTGCCAATGATTAAAGCGTGCGGTTTAGGTGTTTGTGTGGCCAATGGGCGCCAATTTGTAAAAGACGTCGCTGATTATACGACGGAAAATGATAATAACCACGATGCTGTCGCTGAAGTGATTGAAAAATTTGTGCTATAGTAGTAAGGGTGCAATCGTGAGCGCTTATAAGGCGTAAGCTAAGCTTAAAACGGCGACGTGGGGCTGTAAGCCCCCAAGCTGTTTGTGCTTAGATTTAGCCTTATGCGAACGATTGCCCGACTAAGAAAAGCCCGACTAAACCAGGGTGCTTTGGCGAGCGGTTATGGGCTGTATGACAAGCGGACTGCGACGAAGCGGGGCTGTCAAGCCCCCGAGGAGTAGTTCCTTGTCACTAAGCCCATGCGACCAAAAGCCCGACTAAACCAGGGTGTTTTGGCGAGCGGTCATACGCCTGTAGACTAAGCTCGTGGTAGCGCGGGAATCGGTACGATTCCAAGCGGACACAGCTTAGACGTAGGCGTATGCGAGCCAAATCCTGACTAAACCAGGGTGCAATCGTGATTTGCACCTTTTGCGGTAATAGAAAATAATTTAAGAGGTAACAAGATGGCTAAAAAAAGTACAGCCCAAACTTTTGCTGATGATGTTCAAAAAGCGCCGCTGGTAGTGGCCGATTTTTGGGCTGAGTGGTGTGCTCCCTGCAAAATGATGGAACCTGTGTTGCAACAATTAGAACAAGCCTTTCAACCAGAAATTGCAGCTGGACAAATCAAGTTTTTAAAAGTTGATGTGGAACACAATCAAGAGTTAGCTTTAAAGCAAAATATTATGAATATTCCAGCCCTATTGATTTTTAAACATGGTCTTGCTAAAGAAAAGGTCACGGGATACCGGAAATATAGTGATATGCAAGCATATTTAAAGCAAAAATTGACTGAGATTTAACAAGGACGAAGTTTTTTCGCCCTTGTTTTTATTTGCTAGGCGTGTATATTGGTATAGGAGTGATTTTATGAAGATTAAAGAAAATGCTAGTGTTTTTATCTTTGCTATGCTAGGTGGCATTTTAAGATATGTCATCAGCAGCCGCTTGTTAGCCTGGGGAACGCTGCTGGTTAATCTGGCAGGCTGCTTTATGCTGGCGTTTTTAACGTATTACCTGCTGCAAAAATCGAACTTTCCTGCTTGGCTGCAAACGGGCTTAGGTACCGGGATGATTGGTGCTTTAACCACTTTTTCCACCTTCGCCTTTGAAACGAGCCAATTTATGCAAGCTGGCCAGCTTATGCTAGGTCTTATTTACTGGCTGTTAAATAGTCTTGGCGGGTTGCTTTTAGCTTGGTTGGGATATTTGACAGCAAAGAAGGTGGCAGTATGATGATGGTAGCTTTTGGCGCTGGTTTGGGCGCTTTAGTGCGGTATAATTTGACAAATATTTACAAAAAGCATGCACATACGGTTTTTCCATGGATAACGCTAATCATTAATTTGAGCGGGGCCTTTTTATTAGGACTTGTTAAAACCACTGATGCAGCCCTTTTTTTAGGAACAGGCTTTTTAGGCGGGTATACGACTTTTTCAACTTATAATACCGAGCTTTTGGCCTTAATCCAAGATAAATATTACCGCCAAGCCGGCATATATTTTGTTATTAGTGCCTTTTTAGGACCATTATGTGCTTTTTTAGGCTGGTATTTGGCGGGTATGCTAAAATAGAAGCAGATTAAGTTAAAGGATGTTAAATATGAAAATTGCGGTATTAACGGATAGTTCCGCTGCCATTAGTAAAAAAGAAGCGCAGGCTTTAAAGGTTACAGTGTTGCATTTACCGCTGAGCGTTGGCGGTAAAATATATCATGAAGGCTTGGATATTTCGGATGATCTGCTGATAAAGCAAGCCCGTTTAACGGCAAGTGTGTTAAGTCTAGGTCAGAATTCTTTAGCAGAGATTGATGCAGTAATCAATAAGTTGGCGCAAGCGGGCTATGATGCTTGCTTAGCTATCCATTTAGCATCAGGGTTATCAGCTTTAGGGGACAGCTTGCAAACTTATGCGCAAAAGAAAAACTGTCCCATAAAATTAGCGGTTTTTGATGCTAGAACAAGCGGTTTACCCCTGAAAAGGCAAGTCGAATATGCTAGCCAGCTGGTGCAGGCCGGTGAAAAATTAGATGATATTTTATTGCAATTAGCCGTTTTTCGCAAAAAACAGGCGACTTATTTGCTCATAAATGATATGAAACCTTTGTTGCAAAAAGGCTCTTTGGCAGGCCATGTTCCCGGTGTCATCCCCAATAAGGCTTTAATGACCTTTGATCAGCAGGGAAAATTACTTTTGGTTGATCATCTTGTGCGAGTAAAACCATTTTATGCGGCAATTATGGCTGATTTTAAGCGACAGCTGGCAGCTGGCGGCCAGAAACCTTTAGTTGATGTGATGTTTGAGCCGCAAGCGAGAAAAACGGCCCAAAAATGGGTGCAAATCATTAAAACTGATTTGCCCACAGCTGATATTAAATTAGCCAAAATGCGGCCGTCATTGGTCTCTTATAGTGGTCCACAAAGTATTTTATTTGCCTTATCTGTTAACGATATATAAAAAGCCCGTTAGCTTTTTAGCTAACGGGCTTTTTTTATTTTTCAATCCAGCCACCATCAATCGGAACGGTAGCACCGTGGATATAATCTGCAGCTGAGCTGGCCAAAAAAAGCGTTAGATCAGCTACTTCTTTGGGAGACGCCCATCTTTTTGCTGGGGTCAAAGAAGCAACTTCTTTTGCCATTTTAGCATCTCCTTCAAAATCTTTTTTATTCATCGGGGTATTGATGGCACCAGGTGCAATTGCGCAGGCTCTGATACCCTGAGCTGCATAATCTAAATCCAGCTGCTTGGTGTAGCCGATGATGGCGTGCTTTGATGCAGTGTAGGCTGCACCGCCTCCGCCAGCTACTAAGCCGGCAATGGAGGCCATATTAATCACAACCCCATGTCCGTTTTCAAGCATTTTAGGCAAGAGCAGATTTGTTAAGCGGAAAATGCTTTTTAAATTAGTATTGAAGACTTTATCCCATAAGGCTTCACTTGTCTCTAAGGTGGGCGTATAAGCGTCTAAGATGCCTGCCGTATTAAGTAAGATATTACAAAATCCCATTTTAGCAGCGACCAAGTCGGCTAAATTTTGAATGCCGGCCAGGCTAGCCAAATCCCCTTGGGTAAAGTAAAAAGTTTGCGGGTATTGATGTTGAAGCTGGCTGACAGCGTTATTTTGTTGAATATCGCTGGCGCAGACGACGGCACCGGCGGCTAAAAAAGCTTGCGCCTGTGCTAAACCAATACCTGAGGCAACGCCTGTAATAACCACCTTTTGAGCTTGATAATCAAAATATTTCTCCATTAATTTACAAACTCCCAATCGTCCGCCAAAACGTCACAGGACGTAGGCATAAATTGAGATAAGGCTGGTTGTTCTTTGGTTCTAATCATCAAATAAGGGTTGATAAGTTCACCATTTAAAGTATCCCCAGAGACAACAAAAATATATTCTTCACTATCTCCCCAGCCTTGGGTGCGCACTGCTTTTTTGCCGGCTTTAAGTCCAGGCAAAACTTTTTCAAATGTCATAAAACCCCTCCTAATGATTAATTGAATTGGTTATTAGTCAGTTAAATCAAGTTTAGAACTCAAAATGTAAGTAATCACAGCACCGATAGCTGTAGCAATGAATTCACCGATGCCAACGGTTAAATAAGTCATCCAAAATGGTGCTTGGCTGACGATGTGCAATTCTAAAGCAACACTCCATGACATCAGGGTGCAAACAGCAACACAGATAGCTAACTTAGCCGGTACGGATGAAACTCTTTTAGATAAGAAATAACTTAAACTAGTCATAACTACTGTTCCCAAAGTCCCGAAGACGATATCAACGATACCTAAAGGAGACCATAAGTTAGCGATAAAACAACCTAAAGTAACGGCTGCGATATAGCGCTTATTGAAAACCGTGAAATTGTTGAAAATTTCTGAAAAACGGCATTGGATAGCTCCATAACTTGGGCTAACAAAAGTTAAAGCGACATACAACGCTGCTACTAAGGCAACTTTAGCGAGTTCAGAAACTCGTGATTTAGTGTTTGACATAAAAATAAAACCTCTTCCTAGTTTTTTATTACGGTGGGATGGTTACGAACCACCGTGTGCTAAAGCACGAAAACAAGTATAGCGGTAAAACAGGACTTTGGCAAGTAAACTTATAGAAAAACATTAAGTTTAGTTTAAAAAAATTCAAAAAATGTTCAAAAGTGTTACGTAGCATAGTTACTATATTATGGATTATTATTTTATCAATTAGAAAAATGAAGGGGGATTGACGTGAAAAATAATCATTTTAAATTAGGATTTGCCACAGGTGCCTTATTGTTTGCTTTAGGTGTGAATACGAGCCTAGTTCAAGCGGATAGCCAGCCTAATTTAACGACTCCTGAAGTACAGGAAGTTAATTTACATAAAAATAACGCCTTAAAAAAGACGACGATTAGGTCAATTTTAAGCGCTTGTGATTCATTTTCAATCGGCAATTCCAAGTATACTCGCGGGGATGCTGTTGACGTTTCGTCATATCAAAGTAAATTGACGTTGACTCATTATAAAGTTATGAAGAATTCCGGTGTTAAGACCATTATCGTGAAAGTTTCAGAAGGAACTTACTATAAGAACCCTTATGCCAAAACCCAAATTGCTAATGCTAAGGCTGCTGGGTTGAAAGTAGCTGTATATCATTATGCTACTTTTGGCAATTCATCAGCAGGGGCTTCCGAAGGCCGCTACTTGGCCAGTGCCATGAAGAGTTTAGGCCTTGCTAAAAATACCTTGGTCTTTGCCGATATGGAAGATTCTACGACCATGAAATCACAGGTTAAAAACGGCCTTAATTCTTTTTGGTCAGCATTAAACAGCAACGGTTATACTAACCATGGGGTTTATGTTTACCAATCCTATCCTTACCGCGATGCCGTCATTTCAACGGTAGGTAAGGCGCGCACTTGGCTTGCACAATATCCATATTCACCAACAAGAGGCGGATATTATGAAACGCAATGGAAAAATCAAGGCTACGGCGCTTGGCAATTTTCATCTACGGCCCATGTTTATGGTTATTGGAATTTAGGCAATCTTGATTTGTCAACTGATTTTAATGGTTTATTGACCAACGGTTCGTCTACTACCACTACTAATGGTTGGGTTGGCAATAAATACTACAAAAACGGCAAAGCTGTTACCGGCCAGCAATACATCAGTGGCAAGTGGTATTTATTCGATAGCAACGGCAATAAGTTAACCGGCTTCCAATATATTGCCAGTCAAAAGAAGACCTGCTACTACAATAGCCAGGGTCAAATGCTTTACGGTCAGCAATATATCAATAAGCACTGGTATTTATTCGATAAAATAACAGGTGCGATGAAGACCGGCTTCCAAAACTTATCTGCCTATGGTCAAAATAAAATCTGCTACTACAATAGCCAAGGTCAAATGCTTTATGGCCGCCAATATATCAATGGCAGTTATTATTATTTCAACCCTACCACTGGGGCAGAGTTGAAGAATGGTTTCGTCACTATCAATAATAAGACTTATTATTTTGGCAGTGATGGCAAAGAAATCTTCGGCAAGCTCGTTTTAGGGGCAAAGACCTATGTTTTTGATGCCAAAACCGGTGCTTTGACCAGCAGTAGTAACAATAGCCGTGTTACCGGCTGGCAAACAATCAGTGGTAAGACTTATTACTATCAAAATGGTAAGGCTGTAACGGGAGTTCAAACAATCAGCGGCAAGACTTACCTGTTTGATGCTCAGGGCGGTTTACAAAAAAATGGGTTAAAGACTTGGAATAAAAAGACTTATTATGCAGGTGCTGACGGCGTTTTACAGTCAGGACAAAAACTTATAAATGGTAAATGGTATCTCTTTAGTAAAACAGACTATACCATGCAAACCGGCTTCCAAAACTTATCAGCTTATGGCCAAAATAAGATTTGCTATTACAACTGGCAAGGCCA
>FOCC01000010.1 GCA_900110005.1 Ligilactobacillus sp. WC1T17 | reverse complement strand
AAAGCATCTAAGTGCGAAACTCACCTCGAGATAAGATTTCCCATTCCTTTATGGAAGTAAGACCCCTGAGAGATGATCAGGTAGATAGGATGGAAGTGGAAGTGCGGCGACGCATGGAGCGGACCATTACTAATCGGTCGAGGACTTAACCAAGTAAAAAGCGTGAAGTTCTTGAGATTAATTGAGAGAAGATATTATCTAGTTTTGAGAGAACAAGGTTCTTTCAGATAAATAGTGCGGTGATGATGGCATCAAGGATACACCTGTTCCCATTCCGAACACAGAAGTTAAGCTTGATAGCGCCGAGAGTAGTTGGGGGATCGCCCCCTGTGAGGGTAGGACGTTGCCGTGCACATGCGGAAGTAGTTCAGTGGTAGAACATCACCTTGCCATGGTGGGGGTCGCGGGTTCGAATCCCGTCTTCCGCTTTTTTTATATCTTAAATATAAAGAAAATAGTATAGTGATGATGGCATCAAGGATACACCTGTTCCCATTCCGAACACAGAAGTTAAGCTTGATTACGCCGAGAGTAGTTAGGGGATCGCCCCTTGCGAGGGTAGGACGTTGCTATGCGAGTAGCCTGCAGGTTAGCCTGCAGGCTTTTTTATTACCTAAAAATAAAAAGCTGTGACATTGATATTTTTAGTTTTGAAACAGCTTTTAACTTTCATTCGAAAAAAAATAATTTTCTAATGAAAGTTGAGCGCTTTCGTGCTATAATGTAGTTGTCAAAAAGATAGGAGGAATTAATGATGGAATTTCTTTTAGATACAGCAAATTTAGCCACAATTGAAAAATATAACAAAATTATCCCCTTAAGCGGTGTCACCTCAAATCCATCGATTGTCAAAAAAGAAGGAAAGATTGACTTTTTTCCACATATGCGCAAAATTAGAGCAATTATCGGAAAGGACAAGACTTTCCATATCCAAGTTGTTGGACAAACAATGCCAGAAATGGTTGAAGACGCCCACACAATCTTAAAAAATGTTGATGCGGATGTTTATATTAAAATTCCAACCAATGAACAGGGTTTAGCTGCGATGAAAATTTTGAAAGCAGAAGGTGTTCATATTACAGCTACCGCTATTTATACAGAATTTCAGGGGAACTTAGCCATTGCGGCTGGCGCCGATTACTTGGCACCATACTATAACCGGATGGTTAACAATAATATTGATGCTGATGAAGTAATTAAGCACCTGTCAGCCCAAATTGAGCGCAGTCAAGCTAAGACTAAGATATTGGCAGCAAGTTTCCATACCGTTCAACAGGTAAATGCAGCTTTTGCTAATGGGGCACAAGCTGCTACGCTGGGAGCAGACATTTTGAAGACAGCTCTTAATATACCAGCTATCGGCGACGCTGTGGCAACATTTACTAATGATTGGGAAGAAACTTTCGGTGAAGGGGAAACCGTATCATCACTTTTAGCAAAACAATTAAACTAACTTTTACTAAACTGTTAAAGTCGCAAGCTACTTGCGGCTTTTTTCTTTACTTTAAGCAAATTTAACTTGCAAAATGGATTGACATAACTTACATTAAAGATAAGTTAGAAAAAATAAATAATTATATTTAAATGTGATGAGGTGAGAAACAATGAGTGAAGAAAAGACGATGTATTGTCGCCAATTTGAACATGATGCTTGCGGAATGGGTTTTATTGCGCAAGTTAAAGGAAAAGCCAGTCACGACCTGGTAAAAAAAGCGCTGGTTATGCTCAGCCGGATGAACCATCGTGGCGGTACCGGTGCTGAACCTGATACTGGCGATGGCGCTGGTATCTTGCTAGCAATGCCGGATGTTTTTTTTAGAGATTATGCTGAAAAAGAAAATTTTATTTTGCCTAAAAAAGGTGACTATGCAGTGGGGATGCTCTTTTTACCTCAGGAACAGAGGGAAAAAGAGGCCTTGCTTCGGTCTGTCTGTGAGGAAATTACCCTAGCAGGGTTTAAAGTGCTTAAGACCAGAGATGTGCCGTATGTTTATGAAAATTGTGGACCCAGTGCCCAAAAATCGATGCCGGGCTTTGCTCAAATTATTTTAGCACGTCCAAGCGACATTGAACGCGGGCGGATGTTTGAAGATGTACTCTATAAATTACGGCGTCACCTCGAAAAAATTTATTCAGCAGATGAATTTGCTATTGTTAGTTTATCGGCACAAACCCTCTGTTATAAGGGAATGTTGCATGCTTACCAAGTTGGCGAATTTTTCTTAGATTTGAATAATAAAGCCATGCAAACAGACATTGCTTTGATTCACTCACGTTTTTCAACTAACACCTTTCCCAGCTGGCAAAGAGCGCAGCCTTTCCGCTTTATTGCCCACAATGGCGAAATAAACACGTTAAAAAGGGCTGAAAATTGGATGGTCAGCCACAATATTGAAATTTATAATGAAGAAGATTCTGATTCAGCTAAATTAGAGAATTGCATGGAATACCTCTATCGTAATGGACGTGATATGGCTCAAGCACTTTTAATGATGATGCCGGAAGCTTGGAGTGACGCCATGGATCTTCCTGAAGATGAACGTGATTTTGATGAATACAACTCTTCTTTTGTGGCACCATGGGATGGTCCGGCCGCCTTATGCTTTACTGATGGTATTCAAGTTGGTGCTATTTTAGACCGCAATGGGCTCAGACCAGCGCGTTATTTAAAAGTTAAAGGTGATTTTTTGATTGTGGGCTCTGAATCAGGCATTTATGATGTGGATCCCACAGATATTTTAGAAAAGGGCATCTTAGGGCCGGGCGAAATGCTGTTGGCTGATACGAGCACGCAAAAAATTTACCATAATGCGGAGATTAAAAAATATTATGCAGCTAAGCACCCATACGGCCAATGGCTCAAAGAATATCAAGTACCATTAGCAGAACTTCCTGAAGCCGATATCGTTGAAAAACTTTCACATCATGCTTTACAAACCTTATGGCGCCGCCATGGTTATAGCGAAGATTTAATCCGCGACTCCATTATCCCAATGGCACAAAACGGCAGTGTGCCGGTAATTTCGATGGGATATGACTCACCGCTGGCGGTATTAAGCAAGAAGCCGCAATCTTTATTTTCCTACTTTAAACAGCAGTTTGCTCAAGTTACCAATCCACCGATTGATGCCATTAGAGAAGAACAGATGATTGGCACCCAGATGTATCTTGGGCCTGACTATGACATCAGCCGGGATGTAGCACAAAATGCTAAAAAGATTAAGCTCAATTCCCCGCTTTTGGATGAAAATGCTTTTGAACGCTTACGTCATTTGAATGGCAAAAACGGCTTTAAAACAGGGGAAGTTTCGCTTTGCTACAGTTTGAAGAAACGCCCCCACCGCCTGCAACAAGCTTTAGAAAACCTCTTCTTAGATGCTGAGGCCAAGATTGATAGCGGCTGCAGTCTAATTATTTTAACGGATCGCAAAGCCACCCGAGATGATTTAGTGATTCCAGTGCTTTTGGCAACGTCTGGGCTGAATAATTATCTTGTTAAAAAGGGCAAACGCGGCTTAGCTTCAGTTATTGTTGACAGTGGTGAAGCCTGCGATGTTCACCATTATGCCGCTCTTTTAGGTTATGGTGCTTCAGCCATTCATCCTTATGGCGTCTTTGCCACACTCGATTATTATGGCTTAGGTGAGCATAAAGCTGATTACTTAAAGGCTGCTCAAGCAGGCATTGTGAAAATTATGAGTCGGATGGGAATTTCGACTATCATTGGTTATCAAGGGGCTCAATTATTTGAAGCAGTCGGCCTTTCCAAAGAAGTCGTTGATGAATACTTCACTGGTACCGTATCGAGAATCGGCGGTCTTAGTCTTGATCAGATTGAAGATGAATATCTGAAACGTTATGAAAAAGCCTTTGGCGAAACGGCAGCTGATCCTTTGGCAACGGCAGGTGCTTTCAAATATCGCGCCAATGGCGAACACCACCTCTACAACCCGATGACGATGTATAAATTCCAACAAGCTGTCAAAACCGGCGACTATAAGCTTTATGGCGAATATCGGGATTTGATGCAAAAAGAAGCGTTGGAGAATCCAACCACTTTGCGGGACATGTGGCAATTTAAAGCCACGAGAAAACCGGTGCTGCTTAGCGAAGTTGAACCAGTTTCGCAAATCGTTAAACGGTTCAAAGCCAGTGCTATGAGTTATGGGGCTTTATCAAAGGAAGCTCATGAGTGTATTGCTCAAGCTATGAACGAACTTGGCGCTAAGAGTAATAGCGGTGAAGGCGGCGAAGATGATACTCGTTATAACACGATTTATAATAGTAAAATTAAGCAGGTCGCTTCGGGCCGTTTTGGGGTTAATGCTAAATATCTGGTTAATGGAGAAGAAATTCAAATCAAAATCGCCCAAGGTGCCAAGCCGGGTGAAGGTGGGCAATTGCCGGGCGCCAAAAACTTTCCTTGGATTGCGACGGTGCGCGGTTCATTGCCTGGGGTGCGGTTAATCTCACCTCCGCCACACCATGATATTTATTCCATCGAAGATTTAAAGCAGCTGATTTATGATTTGAAACAAATCAACCCTAAGGCTAAAATTTCCGTCAAGTTGGTTTCCAGCACAGGTGTAGGTACGATTGCGACTGGTGTGGTCAAATGCGGTGCCGATAAGGTCGTGATTTCCGGTTATGATGGCGGTACAGGGGCTGCTCCACGAATTTCCGTCCGTGACGCCGGCCTACCATGGGAAATGGGCTTAGCCGAAGCTCACCAAACGTTGGCTAAAAATAATTTACGCCAAAGGACAACCATTGAAATCGACGGTAAATTGATGACTGGGCGGGACATTGCCGTAGCTATTCTGCTGGGCGCAGAAGAATTCAGCTTTGGCTCCTTGGTTCTCGTGGCGATTGGTTGTATCATGATGCGGGTTTGCAGCAAGAATACCTGTCCGACGGGGATTGCGACCCAAGATCCACGCTTAAGGAAACGTTTTTTAGGCAAACCCGAAGATGTTAAGAACTGCATGCGCTTTTTAGCCCAAGACTTGCGTGAAATTATGGCCAGCCTCGGCTACCGGACAATTGATGAGATGGTGGGACAAACACAAAACCTAAGTCCTCGTTTTGTTGCTAAAGGCAAAGCCAAGTCACTTGATTTTTCCAGCATCTTAGCGGAAAGTACCGGTATTAACCGTAAAGCTAGTGATCCTTTTGCACCAAAAGAAGAATGGCCTGACCTCAATTTATTTGCCAAAGAAGCTTTGGAACACGGGCAGCCGGTGGTTTTATCCGGTAAAATTGATAATTTGCACCGGGCAGCTGGAACCAGGATGGCCGGATGGATTGCGAAAAGGTTTGGTAACCATGGCCTAAAAGATGGCCAGCTTAAATTTGACTATACCGGTGTAGCTGGCCAAAGTTTTGGAGCCTTTATTCCGCAAGGGTTGGAACTTAAAGTTACCGGTGAAGCTAATGACTATGTTGCCAAGGGACTTAGTGGCGGACGGGTAATCGTCAAAGCCCCGGCTAAAGCCCAAGAACTTTATAGCCATGCGTCAATTGTCGGCAATGTGGCCTGTTTTGGTGCGACGAGCGGTGAAGCTTATTTCAATGGCAAGACCGGTGAGCGTTTCTGTGTGAGAAATTCGGGTGCCAGCGTGGTGGCTGAAGGAATCGGTGATCATGGCTGCGAGTATATGACTGGCGGAATTGCGGTAATTTTAGGTTCAGTCGGTAAGAACTTTGGTGCAGGGATGTCTGGCGGTTTAGCCTATATTTACGATCCAGACCAGACTTTTAAAAAGAACTGTAATCTAGAAATGGTTGATTTATTTGCGGTAGATAGTAAAGAAGATAAGGTCTTATATGATTTGGTTAAAAAGCACGCTAAGTATACGGATTCCCTGAAAGCTCAAAAGCTTTTGCAAAATTGGGATGAAGAACTTAAAAATTTCGTCAAGGCCTATCCAAAAGAGTATCATAAGGTTAATGATGCCCTTGAAACCTGCAAAAAACAGGGGGTACCAGCGGAACAGCTGGCACAAAAGGCCTTTGACCTGTTGCAAAGCAAGGGGGCGTAAGCATGGCAGATCCATTTGGTTTTATGAAATATGAACGACTTCAAAACCCAATGCGCAAGGTTGACACACGGATTTTGGATTTTGATGAATTAGAAGAAGATATAACAGAAGAACAAAGAAGGCTGCAAGCTGCCCGGTGTATGAACTGCGGGGTTCCCCACTGTCATGCCGGCCAATTTTACAGCGGTGGACGAGCCGTGAGCGGCTGTCCCAATGACAACCTTATTCCTGAATGGAATGACCTCATCTATCGCAAAGAAGATTGGGCTGCTTTTAGGAGGCTGACTTTGACTAACCCTTTGCCGGAATTTACCGGACTGGTTTGTCCAGCGCCTTGTGAAGTCGCTTGTAACGAAGCTTTGCATGACAAGGCGGTTACCATCAGAAACAATGAGCATTATATCATTGAGACGGCCTTTAAAAATGACTGGGTCAAACAAACGGGCCTTCCTCAAAAGCGTAATGGCTTAAAGATTGCCATCGTCGGTTCTGGTCCTAGTGGGCTTGCTTGTGCTTGGCGTTTAAATCAACTGGGGTATACGGTTACGGTCTATGAAAAATCCGATCAGCCAGGGGGCCTTTTGATGTATGGTATTCCTAATATGAAATTGCCCAAAGAAATGGTTAAACGCCGGGTTGATTTAATGAAGGAAGTCGGAATTACCTTTGTCGTCAATACAGAAGTTGGTGCTGATGTAAAAGCTCAAGAGCTTTTGGCCAATTATGACAAGGTGGTCTTAACTATTGGTGCCGGAGTACCAAGAGATCTTAGCGTTCCAGGCAGAGAATTTTCAGGTATTTATTTTGCAGTGGATTATCTGACTAAAGCTACTAAAGAAGTCTTGAAAGATGGCACGAAAGCAAAGCATAAACTCAAGGGCAAAAAAGTTCTTGTCATCGGTGGTGGTGATACCGGTAATGACTGCATTGCAACTGCCATCAGACAAGGTGCCAGCGATATTACGCAATTAGAAATCACCAGAAGACCACCGAGGGTTAGACAGGCGGACAATCCATGGCCGCAGTGGCCTCGAGTTGAAAAGGTCGGCTACGGTCAAGAAGAAGCCCAGTTTATCATGCAGCATCCGGTTACCAGTTATGAAAAGACAGCAGTGGCCTTTAAAGGTGAAAACGGCAGGGTTAAAAGCGCCACGGTGGCACAAGCTCAGCTTTTTAAGCCCGTCAAAGGGACTGAAAAAGAAATACCTTGTGACCTTGTTTTGATTGCGATGGGCTTTACTGGTGTTAATAAAGCTGTTTTAGCCAATTTTGGTGTTACCAAGGTTGAAAGTGACGGCACGACCGACAAAGACCAAGTCTATGTTGCCGGCGATGCTAAAAGAGGACCAAGCCTCGTCATCTGGGGCATCAGAGAAGGCATGCAGATAGCAGGCAAGGTCAATGCTTCCTGCAAGGCAAGAGAAAAATAAGAAAAATCCCTTCGACTGTAATGGGCGAAGGGATTTTTTGTTAACATTATATTATTTTACTAGTAAAAAACAGTGATTTACTGCTACAAAAATTATTTTTCGTTATTTTTTTTCGCTAAAGCTGAATGGCGAATGCCATAGGCAAAGTAAATCACAAGGCCCAAAATAAACCAATAGCCGGAATAAGTTTTAGCTTCAATGTCCAAGCCTAAAAAGACCAAAAGTGAACCGACAAAAGCCAAGATGGGCAATACGGGGTACAGTGGCATCTTGAATCCAGGAACGGGAAGGTCACGCCCTTCACGCCGGCGTAAGGCGTAGATACCAATTGATACAAACATAAAGGCAATTAAAGTCCCGGCTGAAACTAATTGAGATAAGGTTTCAAAGGGGAAAAAGGCTCCTAAGATGATGGAAACGACCGTCATCACGATTAAAGCGTTATTAGGCAGTTTTTGGTCATTTAACTTTCCTAAGAAAGAAGGCAGCATTCCGTCTCGGCCAAAGGAATAAAGTAATCGTGACCCAGCTAAGGTCATCCCGATTACCGCGGTAAACATCCCCAAAACGGCAATGGCAGACACAACACTGGCGACAATGGGATGGCCGGAATGTCTTAAGGCCCAGCCGACAGGTTCAGCATTTCCGGCATAGTTGGTGTATTTAAACATTCCTACTAAGACTAAAGAAACAGAAACAAATAAGATGACCGCAATTATTAAGGATCCTAAAATTCCGCGCGGCATGGTCTTAGAAGGTTCTTTAGCTTCGGCTGCATTGGCTGCGATGGAGTCAAAACCGATATAAGATAAGAAAATCGATGACACTCCGGCGTAAATGCCCAACCAGCCGCCAAAGTGTGTGCCGTCCGCATTCATTTTAGGTGCGGGAATAAAGGGCACATAGTTGGATGGATGAATAGCGGTTAGTCCCACAAGCACAAATAAAATAATAGCTAAAACCTTTAAGACAACGAGAATTTTTTGAATCCGCGCTGCTTGTGAGACCCCACGGGAAATTAAAAGCGACACTAAAATCAAAACGATTAGCGCAATCAGGTCAACTACCCCGCCATTAGTCCCAAAAGGATTGGATAAAGCCGCCGGTAATCTTAAGCCCAAGGGTTCAATTAAACCTCTAAAATTGGCCGAAAGACCAGATGCCACAAAGGCAACGGCAATAAAGTATTCGGCTAGTAGCGCCCAGCCGACGACCCAACCGCAGAATTCGCCAAAAATTACGTTCATCCACGAATAAGCCGATCCTGCAAAAGGCAGAGCTGATGACATTTCAGCATAGGCAAATGCCACTAGTCCGGCGACTACAGCGGCCAGCAAGAAAGAAATAGCGACTGCCGGGCCGGCATATTTAGCCGCAATTACACCAGGCAAGGTGAAAATAGCTGCGGAAACAATGGTCCCTACCCCTAGAGCCAAGAAGTCCTTGGTCGTTAAGACTTGGCGTAAATGCGAGTCTTTATCCTTATAAAAGGACACATCTTCTTTTTGAAACATTCGTTTAAAAATCTGCAATAAAAAAGCCCCCAATAAAAGTTGATAGTTCATTTTATAAAAGATAATGAAATTAGTCAAATTAAAATTAAAAACAGCTTATTTTTTGTTAGAAAACGCTCATTTAATTGAGGTGTCAAGTCAGTCTTAGCTGTCTTTTTGCAGATAATTCCATATTCAGGTGGGACGATTTGGAATTGTTTGAAAAAATATGACGAAAAGTGTTTGTGTTTGGAAAAAGAGCGTTATAATAAATAATGTAATCGGTTACCCAAAACAGATAAAAGGATAGATGCCTTATGAAATTAGCCACACGGATTAATTCATTTTTGCCGGTCAATGGCAATGATATGAATCAAGTTTTTGATTAATTTCAAAAATTAGGGCTGGGATATGTTGATTCAGATTCAAGAAAGCGGATGTGGCAGCAAGCGGTTCAACATCTGCTTTTTTTATCGGTCAGCGTTTGTTATACTGACAATTTATGTGATATAATATAGCCACAATCGTATATAGCTTCGTAATCCTCCGTGCCGAACGGGGGATATTTTTTTATATAAAAAAAATAGGAATTTTTGATGAAAAACTCAAAGAATAACAAAAATGTCCTCAGCTTCCACGGCCGAGGGCATTTGTGATAATATATTCAGAATGCGGTTCTCCATCTCACTTCAAAGTGTCACCAAAAGTGTCACCAAAGTCAGCAGAATATAGTAACGCTTAGTAACTAAAATGCCGTAAAATCAACGTTCCGTACCTAGTAGAAACGCGTAATTTCCATAACTTAAGCCACTTACCGGGTTTGAACCGGTGACCTCCACCTTACCATGGTGGCGCTCTACCTACTGAGCTAAAGCGGCATAAATACCTAATCAGTATATCTGATTAGGCAAGTGAATGCAATGAATTCTTATTCTTTTTGCAAGATTGCCTTGAATTCGTACAAAGCGGGGCTGATTTTTTGCATGATTTGCGGCAGTTCTTCAGGGCAGATGAGGGTTAAATCATGCATGGCTCTAGAACAGATGGTATATAAGATACCGACATCTTCAGGCGGATAGTTGGCATTGGTGACTTGAGCGACAATTACGGCGTCAAATTCCAATCCCTTGGCCAGATAAATCGGCAGGATGCACAAACCTTTAGGCACGGCCGTATCTTGATCATTTAATAAGTTTGGCTTAAAGTTAGCTAAACTATCAGCTAAAGCTTTAGCTTGAGCCAGGTCTTTGGTGATTAAAGCGACAGTATCATTGTGAAGTAAGGCGTCAGTGATTGTTTGATCCAAGACTTGAGCGTCTTTGGCAAATAAGACGCGTGGTTTAGGACCATTGCGTGTGAACGATTTGATGTTATTTTCATTTGGCAGCATGGCTTTCATGAAGTCAGTAATCTGCTTAGTGGATCGATAGCTGGTGTTTAATTCAATGATACGGGCATTTTTTGCCTGGAGATTTTTTTCAAGGCGCAAAAGCAAGGACTTTGGTTCTTCTAAAGGATTGAAGATAGCTTGTTCACTGTCGCCTAACAGGGTTAATTTAGCCTTGGGAAAGGCATGCTTGAGGTATAGCAGGCAGCTTTCAGGGTAATCTTGCATTTCATCGATAAAAAGATGCTTAATCCCGCGGTTTTGCCCGCCACCGGTAAGCAGGTCGCGCATGAATAAGATAGGAGCGCAGTCTTCGAGGAACAACTGATGGTATTCCAGCCTTTGATCAAAAGCTTCCTGTGACATCGGCAAATATTGTGCCAAAAAAAGACTATATTGGGCGTAAACATCGAAGAAAAAACCGTTAAAGATACCATCGTAAATCGGGGCGTAGTATTTTCTTGCTAATTTTTTTCCCATGTACAAAGCTTCTTGGTCAAGGCTTTGAAAGTGGTTGCGTCTTTTACTGCCCATGAGTTCGTGATATTCTTCTTCTGACAATAAATCTAAACGATCCTGCATTTGAGAAGATTTTGCTAACTGGTTTAAGAGGTGACTTAATTCTTTAATTAATTTATTTTGGGTTGCCAAGAATTTATCTTTAGCGGTCATGGCTTGAGGCAATTTTTGGTAAATTGTGCGGATATGGTCAGCCGAAAAGATAACCTTGCTTCCTAAAGACAGGTCGGAAAATTGCATTTCGTCCGGCGCTAGCGTTTCAATGTATTGCAAAACTTGGTCAATAAAGGCATGATTTTCCTTAATCTGCATATTTTCAATGTCGGCTTTGCTGGCTTTAGGCAAGCGTTCATAGCGGTCAAAGAGGTTTTCAACGAACAAACCCTGGAATCGGTTGGAAAAAAAGGCCGCCAAGGTTGTTTGACGCATATTTTTTTCGCCTAAGCTGGGCAAAACTTCTGAAATGTAATGGGAGAAAAGCAGGTTAGGGGAAAATAAGACAATTTGATCGGCGGCTAATTGGCTGTCGCTATGGTACAGTAAAAAGGCAATTCGCTGCAGAATTGCGGAGGTTTTGCCGCTGCCGGCAACCCCCTGGACTAATAAGAGGTCATGGCTGGTATCTCTGATAATGTCATTTTGCTCCTGTTGGATGGTAGCGACGATATTTTTCATATATTCATCGCTGTGTTCGCCTAAAACGGCCTGCAGCATGGCGTCGCCGACGGTATCATTAGTGTCAAACATGTGCTTGATTTGTCCGCCGGTAATGGTGAACTGTCTTTTTTTGACGAGTTCGGTTTCCTGGGTGCCCATCGGCGTTTCGTATTTGACTTGGCCTAAGTTGCCATTGTAAAAAATCGCTGAAATAGGTGCCCGCCAGTCATAGATTAAAAAGTCGCCGGTCTCATCATTGAGCGAAGCAGTCCCAATGTAGAGACTTTCGGGCGTGGTTTCACCGGGGTCGATGATATCAATGCGACCGAAATAAGGCGAATCTTTGAGGAGGGTTAGCTTGGTTAATTGCTGTTTTAAGATTTGTTCAGTAGTGACGTTTTTAGCGACCAATTGTTTTTGCTGCTGGACTTCAGCGTTGGTTTCCATCTGGTCATCCACTTCAAAAGTATTGATACGCGCATTTTGGACGTAATTTTTTTCGACAGATGAGCGTTCTTGACGGGCCGTTTCATATTCGGCAGCAGTAGCATTGATTTGACGGTCGATTTCTTGGATGACGTTATCGACCCTTTGTTGTTCGGCTTTTTTTTCGTTATTCACGGCAATGTCCTTTCGCTGATTATTTGACTTTTTATTTTAGCACCTTTTATCCCAAGCGCGTCAAGTAGTAAGCTTTTTTTAAAAGAACAACAAGAAAAAGGCTTAATATGCTAAAATATAAGAAAAGATTTAGTGAGGTGATTTTGTTGCAGAAAAAATGGCTGGTTATGCTGCTGGTAGGACTAAGTGCGGTTTTTAGCAGTGGCAGCGTCCTAGCAGATAACTTTAATACCAACATCCAAAGCCAAGCGAGCTTGACTGGCTTAAAAAATTCGTTGACGACGTCTTATCAAAGTAAGCAGGCTCAGTATGATCAAGAAATTGCGGCTTTGACTAAAACCAACCTGCAAAAGGAAACGGCACTTAAAGAAGCCAATGCAAAAAAAGAAGATGCTTTAGCCAAAGCTAATGAGCAGGCGCTTGAGCAAAAAATCGCCCAAGATAAGGCTGAAATTTTAGCCAAAGAAACACAATTAAATGAAATTTATGCAACTCAAAAGCGAAATTATGAAATCATTGAAAGCAAGCTGCAGGATGAGTTGGCAGACTTGCAAACACAGCTGGCTAAATTGGCGGCTGACACGGATGAATATGTTGCAAAACAGGCTGAAATCAAGGCAAAACAGGCTGAAATTGCGCAGACAGTTGAAAATGATGCGAATATTTTACAAGAACTTTCGCAAAGCCAAAACGCAGAACTTGAAAAATTACAAACAGATTTAGCCAATGTTGAACAAGAACTGAAAACGACCCAGTTAGCCCAGCTTAACGCCTTAAAACAACAAGATGCCAAGGCCTTGCAGGATTTGATTAAACAAGACTTGCAGACCTTAAATAATTTGAAGCAAAAAAAGGCCCAAGCTTTAGAAGAATTGAAAAATCGCTATTTAACGCTATACCGGCAGGCTAGTGTTAATTTGGCCAACTATTTGAAATTACACCCTGTCCTAACCCCTAACCAGGTGGTTTATCCCCAACAAATTGCCGGTAAACGGATGCAGGTGGGCCAGCAGACCGTTGTCTTTAAGATGCAACAAACCGCTAAACAAAAGAGCCAAGCTGGAAATGCCGCAAGTCAAGCGGCTTCCTCCGGTTCGCTAGCACAAAATGCAGTCACACCTAAAAAAACCGTTCAAGTTGATGACAAAAATAAGCAAAAAAATGCTGCAGCCAACCTGCCTTTTGGAGAAAGTTTTTTGATGCTGATAACAGGAATTTTGGCGGTATTGGGCGGTGCATCCATTTGGCGTATGGATTCTAGCGGCAGTAACAATGATGACTTGTCAGCCTAATTTAAGCTTTACAAACGGAATTTTTTTGGCTAAAATCTAAGTAACGTTTCGCTGAAGGGTTAAAGTAGCAAAGTACAAACAGAGAGCTTTTAGCCGGTGAAAGAAAGCACACTGAGCGAATTGGAGCCTGGAGAAACCAATTGAATAAATGAAGCGGCAATTATTTGCAAAATAGGTGGCACCACGGTAACTCGTCCTATTCTTTTTTAAGAATAGTGCGGGTTTTTTATTTTGCAAAAAAAGAAAGGAAGTCAATTATGGCAAAAGAAATTTTTTTAACAGGCGACCGTCCTACCGGCAAACTTCACATTGGACATTACGTTGGTTCTTTGAAAAACCGGGTCAAGATGCAGGATTCAGACAAGTATGAACCTTACATCATGATTGCTGATCAACAGGCTCTGACTGACAATGCGCGTGATCCTGAAAAAATTAAAAATTCGTTGATTCAAGTGGCTTTAGATTACTTGGCCGTCGGCATTGATCCTAAAAAATCAACCATTTTTGTGCAATCACAAATCCCAGCCTTGTCTGAACTTAATCTGTATTATTTAAACTTGGTAACTGTATCCCGTTTGGAAAGAAATCCGACGGTTAAAGCTGAAATTCAGCAAAAGAATTTTGAACGGTCGATTCCCGCCGGCTTTTTCACTTATCCTGTTAGCCAAGCTGCTGATATCACGGCTTTCAAGGCTAAATATGTGCCAGTTGGCGATGACCAGGAACCGATGCTAGAACAAGCCCGTGAAATTGTACGCAGTTTCAACTCCATCTATGGTGAAGTTTTAGTTGAACCTGAAGGCATTTTCCCTGAAAAAGGTAGTGGACGCTTGCCTGGATTAGACGGCAATGCCAAGATGAGCAAGTCTTTGGGCAACTGCATTTACCTCTCAGATGATGCAGATACATTACAAAAAAAAGTTATGTCCATGTACACTGATCCTAACCATATCCACGTAGAAGATCCTGGTCAAATTGAAGGCAACATGGTCTTTACTTATCTTGATATCTTTGATCCAGATACGAAAAAAGTTGCTGAATTAAAGGAACACTATCAAGCCGGCGGTTTAGGCGATGTGAAAATTAAGCGCTATTTGAATGAAGTTTTGGAAAATGAATTAGGGCCAATCAGAAAGCGGCGCGAAGAATTCGCCCAAGATTTGCCAAGCGTATACAAAATGTTAAAAGACGGCAGCGACAAGGCTAATGAAGTAGCCAACCAAACCTTAAAAGAAGTCAGAGCTGCTATTGGTGTAAACTATTTTGATAATTTGACTAAATAAGAGGCGATAAAAATGAAAAATTTAGTCATGTTAGATTTAGGCTCCAACTCAACCCGCATGTCCATTAATCAAGTTGATGATCAAGGCAATTTCAAAGAAATTAAGCGTTTAAAGCAGATGACCCGCATGGCTGAAGGAATGGGCAAAGAAGGGCCTAAAGTCTTAGATGAAGAGGCAATTGCCAGAACCTTGGATGCTTTAAAAAATTTCCAAGCAGAATATCGTGACCTGCCTAACTTAACTTTGCGCGGAATTGCTACCGAAGCGGTACGGTCAGCGGATAACAGTTTAGATTTTTTGAACCAGGTCAAAGAACTTACCGGGGTTGATATTGAAGTTTTATCCGGTAGCGCTGAAGCTTATTATGATTACGTTGGGGTCATTAATGCTTTAGATATTTCTGACTGTGTCATCTGTGATATGGGCGGGGGCAGTTTTGAATTAGTAACCGTCAAGGATAAGAAGGCTTTGAGTTATGTATCCATTCCTTATGGGGCTGTCAGTTTAGCGGAAAAATTCAAGAGTCATGACATGATTACTGCGCAAGATTTATTCAAATTTGAGCGGTTCATCATGCAAAAATTTCGCCAGCTGCCGTGGCTTTTAGAGGGCAAAAAGCTTCCTTTGGTCTTGTTGGGCGGAGCTAGCCGCACTGTAGCCCGCAAGGAAATGGCTCGGTTAGGCAAGCTGGATAAAATGCAGTTTCACGGGATGAAAATGTCAGCTTATTCTTTTATTCAAACCTATATTGAATGGCTGGGGATGGATAAAACAGCTCGCCAGCAGGCTTTAGGACCGGAAAAAGACCGCGCTGATATTATTATCTCAGGGTTGACACCGATTGCTTTATTGATTGAATATTTACAAATTCCCGAAATTATTTTCTCTGAATCAGGTGTCAGAGAAGGGGTTATTTATTCCATGATTAGAAAGTAATTTTATAAGAAGGTTTTAGGACCTTCTTTTTTTAGAAAAGAATGAAACCGTTTTATAAAAAAGCTTGACTATTTATTAAGTAAGCGCTATCATAATAGACGTGATAAAGATTTAACGGTTTGGAGGAAGATAAATATGGATCAAAAGAAATTAGCTGTAAACGTTGTTGTTCCTGCTTCACTCGAAATGGGCTATGTCAGCCAAGGTTCAACAATCTTTGATAGTGCAAAGATTGCTGAATTGACTGATCGTTTGGGGGATAATTTTGAAGTTTCTTCAATCGAATATGATGGTCATGCACTGCGCGGCTCATACCGCAAAGACGGTGTAACCATCGTGCCAAAGCAATTCGACAAGGCAGTTGCAGGACGGCTTGAAGGTGGCAAAATTGTAGCTGATATTGATCTTGACCATGCTGGTGCTATTGATCAATTAGTATCTGAAATTGATACCCACTTCAACCTAGCTCGCTAATAACTTAAAAAAAGAAAACTAATTTGATATCAAAGCCCGCTTTAAGCGGGTTTTTTGCTATAAAAAAAGCTGTTCTTAAAACAGCTTAATTTAACGTTAGATTTTGACCAAGATAGGTTTGTGATAACTGGGCTAAAACCTGCCGGTCGGCTAATTTGTTTAATTTGCAGTCAACTTTATTAATTAAGGCCGCTTTTTTGCCCACAACAACAAATTGCGAAGCTGTTACCTGCGGGTCAGCAATTTTGACAAGTATTTGGCCCTGCTGGCGAAAGTTAGTGCTGTCAGAGACTTCGATTAGTTCGGGGTGATCTTTTAAATAATTGGTGTAAGTATGCGTTAAAACGAGGCCCGCTTTGATTTGGCCTTGATTTAAAGCTCGATTTAAAGCCTTCATTGAAGGGTAGCGCTTAGTTTTGAGATGCAAGTTGTGGGCTAAAGCTTGCTGTGATTCAAATGACAGGATGCCTATTGTTTGACCCTTAAGCTTTGAAAGCCGCTGGTACTTGCTGTCTTGGCGGGTAAATAAGATATTGCGCACATAGAGGTAAGGTGTGGAAGTAGCATAAAAAGCTTGATTAAGATCTTGATCATTAAAAGCTCCTAAGGCTAAATCAACCTTTTTGTGGCGGACAGCTTTTAAAAGTGACTTTTGCGTCCGGTAGCGTTTAATATGCGCTTTAGGGTAGATTTTTTTAGTTAAGGCTTTTTCATAATTAGTATAGGGCTGATTATTTTGTAAAAGGCCGACCGTCAAAGCCAAAGCCTTGTTGGGACATAGCCATACTGTCAGTAAGATTCCTAAAGCGAGCAGAAATTTTTTAAACATGGAGTCACCGCCTTTAATAGATTGCCTCATCCATTATATAATAAATAATGATTTAAACCAATGAGGTGAAAAAATGCAAGGTTTTGAGAAGTACTATAAAAAAGATTGGTCCGAGCGGTTGGACATTTTAAAATCTGTCTTAAATGAAGACGAGTTGCAACTGCTGCAAGCCAGCGTCCAAAATCACGAACTGGATGAGACAATGATTGAAAATTTTATCACCGAATACCACCTGCCAGAGGGTTTAGCTTTAAATTATGTGGTGGATGGATGTGAATACTTAATCCCTATGGTTACGGAAGAACCTTCGGTGATTGCAGCTGCTAGTCATGGCGGTTCTTTAGTAAAAAAGGCTGGCGGATTTAAGACCAGCTTTGAAGAACGGCTGATGATCGGACAAGTGGTGATTGCTGGGGTTGTGGATGAAGCAAAGACACTATCCCTGTTGCAAAAGCAGCAAGACAGGCTGTTAGAAACGGCTAATTTAGCCCACCCTTCGATTGTCAAACGCGGTGGCGGCGCTAAAAAGATTCGTTTGCGCCCCTTAGGGCAAGGTATGCTGTCAGTCGATTTATTCGTTGATGTCAAAGAAGCTATGGGAGCTAACATGCTTAACACCATGTTGGAAGCTTGCGGACATTATCTGACGGAACTTAATTTAGACGTGGTTATGTGCATCTTGTCAAATTATGCAACAGCATCAGTGGTAACCAGCACCTGCACGCTGCCAAGCGCACTTTTGGTTAAGAAGGGGCTTGATGGAAGCCGCATTGCGCAAAAAATCGCTCAAGCTTCGCAACTGGCTCAAATTGATCCTTACCGGGCGGCTACCCATAATAAAGGAATTATGAATGGCATCGATGCTTGCGTATTAGCCAGCGGCAATGATTTTAGAGCCGTTGAAGCCGGTGCTCATGCTTATGCCAGCCGTACCGGCCAATATCGCGGTTTGACAACGTGGACTTATGATGAAAAAAAAGATGAGTTAACCGGCCGGATTGCTTTGCCGCTGGCACTAGGATCTGTGGGCGGCTCGATTTCAATTGTACCACTGGTGCAAGTCAACCGGCAGCTGATGCAAAATCCTGACGCCAAGCGACTGGCTCAAATTATTGCTTCCGTTGGGTTAGGTCAAAATTTAGCTGCTTTGTATGCTTTAGTAACCGAAGGCATTCAGCAGGGACATATGCGCTTGCAGCTGAAGTCTTTGGCCAAAAGTGTCGGAGCCAAGGAAAATGAAATCAATTTATTAGTGGAAGCTTTGGAAAAAGTCCACAAAAGAGATTCGCACAGCGCCGAGCTTTTATTAGCTGAAATCAGAGAAAATAACTAGAAAGGAACTTTTGTATGACAGCGTTAAATGAATTAATCAAAAAAGCTAATCAAGTCGTTTTTTTAACCGGTGCCGGTGTGTCAACGGCGTCGGGCATTCCTGATTATCGCTCTAAAAATGGTTTGTATCAAACAGGCGAACGTCCGGAATACCTGCTTAGTTTAACCTGTCTTCAAAAAGAACCGCAAAAACATTATCAATTTGTTAAAGAAAAGATGTTTTATCCTGAGGCGAATCCCAATATTATCCACGAAAAAATGGCCCAGCTATGCTTAAAGGGCAGGGCTAAAATTGTGACGCAAAATGTTGATGGCCTGCACCAAAAGGCCGGAACTCCCCGAGATTGTCTCGTCGAATTTCATGGTAATCTCTATGATATTTATTGCCAAAAATGTGGCCAAAAAGTCCCCTATGAAAGCTACCTGCAGTCAATGGTGCATGCAGGATGCGGCGGTATTTTAAGGACCAACATTGTTTTATACGAAGAAGGCATTGAACAAAGCCGCTTGCTTAAAGCACTTAAAGCTGTCAATGAAGCCGATTTGATTGTGGTCTGCGGAACTTCTTTAGTGGTGTATCCTTTTGCCGGTTTATTGGAATATCGTCAACCTCAGGCTAAAATCGTTGCCGTTAACCGCGAGCAAATCTCTTTACCTAAAGGTGCTTCTTTAATTTTGGCGGATGCCCAAGAAGTCTTTTCTAAAATTGAAATTTAAATAAAGGATTGATTCTATGTCAATGAAGAAACGTAAGCAACTAACAGCTGTAGGTTTAGTATTAGCTATTTTATGCTTAATATTTATGGCTTTAAGGCACCAAACATATCAACCAAGTACGCTGGCTTCAAATTCAGCCTCAAAAGCGACTATTAGCCGGAATTTTACCGAATTTAAGGGCTTATCAACGAAGCCTCTGGTCATTTTTTATCCAGGAGCTTTAGTTGAACCAAATAGTTACAGTATTTGGGCCCAACAGTTGTCTAAGCATGGCTACCGTGTGGCAATTGCTCATTTTCCAATGGATTTTGCCCTGTTGGCGGTTAATCGTGCTGATCAGTACAGCCAAAAGACCCCATATGTTATTGGCGGCCATTCGCTAGGCGGGGTTTGTGCGGCACGGTATGCTAATAAGCATCAAAAACAAAAAAATCTCAAGGGCGTCTTCTTTTTAGCCAGTTATGCAGACCAAAAGGGAAATTTATCTAAGACAAAATTGCCCGTTTTACAGGTGACAGCTACTAATGATGGCGTCATCAAAAAATCCCGTTTGAAGCAAAATGCTAAATATTTGCCGCAAACTACGACTAAAAAAGTCATTAAAGGCGGTAATCATGCTGGTTTTGGTTCGTACGGAGCACAAAAAGGCGATAAAAAAGCGACCATTTCTAATGCCAGCCAGCAAAGACAAGTTGCGCAGCTGCTTTTAGCATGGCTTGCAAAAATCAAGTAAAGCTTATCAGATTTTATGTTATACTGATAATATCTTTGAAACGAAAACGAAGGGAAATGAAGTAATGGCTGAAAAACCAACATTTTACATTACCACGCCGATTTATTATCCATCTGGCAAATTGCATATCGGTAATTCATATACAACAATTGCTTGTGACGTCTTAGCACGTTACAAGCGTCTTCAGGGCTATGATGTTTTCTTCTTAACAGGGACTGATGAACATGGTCTTAAGATTGAAGAAAAAGCTGAAAGCTTAAAGATGACTCCGCAAGCTTACGTTGATATGATGGCAGATCAAATCAAAGACTTGTGGAAATTGCTGGAAATCAGCAATGATAAATTTATCCGTACCACTGACGATTACCATGTCAAAGCTATCCAAGATATTTTTGAAAAGCTTTTAGCTAAAGGCGATATTTACTTGGGCAAGTATAAAGGATGGTATTCGGTTTCCGATGAAGAGTACTTTACCGAATCACAATTAGCCGAAGTATATCGTGACGAAAACGGCAAGATGATTGGGGGCAAGGCTCCTTCTGGCCATGAAGTTGAATTAGTCGAAGAAGACTGCTACTTCTTTAGAATGTCCAAATATGCCGACAAGCTTGTACAATATTATGATGAACATCCTGATTTCATCATGCCTCAAACCCGCAAAAATGAAATGTTAAACAACTTCATCAAGCCTGGGTTGGAGGATTTGGCTTTGACTAGAACCAGCTTTGATTGGGGGATTAAAGTCAAAAGTGACCCTAAGCACGTGGTTTACGTGTGGATTGATGCCTTGTGCAACTATATCACTGCTTTAGGCTATGATGGTGCTGATGATTCGTTATTCAAAAAGTTTTGGCCTGCTGATATTCAAATGGTTGGTAAAGAAATCGTGCGTTTCCACACCATTTACTGGCCAATTATCTTGATGGCTTTAGACTTGCCTTTGCCAAAGCATATCTTAGGTCATGGCTGGCTTTTGATGAAAGACGGCAAGATGTCCAAGTCCAAAGGAAACGTTATTTATCCAGAAATGGTTGTGGAACGCTATGGCCTTGACGCCTTGCGCTACTACTTAGTTCATGCCGTTCCTTATGGTAATGATGGTATCTTTACCCCAGAAGATTTCATTAATCGTGTCAACTCTGATTTGGCTAATGACTTGGGTAACTTGCTCAACCGGACAGTAGCGATGATTAACAAGTATCGTGATGGTAAAATTCCAGCTTTGAAAGCTGGTGTTACAGCTGTTGATCAAAGTTTAGAAGAAGCGGCTGTTTTAGCTGTTAAAGAATATGAAGCTGGTCTTGATACTGCTCACTTCACTCAAGCTTTGGACAATTTGTGGAAATTTGTTGCGCGGACTAACAAATATATCGATGAAACCACACCTTGGGCTTTAGCTAAAGATGACACTAAACAAGCTGAACTTGATAGCGTCCTAGCTCACTTGGCTGCTAGCTTAAGAATGATTGCTATCTTGCTTCAGCCTGTAATGACGCATGCACCAAAGCAAATCTTCGCTCAACTTGGCTTGCCAACGGATAACATGGATATCAAAGGAATTGATTACTTTGCCTTGCCAGATGGCTGTCAAGTGGTAGCCAAGGGCGAACCAATCTTTCCACGGTTAGACGTTGAAGCTGAAGTGGAATATTTGAAGGCGAAGATGACTAAGAATGAAAAAGCCAAAGGACGCAAGGCAATGGCGCAAAAGGCTATGGCCAGCTATGATCCTGAAAAGACGGAACTGAACTTGACCAAAAAGCAAATCCGCTTTGATAAATTTGATAAAGTTGAACTCAAAGTTGCTGAAATCAAGGCTGTTTCTAAGGTTGAAGGCTCTGATAAATTGCTGTGCTTCCGCCTTGATGCTGGTGACAACGGTGAACGGCAAATCTTATCCGGTATTGCTAAGTGGTATCCAGAACCAGAAAAGCTGGTCGGTAAGAAAGTTGCCATTGTAGCTAACTTGCAACCACGTCCAATGATGGGGACTGTTAGTCAGGGCATGTTGCTTTCAGCTGAATACGGCGATACAGTTAAATTAATTACCGTGCCTGACGATATTCCAGCCGGCGCACTTTTAGGCTAACATGAAAGGGTCAGGTTGTACCTGGCTCTTTTTTAGTAGAAAGAAAGGCAAAAAATGGAAATATTTGATTCACATACACATATTAATTCCACTGAATTTAAAGATGATATTCCCGATGTTATCCAGCGGGCACGGGCTTTAGATGTCACAGAAATGCTGGTTTTGGCCTATGATCAAAAAAGCGCTGATGTTTTATGCCGGCTTTTAGATCAATCTGAAAAGGTTTATGGGGCTTGCGGCTGCCATCCTGAAGATGCATTAAAATATGACGACAGATATGAAGCGCAGTTAAGACATTATTTAAGCCACAAAAAAATGGTTGCAGTCGGCGAAATTGGGCTGGATTACCACTGTGATGTGCCTAAAGAGGCCCAATTTACTGCCTTAAAAAAACAGATTAGTCTAGCCCATGAATTAAAATTGCCGATTTCAATTCACAACCGCGACTCCATTGAAGATTGCTACCACATTTTAAAGGAAACTAATGCGGCTGAATATGGCGGCATTATGCATAGCTTCAACGGGGATGAGCAATGGGCGCAAAAATTTTTAGACCTGGGCTTTAATCTGTCCTATAGCGGGGTTTGCACTTTTGGCAATGCTAAAGAGGTTAGACAGGCAATTTTACAGACGCCATTGGACCGAATCATGGTCGAAACAGATGCACCTTACTTGACACCACTGCCATTTCGTGGAAAGATGAATGAGCCGGCTATGACGCGCTACACGTTAGAATTTATCGCGTCACTGCTTAAGATACCAGCGCAAAAATTAGCACAGGCAACGAGGGAAAATACGAAAAGAGTACTAAAGATAAATGGATGAACAAATGAAAATTAGAGAAGTCATCGTGGTTGAAGGTAAAGATGACACCAAACGTATTAATATGGCGGTTAAAGCTGATACCTTAGAGACCAGAGGATCAGCGATTAACGAAGAAACTTTGGAACAAATTGCCGATTTGCAGGAAAAAAGAGGGGTTATTGTCTTTACCGACCCTGATTTTTCAGGCGAAAAAATCCGTAAAACAATTCAAGAATATGTTCCTGGGGTCAAACACGCTTTTTTAAAGCGCAAAGATGCTGCGCCTGACCATAAAGGCAGTTTAGGTGTAGAACATGCAACTCCGGAAGCTATTAGGGAAGCGTTGAAGAACCTTTACACTGAAGAACCGGATAGCGAACCGCTGATTTCCAGACAGGATTTATTTGAAGCAGGTTTGATTGATGGCCCTGGTTCAAAAGGCAAGCGGATTTTGTTATGCGATGAGTTGGGAATCGGCTATGTGAATGGCAAGCAACTGCAAAAACGCCTCAATCTTTTCCAGATTACCAAAGAAGAATTTAACCAGGCACTTGCCCGTATTGAGGAGGAAAAATAATGGATAATCCACAGATTGCAAGTCCGGCTCGGACACGCGCTATCATGGAAAGGTATAATTTAACCTTTAAAAAAAGCTTAGGCCAAAACTTTTTGACTGATATTAATATTTTACGTAAAATTGTGGCTGCTGCTGAAGTTTCAACTGATGATGACGTCATTGAAATCGGTCCGGGTATTGGTGCTTTAACGGAGCAATTAGCTCACAAGGCTCACCAAGTGATGGCTTTGGAAATTGATGATCGTTTGATTCCAGTTTTAGGCGAAACCTTAGCCCCTTATGATAATGTCACGATTATTAAGCAGGATGTTTTGAAAGCCGACTTAAAGCAGGTAATCGCAGAACATTTTGACGGACAGCATCGATTGAAATTGGTAGCCAATCTGCCTTATTACATTACCACACCTATTATCATGCATATTTTAGAAGGCGATGTTGATTTTGATGCCATTGTAGTTATGATGCAAAAAGAAGTTGCTCAACGTTTATCTGCTCACCCAGGGACAAAGGATTACGGCTCTTTGTCTGTAGCTGTTCAATATGAAATGGACGCCAAAATTGCCTTTATTGTGCCTAAGACGGTCTTTATGCCTCAACCAAAAGTTGATTCAGCGATTGTATATTTAAGTAAACGGACTGAGCAAAGAGTTAAGCCTAAAAATGAAGCTTTTTTCAAGCAAATGGTCAAAGGAATTTTCTTGCACCGACGCAAGAGTCTATGGAATAATTTGCAGGGCTTATATGGCAAAGAACCCGAAACCAAGGCTAAATTGGAGCAAGTTTTAGCGGACCTGGGCTTTGAAAAAGCGGTCCGGGCGGAACGGTTGTCGATTGAAGAGATGATTCAATTGGCTGATGGTTTATTTGCTAAAAAAATAGCGGGAAAATAGCGAGATTTTATTGAAGTTATAATGCTATTATGGTATAATATTGCTTTTTCTGTGAAACTATGTTAAAATGTTTCACAGGAGGATGAAGTCATGCCAAATAATTTAGCTGATATTAAAAATAAACTTGATCGTTGTGTTGGTGACAGTTTGACCGTTACGTCCCATATTGGACGCAAGAAAGTCAATAAGTGCCATGGTGTCTTGAAAGAAACCTTCCCTGCGATTTTTATTATTGAATTGGACGATGAAAATAATGCAGTCAAGCGCGTTTCATATAGCTACACAGATGTGTTGACTAAAAACATCAAGATTGATTTTGCCTCCAGTAGCGCTGCTCAAGCATAACCAAAGAAGACAAGTTATAGGACCTTTTTAGGTCCTTTTTTTATACAAAAAAATAGTGCGTCAAAAAAACGCACTATTTTGTTTTAATGCCATCAAGCATAATTTCTACTACTTCATTTAAAGCTTCTTGATAGGTTAATTTATTTTCATGTAAAACGGAACGGGAAAGAAAATGTTCAATTGTAGCTTCGTACATTGATTGGAAGATAGGAATGGAAAAATTTCGTAATAGTCCTTTCTTTTTTCCTTCTTCCAAGAGTTCGATAGTCATTTCCCAGTTGTTTTCCAAACGGGTCAGAATTTTTTGATATAAAGGAGGATATTTTTCCCCTAAGGTTAAAATTTGTTGGAAATTCAAGTGTTCGTATTGTTTTGGAAAAACTTTCAAAACTTTTGCGGTTTTATCTAAAAGTTCTAGGTCTTCTTGCTCCATAATCTGTTTTTTTTCAACCATAATTTGATCAAAAACAAAATCAATGGTATGGGAAAAAAGATCTTCTTTGTCGCTGTAGTAATTATAAAGCGTTTTTTTACTCATTTTAAGCTGAGCTGCTAATTCATCCATGGTGAATTTAACGCCCTTTTTTTGAAAGAGTTCGCTGGTTTCATTTAAAATGCGCGCCCTTGTCAGTTGTTCGTTATTCATATAAATCCCCCCAAACACAATAGGTTTATTGTACTACAAACAGGGTACTTTGGCGAGCGGTTATGGGCTGTATGACAAGCTGGACTGCGACGAAGCGGGGCTGTCAAGCCCCCGAGGAGTAGTTCCTTGTCATTAAGCCCATGCGAGCCTAAGTCGTACTACAAACAGGGTACTTTGGCGAGCGGTTATGGGCTGTATGACAAGCTGGACTGCGACGAAGCGGGGCTGTCAAGCCCCCGAGGAGTAGTTCCTTGTCATTAAGCCCATGTGAGCCTAAGTCGTACTACAAACAGGGTGCTTTGGCGAGCGGTTAGGTATAGACAAAAAAGAGCCTCTAGCGGCTCTTTTTTAGTCTTTTAAAGAATAAGGACGCACAAGGTAAACTTCACGGCAAAAACCGCGTAAACTGTTGGTAACCCGCACGGCTCGACTGTGATTGCGGCAGATGCCAAAAACGGTTGGGCCTGTACCGGACATTTGGGCGGCATCACAGCCGAAAGAAAGCATCTTTTGTTTAATTTTCAAGATATCGGGATGATATTTTGATGTTAAAGGTTCCAAAGTGTTACCCATTTTCTTGATCATTTGCGGGTAATCGTCCTCCATAATGGCTTTGGCTACACCATCTACATCTTGATGAGTTAAATGCTCATAATCAATACGCTTTAAAATGGTAGGAGTTGAAACACTGTCTTTAGGCTTAGCAACGACTAAGTTTAGATGCTCTAAATCTTTTAAAGGTGTGATAATTTCGCCGCGTCCTGTCACGAGGGCAGGGCGACTGTAAATACAAAAAGGTACATCTGAATCAATTTCAAGACCGATTTTAGCCAGCTGCTCTAGTGTAAAGTTTAAAGCCCAAAGTTTATTGAGCCCTCTTAAGACCGCTGCGGCATCAGAAGAGCCGCCCCCCATGCCAGCAGCCACAGGAATTTTCTTGTCGAGGTAAATATCTACACCCTCATGCGTCTGTGCCAGACTTTGCATTTTCTTAGCAGCTTGAAAGGCGAGGTTGCGGTGGTCGCAAGGCAAAAAACCGCTATCGGTTCTTACGGTAATCTGATTGGTGTCAGTTCGGGTTTTGATGTGAACATAATCGGCTAAGTCAATGGAAATCATGACCATTTTCCACTCAGGTTCGCCATCGAGGTGGCGAAAAGGGGTATCGAGGCTAAAATTTAGTTTAGCTGGGGCTTTTTCTGATATTTCCATCCGGTCCACCTTTCCTATTTCAAAATATTATTCTTATTATACTTGATTTTGTCCTTTTTTAAAATACTTGGACTGTTGGCTTAGGATAAGGCGGGTAATATTTTCAGCTGTTTGGGTTAAATTGTCAGCTCCTTTAAGCAAAGCTTCATCCAATGTTTGGGGGCCGTTAACGATGGAAAAGAAGGCGTCAAAACCTTTTTCGTAAAGTAAAGTTAAATCATCCCCTAAGTGACCGCTAAGTCCGATTGCAAGACAGTTAGGACTGGCTTTTTTGGCAATTTGGACGGTGACCATAGGGGTTTTGCCAAAGGCCGTCTGAAAATCAGTACTACCTTCACCGGTGAAGACGACGTCGCATTTTTGCGCTTTTTGAAATAAGGAAACGGTATCAGCGACTAGGACAGCGCCTGACGTTCGTTTTGCCTTTAAAAAAGCCATCATGGCAAATCCTAAACCACCAGCTGCGCCGGCTCCGGGACAAGACATGAGTTCTGGAGCTACTAGAGTTCCATAATGCTTTAATAAAGCATCAAGTTTAGGCAAGTCATCAGGCTGGGCCCCTTTTTGCGGACCGAAAACAAAGCTGGCTCCTTTATGCCCAGTTAAGGGACTGGTGACGTCACAGGCCAATTTAAAATCAGCTTGTGCTAATTTAGGATTAAGCTTACTTGTATCAATCCGGGCTAAGGCAGCTAAGGCAGTGACAGCGGGTTTGAGCAAGGTGTTATTTTGATCATAAAAGCGAACACCTAAGGCTTGGGCCATGCCAAAGCCGCCATCATTGGTTGCTGATCCTCCCAGACCGATGATGAAATGTTTGGCGCCGTGGTCTAAAGCATCGTTAATTAATTCGCCTACGCCATAGCTGTTAGCTAAAAATGGATTGCGGTTTTTAGCCGTGGTGTAGGTGATACCGCAGGCCTGTGCAACTTCGATAATGGCAGTTGAGTGGTCCAAAGCATAAAAGGCGGTAACTTTTTTTGGGAGTGGTCCGGTTACCGTGCAATGGATGATGTCAGCACCTAATGCTTTAGCGATGACGCTGGTTGTACCTTCACCGCCATCAGCCATCGGAACTTTAATGATTTCTGAGTTGGGGGCGGCTTTTAAAATGCCTTTGGCAATGGCATCGCAGACTTCTTCAGCACTGAGACAATTTTTAAATGAATCAGGTGCGATTAAAAAGCGCATATAATCACCTTCTTATTAATGATAACTATATTATAGTTGAAGAGGAGTCGGAAAAAAAGTTTATAAAACCGGTTGCATAAATTCAAGTTAACGCTTACAATTAAAACGAAAAAAGATAAAGAAGGTTGATTATATGGAACGAAAATGGTGGCATAATGCCACAATTTATCAAATTTACCCCCGCAGTTTTCAAGATTCAAATGCTGATGGGATTGGGGATTTAAGAGGTATTATTCAAAGGCTTGATTATTTGGAAAAATTAGGGATTACGGCCATTTGGCTTTCGCCGGTATATCAATCGCCTAATGCGGACAATGGGTATGATATTGCTGATTACTTCAAGATTATGCCCGAATTTGGAACCATGGCCGATATGGAAGAATTAATTCAAAAAGCCGGTCAGCGTGGCATCAAAATTATTATGGATTTAGTAGTCAACCATACTTCAGATGAACACCAGTGGTTTATCGAAGCTAAAAAAGCTAAAGATAACCGGTATCGCGACTATTATATTTGGCATGATCCGGTTTTAGGACATGAACCAAACGACTTGAAGTCGCTTTTTGGCGGGTCGGCTTGGCAATATGATGAACAAACAGGTCAGTATTACCTGCACTTCTTCAGTAAAAAGCAGCCGGATTTAAACTGGGCCAATCCTAAAATGCGCCAAGATATTTACAAAATGATGGACTTTTGGATTGATAAAGGTATTGGCGGTTTTAGGATGGATGTTATCGAAATGCTGGGCAAAGAGCCTGATAAGCTGATTTCTACAAATGGCCCCAAGTTGCATGCTTACATCCAAGAGATGAATCAAAAAACTTTTGGCCAGCATGATTTATTGACAGTGGGCGAAGCTTGGAGTGCTAATCCTGAAATTGCCAAATTATATTCTAATCCCGCACGGCATGAACTTAGCCAGATTTTTCAATTTGAAACAACTTTCGCTGATCAAGCAGGTGATGATAAATGGCACACCAAAGAACTTGATATACCTTATCTGAAGCGGACCTTGGTTAAATGGCAAAAAGCTTTAGGAGATGAAGGGTGGAATAGTTTGTTTTGGGATAATCATGACCTGCCACGTGCTGTCAGCCAATACGGCGACGACCGGATTTACCGGATTGAAAGTGCCAAAATGCTGGCTATCGTCTTGCATCTGCTAAAAGGGACGCCTTATGTCTATCAAGGTGAAGAATTAGGGATGACGAATTGTCCAGTACAAGATATCAGCGAAGTTAATGATATTGAAAGTCAAAATATGTACGCCGAGGAAATTAGCAAGGGGGCACAAAAAGAAGATTTACTGGCTAAAATTAATAAAAAAGGTCGCGATAATGCCCGTACCCCAATGCAATGGGATAAAAGCTTAAATGCCGGCTTCACAAAAGGGCAGCCGTGGCTGCATGTAAACACTAATTATCCGGTGATTAATGCGCAAGCCTGTCTTGAAGATAAAAATTCCATTTTTTATACTTATCAGCAGTTAATTGCTTACCGCAAGCAGCATGATTTAGTGGTTTATGGTGATTTTACGGAAATTGAGACTGGCTTAGATGGCGTCTTTTGCTATGTGCGCCAATATCAAGGACAAAAGTTGCTGGTGTGTGCTAACTTTACCAATCAGCTGCAAAAGCTAAGTCTGAAAGGTTTTCCGCTACTGAAGGCTTGGATTGCCAACTATGCCGAAGGAGTGCTTGATTTAAGCCAAAAAGTATTGAAACCATACGAAGCCTTTGCTTGTGAAATCAAAGATTAAAGCGCAAAAGCAAGAAAAAATGTTGACGAAAACTTTTCATGGTGGTAATCTATAATAGTTTGCGACAAAAGCCGAACGTTAATTTTAAAACTGGATGTTTCCGATGAATGACCTGGTGCAGAGGGAATATTTAGCGCAAAAAGCGAACTTTTTTGGATTAAATTAACTAAAAGGCTATGAAAACACAATCATTTGCTTTATAATTAATAAATGATTGATGATATTTCGAAGATATAAACTATTTTTGGAGGAAAATATTTTGAAAACCAGAAGAAGTGATCGTCTGATTGACATGACAAGATACTTGCTTGAACGTCCGCATACCTTGATTTCATTGACCTTTTTTTCAGAGAGATATGAATCAGCCAAATCTTCCATCAGTGAAGATTTAGCTATCATTAAACGAACATTTAAATTAAGAGGTATTGGTCTTTTGGAAACCATTCCAGGTGCTGCTGGTGGTGCCCGCTTCATCCCTTCAATTTCTGAAAGCGAAGCGCGCGAATTTATTAATGATATGACTGTCGAATTATCAGAACAAGACCGCCTTTTGCCGGGGGGATATGTGTACCTTTCTGATTTATTGGGACGTCCAGATGTTTTGCGTAAAGTAGGACGGGTTATTGCTCGGCAATATATCGATAAGCAAATCGATGCCGTAATGACAGTGGCTACCAAGGGTGTGCCGATTGCCCAAAGTGTTTCGAGCTATTTGAATGTGCCATTTGTCATTGTCCGCCGCGATTCCAAGATTACGGAAGGGGCTACGGTTTCCGTCAACTATGTTTCCGGTTCAAGTGAAAGAATTGAAAAAATGGAATTATCCAAGCGTAGTTTGAAGCGCGGCTCCCATGTTTTAGTGGTGGATGATTTCATGAAGGGCGGCGGCACGGTCAACGGTATGAAGTCCATGATTGAAGAATTTGAGTCCGAATTAGTAGGGATTACGGTCTTTGCGGAAGGCTCATTTGAAGGACAACGAATGGTTGATGATTATACGTCCTTGCTCAAAGTAGACCAGGTTAATACTATGGATAAGACCATTCATGTGAGTGCCGGCAACTACTTAGAACGCGTTTTTGGTGCTGAAAAATAATTGTTTTTGACCCCTGCTCATAGCAGGGGCCTTTTTTTAGAAAATTAAGGGCGCCTTTTGACTGGAATGAAAAAATGACGTAAGTTTTAGCGGCGGCGATCCGGGATGGCGGTTGCTGGATGCAATTTTATACTGTTTTACAACTATCATGGGTTTTCGGATTAAAACAAAAAGATAATGGAACAGACAATTTAAAGAGCAGCAAAAATTTAATTTCAGATTTTGGCTGCTTTTTTTATATTTCCTTGGCGTCATTACATAAAGGAACAAGGCTAAAAAAGATTTAATGTCGCTTATTTAAACAAATTTTCAAAAATATGGTGAACAAACCGTTTTACATTCAGTTGATTTGACAGACGACCTACAAAAGCGCGTTTTGGGCTATTCTGGCAGGATGAAGCGGAGATTATCTTTAGCAATTGCTTTATTGGTAAATCCAAGCTTGATGATTTTAGACGAACCGACTGTCGGGATTTACCCGGCCCTAAGAAAAAAGATTTGGAAGGAATTGGCTTCCATCAGAGATGCAGGCAGAAGTGTTCTGGTGACAACCCATGTTACGAACGAAGCAGAACTTACCGACCGGGTGGCCTTGCTTTTGTACGGCGATATCATTGCCTTTGACAAGCCCAAGGTTTTGGAAGCCCAATACCAGGTCGACACGATTGAAGAAGTATTCTTGAAAGCAGAAGGTGAGCAATAATGAGAACATGGACAATTGCTAAAAGAGTTATGTTAGAGCTGTTTAGGGATAAGCGGACCTTGGCTTTGATGTTTATTGCACCGCTTTTGATTTTGTGGCTGCTGAGTGTTATGTTTTCGGTCAACAGTGATGTTAACGTTAAGTTAGCGACAGTTGACGTTAACCAGACTGTTATCAAAAACATGCAGAAAGTTGACGGAGTTTCGATTAAGCAATACTCGTCTAAAAAAGATGCTAAAGAAGCTTTGAAAGATGATAAAATAGATGGTGTAATTGTTCAAAGAGATAATAAATACACGGTAACTTACGCTAATACCGATTCTTCAAAGACCACTTTGACCAAGCAGACAAAGAGAACTTGGAATGGTTTTGGATATGGCAAACAAGATTCATCCGGAATATGACCAGGTAGTGCTACTGCGAAGCTTCATCGGGCCTTTGGGAGCTTACTTTGTGCAACGCTTTATTTTAGCGCCAAACCTTCCTTACGATGAGGAAAGAGACCTGGCTTTGGTTGAAAAACAGGTTTTGAGTGTTTGGAAATAACGTAAAAAAAACTGGAAAAAAATTTCAAAAGATGATATTTTAAGCTTTGAAAAATTACCTTATTTTCAGCAGCTTAATTTTAAAGTCTTTGTTGACAGCTTTTAAATTCGATAAAAACTAGCAGGCTATCATTTAAAAATGAGAGGTTTGCTAGTTTTTTGTATCCAGGCTATTTCATTTCAGCCTTTTTACTTAAAAGAATTAATGCCACGTGACCTAAAAAGCGTTATAATCAAATAGTACATATATAAAAGAGATGAGGATAAATAAATGACAGCAAGATATGCGATTATTTTAGCCGCTGGCAAGGGAACCCGAATGAAGTCCAAATTATACAAGGTTTTGCATCCTGTGTGCGGCAAATCTATGGTAGATCATGTTTTGACCCAGATTGAAAAAAATGACATGGATGAAGTTGTCACCATTGTCGGTCATGGTGCTGAAAAGGTGGAAGAAACACTAGGCGACCGGACCAAGTATGCTTTGCAGGCTGAACAATTAGGGACTGGACATGCTGTCTTACAGGCTAAGGATATTTTAGGGGATAAAGAAGGCATGACCATCATTGCTTGTGGTGATACACCCTTATTTACCGCTAAAACTTTTGCTGAATTGTTCCAGTATCATGAATCTAAGGGAGCTGTGGCAACCGTTTTGACAGCTCACACAGACAATCCTTTCGGTTATGGTCGGATTATCCGCAATGATATCGGTATTGTTGAAAAGATTGTTGAACAAAAAGATGCCACTAAAGAAGAGGCTGAAGTAACTGAGATAAATACTGGGGTTTATTGCTTTGATAATCAAGAACTTTTCAAGGCTTTGGCACAAGTTAAAAATGATAATGCCCAAGGTGAATACTACCTGCCTGATGTGATGGAAATTTTCCAAAAAGAAGGTAAAGTTGTTGCAGCTTATCAAATGAAGAACTTTGAAGAATCCATGGGGGTTAATGATCGCTTAGCTTTGTCCAAGGCTACTAAGGTGATGCAACGCCGCATTAATGAAAAGCACATGCAAAACGGGGTAACCTTAATTGACCCTGACAATACTTACATCGACATTGACGTTGAAATTGGTTCCGATACAGTTATCGAACCAGGTGTCTACCTTAAAGGCAAGACTGTCATCGGTTCTGATTGCATTATTGGTGCTCATTCACAAATCAAAGACAGCATTATTGAAGACGGCGTTACGGTAACCAGCTCCTTGATTGAGGAAGCTCATATGCGTCAAAACAGCGATATTGGTCCATACAGCCACCTGCGTCCACTAGCTGACATTGGCCAAGGCGCACATATCGGCAACTTTGTTGAAGTTAAGAAAGCTACAATTGGCAAGAATACGAAGGTGGGCCATTTGACTTATGTCGGGGATGCAACGTTAGGCAAGGAAATTAATATTGGTTGTGGCACAACTTTCATCAATTATGATGGTATTAATAAACACCATACGAATGTCGGCGATTACTCCTTTATCGGCAGCGGTTCAAATATTATTGCACCAGTTGAGATTGAAGACCACGCTTATGTTGCTGCAGGCTCGACAATTACAGATGATGTCAAAGCACATGATATGGCTATTGCCAGAGGCCGTCAGGTAAATAAAAAAGGCTACTATGACCGCTATCCGGTTGCTCAAGCAGCTGCAAAAACAGAAGCCAAAGAAGAAAAATAAGAATTAGGCTTGATTTTAGACGGAATAATGCATAAGATTAATTATAGATAACTATTTTGGAGGATAATATGTCTGAACAATATTCTGGGTCAAAGCTTAAAATTTTTGCTTTGAATTCAAACAAACCATTGGCTGAAAAAATTGCTAAAGCTGTCGGGGTTCCTTTGGGTAAAACTTCGGTTGACCGTTTTAGCGACGGTGAAATTCGGATTAACATCGAAGAATCAATTCGTGGGGATGAAATTTTTATTGTACAATCAACTTCAGCTCCTGTTAATGACAATTTGATGGAACTTTTGATTATGATTGATGCTTTACGCCGGGCCAGTGCTGCCACAATTAATGTGGTTATTCCTTACTACGGTTATGCACGTCAAGACCGTAAAGCCCGTTCACGTGAACCAATTACTGCCAAATTGGTCGCTGACATGGTTGAAAAAGCCGGTGCTGATCGCGCTATTATGCTTGACCTTCATGCTGCCCAAATTCAAGGCTTCTTTGATATTCCGGTTGACCACTTAATGGGGGCTCCGCTTTTGGCAGACTACTTCTTGACTAATGGTCTTGATAAAGATGCCGTTGTTGTTTCACCCGACCACGGTGGTGTAACCCGTGCCCGCAAGTTGGCTGAATTCTTGAAGTCACCAATTGCTATCATTGATAAGCGTCGTCCACGCGCTAACGTGGCTGAAATCATGAACATTATTGGTTCAGTTGACGGTAAGCGTTGCATTTTAATTGATGATATGATTGATACGGCCGGTACTATTACTTTGGCAGCTCAAGCATTGATGGATGCTGGTGCTACTGAAGTTTATGCTTGCGCAACCCACCCAGTATTGTCAGGCCCAGCTATTGAACGGATTGAAAAATCACCAATCAAAGAATTAGTGGTAACTGATTCCATTCAACTTCCAGAAGAAAAACAAATCGATAAACTTGTCCAAGTTTCAGTTGGTCCGCTTATCGGGGATGCTATCAAACGGATTCACGAAAATAAACCGGTTAGTCCTTTGTTCAATAACCGTTTCCACCAAGATCAACATTAAGGACTTAAGAGCTAGAAATTTTCTAGCTTTTTTTTTGGCTTAAAGACTTGCAATAATTAATGCAAGGGCTTACAATAAAGGCGTAAAAAGGAAAGTGCAGGTGACAATCATGAAGACACAAGCTTGGATTATTATTTTAATGCTGATTTTTGCTGTGAGCCAATTTTTAGTCGGCCTCGGTTTTATGAATCAGTATGTGGCTATTGTAGTTGAATTATTAAGTTTGGGTATTTTTGGAGTTGGCCTGGAACTTTTAATTCATTTGAAATCCAAAGATTTATTTAACCACTAAAAGTCTCATCTAAAAAAAGCGGCAAGGCCGCTTTTTTTGTGTATAATAAGATAAAAAACGAGGAGCTGAGGAAAAATGCTTAGATTAGTTGCATTAGACGATGCTGCTTTTTTATTTCAGTTGGTTAATCACTCGCGGCAAGCGCTAGGACAATTTTTGCCTTGGGTTAAAAATATGCGCACAGCAGAAGATGAAGTAGCCTTTATAAAGTTTGCTTTAGAGATGGGTGAAGCCGGCCTGCAAAAGACTTTTGTGATTGAAGAACAGGAACAAATTGTTGGTATGATGGATTTGCACGCTATTTCACAGGCTGATTGTCATGCCAGAATTGGTTACTGGCTGGATGAACGCTTTATAGGGCAGGGAATTGTCACGAAAAATTTGCAGGAATTAGAGCAAGCAGCAGCGCAAATGGGCTTGCACCGTCTAGAAATTTTGACCCGCCCGCTCAATTTGAAAAGCCAAGCAGTGGCTAAAAGAAATGGTTACCACTATGAAGGTTTACTTAAGGACTATTTTTTTGAGGACGGTAAATTTGAAGATTACCAGCTGTATGCTAAAATTTTAAAATAAAAGGCCTTGTCTAGTGCGACAAGACCTTTTTTTAGAGCTTTTTCACGACTTTAAACGGCTTAGCTTCAGCTGCTTCTTGCTCTAAGGCAGCTTCTTCGTCAAAGATAAAATATGGTTTACCATCTTTTTCTTGGACAATTAAAACAGGTTTAGCTGCTTTATTGTGATAAATCTGAGCTGAAACATAGGCTTTATTGAAGTCATAATTGCTAGAGATAGAATCACCGGGGTTAAAGAAGACATTTTCACTCATAAAAATCACCCTTTCCGTTTTTTTCTGTCCTCATTTTAGCACAAATTAACTTTAATTGATTAGAATAACCCTTGGTGTCTGTGGTAAAATGTCCTTTATGACATAAGAAAGAAGGATTTTTTGTGCAAGAAGTTAAAAAAAGACCATCAACCTTAATGCTTGGTTTATGTTTTATCTTTTCATTATTTTTAAACTGCCTTGGTAATGCTTTAACGGTTTCACTTAATTTGGGCAGTGCCTTATGGACAGCTTCGGCGGTGAATATTTCTAATGCAGTCAAGCTTCCTTTGGGTTTGATTTTATTTTTTATCGGCTCTATCATCATTATTACTAATTCCTTTTTAATCAAAAAGATCGATTTGCGGCGTATTATAGGTAATTTAATTTTTATGGTGCCTTTTGCGTGGCTGGTAGGTTATTTGTCACCCTTGCTGGTTAATTTAGGGATTACCCATTTACCGCTAGGCTTAAAAATCGGGTTTGATTTTTTAGGAGTCATTTTCTTTTCGACGGCTGTGTCAATCTACCAAAGGATTAACTGGGCTTTGCATCCGGCAGATGACTTGATGCAGATTTTACGGTTTAAATTCTTTAAAGGAAATCCTATTATTGCCCAGCTAGTCTCATTTACTCCGCCTATTTTGGCTATTATAATTGCCTTTTTAGTAACAGGAAGAATTGAGGCCATCAATGTGGGTACAATTTTTGCCTTGGTATTTCAAGGTGCTTTAATTGGTCTGGCAGATAAGTTTGTTTTGCCTAAACTTAAGCACCTGAATGTAGAAAAAGCGATTAATTAGTTATTTGCTAAATATGGCATTCCATGATACATTAAAAAAAAAGATAAAGCGAGGAACAAGATTGATTACCGTAACCGATTTAAGTTTGAACTTTTCAGGACGTCTTTTATATGATGATGTGAATTTAAAATTCACCGAAGGTAACTGCTATGGCATTATCGGCGCTAACGGCGCGGGGAAATCCACCTTTTTAAAATTACTTTCCGGACAATTGGAACCAACCACGGGTACGATTTCGATTGGCGCCAATGAACGTATTTCCAGCCTTAACCAGAACCACTTTGCCTTTGAAGACTTTACAGTTATGCAAACAGTCATTCAAGGACATAAGCAGCTTTATGAAATTATGCAGCAAAAAGATGCTTTATATGCTAAAGCTGATTTTAGCGAAGAAGATGGTATTTTGGCCGGCGAATTAGAGGCTAAATTTGCTGAAATGGACGGCTGGAATGCGGAAGCCGATGCTTCTTCATTGCTTCAATCTTTAGGTATTAAAGAAGAACTGCATACTAAAAAGATGAGTGAATTAGATGAAGCCTTAAAGGTTAAAGTTCTTTTGGCTCAAGCTTTATTTGGCAATCCTGATATTTTGCTTTTAGATGAACCGACTAACGGGCTTGATGTGTTAACCATTAACTGGTTGGAAAACTTCTTGGCTGATTATGATAAAATTGTGATTGTGGTTTCCCACGACCGCCATTTCTTAAACCAGGTTTGCACGCAAATGTGTGATGTCGATTTTGGCAAAATTCAAATGTACGTGGGTAATTACGACTTTTGGCTGCAATCCAGCCGCTTAGCTGCAGAAATGCGCGCCAATGTTAATGCTAAAAAAGAAGAGAAAATCAAGGAATTAAATGAATTTATTGCTCGTTTTTCAGCAAATGCTTCTAAATCAAAGCAGGCAACTTCGCGTAAAAAGCAATTGGAAAAAATTACCTTGGACGATATTAAACCATCCTCACGGAAATATCCTTTTATCAAATTTGAAATGACCCGTGACCTTGGAAATGATTTATTATTTGTAGAAAATATTTCGAAAACCATCGATGGGGTTAAAATTTTAGATAATGTCAGCTTTACCATCCGGCCAGGTGAAAAAGCCGCTATTTTATCGCGCAGTGATTTAGCGCAAACGACTTTGATGCAGATTTTAGCTGGTACAATGATGCCTGATACAGGAAGCGTCAAGTATGGGCAAACCGTTATTACAAGCTACATTCCCCGTGACCTGGATGCCAATTTCAATAATGAAGAATTGTCAATTTTAGATTGGCTGCGTCAATATGCTACAAAGGAGCAAAACGATAATACCTTCTTGCGGGGCTTTTTGGGCAAGATGCTCTTTTCTGGTGATGATATCAAAAAGCAAATTAAGGTCTTATCTGGGGGCGAAAAGGTTCGCTGCATGCTATCTAAGATGATGCTTGAAAAAGGCAACTGCCTCTTATTAGATGATCCAACCAATCACTTGGATCTTGAATCCATCACTTCTTTGAATGATGCTTTAGTAGCTTTTCCTGGTTCAGTCATCTTCACTTCACATGACCACGAATTTATTTCGACAATTGCCGATCATTTGGTTGAAGTTTCTGCTAAGGGTTCAGTTGACCGGGCTGAAACCAGTTATGATGAATTTTTGAATCATGAGGTTGTCAAAAGCCAAGTCCAAGATTTATATTAAGTTAAAAAAGTTATGCTGCGGCATAACTTTTTTGTTTTATATCAAACTTTTTCTTGACGGATTTAGTTTTATATCGTATTATTCTCTTGTAAGAAAGTTTTATATAAAAATAATTTGGAGGTGGCTATGATGAATACATATGAAATAGGCGGTTATTTGGTCTCTAAGATTCAGCATTATAATGGGCGGCTGTTCAACCGTTATCTGACAGAAGATGGCAGAGCTGTTTATAATGCTGAGCAAGGCAAGATTTTGTCGGCTTTGTGGGAACAAAATCCTCAAACAGTCAGTATGCTGGCGCCAAAAACAGGACTGGCTAAAAGCAGTTTAACTTTGATGCTTAAAAAACTGGAACAGCAAGGCTTAATCACACTTGAGCAAGATGAATCTGATAAGCGCAAGCGAATTGTGGTTTTGACGACTTTAGGAAAAAACCAACAGCTGATTGGTGATGAAGTCAGTGAAAAATTAGGCCGGATATTCTATCAAGGCTTTTCTGAAACTGAAATTGCAGCCTTTGAAGCCTACCTTAAACGAATTGAAACCAATCTTGTAGCAGCCAGCCGAAAAGAGGAGGAAAAGCCAAAATGAAATATTTAGTGACAGGCGCGACAGGACATTTAGGAGCGCAAATTGTAGCAGCTTTAAGCCAATATATCGCTAAAACTGATATTTTAGCGGGGGTACACACCTTATCTAAGGCTCAAAAATTAAAAGAAGACGGTTATCCTTTGGTTTCAATCGAATTCAATAGCGAAGACAGCTTGCTGAAAGCTTTTCAGCAGGCAGATATTTTAATCTATGTGCCAAGCAAAAGCCACACATCTTTTAGCCGGGTGCAAGAATTAGAAAGGGTTGTTACTGCAGCCCAAAAGGCCAAAATCAAGCATTTTTTAGCCATGGGCTTTATTGCTGATCAGGTAAATAATCCTTTTGATTTGAGTGCTTTTTATGGTTATTTGCCACGGCGTTTAGCTGAAAGCAGTCTGCCTTATACCATTATCCGCAACGCTTTATATGCTGATCCTTTGGTGCCGTATTTGCCGGAATTGATTGAAAGACAAAATGTAATTTATCCTGTGAATCAGGAAGCTTTGACCTTCATTTCACTAGCCGATAGTGCACAGGCTTTTGCAAAAGTAGCGGTAACAGAAAGCTTGCGGCTTGATGGCAAGATTTATACCTTAACCCAGGATAGGAATTATACGATGCCGCAATTAGCTGAAATTTTAAGCCAAGTATCGGGGCATAAAATCGGTTATCAGCCTGTGAGTCTGACTGAATTTGGTGCTTTATATGATGAAAATGGTGAAGGACACATGCTGTCATCGATGTATGCCGGTGGAGCCTTAGGTTTATTGGATGAAGTTAGTGATGATTTTGAAAAAATTATGGGGCACAAAGAACCATCACTTTTAACATTTATGGAGGAAAATTATGCAAAATAAAAAAGTTATGCTACTGCTTTTAGGGGCGATGTTGACACTTCCAGCTGCTCAAACAGCGAGTGCAGCCGAAAGTGTCGTTGTGGGTTCAAAGAATTTTACGGAAAGCCAAGTGGTGAGTGAAATTTATGCGTTAGCTTTGGAAAAACAAGGTTTTAAGGTTACCCGCAAGCAAAACATCTCTAGCTCGGTTATTCCAACAGCGATTGAAAAAGGACAAATTGATTTGTATCCAGAATATACAGGGACGACTTTGCTGACAATTTTGAAAAAGAAGATGCAAACCGATCCTGACAAGGTTTATAAAACTGTCAAAAAGGGTTTGGCCAAGAAAAATTTAACGGCTTTGCCATATGCACCCGGAAATGACAGTCAAGGAATTGCCATTAAGACCAGTGTAGCTAAGAAATACCATATTAAGACAATCAGTGATCTGCAAAAGAAGGCTTCCAAGATTCGCTTTGCTTCGCAAGGTGAATTTGATAAGCGTTCAGATGGATTAAAAGGCTTGGCTAAGACATATGGCAAGTTTAATTTCAAGTCAGCAACAGTCTACGATAATTCGCTCAAATATCAAATTTTAAGCCAAAATAAGGCCGATGCCACACCAGCTTATACCACAGAAGGACAGCTGGCTAATACCAAAAAATATACAGTCTTAAAGGATAATAAGCATTTTTGGCCGCCATACAACCTAATGCCAATCGTGCGGGCCAGTGTTTACAAGAAGAATCCTAAATTGGCTAAAACCTTAAATAAGGTTGATAAAAAATTAAATACCAAAACGTTAATCCAGTTAAATAAAAAAGTTGACCTGGATAAGCAAAGCTATAAGAAAGTAGCTAAGGCTTGGTATAATAAGAATTTTTAAGCTATAATGAGGGGGGAATTTCCCCCTTTTTTCAGATGGAGGTGATTTGATGCTTTTAAAACAGATTCTAGTCTATTTTCAAACAAATTCAGGTGAATATTTTACGGCTGTTTTACAACATTTAGCCTTGTCATTTGGAACATTATTGCTGGCTTTTATAATTGCTTTTCCGCTTGGTGTTATAGGTTCGCGGTCTAAAATGGTTGCCGGCCTTTGCAGCAGCTTTGCTCAAGTTTTGCGGATTGTGCCGAGTTTGGCTTTATTGTTCATTTTAATTCCACTGATTGGCGTAGGTGTGTTGCCGGCTTTGGTTGCTTTAGTTGTTTTAGCTTTGCCGCCTTTAGTTATTAATACGATTTTAGGCTTTAATGAAGTTGATAGAAATTTGCAGGAAGTTGGCTTAGGCCTTGGCATGAGTCCTAGACAGCTCTTTTTTAAGGTTCAGTTGCCACTGGCTTTGCCCTATATTTTAAATGGGGTTAAGTTAGCCCTAGTCGAAGTGATTGCTTCAGCGACCTTAGCTACTTATATTGGAGCCGGCGGGTTGGGTACGCTGATTTTTACTGGTTTAGGCTTGTATCGGATGGATTTGCTGCTGATTGGCGGCATATCGGTGGCACTTTTGTCGCTGATGTTTATGTTCATCTTTGATTTAGTAATAGGAAAGGTGAAAAGAGATGTCAAATAAACAGGTAGGAATTGAGTTTAAGCAGGTGCAAAAAAGCTATGAGGATAAAGTTATTTTGCCCAACCTTTCATTTCAGATAAACCGTGGCGATTTTGTCACCATCTTAGGCACATCCGGTTCAGGCAAAACGACGACCTTAAAGCTGATTAACCGCTTAATTGAACCGAGCAAAGGCCAAATTTTACTGAATGGACAAGATACAAAAGCACAGGATTTAACCAAGTTAAGACGGCAGATTGGTTATGTAGTCCAGTCAATTGGACTTTTTCCGCATATGACAGTAGCACAAAATATTGCGATTGTGCCTGAACTTTTAGGCTGGCAGCCTGATAAAATTGCTGCACGGGTGGATGAACTATTGACTTTAGTTCAGCTCGATCCCAGTGATTACAAAAAGCGCTATCCGCGCCAGCTTTCTGGCGGTCAAGCCCAAAGAATCGGGGTGGTTCGGGCCTTGGCGGCTAATCCGGATTTTGTTTTATTTGATGAACCTTTTGGAGCGATCGATGCTTTAACCCGGTTAGAATTACAAAAGCAATTGAAGCAAATTCACCAGCAAATGCCAGACAAGACCTTCGTCTTTGTCACGCACGATATTGCTGAGGCTTTCTTCTTAGCAAATAAAGTTATGATTATGAATGAAGGCCGAATTGAAGCTTATGCGAGTCCTAAAGAACTTTTAACCAAAGAGCAAGCGCCTTTTGTCAAGCAGCTGTTAGAAACGGTGACCTTGGAACAAGAGATGTGGAGGGATTTGCATGCTTAAATATTTAAATGAAAATAGCGCCGATTTAACAACTTATTGTTTGCAGCAGTTGCAGCTGGTTTTAACGGCGCTGGGATTAGCGTTAATCTTAGCTGTCGTCATTATTATGCTTTTTATGTCTTTTAAAAAGCTGATGCGGGGCTTAGTATACTTTTTTTCGGCTTTGTATGCGGTACCGAGCTATGCTTTTTTTGCAATTTTGATTCCTTTGACAGGTTTAGGGGTGAAGACGGCCGTTATTGTGCTGACGCTATATAGTGAGTATATTCTTTTGCGGACCTTTTTAACCGGCCTTGCCGAAATTGATCCCGGTTTGCTTGAAGCCGCAGCGGCACTGGGGATGACCAAAAAGCAGATTTTTTTCAAAGTGCAGTTGCCTTTAGTTATTCCCAGCATTTTTTCGGGACTTAAAGTGGCTTTAGCTTCAGTGATGGGATCGGCCACGATTGCAGCTACGATTTCAGCCGGCGGGTTAGGCCAGGTTTTATTTTTAGGTTTGCAAACGCAAGATTTGACGACGATTTTAGTTGGAACCCTGCTGACAATGGTTTTAACCTTAATGATTATGGCTGTGATGCAGGGATTAGAATATTTATTATCCAAGAAAGCGGGGATTAGGTGAAAGCAATTGTTTTACGCCATCCAGGCAGAAGTGAAGCTTTGCAATTAGAAGAAGTTCCTAAGCCGCAAGTAAAGCTGGGCTGGGCCTTAGTTAAGGTTCAGGCTTTTAGCATTAACCATTCGGAAATTTTTACCAGAAAAGGTTTGTCACCCACAGTTAAATTGCCGCGAATTTTAGGCATTGAATGCGTTGGGACTGTGGCGGAAACGTCTGACCCGCATAATTTAAGCTAGGGATGACAGTTGTTTCTTTGATGGGTTAGATGGGTAGGGCTTTTGACGGCAGTTACGTCGAATACGTGCTTTTGCCTAATAATCAGCTTTATCCCGCCCGTTTTAATTTGTCTTATGAACAATTGGCTTTTTTACCGGAAACTTATTACACCGCTTTTATTTCCATGAAAAATCTGCAGCTTAAGCCCCACCAGGAAATCCTAGTCCGAGGGGCAACCAGCGGTGTAGGCGTAGCGTTTGTGAATTTGGTTAAACACAGCTTTGATCATGTGAAAATTTGGGGGGACAACTAGGTCTAAAGCCAAAGAAAATCAGCTTCTTAAGGCCGGCTTTGATGGTGTAATTTTAGATCAAGCTAATGTTTTAAAAAGCAAACTAAGTTTTGATCGTGTTTTGGAATTAATTGGGCCGAAAAGCATGAAAGACACCTTTAAGCATGTTAAGCAGGGAGGAATTGTTTGCAGTACCGGCTAACTTGGTGATCAGTGGTACTTAGAAGATTTTGATCCGATTATGGATATCCCTAACCAGCGCTACTTCACCGGCGGATATTCTGGTGATGTCACGGAAGCAAGCTTCAATGACTTGGTGCAGTTTGTCGTTGATCACCACCTCGTGTTAAAGCCTGAAAAAATTTTTTCCTGGGAAGAAGTTCCTTTGGCTCACCAATATTTGGAAAGTTCCCATAGTTTTGGAAAAATAATTATTTTATTAGCTAAAAAGGCTTGACGATATTTTTAAATATGGTAGAATAAAGAAGTTGGTTATAAACCACGATGCTTGTTTAGCTCAGCTGGTAGAGCAACGCACTAGTAATGCGTAGGTCGAAGGTTCAAGTCCTTTAACAAGCACTACCCAAGCAGGTAACATGATTGTTACCTGCTTTTTTTACATTACAATCTTGTTTGATTTTTTAACATAACTAAGTCATATTTTGTTCATTGAAATAAGCTATTATTAATCACTGAACATACATGCTAATGAAAGCGCTACGGTTAAAGGCAATTTAGGGCTTGCTTTTAACCATAAAAAGAAAGCGCTTGTTGTTAGGTAAGGTATTTTTGGGGGGATAAAAGTGGAAAAAAAACGCAAAAGGTTGCTATTTTACAGTCTTTTGGAAATCGCTATTATTTTGGCGTTGATGGGCAGTTTAGTGGCCCTTTCTTTAGATACGACGGTTTTAAACCAGCAGTATCTGGTAAAAAAAAGTCAAACCGGTACTTTTGTGATAGAGTATCGCAATATTTATAATGATGTACTGAATTATTGTGCTCAATCGAATGGTTTTTCCAGCCAGCAAATTCGACATTTAACGCTGACTGAAAGCCAAACGAAGCTTTTACTCAAGCAGACAACGCAAAATTTTTGTGCAGGCCGTAAGCAATTAGCTAATGCTGATACTTTTACTGCAATGGTCGAACATAACCTTGAGTCCGCTTTGAAAAAGGGTTCTTTAAAGGCTACACCGCAACAATTGTATAATTTTCATCATATTTTTGCGCAAGATGCAGCTTTATATTTCGGCATCAAATTTAGGCGTTCTGGGATGATGCGGGTGCAGCAGCGTTATCTGATTGGTAGGGTTGTCTGCCGGATATTAATGGTCGGAGCTTTAGTTGTGATTGGGTTGATTTTGTTGATTTTTTATTATTCCAATGAGCGGAATATCGCTAAAACATTTAAACTCTTAGAATTGGCTTTGCCGGCTGCGGGGCTGGCTGTTGTTTTGTTGGCGCTGGTAGCGACGATGACCAACTCATCTTTTGCTTACCAGAATTCAGTCTATTCTTTTAACAGCCTGTACTTCAAATATCTGGTAGAGGCGCAGAATATGCTGTGGATGTTAGGGGGTGGCTTGATTATTTTAGGCAGTTTCATCGCTTTCTTTAGATTGTCTTTATTTCAAGATTTAATGGAAGCAGCACAATATAATAGCAATGGACATTATTAAAAAAGCTCCTGCAATTGCAGGAGCTTTTTTTAAATGCCTCTGATTTTAGTTACTTCGCCAGATGAAATAATTTGCCCTGAACTAAGGACGATGCGGCCTTCATTATCAATTGTGGCCACGTGGCCGGTTGTTATTTGACCGGAGCGGTTAATGACGACATCTTTGCCGATAGTATTAGAATGCTTACGGTATTCATCCATGAAGCCGGCTTTTTTGTAGTCGGGATAAAGGTTGAAAAATTCATTGAGATATTGAGCGATGAATTGGTTGCGGCTGATACCAGTTTTTTGGACGTATTCTATTAAAGAACCTGCACGATCCTTGATGTCGTCGGGAAAAGTATGGGGATCGGTCAGGTAGTTGATGCCCGTGCCGACAATGATATTTTTGAGCAGCTGGTTTTCTAAGTCAGCCACACCTTCCGTCAAAATGCCAGTAATTTTTTTGTTGTCGACTAAGACATCATTGACCCATTTAATCTTACAATCAACATGAAGCAGCTTTTCAACAGTGCGGGTGACCGCAATTGCCGCTGCTGTTGTCAATAAGCCCGGGTTAAAATCAGGATCGGTATTGACCAGCAGGATGCTCAAATAAATACCTGATCCTTTAGGTGAAGAAAAATTCCGGCCATATCTCCCATGGCCTTTGCTTTGGGTGTCGGCGATGACAACCAGCGGTTTGGTGATTGTTTGAGCACTGGCTACTTGGCTGCAGCGGGTATTCGTAGAATCAATGGTGTCGTAGATTTCAAAATCAAGGTCCAAATCAGACGCTAGATATTTGCGGATGCCGGCTTCGCTTAGTTTGTTATTATCGTTAAAGCGGTAGCCGACGCGTGGCTTACCTTCAATTTGGTACCCAGCTTCTTTTAAAGTGTTGATAGCTTTCCAGACAGCTGTGCGGGATAAGTTGAGTTTTTGAGCAATTTCTTGACCGGAAAGATAAGTGTCAGCATCAATAAGCAATTTTAAAACTTGGGTACTCGTTTTCATAAATAAACCTTCTTTAGTTATAATTAAATTTATTATAAAATGCTTTTTACGGGACATGCAAGTTTAAGGGATGTTTGGTTTAATTTGGTGGGTAAATTCGCTATAATTAGATGGGTAGCAGAGAAAGTCAGGTGGAAATAATGAAAAAAAATATGCAAAAGCTGCTCAAGCTTTTGCTCATCTGTTTAAGCGGGATGGTCTTGGTTTGGTTTATGAACCATGATGCTTTTTTGTATCATGACCCGATAGCTAGGATTACCAAGGTTAAGCAGGGGAAAACCGTGCGGTCGGAAGATACCTATGGTAATGCGGACTATACCACTGAACAAACCGTTTGGATGGTGGTAGAAAATGGAAAATATCGTGGTCAAAAATTTAAATTGCCTAATACTTACTCAAAGTCGGGCGGGTATGATCAAAAATATAAGGTGAACGACCGGGTCTTTTTGATAATTACCGGCTCCAAAAAAATTACTGCTATCATTAGTAATGAAAAAAGAGATACGTATTTAGTTTTTTTGTGCTGGCTAGTTGTAGTACTTTTATATGCCACGATGCAGTTTGCGGGCCTGAAGAGTATTTTGAGTGTTTTGCTTAATTTTGTCATCTTTTTATTGTTTGTTGACTTGGATGTCAGGCTGAATTTGACGCACTTTTTCTGGCTGTTTGCACTGGCAGCACTAATCTTTACCGGCCTGTCACTGTTCTTAGTAATTGGGTTCAATAAACAATTTGGTGTAACATTTGCGGCGGTGACCTCCACAACAGTCTTGGCATTGGTTATTGGTGTTTTGGCTATGAAAGTCACCGGTGATCAAGGAATGCATTATGAAGCTTTAGATTACGCTACTCAAGCGCCTAAGCAACTTTTTTTAGCTGCAACGGTGATTGGACTTTTAGGGACAGTGATGGATGCAGCCACCGATATTGTTTCGACGCTTTTTGAAATGAAGGAAAATGATCATTATATCTCTAAAAGACAATTGTTTAAATCAGGGATGAACGTTGGTCAAGCTATTATGGGGCCGCTAGTGAATGTTTTAGTCCTCATCTTTTTTGCGGAAACATTTATGATGGCTTTACTTTATTTTAGAACCAATAACAGTATTGCCTATACCTTTGAATGGACGATGGCCTTAGGTGTTGTGCAAGCTGTGATTAGTGGGATTGGAATTACCTTAACGGTTCCTTTAGCCAGCTTTTTAACTGCCAATGTTTTAGGGGGTGACAGTCATGTCGACGCTTAGCTTATTAGTACTGATTTTATTTGGCCTAATGGTGTTAGTTGGCGGCAAGCGCGGATTAAGTGCTTTTTTAAGTGTCGTGTTCAATTTTTCACTGCTCTTTATGGCCCTTTTATTAATTGCCGGTAGTATTTCGCCGTTGTTGGTTGTTTTATTTACCAGTATTTGCATATTAGCAATTACAATTTTTATGGGTAATAGCGATGAAGATGCGACAACGACAGCTTTTTTTGCTACAATTATTGTGCTATTAGTAATGATGGCTTTAATGCTTCCAATGGATTACTTGGCTCAGATTAAAGGGTTTGCCAATGAGCAGTCAGAAGAAATTGAAGCCTTTAACCTCTTGGTTGGGGTGGATTTTGAACAGGTTTTGATTGCTACGACGATTTTAAGTACCTTGGGCGCGATTGCCGAAGCAGCTGTGGCAATTGCCAGCGGGTTAGAAGAGCTTAGCCAACATAATGCTGCCATAACTTTGGATGAAATTTATCGCAGCGGTAAAAATATTGGCTTTCAAATTATGGGAATGACTTTCAACACCTTGTTTTTTGGGATGTTTGGTGGCGATTTAGCCTTATTTGTGCTATTGCATAAGTTAAAAGAAAATTTCGGCTATTATTTAAATTCAAAAATTTTTGTTGCTGAATCTATGCAAGTATTATATTCAGTCATCGCAGTTGTTTTGGTGATTGCGATTACGACGTACTTAATGGGGAAAAAGATTATGAAGCAGCGTCAAAATGGGTTAAGCAAGAGTGAAACGGGGGATCAAGATGAAAAAACTATTTAAAGGACTGTTAATAGTCAGCTTAATAGCCAGTTTAGCAGCTTGCAGTAAGCAAAGCACTAGCGAGACAACTACTAAAAGTGATGGCAGTTATCAAACGGCCATTACTGACTTGGAAGCAGGCAATACTAAGCAGGCTTATCAAGATTTAACGCAGGCAGATAAACTATCTGTGAAAGAACAAAAATTCAAGCAAAATCTCAAATATTTATTGACAGCGAAGAAAAATTTAGCCGCTAATAGGGTGAGCCAAGCAGAAAAAAATTTGCAAAAATTAGATAATGTTACCAGTCCAGAAGCTTTGACCAAGCAAATTACTAAAGTGCAAAAAGAATATCAGATTGTCAGTCTGGCTAATGAATATTACAATGATGTGATTGCTTACTATAAGGCTGATAAGGCTTCAGAAGCAGCCGGCAGCTTACAGTCGCTTAATTCCTTGCCTAACAGCTACCAAGCAGTTGCTAATTTGCAGCAAAAGGCCGCACAGTACAATTATTTAATTGATCAAGCCCAAGCTACCAGCACTAGCAGTGCTAGTCAAAGTAGTGCGTCAGGTTATATCAATGCGCGCAGCTCACAAATTTTAAGTTCGCAATACAAAAAAGCAACCGGCAGCGATATTTCATCGGCTTCCAGTGCCTCGATTTCTTCATTTACTAAGAATTTGACCAATGATGAAATCTTACAAGCTTTTAGGGATGCTACCGGCATTCCACAGGAAGCGGGCGATCAGTATTATGTGCAAGACCTTGGTGATGATGAATATCAAATTGAAATTCGCCATACTAGCAACGTTAATACAACAGTTTCAAATTTGAAAGGCATGTATAAATTTAATACCTCCACGAAAAAAGCCCAAAAGCAAGATGCTATTAGTGGACAATATGAAGACATCAATTAAAAAAAGCGCAAAACAATTGGTTTTGCGCTTTTTTTAATGCAGAGCGATAAATTTGAAGAGCCAGTTGGGTGTTAATTTCAAATACCAATTAACGGCACTTCTTTCTTTAAGATAAGGGTTGTGTTTCCAAGCAGGAAAATTTTGCTGGATAAAAGTAAAAATCAGTTTCAATAGATATTCTTTTTGCGCTTTTTGAGGGAAATGGCGCACTTGGCGCAGTAAGATATTTCCTAAAAGATTGCGGGTGAAACGGTATTCCAGCTCCTTTTGAAAGCGGTCGTTTTTTTGGTAGTATTGCAAGATATCTTGGTAAATCCAGAAAATATCAGTTAATTTTTCTGAATAAGTATAGATGGTCGACCCCCCACGTTGGCGGTAGTGAATATCACTTGCTTGGCTAATGCCGACTTCACTTATGTCTTTGAGGTTTCCCATCAGTTTAAAAAAGAAATCTTGGTCTTCATATAAGCGGCCTTCAGGAAATAAAATCTTAGTCTTAAGCAGCCACTGGCGATCAATAAGCTTATTCCAAGGCACGACATGAGCATGAACGACAAAATGCGCTAAATCAGAACATCTTGGTGCTTGATAAAAGCTTTGATGATCTGAAAATTCCCAAGTAAAGCTGGCTTCAACCAGTTTTTTAGTCCCTGCAGCACTTGCTGAAACAAGGTGTTTTAGCAGGTCCGGTTCAAACCAGTCGTCACTGTCTAAAAAGAGAACATATTGCCCTTTGGCTTGGGTTAAACCGTAGTTGCGCGCTGCGCTTTGGCCGGCATTGGCTTGCTTTAAATAAGTAAAATGCGGATTTTGCTGGACAAAAGCTTGGCAAATCGCTGCGGAATCATCAGTTGAACCGTCATCAACTAAGATGATTTCGGTCAGTTCTTTCGGGTAAGTCTGATTTTGCAAGCTGGTTAGGCATTGTTTCAAGTAGGGAGCCACATTATAGATGGGCATTACCACGCTAATGGTTATCTTATTCATCTTTATCACCTAGATCCAAAGCTACGAGGTCGTGCTGTGTTTTTTGCTGGTCTTTAGGCGGTAATTTTAAATAATCGCCGTATTTTTGCCTAAGCAGGGCATCGGCATTTTGGGGAATAAAAAATTTATGTCCCGCAAAGTCATGTTCAACGATATTTTCGTAATCGCTTTTTAAGAGGACTTCTTTATCGACATCCGTGCCGCAAAAACATCTGACGGTCGTTAACTGCCGGTTATTATATTTTTGAATGGTTTTTTCGGCTCTTGCCAACAGCTCTTTGGTTGAATAAGGCAAGTATAACAGCTTTAATAGGGCCTGTTTTAATTGGACAGAGACAGGACGGTTTTTAATATCGAGATATTTGCCCATCAACCCTGACCGCCAATGTTTAAATTCCTTAAGCTGGTCTTGTGCTTGTTGTGAATTTGCATCTAAAATATCGTCTACCGGGAAAATGTCAATATAAACGCCATGGTGAATTTTTTTATCAGCCAGAACCGCTTCCTTGAAGGTTGTATCATTAATCCTGATTTTGTCGAAAAAGTAGAGGTATTCAGGGTCGGTTTGGGAACTTTGATAGAAATAGCGCTGCCTCAATTCTTTGGGGGCGATTTCCCGCAATTTTAAAAAGTCGCTGCGCAGCATATTAACATCCATGTCATCATCCCATGGAATAAAGCCATCATGCCTTAGAGCGCCTAAAAGAGTGCCGCCGGCTAAGGTATATTTCAAATTATATTTGCGGCAGATGCGATCTAATTCACACATTGCTCCGATTTCTAAATCCTGGATTTGTTTAAGTTCGGCTGGACTTAAAATATATTTTTTCATGCTTGCACCTGCTTTACGATAGCTTTTAATTGACTGGTCAAAAAGCCGCCTTGAGCCGCTTTTTGACCGACTTTAGCGGCATTTTGACAGAGGGTTTGGTACTCTTTAGGCGTTAAACGGCTGATGATATCAGGCAAGTCATTTAATGAGTCAAGAGCCAAGCCGACGTGCTTTTTTTGGACAAAATCAGCAATCGCAGCGCCGCTCCAAACAATCACCGGCATTTCAGCGCTTAAATACATGGATACTTTATGCGGATTATTGTATTTTAAATAATTGCCGTCTTTACCTTGACAGGAAAGAGGACTGGGTCCGTCCCATAACAGACCAAACCGGCCGTTTAACTGTTCTTGAATCTCTTCAGTTGGAAAAGCCCCATGATACACTACCTTGGGTGGCAGTTTTTTAGTCTGATCGAAATTATTGCCATAAAGATTAACACCTAATTGGGCAACTTCAGGCGCAAAGTGGTAGATAAATTGCGATTTGCGCAGGTTGCCGGCAAAACAAAGGCAGTAAGGATCATTTGGGTGGTTGAACTGATAGCTGTCGTCTTTTCTGAGATAATCGAATAATTCGAGGTTAAAAAGCTTCTGTTTTGCCACTCCATTTGTAATAAGCAGGTCTGACATTTTTTGATTATGTGAAATAATAAAGTGCGCCTGGTTGATTAAGCTGATTTCTTTGGTAGTATCAAGTCCACTTCTGAGGTCGAGTAAGTCATGAATCAATAAGATAACCCGATATTTTTTTAAAATACCCGGCAAAAAGAGGTTATACCCTAAAGGAAGGGGATATTGAATTAATAACAACTTGTCTTTAGGAACTTTATGCAAGGCTTGGTGAAGCTCAAACCACAGCTTGAGTTTATTTTTCCGATTAGTATCAACATTATAAGGAAATACTGGAAGCAACTGATTTTGTTGACAAATTTTTTCGACATCGTTACGGGCTTTGTTGCCGGCATCGCGGCTATCTTTTTTGCGTTTAGGTTCCGCTAAGTAATAAATCTCCATACTCATAATCCTTTGTAAAAAATTTAGATGGTCATCGCGATGGCTTCTAAAATCATTAAGCCACCGATTAAAGTGCAGGTAAACGAAAGCTTTTTAAAATGAATCGGTTCGTTTTTTTGCTTGGAAGCAACACTTTTAATATCAATCTTACGTTTTTTAAAAGCTTCGTCGCTTTCGCCTTTGCGCTGCTTTTGAAACCAGCCGGCCATCAAGTGGGCATGCAGCAGAATATCAACGATAGCCACGCACAGCAAAAAAAGGCCGCAAAGGAATAAAAAGTTAGATGCTTGGATGCGGTAAGGTGTGAAAGCCAAAATCAGGGCTGCTAGTACGGAAAGTATCAGCAGCAATGGGGCCCAGGGCATCCATAAATTTTTTTGAATAAAATTCATAAAAAAATCCTTTCTATTGGATAATTTGGTCGTTTTTGACATGTTGGGCAAACTCTTGATAATAGATATCAAAAATTTCAGGTTCTTCATTTTGATCAAGCATTTCTTTAGGGAAAAAGAAGCGTTCATCACCTAAAGAACGATTTTTTAAGACGTCTACCAAAGCAGACACATGTGACAATTCAACGATTTGCCCATCTTTTTCGCGCAAACGAATGTTGGTGCTGTCATATTTATAAGGGGTATCGAAACTATCATTGGTGCCGGTATAGTAGGCGGGGTCAAAACCGCATTTTTCGACAAGCTGACGCAACTTTGGCAGCATTTTTTTGCTTTGGCCGGTCAATTTGGCTGATTTTAAGGGATGACGATCTAAAAAACGTCGAGCAAAGTCGCTTAAAATCGGATCTTTAGCATCTCTAAAAGCCATAAAGCAAGTATTTAACACCCCGTCATCCAAGCTCAAATAATCTTCGAGGGAAAAATTGCCGTTAAAGAAAGGTTCAAGGTATTTTTTAGCAAAATTATTTTCTAATTTGCCTTGCTGGTAAAGGTCCTTGGCTCTTTTTAGTAAATGAGCCAATACTAATTCCATCGACCGGGAGACGGGGTGGAAGTAAATTTGCTGATACATTTGAAACCGGCTGATAATATAGTCTTCCACGGCATGCATACCGCTTTTATCAAAGACAATGCCATCTTTACATGGCCGCATCACTCTTAAAATACGGGTTAAATCAAAGGTGCCGTAGTCAGCACCGGTGAAATATGAATCCCGCAGCAAATAATCCATGCGATCGGCATCGATTTTACTGGAAATCATCTGTACCACTTGCGGATTAGGGTAGGTTTTATTAATTACAGACGCAACTTGGGCTGGAAAAGCAGGGTCAACTTTTTTTAACACTTGATTGACTTCGGTACTGGTGTCAGTAATAATCTGCTGAGTCATTTTTTCATGGTTAGTTTTGAATAGGTGTTCAAAAGTGTGTGAATAAGCGCCGTGTCCCAGGTCATGAAGCAAGGCTGCACATAAAGCAACCAAGCGCTCTGAATCATCCCATAAGCCGTCATTTGGTGTTTGGCTTTGATAGTTGCGTTCAAATAAATCGCAAATACGGCGGGTTATTTCATAGACACCCACCGAATGGGAGAAACGGGAGTGTTCGGCACCGTGGAAAGTATAGCTGGTGGTACCCAGCTGTTTAATGCGGCGCAAGCGTTGGAATTCTTTGGTATTAATCAAATCTAAAATTACTTGGTGTGAAATGAAAATATGGTCATGCACAGGGTCGCGCAAGACTTTTTCTCTTGCAAGCATTTTAGGTGTATAATCAAGAGTAATTGAGGCCACCTTCTTTTAAGTAATTATCAATCAATTATACAATAAACCGACTTTAAAGTGAAAGGAACATCAAAGTTGACGGTAACAAACGGAAAACCTATTAAAATAACAATTAAAACCTTACAACAGCAGGATGGGCAATTGAATAAGTATCAGCAGGAATTTTCAGGCCGGCTGGCTAAGGTTAAAGAAAATACTTATTTGCGCTACGAAGAAGACCAGAACTTGACAGTGACTTTTAAAGTTGATGAAAAAGGCATTTGGCTGACCAGAAATGGATCGCAGATGAAATTGCGCCTTTACTTTGATGAAGCAAAGCACTATGAAACTAATTATCAAACCCCTTTTGGGGCAATCAAGTTAACTTGCCAAACCCAAAAAGTTTTATTTGAAGAGGAGAATGCCAAGGGGCAATTAGCCGTGGATTACCAGCTTTTCTCAGGCGAAGAATTGCTGGGAGAATATAAAATCCGATTGCAATTTGAAGCATGATATAGTAAGATGAAGAGTAGACTGTAAACAGCAGAAAGGACGTGCACCAGTGGATCTAGAAAAATTCAAAAATGCCGATAAAAGTGAATTATCAATGATCGAAGTTGCCCATGCTATTTTGCATGAAAATGGCACTCAAATGGCATTTGATGACTTAGTTAATGAAATTCAAGAATTTTTAGGCAAGAGTAACCAGGAAATTCGTGACCGTTTACCTCAGTTTTACACTGATTTAAACTTTGACGGCAGCTTTATCTCACTTGGCAACAATGAATGGGGGCTTCGTTCATGGTTCCCATATGATTCAATCGATGAAGCTCTTGTTCACTCTGATGATGAAGAAGATGAAGATCGTCCACGCAAGAAGCGTAATAAGGTTAATGCTTACTTGGCTGATGATGCTGATGAAGATGATGTTATTGATTACAATAACGATGATCCTGAAGATGATGATCTCGATAGCGACTTTGATAGTGATGACGATAGCGATGATGATGAAGATCATGAATTAAAAGCTTATAGTCAAGACTTAGATGATATTGACAGTACTGATGACGGAGAAGATGAACTTCCTGATGGTATTGAAGGTCAATTAAGCGAACTTAACGATGACGATTTGGATGATTCTGACGAAGAATTATAATTAATACTTGACGCCCATCTTGTAATTGTGTAGAATGCTTTATGGGCGCCTCATATAGTTGAGGCTAAGGTACGAAAAAAGACAAGCTCCCTATTCATATTGAGGAATAGGGAGCTTGTCGTTTTATTTTTTAAATGTGCTGACCCAGTAAAATTTTCAAAGGAGCTATTTTAATGACCAAGTATATTTTTGTTACTGGCGGTGTCGTTTCTTCATTAGGAAAAGGAATTGTAGCAGCATCCTTAGGCCGATTGCTTAAAAATCGAGGCTTGAAGGTGACAATTCAAAAATTCGACCCATATATCAACGTTGATCCAGGGACGATGAGCCCTTACCAACATGGGGAAGTTTTTGTGACCGATGATGGTACAGAAACTGATCTTGATTTAGGTCACTATGAACGCTTCATTGATATCAACTTGAACAAGTATTCTAATGTGACAACCGGTAAGATTTATTCTGAAGTTTTGAAAAAAGAACGGCGCGGTGATTATTTGGGCGCTACTGTTCAAGTTATTCCGCACATTACCAATATGATTAAGGAAAAGATTATGCGGGCTGGGACCATTACGGATGCTGACGTGGTTATCACGGAAGTTGGCGGGACCGTTGGTGATATCGAATCCTTGCCATTTTTGGAAGCTTTGCGCCAAATGAAGTCCGACGTTGGCAGTGAAAATGTGGTTTATATTCATACAACTTTAGTGCCATATTTGCGGGCTGCCGGTGAAATGAAGACCAAGCCAACACAGCACTCTGTTAAGGAATTGCGCGGGTTAGGCATTCAGCCTAATATTTTAGTTGTCAGAACCGAAAAGCCAATTTCACAATCCATGCGTGATAAGATTGCCAACTTCTGTGACGTTGAGCCAGAAGCTGTTATTGAATCAATGGACGTTGATACCCTCTATCAAATTCCAATGAACTTGCAAGCTCAACATATGGATGATATTGTCTGCAAGATGCTTCACTTAGATACACCGCAAGCTGATATGAGTGATTGGCAAAAACTGTGCGACCGGGTACGCAACTTGGAAGGCGAAGTTAAGATTGCGCTTGTTGGTAAGTATGTTCAATTGCCAGATGCTTACATTTCCGTTAACGAAGCTTTGAAGCATGCCGGCTACAAGATTAATAAGAGCGTTAAGATTGATTATTTTGATTCTGAAAAATTAACTGCCGATAACGTTGCTGCTGAACTTAAAGACTATGATGGTGTCATTGTGCCAGGCGGTTTTGGCGATCGTGGTCTTGAAGGTATGATTCAATCCATCCGTTATGCCCGTGAAAACAATGTGCCATTCTTGGGTATTTGCTTAGGGATGCAAATGGCATGTATCGAATTTGCCCGTGATGTTTGCGGCCTTGAAGATTGCAACACAGCTGAAGTTGATCCTAAATGCAAGAACAATATCATTGATTTGATGGCTGATCAAGCTGATATCAAGGATATGGGTGGGACACAGCGTTTAGGCCTTTACCCATGCAAATTGCGTCCTGGTACGCGCACAGCGCAGGCTTACGGCAACCAAGATGTTATTCAGGAACGTCACCGTCACCGTTATGAATTCAACAACAAGTACCGTGAATTGTTGTCACAAAAAGGCTTAACTTTTGCGGGAACTTCACCAGATAACCACTTGGTTGAAGTTGTAGAAATTACTGATCACAAGTTCTTTGTAGCTTCACAATATCATCCAGAATTCTTGTCCCGGCCACAGCGCCCTGAAGGTTTATTTGCCGAATTTGTTAAATCAGCTGCTGAAAAGTAAGCTTTTTTAAGACAAGTGGGGTTAAATTGTGATATGCTGAAGAGGTAAGATTAAACGATGCGGAGGCGTAAAGATGGATAAAGAGACTTTAGCACACGAAATCATCAGCTATGAAGCAAAACACAATATGACCGATACCGATTTTTCCTTAGCAAGTCACGTTTCAGTTGAAAGAGTGCATGATATTAAATCAATGCGCGGCGAAGCTAGTGAACTTGAAGAAACTGAATTACGTAAAGTTATGGGAATTTAGTTTAAAAAAGATTGCTCTTTTGAAGGGCAATCTTTTTTTATTTCCGCAGAAGCAAAATATTTTCATGAATTTACACGCTTTTTTTTCAAAAAAATGCGATAATAACTGTAAGATTATTGAAAGAAAAACATATATCTTGTAAAATGCAATATGGTGCATTATTTTTTTAGCACGTAAACATGCGGACTGAAGCCTTAGGTGAATAAGTCCGAATTGATATGATGATGATTCGAAAAGATATTTTGAGTGAGGAATAATTACAAATGGAAAAAATGATTGTTAAAGGTCAACAGAAGCTGAAAGGTGAAGTAACGATTGGTGGTGCTAAAAATAGCACGGTAGCCTTGATTCCCGCAGCAATTTTGGCCGATACTCCGGTGCGCTTTGATTCAGTTCCGGATATTTTGGATGTGCATAATTTAATGCTTATCTTGGAACGGATGAACGTGAAGTCTTTTTATCAGCATGGGGAACTTTTGGTTGACCCAACGCAGATTGAAAGTGTGCCTTTACCTGGTGGAGCGATTAGAAGTTTAAGAGCTTCATACTACTTTATGGGGGCTTTATTAGGCCGCTTTGGTAAAGCCGTTGTGGGTTTTCCTGGTGGCGATAACATCGGACCGCGTCCAATTGATCAGCACATTAAAGGTTTTAAAGCTTTAGGCGCTGTGGTTGAAGAAAAAGATAATACGGTCTGCATCACAACTGGCCCTGAAGGCTTACACGGGGCTCGGATTTTCTTTGACTTGGTATCTGTTGGTGCAACTATCAATGTCTTATTAGCAGCCGTTAAAGCTAAAGGGACGACCATCATGGAGAATGTAGCTCGTGAACCTGAAATTGTTGATTTGGCCACTTTTTTGAATAATATGGGGGCTCATATCAGAGGAGCCGGTACCAATGAAATTAGGATTCAAGGGGTTGATTCTCTCAAATCCATGAACACCCATACTATTATCCCAGACCGGATTGAAGCAGGGACTTACCTGTCATTTGCAGCGGCTAATGGTGAAGGGGTTTTGGTTAAAAATGTCATTACCGAACACTTGGATCCTTTCTTGTCAAAGCTTGAAGAAATGGGTGTCACTTTGGAAATCGATGAAGATAAAATCTATGTTCCAGGTGGTGATTTATTGGCACCTGTTAATATCAAAACAGCACCGTTTCCAGGCTTTGCGACCGATTTGCAACAGCCGATTACACCGCTTTTAATGTGTGCTCAAGGTAAGTCAACGATTATTGATACTTTATACCCTAAGCGGACAAAGCATATTCCAGAAATGAATAAGATGGGCGGCAAAATTTTCAGTCAAGACGGCAAGATTACGGTGAGCCATTCCACCCAGCTTATCGGGGCTGAAGTTGAAGCCGGTGAAATCAGAGCCGGCGTTTCTTTAGTTGGACTGGCTTTGATGGCTCAAGGAACGACCGTGATTAATAAGGCCGACAATATTTTGCGGGGATATGACCGGATTGTTGAAAAATTCAGAGGTTTGTCGGTTGATTTAAAAGTCATCAATGAAAGTGCAAGTTTGCAACAGGAATTGTAGAAAGCAGGGATTAAATGGGCGAGCAAAATTTCACGCTGGAAGCATTGCAAAAAAAGACCCTCAAGGAAATCTATGAGTATGCCCGCAAGTATAAAATCAAATACTACAGCCAGATGAACAAAAAAGAACTTTCTTTGGCGGTAATCCGAGCTCAAGCTGAAAAAAATGATTTTCGGATGCAGGGCATTTTAGAAATCTTTTATGATGATGGCGGATATGGCTTTTTGCGGCCTATTAACTATAGTTCTTCAAAAGAAGATATTTATCTCTCGGCTTCACAGATTAAAAAATTTGGCTTAAGAAATGGCGACGAAGTGGCTGGGCGGGTTCGGCCCCCACGGTCGAATGCTTCAAATGAACGCTACGGCATGATGTACATTGATGCGGTTAATGGCAAGGCGCCTGATGAGGCTAAAGGCCGGCCTCATTTTCCGGCTTTAACAGCCATTTATCCTGACCAAAGATTAGTCTTGGAGCATGATTCCAAAGAATTATCAACGCGGTTAGTTGATTTATTTGCACCAATTGGTTTTGGACAAAGAAGTTTGATTGTAGCTCCGCCTAAAGCGGGGAAAACGACTTTTTTGAAAAATATTGCAGCGGGCATTTCGCAAAATGCTAAAAAGGCTAAACTAATCATGCTGTTAATCGATGAAAGACCGGAAGAAGTGACGGATTTAGAAGATTATTTGGCAAAAATAAACCCCACGGGCGAAGTAGTATATTCTACTTTTGATCAGCGTCCGGAAAATCACGTCAAGATATCTGAAATGGTTTTAGAAAGGGCAATGAGGTTAGTTGAAGACAAGCAGGATGTCGTTATTTTGCTGGATTCATTAACCAGGCTAGCCCGGGCGTATAATCTCGTTGTTCCATCCAGTGGCAAGATTTTATCAGGCGGACTTGATCCTAATGCCTTATATAAGCCCAAGAAATTTTTCGGGGCGGCCCGAAATGTACGTGAAGGCGGCAGTTTAACAATTATTGCGACCGCTTTAGTCGATACCGGCAGCCGGCAAGATGATATTATTTTTGAAGAATTTAAAGGCACCGGCAACCAAGAATTGCAGCTCAGCCGTGAATTAGCCGAACGGCGAATTTTCCCAGCTGTAGACCTCAAAAAATCAGGGACGCGAAAAGAAGACCTGCTTTTGAGTCCAGCTGAACTTGAAGCAACTTGGAAGCTGCGGGAATTGATGGATAATGATTTGCGTAAGTCTACCGGTGAAATTTTAAAAATGTTGAGACAAACGGCTGATAATCAGGAATTTTGTCAAAATATTTTAGCGACAAAGGTTAAGAAAAGAGTAACTCTGCAAAAAAATCGCAAAAGATGATTGCATGCCTTGCAAAATCATGTTATCATGATGTATGTTGCGATAACATAAATAACTCTGTTTCAGCAAATGATTCAGGGCAAAGGAGCGAAATTATAATGAAACAAGGAATTCATCCAGAATATCACGAAGTTGTCTTCATGGACTCAGCTACAGGCTACAAGTTTGTTTCTGGTTCAACTAAGACTTCTGACGAAACAGTTGAATTTGAAGGCCAAACTTATCCTTTGATTCGTGTTGAAATCTCAAGTGATTCACACCCATTTTACACAGGTAAGCAAAAGTTCACTCAAGCCGATGGCCGTGTGGACCGCTTCAACAAGAAGTACGGCTTTACAAAATAAGCAGTTTAGACATCTCCTTTTGGGAGATGTTTTTTTTGTGCAAAAAAAGGCGGTGCTAAAACGGCACCGCCTTTTTTCAAGTTATTTTAAGGTATAACCTGCGTCAGCCACGGCTTTTTGCAAGGCATCTTTGGAAACAGACTCTTCCATTTCAACCTGGGCTTTGTTGTCTTGTAAGCTGACAACGGCATCTTTTACACCATCGACACTAAGCAAAGCATTCGTTACATGTTTAACACAGTTGTCGCATGACATACCTTCAACAGCAAAAGTTTTTTTCATAAGATTATCTCCTTTAATTGTGGGTGATTTGATATTTTTTATTATAACATCAGCATCAGCTGAATCCATTGTTTTTTCAACCGAGGCTGTCCTTAAACTTGGCTTGAAGAAACGCAATCTTAAAGCATTGAAAACGACGAAAACCGAACTGAAGCTCATGGCTAAAGCTCCTAGCATTGGGCTTAATTTAAGGCCTAAAGTAGGATAAAGCAGACCGGCTGCAACGGGGATGCCGATGACATTGTAAAAGAAGGCCCAAAAGAGGTTTTCTTTAATGTTTTTAATGGTGGCTCGGCTCAATTCCAGGGCTGTAGTGACATCACTAAGACGGCTATGCATTAAGACTAAGTCAGAAGAATCAATCGCTACATCCGTTCCGGCACCAATGGCAATCCCTACGTCAGCTTGGGCTAAAGCGGGCGCATCGTTGATACCGTCGCCGACCATGGCCACTTTTTTCCCTTGAGCCTGCAATTTTTTAACCATGTTTGCTTTATCCTGCGGCAAAACATCAGCCATGACATTGGTAATTCCGACTTTTTGAGCGATGGCTTGGGCTGTCTTTTGGTTATCGCCGGTCAGCATAATAGGTTCAATGCCTAAGGATTTGAACTGGCTGATGGCTTTAGGACTATCTTCTTTAATGACATCAGCAACACAGATGACACCTAAAAAGGATTGTTCGCTGGCAAAAAAGAGGGGTGTTTTACCGGCTTGGCTGAATTGATCGATATCTATTTCAGCCGGAATTGTAATCTGTTGCTGCTGCATCAATTTTTGATTACCGGAAAAATATAGGCGGCCATTAATTTTACCACTGAGCCCTAAACCTGTTAACTGGTTAAATTCTGTTACCGGCTTGGGCGTGACTTTTTGCTTTTGGGCAAAAGCAGTCAAGGCTTTTGCTAAGGGGTGCTCGGATAATTTTTCTAAGGAAAAAGCAAAGGTCAGCAAATCAGGTGAACTAACCAAAACGTCGGTGACTTGTGGTTGGCCCTTAGTGATGGTGCCGGTTTTATCCAAGATAATACTTTGTACTTCATGTGTTTTTTGCAAGCTTTCAGCTGATTTAAATAAAATACCTAAAGAAGCGCCTTTGCCTGTACCAACCATAATGGCAGTTGGTGTTGCTAGACCTAAAGCACACGGACAGCTGATAACCAAAACAGAAATCGCTGAGGACAAGGCAAAAGAAAAACTAGCGCCCAAAATAAGCCATACAATGAAGGTCAGCAGGGCAAGTCCGATGACAGCCGGCACAAAGATAGCGCTGATTTTGTCAGCCAAGCTGGCAATTGGAGCTTTAGAGCTATTGGCATCATCTACGAGTTTAATAATTTGTGACAAGGTCGTTTCCTGACCCACGCGGGTTGCTTTAACTGTTAAATAGCCGCTTTTAACAATGGTGGCACTGAAGACAGAATCGCCTTGATGCTTGGTCAGCGGTAAGCTTTCGCCGGTAAGACTTGATTCATCAAGTGAAGCTGTTCCCGACATGACAATGCCGTCAGCTGGGAGACTTTCGCCGGTTTTAACCAGCATCAGGTCGCCCTGCTTAAGTTCTGCCAGCGGCACGGTAATTTCTTGATTGCCTTTTAGAATGCGGGCTGTTTTGGGAGCTAAATCAAGCAGCTTGTCTAAAGCGGTGGTCGTTTGCCCCTTAGCCTTGGCTTCGAGTGTTTTGCCTAAAGTGATCAAGGTTAAAATCATGCCGGTGGAATCAAAATAAAGATTTCCGCCATATTGACTGATGAGTGATGCCTGTTGATGGCCAAAGCCAAATGCTAGCCTATATAAGGAAAATAAACTGTATAAAAAAGCTGTTCCGGCACCAATTGCCACCAGTGCATCCATATTAGGTGCTAAGTGGAATAAGGATTTAAAGCCGCTGATAAAGTAATTTTTATTAATGACAATAAGGATTAAAGCCAAGAGCATTTGAGTTAAAGCCCAAATCAGCAGGTTTTTTTGTCCTGTGAAAAACAAAGGCAGCGGCAAATGCAGCATTTTTCCCATCGCAAGGTAAAGCAGGAAAACGGCAATGATAAGTGAAAGAAACAATCTTTTTTTAGTCTGTTGATAACTTTGTTGTGCTAGCGAGACTGTTTTTTTATTGGCCGCTGGCGTTTTAATTTCATCTTGGTGGAGCGAAGCACCATAGCCAGCCTGATCGACCGCTTTTTCAATTAAAGCCGGATTTAATTTCTGCTCATCATATTCGACAACCATACTGTTGGTGAGTAAGTTGACGACGACGTTTTTGGTGCCAGGCTGCTTTTTAACCGCATCTTCAACGTGGCGGACACAAGAAGCACAGGTCATCCCAGTCACGTCATAACGTTCTTTTTTCATGTTTTTTCCTCCTTTCATTGTTAAGCATACGGGGCTTTTTTTGGTTAAACAAGTTTTTCGCTTTGATTTTGTCTATTTGGGAAAAGTTTTTGCCTATTTGGGCTAATTATTCGAAAAAAAGCAGCGCAAGTGTTATGATATTGGCAAGAGGTGAGGTTAAGTGAATGAAGCTATTTATGGGATAAAACAGCAGCTAGCAGCGGTGCCCTTAGGCCAAGTTGTGATTGAAAAACATCAAATTGCTGATAAAAAGCCTTTTTTGACCGAGCATAATTTACAAGCTGCGGTCGATGACTTGGGTAAGGGTAAAATTTTGACTTATGAATTGTGGCCGGGAGTTGAACTTTCTTTTCGGACTTATCAGGCCAAACAATTATTTTTTTGTCATAACCATTTGGAACAAAAAATCATCGAAATCAACCATTGCCGCTTAGGCCGGATTGGCTGGAATATGCAAAACGGTGGCGCACTTTATTTAGGTGAAGGTGATATGTCGCTGCATGACATGAATAGTTGTAAACATTCACAGATTGCTTTTCCCAGTGATTATTACCAGGGATTATATTTGTCGATTGATGTCAAAAAGGCTGATCAAGTCATGGAAACACTTATGCCAGACGGGGCCTGTTGGAGGCAGGTTTATGAAAAATACTGCCGGCTGTCACAAAATAAGGCGACGACTTTTTTAAGGACGGCGCGGATTGAAAATTTATTTGAAGTATTATATGAAGTACCAGAAGAGCTGATGCTGCCATATGCGCGGCTAAAATTGCAGGAATTGTTGTTATATTTACTGTATGCTCCGGACAAGCCGCTATTGGTGAACCAGTATAGTGCCAGTCAGGTTGATACGGTCAAAAAAGTACATGACAAATTAGTTGATAATTTAAACAAGCATTACACCATTGCAGCTTTAGCCAATGAATTTTTACTAAATCAAACAACCCTTAAAGCTGCCTTTAAACGGGTGTATGGTCAGCCCATAGCCAGCCATTTGCGCAAACATCGGATGGAATATGCGAAAAAAATTTTAGCTGAAACAAATAAACCGTTAGCACAAATTGCTCAAGAAATCGGCTATGCGAGTCAAAGTAAATTCAGTCAAAGTTTTAAACAAACATATGGTCAAACTCCTAGCAGTTACCGGTTGCTTTTGAGAAAGGAAGAACAAAATGCGTAAAAAGAGTAAATTAGATTTTTTGCTGGCTTTTATTGTTATTTCGATGTTAATTTCTTTATTTATGACACTTTTTGAGGCTTTTACGGCTCGCGGTAGCCAAAAAGGAGCTTTGCTTTTTTTAGCCTTAGAGATTGTGCTGGGGACGGTTGTCATTGTAGCACCGCGGCTGCTGGCGCAAAAATTGCATTTTTACCTGCCGCCGGTTTTATATGGACTGTTTTTGTTGTTTACTTACGGTGCTATTTATTTAGGCACTATTTATCATTTTTACCGGATTCCTTATTGGGATAAGGGGCTGCATTTGATTAGCGGCGCTTTGCTAGCGGGTTTTGGTTTGGCTTTATATGGGCTGTTGGTTAAAAGCCAGTCTTTGCCGGCCCTTTTTGTGGAAATTTATGTGACAGCCTTTGCTGTTTTTTGCGGTGTTTTGTGGGAATTTTATGAATTTACCTGTGATTCGTTTGGAATGAACCTGCAACGTTACATGAAAGCGGGACATTTGCTCTTAGGGCGGGCAGCTTTGATGGATACGATGGGCGATTTGTTAGCTGATTTTATCGGAGCTGTTATCTTTGCAGTGATTTTAGGTGTTCAGCTCAAAAAAGATGCAGGCTTTATGGAACAATTTTATTTTAAAAAAATAAAATAAATTTGTTCTCCGGTTTTAACCGGAGTTTTTTTAACCGATCTTTTATATGTTATAATAATTTAAATTGAATTTTTATTAAAAGGATGTTGTTAAAAGTGAGTATTACAAAGAATAAAACTTTTAGAATGGTTTTAGATTCATTGTTGTGTGCGATCATTATTGTGCAGAATTTTGTGCCGTTTTTTGGCTATATTCCATTAGGACCGCTTAATTTAACGACTTTGCATTTAACCGTGATTGTGGCGGCGTTAGTCTTGGGTCCTTTTGACGGAGCCTTAGTTGGGGGCGTTTGGGGCTTGGTTTGCTTTATTAGGGCTTTTATTTGGCCAACCAGTCCTTTGGCTACGATTGTTTTTGTTAATCCCTTGGTTTCTGTTGTACCGCGTATTTTAATTGGGGTTGTGAGCGGGTACGTTTTTATGTGGCTGCGAAATAAAATCAAGCTATCTGGGGCAATGATGATAGCTTCACTTTTAGGTGCTTTAACCAATACCATTTTGGTATTAGGCTTGATTTTTCTATTTTATCGCGGGCAGGCACAGGTTTTGTATGCGGTGAATGTGGCAGCTTTATTGCCATATTTGGAAGGAGTTGTGGTGACCAACGGGATTCCCGAAGCAATCATGGCAGCTGTTATTTGTCCAATTATTTCGTTACCATTGTTGAAAAGATATCAGCGTTAAGAGGTGAAGCGTGTGGCAGGCCGTAAGCGGAGACATTTTTTAATCAATAACGGCAAATTGCAGTATTCCGATATTATTTTACTTTTGATTTTGGTGAGTTTGGTTAGTGTGCAGCTGACAAAATGGGTTTTGACAGCCGGCGCCAATAAGAGTACCAATCCACAAACCAGCCAAGTTGAAAAAATTAATACTAAAACCAGGGCAGGTTTTATTCAAAAGCTGGTACCGATTGCGCAAAATGAACAAAGAGAGCATAAAATCTTGCCGAGCATTACCTTAGCGCAGGCTGCTTTAGAGTCTAACTGGGGCCAAAGTACGCTGGCATCCAAGTATCATAATTTATTTGGGGTTAAAAGTTACGGTAAAAATAGTGTGTTGTTAGAAACAAAAGAATATGTGAATGGACAATGGATTACGGTTAAAGCCAACTTTGCCACTTACAGCAGCTGGGAATCTTCGGTGAAAGCCCACACGAACCTTTTTGTTTATGGAACTAGTTGGAATAAAGATAAGTATCGAGCTGTTTTGAATGCCGGTAACTATAAGGAAGCAGCTAAAGCCTTGCAGGAGGCTGGGTATGCGACCGATCCGACTTATGCGCAAAAATTGATTAGTCTCATTGAACAGTATCATCTTGATCAATATGATTTAGCTTAGACGTGTTTGACACGTCTTTTTTTGTATAATTAGCTCAAAAGTTTACTTTAGCCGAAAAAAAGAAAAAAGCTAGATTTTTTAGCGATTATTTGGTGCAAATATATCAAAAAATAATTATTAAAGTTATAATTAATATGTTTATGAAAGATTTAAGCAATTATTTTTTTGCAGCCGAAAGGAAGCGTTATTATGAAGAATAAAAAGAATAAATCACTTGGCACAACAATTATGTGGTTGATGTTGATGGTGGGCTTAATACCGCTGCTTGTCTCAGGTTTTGGAAGTTATCACTCATTAAGAAACCACTTGATTGAAAGAAATAATTTCTCCAAACAGGGGGCTGTCGACCTTTTACAAGAAGAAAGGGCCCACTTACAAAATTCAACGGCTAAAACAATTAAAAAAGCTGCCAAAGATGCGTCTTTTAAATCAGGCAATATGGACAGCAAGACTTTGAAGGCAACCGCTCAAGCAATGCTTAATACCAATGATGCTATTACTTCCATTACGGTTGGCAATAGCAACGGAAAATTTATGGGGGTCTCAACTTTACCGCCTTTGCCTGCTGATTACAAAGTTAAAACCCGCACTTGGTATAAGCAAGCTGTTAAGCATATGAATACGATTCAGTGGTCGCTGCCTTACAAGGATGCAACTACTGGGGACTACTATTTGACTGCTTCTTATGCTTTTAAAGATCGGACAGGTAGAACGACTGTTTTAGGGTTCGATGTCAACTTTAATACGATTGAACGTCCAATTAACCAGCTCAAGATTGGTAAAACCGGTCGGGCTGTTTTGTGCTCTGATCAAGGGGTTGCCATTGCTTCAGCCAGTCCTATTAAAGATAAACGTTATGCTAGAGGGGCTAGTTTAAAATCATTAGCCACTTATCAAGCAGTAAAAAATTCTAAGAAGCGCAAAGGCTTTGTCACCATTAAAGGCGCTTCGAAGGTCGCTGGTGTTTATTTCAATAA
>FOCC01000017.1 GCA_900110005.1 Ligilactobacillus sp. WC1T17 | reverse complement strand
AAAGCATCTAAGTGCGAAACTCACCTCGAGATAAGATTTCCCATTCCTTTATGGAAGTAAGACCCCTGAGAGATGATCAGGTAGATAGGATGGAAGTGGAAGTGCGGCGACGCATGGAGCGGACCATTACTAATCGGTCGAGGACTTAACCAAGTAAAAAACGTGAAGTTCTTGAGATTAATTGAGAGAAGATATTATCTAGTTTTGAGAGAACAAGGTTCTTTCAAATAAATAGTGCGGTGATGATGGCATCAAGGATACACCTGTTCCCATTCCGAACACAGAAGTTAAGCTTGATAGCGCCGAGAGTAGTTGGGGGATCGCCCCCTGTGAGGGTAGGACGTTGCCGTGCAAAGTAAAGCTAAGGTTTTCCTTAGCTTTTTTTGTTATACCTAGATAAAAGACTCGCAAAATAACCAAGGTGATTACATGACAACAATGAAAGACGTTGCTAAAAGAGCTGGTGTCAGTGTTGGAACGGTCTCACGTTACATCAATCAAAGAAGGCAATGTATCGTAGCGATAAAGCCAACATGGTTCTGCCGGCCCGCAAGAGTGTATCCAAGATGAAGCAGGCTGACTTTAACGAACCAATGAAAGTTTTGGCAAAGCAAAGCCAAGAATCAGGCCATTGGCACTAAGCGTATTAAACAGCTGTAAAAAAGTCTATCATCTGAGGTTGAAGAAGCCCGTTATGATAGGCTTTTTTAGTTTTTCTATACAGATATTTAGACTTGTGAAGAGTTGTTTACAGATAATTTTGACACACGGTCTGACACATGAAGAAAAGTGTGTGTCAGCATCAGCAGACAACAAAAGCATGGTAGCGAAAGTAGCCGCAAATATTTGTGGCTATTTTTTGGCCCTTTTTATAAAAAAGCTGGCAGCATCTTGTTAAAATGGAAGTTAGTAAAAGGAGAAAAATTATGGATGTTACACAACAGAAAAAGCAAGCAAAAGAATTTATTAAAAACTGGTCCAATCGTGGTGACGAAAGACAGGATAGCCAATCATTTTGGCTGGATCTACTGGAACATGTTCTCGGGGTTGAAAATCCGGAGCAATTCATTCACTTTGAGAAACGTGTAAAGCTGGACAACACGTCTTTTATTGATGGTTATATTTACCAAACGAAGGCCATGATTGAGCAAAAATCAAGTACCAAGGATTTGGACAAAGGTATTAAGCAGTCTGATGGGTCATTCTTGACGCCTTACCAGCAAGCCAAGCGTTATTCTGCCAATCTACCATATTCGCAGCGCCCACGCTGGATTGTTACGGCAAACTTCAAGGAATTTCGGGTGTATGATATGGAGCATCCAAACAGTGAGCCGCAGGTTATTAAACTTGAGGATTTGGACAAAGAATACTACCGCTTAGAGTTTTTGATTGACAAGGGAAACGAGCACCTGGAAAAAGAGCAGCGTGTTTCATTGGCAGCTGGTGAACTGGTAGGGAAAATTTATTCTGAGTTGCTAAAGCAGTATAAAGACCCGGACTCAAAGCATACGCAGGAAAGCATTAACCAATTATCTGTCAGAATGGTTTTCTGTTTGTATGCTGAAGATGCAGGAATTTTTGGACATAAAAACATGTTCCATGATTACTTGCAGGATTTTGATGCTAAGAGCATGCGCCGGGCCTTAATTGATTTGTTTAAAGTACTGGACACCAAAGAAGAGGATAGAGATCCTTATTTAGCAGATGATAACCCGAAGTTGGCAAAGTTTCCGTATGTCAATGGGGGAATGTTTAGCGATGAGAACATAGAAATCCCGCCGTTTACTGATGAACTTAGAGATTTGATCTTGCGAAATGCAAGTGATGATTTTGATTGGTCTGAAATCTCTCCAACTATTTTTGGTGCAGTCTTTGAAAGCACGTTAAACCCAGATACCAGACGGCAAGGAGGTATGCACTATACCTCTATCGAAAACATTCATAAGGTAATAGACCCACTCTTTCTGGATGATCTAAAAGAGCAGCTGAATCAAATCAAGCAGTTGAAAATGGAAAATGCGTTAAAAAGAAGGGCAAAAGAGTTTCAAGCGAAATTAGCTAGCTTGAAATTTTTAGATCCAGCTTGTGGATCTGGGAACTTTTTGACGGAAACATACCTAAGCTTACGCAAGTTAGAAAATGAAGCGATTAAGCTGCAGATTACTGATAATAACGTTCTTTTGGATACCGACCAAAAGTTGGTTAAAGTTTCAATACAGCAGTTTTACGGTATTGAAATTAATGACTTTGCGGTTTCGGTAGCAAAGACTGCGCTTTGGATTGCGGAAAGTCAGATGTTGGAAGAGACTAAGTCAATTGTTTATGCTAACTGGGACTTTTTGCCGCTGAAAACGTACACCCATATTCATGAAGGCAATGCTTTACGGATGGACTGGAATGATGTGCTACCAAGTAACGAATGTAATTATATTATGGGGAATCCTCCATTTATTGGAGCAAGGTTACAGACAAAAGAGCAAAAACAGGACTTAGAAAACGTTTTTAAAGGACAAAAAGGAATAGGAAATTTAGACTATGTGAGTGGGTGGTATAAGATCGCAACTCAGTATATGTTGGGGACAAAAATTGAAGCTGCGTTTGTTTCTACTAATTCAATTACCCAAGGTGAGCAACCATCCATTCTATGGAAACCTATTTTTCAAAATCAAGATTTTAATTTTAATTTTGCCTATAGAACATTTAGGTGGGATAGTGAGACTCAGAGTAAAGCTCATGTCCATGTTGTGATTATATGCTTTAGCTATATTAAAAGAAGTAAAAAAACTCTTTACTCCGAGTCCGGAATTCCCAAAACCGTATCTAATATAAATGCTTATTTATTAAATGGGAAAAATGAATTTATTTCTTCTCGCATGAGCCCAATTTGTTCAGTTCCTAAAATGAGGTTTGGCAGTATGCCAAATGATGGTGGTTTTTTAAGTCGCTTTAGTAAAGAAGAAATGGATCAAATTACCAAAGAATATCCAGCTGCTAAATCTCTATTTCATGAATTACTTGGAAGTTCGGAATTCTTGAATAAAAAAGAACGGTATTGTTTATGGCTGTATGAAGTCTCCCCTACTATCTGGAGAAATATACCTTCGATTTTAAATGCAGTTAAATCTGTTAAGGAAATACGAGAGAACAGTAATCGAAAATCTACTAGAGAACTTGCAAATATCCCATATTTATTTGGAGAAATTCGGCAACCCAAAACTAACTATTTAGTAGTTCCGCGCGTTTCTTCAGAAAATAGAAGATATATTCCGTTGGGATTTATTACACCGAATGTAATTGCATCGGATGCTTTACTGATTGTTCCTAATGCGACTTTATATGAATTTGGGGTTTTAGAGTCTAATGTTCATATGGCTTGGATGCGCACAGTAGCGGGTAGGCTGAAGAGCGATTATCGGTATTCGGCTAAAATCGTTTATAATAACTTCCCATGGCCAACACCTACAGAAGAACAAAAGAAAAAGATTGCCGAGACAGCTCAAGGAATTTTAGATGCCCGTGCACTATATCCAAGCAGTTCACTTGCGGATTTATACGATGAACTAACTATGCCCGTTGAATTAAGAAAAGCACATCAGGCTAATGATAAGGCGGTTATGGCAGCTTATGGCTTACCGATAAAGGGAACTACAGAAAGTGATGCAGTTGCTAAGTTATTTGACATGTATGAGAAGTTAGTATCTACAAGTAAGTAAATAATGGTCGTTGTTAAAAAGAAGTCATTTGACTTCCTCACTTAAAAATTCCGCTGGATAATCTGCCTGGCTTCTTAAATAAGCTCAAAACGATCGAATGGGCTTATATAGTTCACGACAAGGACAAACATCATGATGGTACTAGTGTCACGCCAGATATTCATATTGTACTAAAATATATGAATCCTCAAGTGATTGATAATATTGCCCAAAAGTTTGGTGATAAACCTGAACGTTTTGAAGTGTGGAAAGGAAAAATCAATAACGCATATTCGTATTTGCTCCACCGTACGGATGAGGCTCGGGACAAATACCAGTATTCGGTTAAAGACGGTGTAGCGTCTTTTGACTTTGAGCAAAGAATTAAAGACATAGAGAAAAATATTGTCAAACAGAAAAAGGCACTAAGTTCTAAGGCCATTCTTCAGCTTATTGATACTTATGCTCAATCAGATATTTTAGGCCATGAATCATTGATTGAAAAAATTGGAATTACTGAATTTGCCAAGAAGAAAACTTTGATTGACAACATTGACCATGTAAAGCTGCAAAAAAAGCACCAACAGTTTCTTAAGGATTTTGAGGGACAGCAGATGACTACCTATTGGCTTTATGGACCTGCAGGGGTTGGCAAAACTACTATTGCTAAGATGCTGACGGACCCTAATAACACAGCTATTTTAGGCAGTTCCAGGGACTATTTTCAAGCTTACCGTGGTGAAAACACCGTTATTATTAATGACTTACGTCCCAATGAATTTTCTTATTCTGACCTTTTAAAGTTCTTAGATACTACTGAGAATGACAAAATGGGGCCACGTCGATATCATGATATTCCTTTGAATTTGAAAGAAGTCTACATCACCACGCCATATTCCCCAGAAGATTTCTACGATGAAACGTATATTTCAAATCGCCATGTTGACACATTTGAACAGCTTGAAAGGCGGATTAAGTCCATTCCTGTTACTATTTATTTCCTGGAGTTGATTCAAAAATTAAGTGCATCTGGCTACCTTGAAATTGTCAAAGATGGTTTTAAGTATGAAGAACAAGTCACGCCCAGCTCCATTTTAGAGAGGGTTGAGGAGTTTGACAGAAATTTACCCTTCTAACATTTCGGCAGAGCATTTTAGGACTGTGGAGCGGTATTACCCAGCTTGCCTCGTGGCTGTGGGATAAGGTGTCCGGGTGGATCTCCTCCATCTGGGACGGAATCTGCGATTTCTTCGGTATCCATTCGCCCTCGAAAGAGATGGCGTGGGTCGGTGAAATGCTGGTCAAGGGTCTGGCTGGCTCCGTTGACGACAACGGCGATGAAGCGGTCAAAGCCGCCGAAGGTATGGCCGAGGACATCAACGGCGTCATGGGTGACCTTGCCCACGATATGCAGACGGCTCTGCCCACCGACTTTGACGTGAACGGCTCGATCCGCTCTGCCGTGGACGGTGTGGTCGGAAAGGCGGCATCCGCTTTCACCATTGCCCTGAACATTACGAACTTCAACAATTACAGCAGTGAGGATATCCGTCAGCTCACCTCCGAAGTCATGGAAACGGCGAACCAGTTCGCCCAGCGGAAAGGAGTGGTATTCGCATGACCTATTTTACCTACAACGGCCGCAGTTCCGCTGATTTCGGCCTGCATATCGAGAAGAAGGACGTGTTCTCCGCACCGGAGTACGATGCGGAGTATTTCCGCTACGGCGTCATCTCCGGCAATCTGGACATTGAGGAGCAGCTGAACAAGGTCGGCAGCTTTACCGTGACCTTCAACTACAAGCCCTTCAAATACAGCTTTGCGGGGCAGGATGTTTTAGCAACCGGCACCAAAAGACTGTCTGTGACCAATCCAACTGCATTTGAAAGCCGACCGTACATCAAGCTATATGGCAGCGGTGCGGTTACACTCACCATCTCCTCGCCCGATAGTACGAGTTTGTGGACGATTTCATCCATTGACGAATACATCGAAATCGACAGTGAACTCATGAATTGTTTTAAGGATACTGTTCTCAAAAACGACACGGTCACCGGCGAGGGCTTCCCGGTGCTGAAACCAGGAGAAAACTCCATCGCCTGTGCCGGAAATGTACGGAGGGTTGAGGTTGTTCCAAGATGGCGGTGCTTGTAAATCCAGCAAAACGAAGCAACGCACAGCTCTCAGGTGATTGAGAACTGTGCGTTAGCACAAATATGGCTCAAATTAGCCCATGACGGCATCCGTTGCGGTGAAATGCTCCAGAGAATTTTCTTTGACCTGAATGCAGAGATAGGTGATACCGGAGTCCTCAGCCGCAAAGAACTGACGCTTTGCTGCGGGAGCGATTCGCAGCCAGTCTCCGGCAGTGAGTTCAACTGTTTCACCGTCAATAACGGCCTTGCCCTTTCCGGCGAGGATGCCGTAAATCTCTTCATTCTCCTTATGGGAGTGGACGAACGGGACGCCTGCGCCTGAAGGCAGCTCGTTGACACTGATCTCTGCACCGGTCAGACCCAGCTTTTCGTGCAGTTCGACACGGCCTTCCTTACCGACTGCTGTTTTTGCATAGTTTGCCATGATTCATTACCTCCGATGGTGATTTGCAATTTCCATTGCTTGATTATAGTATAGCGAGAGGCACATTCAAAAAAAAGTACGCACCTTTTTATAACTGTGCATTTGAATTTGAATGTGCTATAATACTTGCAAATGATTACGGAGGAGATTTTATGCGAACGAAAGAAGAGCTGCCCGCCTGCCCGGTTGCAACGGCAGTATCTCTTATCGGCGGGAAGTGGAAACTGCTGATCTTGAGAAACTTGAAGGTACGCCCATGGCGATTCAACGAATTACAACGGAGTATTGACGGTATTTCTCAGAAGGTTCTGACAGACAGCCTACGGCAGATGATGGCCGATGGGTTGGTCTACCGCCGTGACTATCAGCAACAGCCGCCGAAAGTTGAATACGGACTGACGGAATTGGGAAAAGAGATGTTGCCTATTGTGTACGCTCTGGCGGACTTCGGGAACTATTATAAATCTGTCGTTGTGCAGAACGAAAATGAGTGAGGTTTGCCTTCCTAAAAAGAATCATCTAATCCAACCACCGTGGAGAAATCGCCGGTGGTATTTTTATGCCCGGAAGGAGGTGGCGTTCGTGATTCCTGTTCTTTATCCACCTAACACAACAGACTTTTCCTCATTCGGCCTTGGTGTGCTGACGGACACCATTTCCTGCGAAGTGACCGAAGAGCGAAACGGTGTGTTCGAGTGCTTACTCAAATACCCTGTCAGAGGTCAGCACTATGGGCTTATCACCAAGGAGTGCATTATCAAGGCAAAGCCCAACGATACCGCCGCCGACCAGGCGTTCCGCATTTATCGCATCACGAAGCCCTTAAACGGCATCGTCACCATCTACGGTCAGCAGCATACCACATAGTTGAAAGGGATAGATAATGATGACCCCGGCTGAGAATAGCCACTTTCATTTCAACGGAAACCAGAATCTCAGTGGGATGCGGCTAGACGGTCTGCTAAAACAAGAAAAATAATTGTTGATATATCAATGTTTATAAAGAACGTGCAATTACTGCACATGAAAAAAGAATTGCAAAAATCATTAAGAGGTAAGGCAGGAGAAGATTATGTTTGGGACAGAATTGCTAAACGCCCGGCAAATGGCCGATGAATTAGGTATCAGTTACACTTATTTTTTTAAACTAATTAAAAGCGGTTGCCGTACCACCAACTCACAGAGCAAGGCCGGAAATATTATCTGCCAGCAGAAGTTAAACAATGGCTGACCTCTCGGGGAAATAAAGCTTAAAGATTGGAAGCATGGTATACTTTATGTAGCTATCATGCTTTTGTTTTTTCAAATACAAAGGAGAAAAAACAATGGCAGTAACTTTAATGGAAAAAGGCAGACATGCAGGCATGTGGAAGGTTCGTGTTCAGCCAAGAGATAAAAACGGTGCTCGGATTTCTGTGCCTACACAGTATGTTGAAGGAACTAAGAAGGATGCTGAAAAATTAGAGCGGAAACTGTTGGTAGAAGCTGAAGAAGCGGTATACGACAATTATGACGCTAAAAAGGCATCTCTTTTTGAATCTCTGTTTGCCTTATGTGTCCAACCATGAGCTTGATTGCAACGGTTCTTTTCAAGAACTTCCAAGCCGCTGGCTTTATTAGGACTTGGCTGCAAACTGCTGTCATCAACTTCCCAATGGCAATCGGTTGGCAAATTTTCTTCTGCGGTCCGGCAGTTAGATTCATTTTTAGAACGATTTTTAAAAAGTTAAACTAAGTTATAATAGCAGCATTCATCTGTATTTCATGCAGGGGATGCTGCTTTTACTTTATAATAACGATGTCACAAGTTGTTATTAATCGGGACTGGTCTCTTGATGCCTGCGTTGGCTATGCTTTAGCCGAAGGTATCGGTCTACCAAGGCTCGCCGTATTCATGAAAACAAGCGCATTTTAGGCCGAAACATCGATGAACGCAGTCCTAGAATCGATACCCGTAAGGACTTTGGGCACTGGGAATGTGACCTGATTCTTGGGTATAAGACTAAGGATAATGATGTGCTAGGCATTTGACAAGCTTCGCGAGTTTTATGTCAAGTCAAATATCTGACTTTAGGGCATGACAAATACAGCCTGCCTTCGGTAAGCCGAAGAGAAAGCCGCCCCAATTGCCGGGGCTCAAAAGACCGCTCCGGCAAGCTCAGCAACCGTAAGGCTGATCAACCACAAAAGCACTAAGCTTCTTGAAGTGCCATAGAAAAGTTAGACATTTTAGAAAATCTTAAATAGTTGCCATTACACGATCTCTATATTTTACAGGGGTCGTGTAATTTAGTTTATTGGACCGTCTGATGTTGTTAAACCAATATATGTAATATTTAAGTTCTTGTTGGACTTCTTCCAAAGAATGCAGTCTAACTCGATTTAGTCTCTCGCGTTTCATTAAGTTGAATATAGTTTCACCTGGTGCGTTATCGTGGCAGTTTCCCTTACTGGACATGCTTTGAACTGTTCTATCTCTTCCAAGCGGGCTTGGTAGGTTGGACTTTGATACTGAGAACCTTGATCAGAGTGGAGAACTGGGTGGGAGTAAGCCGGTAGTTTGGTTTCCAATTCATCCAGCATACCCAATACTAAATCCATGTCGGGGGAGTAGCTGGCAGTACATGCAAGGATCTCTAAAGAAGCCTCGTCCACTACAGGAGAGATATAAACTTTCTTGCAGTTAGTTAGTACATATTCCGTAATGTCGGTATGGAGAACGTGATATTGCCTTTCTTCATCGAAGTGCTGCTGAAGAAGGTTATTAGCTACTTTGCCTAAAGTACCCTTGTAGGATATATATTTCGCAGTTCTCTTGCGGTACAGATCGGTCTTCACATCAGCTTACGTACTGTTTCCATCACCAATTTAACGCCCTTATCGCGCGGTGCAGCCTAGCCATACGTGCCTTGGCCTTCGTTGTAGTAAATGTATTTGATAAGCTCTTTTACTTCGACATACTTATCCTCCTTAGCGATTCTTTTAAGGTTGTCGTAATAAGTCTTACGATTGAGATTAAGAGCTTAAAACAGCCGTTTTAACTAAAATTCTGGGTGGTCTGCCCAGATATCATAAGCTATCTGTGTCTTTTGTCGATTGGATAGCGTGGATACCGTGCGGCCACTTTTTTTGCGATGATAAGCTCCAATTCTAATTCTTTGATTTTGACATCTTTTTCAAGAAGTTTGGCCTCATATTTCTACTTATCAGTTAGAGCTCCTATTTGCTTATTATGTTTGGCTTTCTCAGCCGTCTTGCTCTTCTTAGGCATTTTAGCGACTCTACATTTCTTGACAGGAAGGAGCGCTTCTGGACCGCCTTGCTGGAACTTCTTAGTCCATGAATACACTTTTGACGGACTAATATTGAATTTAGCAGCTACCAGATTACGTCCTTAATCGAATTTTTGATAGTAGCTTACCACATCCAGCTTAAAGTCAACATTTAGGTTCGCTTAACTTTTAAGCTCCCCAAGCCATTGAGTTCAGCAGTATTCATCCAGGTATGAATTAAAGATGGAGTGATAGTATACTTTTTGCTTAATCACTTGTATGCGCATCTGCCATTAAGATAGTCAGAAGCAACTTGTACTTTTAGTTCGGATGAATATTTGGTCATAAAAATCCCCCCACAATCGTTATGTGTTTATATCTAACAATTGTAGAGCACTTCATTCTCCACTGTTGTTTCTGATAAAATTTTGATATAATTTTATCAAAAACAGGAGGTGCAGAAATGCTTAATATTAGACCAGTATCAGATCAAAACCGATAAGAAATCAGGTATTATAGATGAGCCAAACGACTATAGCACTGATGAAAAGTATATTTTCAATCTCTTACTCAGAATCATCAATGTATCTGTGCAAACTGTCGATTTAGTTAATAGTCTACCTAAGTTAGAAGTGGAGGAGCAGGTTGTATGTCTTTCTTCTTTTTTGATAATGAGAAAGAATTAAAGAGTAATCAAATAGAATTACACTATTTGTCAAATTCTATTTCGTATGGTATGGAAAAAATAGCTGGTAGTAAGTTCTTTGATTCTAATGGAGTGCTTGAAAGGCAAGGCTCAAAAGAAGGTTCTCAAAATGAATTTCAAGAAATTGATTTCAAGCGTTTGATTAGTGAAAAAATTCGTAAAATTATTTATGGAGAGAAATACTCAAATATTGTTTTTCTAGCAGGTGCTGGAGCCTCAGTGGTAGGAGGAAACCCAAATTATGGGAAAACAGTAAGTATGATTGCTGATAATATATTTGAAGAGCTTCGTAAGCCTACCGGAAATACATATACATTAGAAGAATTAGCAGAAAAATGTAGATACAAGGATGGGAACATATTAACTGGAAATGAATCTGAATCAAAAACCTCACCTAAATTGGCAGATGATTTTAATCTAGAGGATTTCTTATCAACATTATTTCATTATCGTCCTTATGTTGAAAATGATGATAAAGTGAAGTTTAATGAAACTGTTGACAAAATTTTACAACTGATTAAGGATAATACAAATTATTCATACGATAGTAAAGTTTTGAAGCATGGGGCCTTATTAAATTTTTTGTCGAATTTATCTGGAAAAGATGGGAATAAATTTTCCGTTGTTACAACAAATTATGATGTATTAATTGAGGAAGCTGGTGCAGAAAATAATTTTGTTATTTTTGATGGATTCAACTTTACTCCGCTACCAAAATTTGATAGCAATATGTTCGAATGGAATCTTGTGAAAGAGGTCCAGAATGTCAATACCAGAGAAGTTGAATATAAAGAAAAGACATTCAATTTGGTTAAAATCCATGGATCACTTACTTGGGAAAAACAAGATAACGGTGATATCGTAAGAAAAAATAAAGACAGTATTACCAAAACAGATAAAATGGTAATGGTTTTTCCTAGCTCGGACAAGTTTGCTCAAAGTTATCAGGAGCCCTATTTTGAACTATTTACAAAATTTCAAGAGCTTATAAAACGTCCCAATACTTTGCTGATTTCTTCAGGATTTAGCTTTGCAGATGATCATATCTCAAAGATGGTTACTCAGGCATTGAAAAATAACTCTAGTTTGAAATTATTAGTAACAGATTTTAATATTGATCCAAATAGGGAGTGGAATGGTGATGATAATCAATATATTAAGATTGAAGAGTCGGATTCTAAATACAATCAAAATTGGGCTGAACTAGTACGTTTAATGGATGAAGGGTATCCAATCACATTTTTAAAGGCTACTATGAATAGTGATTTAGTTGACTACTTGAGTGGAAGGTATTTAAATGACGAAAATTGATAGTTTTTATGAAGTAGCTGACAAGAGTAACTATTACCTTGGGATGATATCTCAAGTGAATCGTTCATATGCAACAATTCAAATAGAAAATCTTTCACTATTTTCATACAGAAAATTGAGAACGGATATCCTTGCTCCAAATACGATAAATTATTACGTTTTGATTGATTCAAGTAACGGTCTATTCTTTGGAGAAGTATTTCAGTCTAAAGTGCCAAATTCAGGCAGTGTTCATGAAATGATGACAAATGGGCTACAAGAGAAAATTTTTCCAGAAATAAATATCGACATACTTGGATACATACCATTGGGTGAGAAATACTTTAAACTAAACGGAACAAACACTGTTGGCATTACTGACAAGGTATATATTGCTAATGAAAAAGTTGTAGAACTCTTTATCACATCAATAGAAGTCGATCCAGATAGTGAAAATCAGTTATCAACATTTGCAAATCTAGCTTTTAGCTCACAAAACTATCCAATTAAACTACAGCCCAAAACTCTATTTAATAGGCATTTGATGACTGTTGGAACTACTAATAGTGGTAAATCCACATCAGCTCTGAGTATTTTAGATAAACTGGTTAATGATGGCATAAGAACGCTAATAATAGATCCAACAGGGGAATATTCTGATTCATTTAAAGATGACGAAGCAGAGAAATATATACTTGGTGAAACTGCCTTCCTTCCCCTATCAAACATATCAATGAACCAGTGGTCAATTTTGTTTGAGACAAATGATGGAACACAACCAGCAGTTTTAGCTGAGGCGATCCGTTCTCTACGATATCAGTACAAAAATAACATTGATGAAGTATACAAGAAAGTAGGAAAGTCAGTATTCGACGTAGAACAAGACTTATCGACTCTTTCTGAAAAAGATAGGAATTTTAACATTAAATTATTATCGGCCCAGATTGCTGTAGAAACAACTAAACAGGACAATAGAGGAAGATTCGTAGCAAACAACTTCGATTTTAATGTAAATCAGTATCTTATTCAAAAGGTAAATTATAAGTTAGATAATACTTCACTTGTTAATTTTTTTACTTCGACTGGCAATAGCTTAATTGATATTATCAACTCATTTGTAGAAGGAAGTACCTATAAGTCATTGTATATTGATGTTTCTAAAATTGGAACAACAGACGGAATTGGTGGAATGATTGTTGACCTAATTTCAAACTATCTAGTAAATTTGAATTCTAAATTGATAAAACCATTTGTAATGTTTATTGATGAAGTCCATAGATACACAAAGGGAGTCAATACTGAAGGATTCACATTTTATTCTGGATTGAATAATATTGCTCGAGAGGGGAGAAAGAAAGGAATCTTCCTTTTCTTAACAACTCAAAACCCAAATGATGTTGATAAAATTTTATTAGGACAAATAGGGACATTACTGATTCATAGACTCACTTCTCCAGATGAACTTAAAGCGATACAAAACCACTTGCCTGAAAACCAAATTGGTCAGATTAGGAAATTGAACACAGGTGAGGCAGTCTTGACAAGTATTAATCTATTAAAAGATCTATATATCCGAGTTAAAAGATGTCCCCGCACTCACTATAATGATACTCCTAGTCTATTAATCAAAGATGATAATAATTCTTAGCTCATAGATAAGTGCTTACAATCAAAAAGTTCTTCTTGAATTTATTACGAGAAGAACTTTTTTCTTTACGGAGAATCCGAAGGCTTAGTCAGTAACATATTTGAATAATAAACTGACTGGGGCACCCTACTTGGATGGTGAATAAATGTCAAGTGAAACAGTTTTTTATAATTTCCAAAAAATGGCAGAATGTAGTTAAGTTATAGAAAACGCTTATCATGATTGTACATGATTTACATTTCTACAAGCAACTACTTCTGACTTTTGTAATTAGTAATCCAAGTCAAATAATTTCACTTGGAGGTCATCTATGTAGGCCTTTATTCTTTGCGGTTTTTCTGATAAAATAGAAGGTATCAAAATACTGTTTTTAGTACCTCATAAGACTGAATACTTCGTAACGATGAATAGATTATCCAAAAAATGGGGCCAATTTGGCTCCATTTTTATTCTATTAATATGATTGGTTAAAAAATGAACTCAACTCAACTCAACTCAACTCAACTCAACTCAACTCAACTCAACGATGATTATTTAAGTCATCGCTTATTTGTCAAGCAATTTGCACAGGATTCATCAACCTTTTTAAGGTCAGGTGGGTCCTTTTTGCGTGCAGTCACATATAAGAATTCACTAGCGGATGGCTTGCCACCCGCTTTTTGTCATGAGCGGATGGGGGTGTAAATCTTGGGATCAAAATTTTTTAACAACACGACTGATGTGGTGAGAGATGATCTAAAGAAGATAATCACGCCCGATAGCAAAGTGTCCGTGGCAGCGGCTTGCTTCTCAATTTACGCCTTTCAAGCACTAAAAGATGAGTTAGAAAAGTGTTCTGAATTTCGTTTTATATTTACCTCACCAACTTTTATTGCTGAAAAAATGCCAAAAGAGCGGCGGGAGTTTTTCATTCCACGGCTTACTCGGGAGAAGAGTCTATATGGGACAGAGTTTGAAGTACGCTTGAGAAATAAGCTCAAGCAGAAGGCAATTGCTAAAGAGTGTGCTGACTGGATTCGCCGCAAAGCTCGTTTTCTGACTAATACGACAGATGAGAGTATGAACCAGTTCTGGGTAGTAGACAATCCAGAAAATATCTACACATATACGCCGTTTAATGAGTTCACGACGGTTGGGCTTGGTTGTGAACGCGGCAACACAATGACCAATTTCACAACAAGAATTGATAATCCAGATAGTAAAAATCTGTTAAATACCTTCGAAGCAATATGGCAAGACAAGGCAAAGCTTGTAGACGTCACTGATGAAATTATCGATAAAATTTCGTCGGTATATCAAGAGAATTACCCAGAACTAATCTATTTCATGACTCTCTATAACGTCTTTAGCGAATTCTTGGATGACGTTTCAGAAGATGTCTTGCCTAATGAAGCAACCGGCTTCAGAAACAGCGTGATTTGGAACAAACTTTATAACTTTCAGAAGGATGCAGCCTTGGGGATCATCAACAAGCTGGAACAATACAATGGTTGTATCTTAGCTGACAGTGTTGGTTTAGGTAAAACATTCACTGCACTGGCAGTAATCAAGTATTACGAAGGACGCAATAAGAGCGTATTGGTTTTGTGTCCAAAGAAACTGTCTGAGGACTGGCTGACATATAAGGGGAATTTGGTCAACAATCCCCTCTACAAAGACCGTTTTCGCTATGATGTTCTCTATCATACTGACCTTTCGAGAGACCACGGTAAAACCGCAACTGGTTTGCCAATCGAACAAATCAATTGGGGAAACTATGATCTGGTTGTAATCGATGAAAGCCACAATTTCCGCAACGGGAATGGTACCAACACTCATGGGGGCGAGAAAGAAAATCGCTATATGAGGCTGATGAATCGAGTCATCAAGTCTGGTGTCAAAACTAAAGTTCTGATGTTGTCGGCAACGCCAGTCAACAATCGCTTCAACGATCTCCGCAATCAACTTGCCTTGGCTTATAAAGGCGTGCCGGCTGAGATCAACGAAAAACTGAACACCGAATCAGATATCGACACAATCTTCCGTAGAGCACAGACCGTTTACAATGCATGGTGCAAGCGACCTGAAGCTGAGCGGACAACCAAGAACTTATTGCGAGAACTAGATTTTGACTTCTTTGAAGTCTTAGATGCTGTCACGATCGCTCGGCCTCGGCATCACATTCAAAATTACTATGACACTACTGAAATTGGCACATTTCCTAAGCGATTAAAGCCAATCAGCTTGTATCCCAAGCTAACTAATAAGCCTGGTGCAATTAATTACAAAGACGTGTATGAATGCCTAAGTCAACTGAATTTAGCGATTTACACGCCAACGATGTTCATCCTCCCTAGTTGCCTATCGAAATACGTCTCTGAAAATGAAACCAAGAAATTTAGAATGGGCCGTGAATCAGGGATTCAGCGTCTGATGAGCATTAATCTTTTGAAGCGAATGGAAAGTTCCGTTCACTCATTTTTGCTAACAGTAAAAAAGATCTATGCATATATGGTTGAGACTTTAAAATCAATTGATCGATTTAGAAGAGATGGCAGTGGCAAGCTGAATGAAATGACAGATTTATCGCAAGCAGCAGCTGATTTTGATGAAGATGATCAGAATACTGATGTTTTTATGGTAGGCAAGAAAGTCCAAATTGATCTAAGGGACATGGATTACATTTCTTGGCAACGAAATATCAGAGGCGACATTGATATCTTGGAAACTTTGATCCATATGACCGAGGACATTTCACCAGAGTTTGACTATAAGCTCAATCAATTATTTAAAGTAATCAAAGACAAAGAAAAGAATCCAATTAATCCAGGCAATAAGAAGATTCTGATCTTTACTGCCTTTGCAAATACTGCTGAATATCTGTACGAAAATATTGCTCCTCGAGCTAAGGAAATTGGCTTGAACACCGCTCTGATCACCGGGAGCATTGAAGGAAAGACGACCATCCCGAATTTTAGAGCAGAGATGAACCATATTTTGACCTGCTTTTCACCAATTTCCAAGGACAGGGATGTTGTCTATCCGGATGATACTGAAACGGATATTGAAATTTTAATTGCGACAGACTGCATTTTAGAAGGTCAGAATTTGCAGGACTGTGATTTCTGCATCAATTATGACATTCACTGGAACCCTGTGCGAATTATCCAGCGTTTCGGCCGGATTGACCGTATTGACAGCAAGAACAAGGTGATTCAGTTGGTCAACTTTTGGCCAGACCTGACACTTGACGAATACATCAATCTTAAAGATCGTGTGGAAACGAGAATGAAGATTTCCGTAATGACCGCGACAGGGGATGATGACCTAATCAATCCAGAATAGAAGGGTGATCTGAATTACCGAAAAGCTCAGTTGAAGCGACTCCAGGAGGAAGTAGTCGATTTGGAAGACATGAGTGAAGGTATTTCGATTACGGACCTTGGGCTTAACGACTTCAGGATGGATTTACTTGCCTATATGAAAGAACATAGGGATCTAGACCGTCTACCATTTGGCATTCATGCCGTTGTTCATGGAGATAAACCTGGGGTGATCTTCGTACTAAAGAATGTAAATAAAAAAATTGATATCAAAGACAAAAATCGTCTCCATCCGTTCTACACGGTCTACGTAAATATGGATGGAGAGATCCTAATCAATCATCTGCAGCCAAAAGACATTCTCGATGATATGCGTCACTTGGCTAAAGGCAAAAAGGAGCCAGACAAAGAGCTCTGTAATGAATTCAATCGAGCAACAAAGGACGGACGGCAGATGGAAAAAGTTTCCCAGCTGTTGGAAGAAGCGATTGAATCAATCATTGAAGCTAAGAATGAGGAAGATATTGAAAGCTTCTTTTCTGCCGGCACCACAACCTTTCAATCTGGTGGTTTCTCAGGGTTGGATGACTTTGAATTGATTGACTTCTTGGTGGTGATGTAAATGATTGATTTTCCAGAAAGTACAAAGACTAACCGACGGATCCCTAAGGAAGCATTTTACAAACACTTATCATTGAGTACAGCTCTGAAAAGCAAGTTTGTGTCAGACATCAGCCGTATTGTGGCTGAGAATAGCTTGACCCAACGAAATTTGAACTTAGTTAAGGATTCAGAAATAAAAGAAATTCTACTTCTATCTATTGAGCTAAAGAAGCAGGACTACGACCAAAGGATTATTGAAGCAATAGCAAAAGGCAACCCGCATAAACTTGTCTTTCTGATGAGCTATGAAGATCAGAGGCAATTAGCTGTTTATTATCAGAAACTCTATCTGACAGAGTGGATAGTGGAAGAAAAAGTCGAGATCCACCTTTCTGGCGATAACCTGGAAGATATCTGGAATGGCCTAGTTCGACAGATAGCAATCGAATCAGATGCTCAAAGTCGTTCAAAGATGAGTCTTGATGATCAGTTGAGCAGACTAGCTGAGATAAGGCAATTGCAACAACGAATTAAGAAATTAGAGAAAGCAGCCTGGGGAGAGACCCAGCCAAAGAAGAAATTTGCTCTTTATCAGGATTTGAAAAAACAAAAGGAGCAGTTGGAGGTATTAGAACGTGGACAAGCTTAAGATGCACACACCGGACATAGCAGAAGAAAATTATAAAAAGTTAGCAGCGTTGTTTCCGGATGCAATAACTGAAACGCGCGATGAAGATGGAAACATTGTTCGGGCAATTGATAAGGATGTGTTGATGCAAGAAATCAATACTAAGGTTATTGATGATGGCCAGGAACGTTATCAATTTACGTGGCCAGATAAACGCAAGTCTATGGTGATGGCCAATGCTCCAATTGCAAAAACGCTCCGTTTTGAAAAAGAAAAATCAGTTGGTAAAGATGGCACACCTGGAGGAGTTGATTCAGAAAATATCTATATTGAAGGCGACAATCTAGATGCACTGAAATTGCTGCAGGAAACATATCTAGGCAAGGTTAAGATGATCTACATTGATCCTCCTTACAATACTGGGAATGACTTCATCTATGAGGATGACTTTGCTCAGGATGCTAGCGAATATGCAGATAACAGTGGACAGACTGATGAAGAAGGAAATCGACTTGTCCAAAATAGTGAAAGTAATGGACGATATCACACAGATTGGCTAAATATGATCTATCCGAGACTAAGGATTGCAAGGGACTTTTTAGCTGATGACGGGGTGATTTTCATCAGCATTGACGATAACGAACAAGAAAATCTCAAAAAGGTATGTGATGAAATATTTGGTAGCAATAATTTCCTCGCACAAGTTGTTTGGGAAAGAGCATATGCACCGATAAACTTAAAAAAGAACTTTTCAGTTAGTCATGACTATATTCTTGTTTATGGAAAAAATAGTTCACTAATTCAAACAAATGGTATCGCGAGAACAAATGAATCAGACAATCGGTATCAGAATCCAGACAATGACCCCAGGGGGCCGTGGAGTTCAAGCGACATTTCAGTAGGACCAGCAATAAAAGAAAATATATACCCAATTACCACGCCCTCCGGGCGTGTAGTAGAGCCTCCAGCGGGACGCAGCTGGAGTCTCTCACGTCAGGCCTTCCGTGAGAGACTCCAAGATAATCGTATTTGGTTTGGGAGTGATGGTAATGGAGTTCCAAGAATAAAACGATTTAAATCGGAGTTACGAAAAACGGGGATAACCCCTATGACAGTTTGGGACTATAGAGAGGTAGGTCATAGTCAATCTGCAACTCAAGATCTTCAAAAATTAATGGGTGGTAAGAAATACTTCGACTATCCTAAACCCGTACCATTAATTCAGCGTTGTATCCAGCTTTATTCAGAGGAAAATTCTATCGTGATGGATTTCTTTGCTGGATCAGCGACTACAGCTCATGCAGTTATGCAACAAAATTCTGAAGATGGTGAGAAGAGACAATACATCTTAGTTCAGATACCAGAGCTGACTGATCCTAAAAGGGATGCATATCAGGATGGTTACAAAACAATCTGCGATATTGGCGAAGAACGCATTCGTCGTGCGGGAAAGAAGATCAAAGAAGAGACAGGGGCCGATATTGATTACGGTTTCCGTTGCTTCAAGGTGGACTCATCTAATATGAAGGATGTCTACTATACTCCTGCAGATATTGGGCAACTTAGCTTAGATGGTCTTGAGGACAATATCAAGGAAGATCGAACGCCAGAAGACTTATTGATTCAAGTCATGCTGGACTTGGGTATCTTGCTCTCATCAGATACCGAAACACAGGAGATTGCTGGCAAGAAGGTCTTCTCTGTTGCAGACGGTTATCTCCTTGCTTGCTTTGATAAGAATGTGACTGAAGAAACAGTAACCGAAATCGCTAAGAAGAAACCTTTTTACGCAGTATTCCGGGACAGTAGCATGGCTAACGATAGTGTTGCTGCTAACTTCGAACAGATCTTTGAAACATATAGTCCAGAGACTGTAAGGAAGGTATTATAAGATGGCTGACATGAAATTCAAATTCACAATACAACAGTATCAAACAGATGCTGTCAATAGTGTTGTCGATGTTTTTAAAGGACAACCGTATCAAGACAAGGTGACTTATCGGCGTGATATTGACGCAGTTGAGCAAGACCTATTGAATTTGAAGTTATCAGATGAAGAGTTGATTGCCGGCTTCGCTAATGCACCAGTCACTTTGTCTTCAGAGCAACTTCTCAAAAATATTCGAAATGTTCAAAAAGAAAACAATATTAAAGAATCCGCATCCCTTGCTAAACATATGGGAGCCTGCTCTTTGGATGTTGAAATGGAAACTGGGACTGGTAAGACTTATGTCTACATCAAAACCATGTTCGAGCTGAGTAAGCGTTATGGTTGGAATAAATTTATCGTTGTTGTGCCATCCATTGCTATTCGTGAGGGTGTTATGAAGAGTTTCCAGATGATGGAAGCTCACTTCATGAACTACTATGGGAAGAAAGCCCGTTTTTTCGTGTACAACTCAAAGAATCTAACAGACATTGATGATTTTAGTTCCAGTGCGGATTTGTCTGTCATGATTATCAATGTACAGGCATTTAATGCTCGTGGTAAAGATGCCCGTAGAATTCGGATGAAGCTAGATGAATTCGAAAGTCGTAAACCCATCGATGTTATCAAGGCTAACCGACCGATCGTCATTCTTGATGAACCTCAAAAGATGGGTGGTAAGAAAACACAGGAATCTCTTAAAGAGTTCAATCCTCTGTTTACCTTGAACTACTCTGCAACTCATAAGGAACATCATGACTTGGTTTATGTCCTTGATGCACTTGATGCCTACAAAATGAAGTTGGTCAAAAAGATTGAAGTTAAGGGCTTTGACATTAAGAACCTACGAGGCACAGACGGATATCTGTATCTTGAAAATATCGTAATTTCCCCTAACCATCCGCCAAGAGCTCGGCTTGAATTTGAAATCAAATACAACAAATCAATTAACCGAGAAGTCCGGATTCTTAGCGTTGATGACGATCTGTATGCTCTTTCTAAAGGTTTGGAGCAATACCAGGGATACCACATCAATGATATCGATCCAATCAATGGTCTGGTTTCCTTTACAAATGGGATCGAAATCCATACTGGTGAAGCTCAAGGGGATGTCAGTGAAAAAGATATCCGGCGAATTCAAATCCGAGAAACTATCCGCTCCCACTTTGAGAAGGAAAAGGATCTTTATAATCGCGGCATTAAGACCTTGTCACTCTTCTTTATCGATAAGGTTGAACACTATCGTAAATATGATGAAGATGGCAATGAAGTTAACTCTGAATATGGCGAGATGTTTGAAGAGGAATACAATTCCATACTAAACGAGTACCTAACTCTTTTTGACACACCATACGAGAAATATCTCAGGAGCATTGACGTAAAGAAGACTCATACCGGTTACTTCAGTATCGACAAGAAAGGACATAAAATCGATTCCAAGATTAAGCGTGGGTCTGATATCAGTGATGATGAATCTGCCTATGAATTGATCTTAAAAGACAAAGAAAAGCTGCTGTCCTTTGAGAATCCAGTTCGTTTCATCTTCTCTCACTCGGCCTTACGAGAAGGTTGGGATAATCCAAACGTCTTTCAAATTTGTACGTTAAAACACGGCGGAGATAGTACGACTAACAAGCGTCAAGAAGTTGGTCGTGGGCTAAGAATTTGCGTCAACCAAGACGGCGATCGGATGGATGAACACGTTTTGGGCTCAGAAGTTCAAGAAGTCAACAAATTGACGGTCATTGCTAGTGATGGTTATAAAGACTTTGTTTCATCCTTGCAGAAGGAGATCAAGGATGACTTGTATGAGCGGCCGACAAGAATCACGCTGGACTTCTTTACAAATAAACGCATTAAGCACAATGATGAAATTGTTACTATAACTAAAGAACAAAATGACATTATTAATCGTTACTTGATCAAAAACGACTATGTGGATGATGATGGTAACTTAACTGAGTTATATCGGACTGACGATGAAAATAATGCTCTCAAGCCGTTGCCTAAGACACATGGTGTGGACAAGATAGCAATAGAAGTTCATGCCTTGATTAATAGTGTTTTTGATGATCATGCTTTGGATGACTTTGTTCTGGATGGTAGAAAAACGAAAATTCCAGAGAATAATTTGAATGACAACTTCAACAAGGATGAATTTCAAAAGCTGTGGCAGCAAATCAACCACAAGTATAGTTATACTGTCCACTTCAATAGCCAGGAATTAATTGAAAATTCAGTCAATTATATTAACAGTAAGCTGTATGTGGCTCCGCTTCAGTACACGGTGACTAAGGGTACTCAAGGAGAAGAGTGGTCTGTTGACAGTGTTAAAGCAGGTTCTGGCTTTGTCTCCGAAAATCGACAAACCTATACACTTACACGTGGTGAAACCAGTCAAGTTAAGTATGACTTGATTGGTAAGGTTAGTGCTGGGACGCACTTGACACGTAGAACTGTTGTAAAAATATTGAAGACAATACAGCCAGCTAAATTCAAGATGTATCAATATAACCCTGAAGAATTCATTTCAAAGGTAATCAAACTGATCAATGAGCAGAAAGCAACTATGATCGTGGATGATATCACCTACAATGAAACTGAAGGTCGTTATGATTCAAGTATCTTTACTCTTGAGAAGAACCATGAATTTTCTAAGGCATATAGATCAAAGAAAAATGTTCAAGATTATGTGTTTGCGGATGGGACTGCAGAGAAATCAGTTGAACGAAAATTCGCTGAGGATATGGACCTAGATGATAAGGTGGCTGTTTACGCTAAATTGCCTCGTGGCTTTCAGATTCCGACGCCAGTTGGCAACTATGCTCCTGACTGGGCAATTGCTTTTAAGAAAGGTAGCGTAAAGCACATTTACTTCATAGCTGAAACCAAAGGCTCATTGAGTAGTATGGATTTGAGGCCAATTGAGCAGGCTAAAATCAAGTGTGCAAAGAAATTGTTCAACAAAATGTCTACGGCAGATGTCATTTATGAGCAGGTAGATTCATTTAAGAGTTTGCTTGACATGATAAATGAGATACCAGATAAAGAGAAAAGCAATGAATCTGATGTGACCCCAAAAATTGGGACAAATTAGTATTACGCCGTTAAGGTTGTTAAAACATGATTCCGATATTCAATCGGGGTCATGTTTTTTCGTCCTGTCTTGATTCTTACGTTGTTGTAGTAATCGATGTATTTGTGAATAGCTTGCTCAAGCTCATTTAAGTCCTTGTATTTATGTTCTTGGCCGTAGAACATCTCCCGCTTAAGAATGCCGAAGAAGCCTTCCATTAAGCCGTCATTAAGAGAATTACCCAACCTGGACATACTCTGATCGATCCCTCTGTTAGCCAGAGCGGCTTGATATGCTTGGTGCTGATATTGCCAGTCACGATCTGAGTGGAAAATAAGCCCATTAAGAGCCGGGTGCTTCTCAAATGCGTCATCCAGCATGGTCATCACTTGCTTAAGGTCTGGGTGCCTAGAAATGTTGTAGGAGATGATTTCTTGGGTACAACCATCGATAATTGGAGAAAGGTAGAGCTTTTGATCTTTAAGATGGAATTCAGTCACGTCGGTAAGTAAACCAATGTCTGTCGGGATAATTGCATAGAAATTGCGCTTGATTAAGTCTGGTTTGATTTTGCCTTGAACGCCGTAATAGCTGCTGTATTTGCGTTTCTTGCGGATTGAGATGGCGAATAAGCCCATCTTTTGCATGAGCCTCTGCACCTTCTTATGGTTGACCTCATAGTCTTCCCGGCGAAGCTGTCCGTAGATTCGCCGGTACCCATAGCGCTGGCTGTGTTCAAGAAAGATCTCTTTGATTCTATCCATCAGTTTCTGGTTGCCAGAATCCTTATCAAGCTTATGGGTTTGGTAGTAGTAGTTACTTCTTGAGATATGAGGCAATCCAGGGTTGGCATTGATAACGCCGATAATGTACTTAACGCTAAGTCGCAATTCTTGCCTTAATTCATTGATTGCACGAGCTAATTCTTCTTTTCTTGGCTCTTTTGTTCTTGAATTAAGGCCTCCAATTTTTTTATGTATGCAAGCTCGACTGTAAGCCTCTTTATCTGCTCTTCCAGTTCTTTAATCCGCTGTTTGTCCTTGATTTTGGGCACTTACAAAAATAGAATTCAGCCCAAAATAGTCCAATCCGTTGCGGGTTGGACTATTTTGCTTGAAAAGTATTGGATGCAATAAAAAGTTGGCTTCTGGCGGTCTCACTTCCTTTGGGGGGATTTTCAAAAAGCATCTTACACTAGTTCCCATTGTCTCCGCAAACTGCAGCTTGCGGCAGTCAAACCGCGCCGCAAAGCCATTTGTCCTCTTGAACTATTGCTTGCATCCCCGCCGGGCAAGCCCTCGCTTCGCCCAGCCTGCATCCAAAATTTCCAATCCAAAAGCCTGTCACGCACATTGGTGACAGGCTTTCTTGGCTTATTTGACTTAATCAGCGTCCAGTGAGCACTTTGGCGGCTATTTCTACCGCAGCCAGGGCCTCAGCCGCGGTAATCTTCTTGCGATTGATTGCCGCAAAGTTGGGCCAGCACTTGGCGAGGGTACGGTCAACGGGGATGCGGTTGCCGGTCGTCAAGGAATAGGCGCCGCCATTGTACTTGTAATAGCCCGCTGCGACAGGGGAGAATTCCGCGTCTTGCCGGAAAGAAATGACCCCGTGCCGGTTATAAGTAATGGTCACCAGGAAGCTGCTGGAACAGGTGGTGTCGAGATCCTTAAGGGCAAGCGCGCCTCTTTCATGAGGGCGAAATTATGCTGGTTGTTCTCATAGTCTGCTTGCCAGGCAGCGTTGATCTTCCTGATCGCGCTCGTGTTGCCAGCCAGAACCGGCTTTTGGTAGCAATAGACAAACGAGTGGCGGCCAATCTTGAATTGCTGCTGGTCGGTCGCAAGCTCGTAAATTGCCTTGGAAGTGAGATGGATTTTGGCGATATGGGCAGTGAGGGCCAGACCCAGGCCCAGTGCCGCGAAGGCGAAATTTTTTGCTTTTTTGACGGTCATAGTTTTTTCCTCATTTGCTTGTTATTAATAAAATTATATTCTTTTTTTGTCCAGCTAGTGATGGCTTGGGGGCGATTTTTTGATGAAAATGCCTTGTTGGAAAAAGTTTTTTCCAAGGCGCCTGCATTCTACGATACAATAATCAAGAAAAAAGTACGTGATGAATTAGGGAGAGCCAAAAGATGAAATTTCCAGTCGAACAAATGACCTGGACCAGAAAACCAGCGGACTTTACTATTTCAGATGACAAGATTGAGATCGTGACCAAGCCGCACACGGACTTGTGGCAGCGGACCTACTACCATTTCCACAATGACAACGCGCCCGTCCTGCAGCTGGCGAGTGATGACAAATTTTTTTCGTTCATCGTCAAAACCGACTTTGCCAGCCACCACCGCTTTGACCAGTGCGGGGTGGTCATGTACCTTGACAGCGAGAACTGGCTCAAGGGGTCAATTGAGTATGAGAATGAAACTTTCCAGCATTTGGGCAGCGTGGTGACCAACCATGGCTATTCGGACTGGGCCACGACGGAAATTCCGGCCACGGTCAAGTCAATGTGGTACCGGCTCAGCCGCAGGGAGGACGACTACTGCATCGAATGCTCAGAAGACGGCGTGACTTACAAGCAGATGCGGATCTGCCACATGCTGGAAGGCGGCGGGACGATTCGCTTTGGCATCTACGCCTGCAGTCCGGAGGATTCATCCTTTAAGGCTATGTTCAGTCAGCTGGAATTGACTGCCTGCCAGTGGAAAAAGCATGACGGCCAAGCAGCCAATCCAGATTTAGAATAGAAAAATCCGTTCCCGGAACTTGGGAACGGATTTTTTGGTTAGTTCGCGAATGGATCTTGTCCGTTGCGGTACATGTTTTCAGACTGCACCTCACCGGAGGATTCGCCCTCCTGATTAAGCTATTAATGACATGATTATTATAGCGTTTAAATTGAAAGTGACCAAAGGGATGCTTAATTTTTGAAAAAAACTTATAATGATAGGCAAGAAAGCAAGTGGATTTGATTATAAAACGGGCTTGACCTCTGATTTTAATCAGGGGTCAAGCCCGCCAAACTGTCTTATCTATTTTGACCATAATAGCCTTTAAGTTGCCTTCTCATAGCTTCTGTATACTGCGATTCAATATATTTTTCTACAACGTCTTTACTCATATCACCTAAAGTCCCCATATAATAACTAGGCGACCACAAATGTCCACCCCACAATAAT
>FOCC01000012.1 GCA_900110005.1 Ligilactobacillus sp. WC1T17 | reverse complement strand
GTGTTATCCCCCTCTTTTGGGCAGGTTGCCTACGTGTTACTCACCCGTTCGCCACTCAGTCTTTTAATCGCTAAATGCAAGCATTTATTGATTAAAAGCTTCGTTCGACTTGCATGTATTAGGCACGCCGCCAGCGTTCGTCCTGAGCCAGGATCAAACTCTCAATTTATAAGTTTGTGACTCAAAATTTAAATTTACTAGCGAATTGACTTCGCAAATATTGTTGCTCTTGTTCAAAACAAGAAGCCCTGCACATTTGCTTATCGAAACTTTGTTCAGTTTTCAAAGATCTACAATCATTATCCTTAACAGACAACTCAATCATTATATCAATCGAAATTTATCTTGTCAAGAACTTTTTTGAAGAAGTTTTTTAACTCCTTGTCGTTAACAACTTGCGCCGTAACAACATAGATTACTATACTCGCATCCAGCATATTCGTCAACACCTTTTTTTTACAATTACGACATAATCCAGCCTATTTTTACGACGCTTTGCTAACTTTTTTTGAATCAATCAGAACTATAATTCGTTTTTTGCTATCTCAAATCCTGTTTTGCCCGTTAAAAATACCTCAAAAAACATTTTTTTGCTAACAAAAAATAAATAAAAAAAATCTGCACATTTTTTTAAATGCGCAGATTTTTTCGTTAATTATTTAACGCGTCCCAAGAAATAACGCTTCTTACCCCGACGTGCAATCACAAATTTACCATCAAATTGTTGAGCAGGATCAACCACGTAATCTAAATCTTGAACCCGGTCCCCATTAATATAGATAGCACCATTCGTTACATCTTCTCTAGCTTGTCGCTTAGATTTTTCAATGCCGCTATTAACCAACCATTCAACCAAGTTTTCAGGCTCAGCCTTTACTTCAACTGTTGGCATATTCTTGAAGCCTTGTTCAATTTCATCAGCTGTCAATGCTTTAACATCACCAGAGAATAAAGCTTTCGAAATATGTTCAGCTTGTTCTACGGCCTTTTTACCATGAACAAATGCTGTGACTTCTTCAGCCAAGCGGCGTTGAGCTTCGCGCTTTTCAGGCTGAGTAGCCACTTTTTGCGCCAAGTCTTCAATTTCTTCTTTGCTCAAGAAAGTAAAGTACTTCAAATACTTAACGACATCACGGTCGTCTTGATTAAGCCAAAATTGGTAAAATTCGTAGGGTGTAGTCTTTTCTGGATCAAGCCAAACAGCACCACCGGCAGATTTACCAAACTTGGTACCATCTGCTTTGAGCATCAAAGGAATGGTCAAAGCATAAGCCTGCTTGTCAGAACCTTCCATTTTGTGAATTAAATCAATACCTGCAGTAATATTGCCCCATTGATCAGCACCACCGATTTGCAATTGCACATCATGTTCCATCAACAAATGATGGAAGTCAACAGCCTGCAGAATTTGGTAAGTAAATTCCGTAAAAGAAATCCCTGTGTCTAAACGACTGGCAACCACATCTTTAGCCAACATTGTATTAATATTGAATAATTTACCGTAATCACGCAAGAAATCAAGCAAGCTGATTTTTGAAAGCCATTCATAGTTGTTAACAATATTAATCTTGTCATCACCAAACAAACGCTTCATTTGAGCAGTCAGGCATTCTTCATTATGGTGAACTTGATCCATTGTTTGTAAAACACGTTCAGACGAACGGCCGGAAGGATCCCCAATCGAACCAGTACCGCCGCCAATAACAATGTAAGCCCGGTGTCCTGCCATTTGGAATCGTTTCAGCATCATGAAAGGAATCAAGTGGCCAACGTGCAAACTGTCACCTGTTGGATCAGTCCCGCAATAAACGCCAACAGATTTTTCACCCAGTAGTTTGTGCAAACTTTCTTCATCAGAAATTTGGTTGACGGCGCCCCGCCATTTTAATTCATCGATAATATTTTCCAAAATACATCCTCCTAATAAAAAATCCCTGACGTCAAAAGACATCAGGGACGAAATTTTTTCCGCGTTACCACCCAGATTACTGCAAATATTGCAGTCAACTCTGTCATCGATATCGGAATGACCCGTTTTAGACTCCACAGTGTAATTCAGCCGTAAAATATGTGCTGACTCCCAGCAACGCCAGCTCTCTTAACCAGGGATTTTAAAGCCTACTATCTGCTTCACTGCCTGTAATAATGCTAGTTTATACTAGCATCCGTTAAATGTCAATTCTCTTTTGCCAGGCAATTTGGGCATAAACCAAAGACTTCATATTGACTGGATAAAATCTGATAGTGGCTGGCTTTTTGAGCCTTTACTTCAAGCTTTTGATAACTGTCATCTAAAATATCTTCAATCTTGCCGCAACGTACACAAATCACGTGATAATGGGGTGTTTTCACATAATCATAGTGCATATGCCCCGTAGCATCGGCTGCTACAGCGCTGACCAGCTTTTTTTCCTGAAGCACCTGCATCGTATTATAAACAGTTGCTAAACTAATTCTAATTTCCGACTGTTTTAAACCTTGATAAATCATTTCCACTGTGGGATGTGAGGCTGTACTCATCATATAAGCTAAAATTATTTGCCTTTTAGGCGTAGCTTTAATACCACTGGCTTTTAACTTTTGAGCAGCTGCTACTAACATTTTGGCATCTTTTTCCATCTTAACCACCTAAATCCTTCAGCTTATTATCGTCTAAATATTATCGTCTAAATCATTCTAAATGTCCACTAATAAGCCTAAGGGCATAAGAAAGTAATCATTTTTCGGCAAAAAAGTGCAAAAATTTTCCCAAACCCCTGTGTAAAAGTCAGCCTTCCCAGATACCACAAATATATTTCACCTAATAGAATACAAGTAAAAAAGCCCAGTAAAATATACTCACTGATTTTGCCGGTACGATAATAGGCAAAATGTCCCCCAGCCTTAAATTTATTCTTCGACAAAGGCCAAAACCAGTTGATGCCTTCTTTAGAAAAACTGTCTTCCAGCAAGTGAGCTAAATATCCCAGCAGCAGCCAAAACGGCGCAACATAAACAGCTTTGGTAAAATACAGATTTCTAATCCATAAGCACAGGGCGTAAACTATCGCTGCACAAAAAAGCGAATGGGTTCCGCCACGGTGGCCCAAAGTTTTACTGATAGTCTTGCTTAAAGCCTTATTTTTTTGACCCATAAAAGACGTAGGATGATCAATATCAGGCAGCAAAACCCCCACCCCATAGGCTAAAAGATTAGGTACATTCAAATTTCCTGTCGCCACCAGCATTGGGAAGCCCACCGTAAAAGACGTCACTAAATGCGTTTTATATTGCATAATCTCTTCCTTCAAAAATTATTTGCTCTTAGTATAGCACAAAAAAAGTCGCGGATATCCGCGACTAAAAGCTATTTTTCATTAGATAAGGCTAAATAAAGACAACTTGTCACCGCAACTGAAGTCCGTTTACGGTAAGCCAAATATCTATCAGCCTTAAGGGTTCCTGGAAGCTTTTTGGCGTCATTTTTGGTCCCACTATTATAGATAAACGCTGCCAAACGTTCATCTAACAGCTGGTAGCGTTTATCAGGCGCCTGCGCTTTGCCTTTTAGACCTAAATCTAAATATTTAAAGCCGTGATTTTTCCCATGTAACATGACCTCTAAATGCATCCACGAAAGCAACTGCTGCGAAGCGTCAGGTTTTAAGCCCAGTAAATCATAGGCTAGCACGGACTTATTTTTTTGGTAAACGGCCATGGCAGCCACTGCTTGCCCTTGCTGATCAAAAGCCACCAACAATTTGGAATGGTCCAGATAATATTTGCTGAAAAATTCCTGCCCGCTTGCTTCTTTATCCGCCAAACTTTCTAAATCTGCTAGCAAATCATCTAAATACGGTGGTTTTTGCCATTGAAGCCGGTAAGTGGCCTGCAATTGACTGCTTAAATCAGCCTGTTCCTCCGTGCTACTGCCTTGTTCCAAATCAACTAAAGCTTCATAGCCTAATTTGAGATAATCATAGCCTAAATCATGCAGAAGATTCGCAAAATTTTGACTGACATCATAAAAGACCGGTTCGAATCCGTATATATCAGCTTCCTTGATAAAATGTTCAAGAGCTTCTTTAAAAACGGTCGGATTGCCAATCATATCGCCCAAGCAAAAAAGCTTATCCTGCCGTCTGCGGTACATAATCAATGCTTGATCGACACCATCTTTTTGGTAAAAATATAAAAGTTTATCCCGCAAAAAAGCTAAATGCCCTAATTCTTGGTTGGAGTAGCTAGCCAGCATCTTTTGCAATCTAGCCCCATCAAAAGCCCGCGGATAAAGTGGGTTGGCTCCATGCGTTAGATAAAGTAAAATAACTAAAACTATCAAAGCGGAAATGACCATCCCTAAAAAGCCGGAAAACCATATTCTTTGAGCTGGAAATAAAAGGTATTTGGGAATCCGGTGTAAAGAACTGAATTGCGGCGTATTGATAATGCCGACAATAGCATACAGGATAAAAACACCCGCAAAAATCACAACATCAGCTACCATTTTGCCTAAAGAATACTGTAGCTGCTGCCGATAAAGTTCCTTGCGTGATAGCCAAACAAATAACAAGACCAAACCTAAAAAAAGCGCCAAGCTCAGCGATTTTGTCTGATAAACTGTATTAACAATCCCAATCCCTAGCACCGCCACCGTCGGCCAAAAAGCCCGCTGCACCTTAGCCGAAATTCCACGTGCTAGCCCCATTAGAGCCATCGCAAAGATAATATCGTTCATCTGATCAAAAAAGAAAAAGGTATATGAATGCAGTTTTAGCAAAACTTCATTAGCACTGGCAAAATGAGGTACCGCCGCAAACAGCAGCATCAAAATCGCCGACAGGTATAAAAAGCACGTCACCAAAAAATGGGCGACTTTTTGCACTACCATCCGCAAAATGCCATCAAACCGCCGGTCAACAGCCGCACCTGCCTCGTGTACAAATAAAATCATCCCGATGATAAATGGAATAATATAGTAAAAAAGCCGGAAAAATAATAGCCATACCACGCCAACTTCATTGGAAACCCCTAACGTTGCCATGCCATACAGCATAAAGACGTCAAATGAACCTAACCCACCAGGCACCATCGATACCATACCTAGCACAGCACCCGTCATATAGTAGGCTAAAATGGTCAAAAAATCAGTTTTGACGCCCAGCATCAGACCGACAAACAAGAAATAGCCCCCTACAAATGTCCATTCCATAAAGGAACCTAAAATAAGCGCCATTTCTCTTTTAAAAGTCATATCACTAAACATCGCCGTCTTTTTCAGCTTGCTTCCAATAAAAAGCAAGGGAAAGTATAGGCCCCCACCGACCAGCCAAAGCCAATAGCTACCAAATTCACTGCCTAAATTGCGGCCATAAATCAAGAATAAAGCAATCCAGCAATAGATAGACAAACCCGCTAAAACGTAAAGAGCAATCTTTGATAACGCATATAAAATCTGCTTAGGACTAGCATCTTTGTTATAAAAATTTGCCCTTAGGCTGGCGCCAACCACCCCGCCAAAGCCAGCTACATTGGTTGCCGTATTAACAATCCAGCCACTTTTGATGATATAGGGAAGCGAATATTTCCCGGGTAAAAAGCGGACAATGACCAAATCATACGTTATCATGGGGGTAACCGCCACTAGCCCTACTAAGAACAGCAGACCAATGGTCATTAGCGACTGGTGGGCTAGCCCTGTTTGCACCTTGCTCCAATCAATTTGTTTAAAAATATGTCCTACTTCATAGACCACAAAAATCAGAATGGAAAAGATAAACAGGGCTTTGAGATATTTGATATTTTTTTTGATTAACTTTTTCAAACCAGTCAACATATTTAATCACCTAAGCTTTAAAATCTTAACCTAATTATAACTTATTTTGGAAGATTCTAGCCGTTTAATGGTAAAATTAAGAAAAGTATTCTTTGTGAGGTGAAGTACATGTTTAAGAACCTGCTGGTCAGCTTATTTTTAGTCCTCCTTATCGGCCAGGTCTATCTCAGCGTCAGGTGGCTTTTAGCTAAATTAAAAGCCAGCCCTACCGCAAAAAAACTGCAAAATCTGCTTTTTTGCTCTCTAATGGCTGAAATTGCCCTTTTTTATTTAATCGCAATCTTGCCGTCAACCCCGCCTAAAAAGCCGTCCAAAGCAAAACAGCATGTCAAAATTGAAACGGTCGTGATAGGCAAAACCCGCTTCAAGGATGCCAAAAAAGCATCCATTTCGCTTTTGGAAGAACAGGCTAGTTTAAATGCCGATGCCAGTTCGCTTAAAGCAGCCAGCGAAAAATTAGCTAAGCAGAGTGCAAAACAAAGCTCTAGCACAGCTGTTCAAAGTGCCAAAGTCATCGTCAATTCCAGTCCTAGCACGGCTAGCTCTAGTTCAAATACCGGCTCTAATCAAGACGTCAGCGCAGCTACTAAAGCGACGCAAAGTGAATCAGTTAGCACCAAAAGCAGCCAAGGCTTGATTGTCGGCAACAAAAACACCAAAGTTTATCATACGCCTGATCAAGAAAACTATTCCATGGCAGCCAAAAATGCGGTCTACTTTAAAACAGAATCCGAAGCCATCGCCAATGGCTACCATAAATCAAAACGTTAGGAGGGATTTAATGCAATTAATCGGTTTTATCATTATCTTAGCCGGAATTTATCTGTGCCTTTGGACTTATAAAAATAAGCCCCGCCAAAGATGGCTGCGTTACCTGTTGAGTGTCATCATTTTTTTGCTGGCACTTATTGTCGGCAGCAGCGCTAAACCCGCTCCTAAAAAGGCAGCAAAAACCGTCACTAAAACCAAATTAGTCAAAAAAGGCAATTACTCAAAAAGAGCTTCCAGCTTAGAAAGCAAAAATGCCAAACTGGCTGCCAGTCTTTCCAGTCAAAAAAGAGCTTTAACACAACAAAAAAAAGCCCTTGATCAAAAAAAACAAACTAAATCAAGTTCTAGTTCTGCCAGCTCTGTAAGTCAAACAACCCAAAATAATCTGGCTGATTTAACTTACAGCGGCATTCAAACAGTTACCATCAATAACAACCAGCCTAACTTCTCCAGGGCTGACCTCAGCACGTCAAAAGGTCCTTGGCAAACTTACAAAAACCTTGATGCTTTAAACCGCGTTACCGGTGCGGAAGCTTTGCTCAACCAAAAATTGATGCCTACCGCTAAAAGAGAAGAATTAACTATCGACCCCACAGGCTGGCACAATAAAAGAACTGCTTCAGGCGGCTGGCTGTATAACCGGTGCCATTTAATCGGCTACCAGCTGACAGGGCAAAATAATAACTGGAAAAACCTCATGACAGGAACCCGCTCTTTAAACGACCCTGGGATGACAACTTATGAAAATCAAATCGCAGCTTACTTAAAACAAAGTTCTAAACATTATGTCAGATATAGTGTTACCCCCATTTTCAAGGACAATGAACTTTTAGCCCGCGGTGTTTGGCTTAGAGGACAATCTATCGGTGATAACCAAATTCATTTCAGTGTTTATATCTTTAACGTCGAAAGTGGTTATACTTTAAATTATAATGACGGTACCAGTACTGTCAGCAATTAAAAAATACCCCATAGTATTTTTACTATGGGGTATTTTTATACCTTAAATTTAGCTTTCTAATCAGCGTTGGGATGATAGATTGTTTCCATCAGCGTTTGCTTCTTTAGATAAAATTCTAAAATTTCATATTTATTGATCAATTCTTTGAGAACAATCTCTGGTATAGCAGTATCATCAAACACTATTTCTAAATAGTCTTTTTTTAGCACCTGTTTTGCAAAAGGCAACATATCATCCAGCAAGATAGCCTGGTATTCCTTAGAATGGATAATGTAGCAGGCTGTTTGTTTGGTATCACTTAAAAGCAATTTATCAACAGTTCCATCATCAACTACCTTGCCTTCTTCCAAAATATAGACATAATCAGAAACACGCTCTAATTCATCAATATTGTGTGACGTCAATAATACGCCTGCACCTCTTTTTTTTTAGCCTTTCAATGATTTGCAACATAATAAGAGTTGATGGAACATCGACACCTGAAGTTGGTTCATCAAATATATAATTATCATAAGTACCAATCGCACATTGAATAAAAGATATTTTTTTCTTCATTCCAAATGAATAACCCGCTATTTTCTTAGCTAAATCTTTTTCTATTTTTAGTTCTTTTGCTAAAGCTAGCGCCTGTTTAAAGTCTGCCTGCTTGATCTTTGCCATAAACTTTAAAAACTCATATCCTGTCCAATGTAGATATAAGTTATCAGCATCAGGCATAACTGAAATACTTCCACGCTCAATGCTGCCAGCATCTAAATGATAATATCCAATGATTAGACCTATTAAGGTAGATTTTCCGGCACCATTTTTCCCAATTAATGCCGTAATTTTACCATCATCAACTTTAAAACTAACATTCTTAATCACCTTTTTGGAGTTAAACGATTTATACAACTCATTACATTTAATCATTATTACACTTCCTTACCTTCAAACAAGAAGATGCCCACAAAAACAATGACACTAACAATCAGCAATAAGCCCAAATTATCCCATTGTTTTGCTAAGTAGTAATAAGGTAAAAAATATTGAATTATTTTTAATATAAACCATTTTTTCAAAAAAGCTAAACTATATAGGATTGGCAAGCAAATACCTATTACTAAATTTATAAATGTTGCTGTCTTACCATTGGGAGCAATAACCGACACTAACATAACCAATGCTTGAATATAGGCAAAAAAAATAGTTACAGATAAAATAGCGAAAGGCGGCAAAACAATCGTTTTTCTGTAAACAAATAAAATGATTAATGAAATACTAACAATTATCAAAAAGTATGCTAACGAAGCAAAATATTTAGCTAAGTAAATCTTTTTTTTCGATACATACGGTACTAAATAGCGCATTGTTTGTGTATTAACTTCATCGGCAATAATTCCTGAAAATAACACCGCCGAAAATAAGTAGCCTAAAAAACCATAAATACCAAATAGCAAATCAATCAAGGCCGAATTTCCTTTAGCATCAATTAAAATAGCCACAGATGTTGAATATTTCCCTAGTATAATTGCTATAATTATAAAAAAAATTACCACCAAAAAAGACTTAATCGAATTTAATTCTCTTCTCAAAGTCGTTAAAAATAAAAACATAGATACCCCTCACTTTTAATAGCCTTGCTATATAAAAATTATTGAATATATTAAAACAAAATGATATGCTCAATATGCGGTATCGTAACTATCGCATAATAAAATTGTTTTGTGGGAGTTTCTATGTCTACAGTTCTCAGATTGGTTAGAAAGTACGGTCCTCGTGCAGTTAGATGGGTTAAAAATCATCGTGGCACAATTTTACACTGGCTTGATATTGGCCAATAAGTTGACTGGGTCGTCGGCAAAGTAAAGCAAATCCTACATATTAAATAGGATTATCTACAACCTCTATTCTTTAAGACTTTTTTCGCAGGAAGCTAAGGATAGGGGTTTTTAATTATCTATACTAACTTATTATTCCAGTTTTTGTTCTTTCTTATTTTCGCGTCCCTTATCAGCAACCGCTAATAAAGAAAAGACACAAACAAATGGTATCATTAAACTCCTAAAGTCAAAAGATGGCTTCAATACCATTAGTACAATATATGTCACCACAAATATAAGGGGTAATATCCATATTAGCACCGTATGTTCACGATAGCCTAGCCAATACTGTAAAGAATAGATAAGTATAGTAATCAATACTATTACCAGTTCAGCTATTTGTCTTTCTCCACTCCGAAATATTCAATTTTTTCTAGTACTTTAAAATACTAATATTGTTGAAAATTAACCTGATAAATACCACGTAACCTTCGTCTTCGACGTGTACACTACTTTTTATTTTTAGTCAACATCTGATAACTATGTAGCATAAAATACATTAACTATGAGGTCTTACAATGAAAAACATTTTTTATATTGCAAAAAACTATTTATACTACTCTATTATTATTGAATATATTAATCTTAAGTATTTTAACTATCTTGCTTTTATATTTTAATTTTCCTTGGAAAATATATGTATATATATTTCTCTTAATTATTTTGTTAACAATATTCAACATATTCTATACTGAACGATATCAGTCAAATAGCTGATGTCATCTTTTGTATACCATTTTTGATGCGTTAACATTTCTAGGCTGACTTTTATCATAATCGTATTCAAATGATAAAATTTATTTGGATTAGCAGTCATTTTAGCCCTTTGTGCAAACAATAGCCGTTTTAGTACTGGAACATCTTGGCTTAACATATACTTTTTAACATTTTCTAATAATTACCGCAATTCACTCCATTGAAAGCCATTGGCTACATACATAAATTCTTCAAGCGACACATTCATTTTATCTAAAACAGGTATAAATTTGCCCACTGTCAGTTCAAACGTCCCACGTTCAAAGCGTGACAACTGCGAGGTTGAGATGCCTGCTTGGGTAAAATCGTTTAATTTCAAATGATGCGCTTGCCGAAATTTTTTAAAAATAAAGCCTAATTTTTCCATCCTATTCCCCTTTTTTGTACATTCGGGAATTTTTCCTTGCTTTTTATGCTAGCGCACATTAAAAAACAATTAAATACGCATCCGCTTAAATTAATAAAAAAAGAGCCTGGTAAAAACCAGACTCTCTCAGAAATAAGAAGAAATTATTTAAGTGTAACTGTTGCGCCAACTTCTTCAAGTTTAGCTTTGATTTCTTCTGCTTCGTCCTTAGCAACGCCTTCCTTGATAACGGATGGTGCACCATCAACCAAGCCCTTAGCATCTTTCAAGCCAAGACCTGTGATATCCTTAACTGCTTTGATAACCTTAACCTTGCCAGCACCTGCGTCTGTCAATTCAACATCAAATTCAGTCTTTTCTTCAGCAGCACCTGCAGCACCACCAGCAACTGCAACTGGAGCAGCAGCGGAAACACCGAATTCTTCTTCGATAGCTTTTACTAAGTCGTTTAATTCAAGAATGCTAGCTTCTTTCAAGTCAGCAATGATCTTTTCTGTATCTAAGGCCATTTTTAAATCCTCCATTAATTGTATATATCTTAAATAAATATGTTTTTATGCGACTAAGCGCTCATTAAGCAGCACTTTCGTCTTTGCTGTCGGCAACTGCCTTGACAGCGTATGCAAAGTTGCGAACTGGTGCTTGAAGCACAGAGAGAAGCATGGAAAGCATGCCTTCGCGGTTTGGCAACTTGGCAAGAGCGTTGACCTCGTCCAAAGAGATAACTTTGCCATCAATCATACCAGCCTTGATTTCCAAAGCTTCATGATCTTCAGCAAACTTCACCATGACACGTGCTGGTGCAGTAGAGTCTTCTTCAGAACCGAAAGCAACAGCTGTAGGGCCGACGAATGCTTCGTCTAAACCTTCGTAACCAGCCTTGTCTGCTGCACGACGCAAGAATGTATTCTTGATAACGCGCATTTCAACACCAGCTTCACGTAATTGTTTACGTAAATCAGTTACTTCTTCAACTGTCAAACCACGGTAGTCAACAACAAGAGCAGAAGCAGCATTGCTGAATTTTTCAACAACTTCTTCAACAATAGCAGCCTTCTTTGCGATAATTTGTTCACTCACTTTTGATTCACCTCCTAGTCATTGTGCCAGGGCTTTTTTGGTATAAAAAAACCCCATGTCCACCAAGACACAGAGAGAGAATTACTAAAAAATCTCCTCGGCAGGATATTAAGGCTTGCGCCACCTGAGTCTTAGGTAGAATCATAATTAAAAAATTGACCTTCAATAGAATAACACATCAACTTATTTTAGTCAACTATTTTTGCTATTTTTTTAAACCCGTGACTGACCGATTATAATAGACCAAATTTTGCGTCAACGAATTTGGATCAATTAAAATCTTGCTTACCGAACAATTATCGGGTTCAAGGATTGCCAGCCCCGCTGACTTAACAGCATTAATCGCAAAAGACCGAACCGTAAAACCATGAGTTACCACTAAAATTTTTTCATTGGGATAAGTCCTGACCACATCCTTGGTAAAAGCTGCGACCCTTTTTTCTACATCTGCAAAGCTTTCGCCCCCAGCCGTTTCAAAGTATTGAGGCTTAACATCTTTGACCAAAGGTGAAAAAAGCTGCGGATACTGTTCCATCAAAACTTGATTATATTGTCCATCCCACTTGCCATAAGAAATTTCCAATAAACGGTCATCAGTCGTTACCGGCAAATGCGCTTTTTGATTTAAAATCGTTGCGGTATCAAGCGTGCGCTTAAGCGGCGAAACGTAAATCTTTGTAAAACCGGCTAAATCAAACTGCTGTGCCAGCTTTTGGGCCTGTTTTCTCCCTGTCTCATTTAAATAAGTACGTTCATCATTGATTTGCCCTTGTTTGAGGCCGGCCTCATTGGCAAAAGTCCTGCCATGACGCACAAGATATAATTCTGTCATTATAATCCCCCTTGCTTTTTTTATTATACAAGGTCTTGGGCCTTTTTGCTTGCTTTTACGCCCCAAGATGCCTATACTATGGTTAAAATTAAAGGAGGAATTTTTATGCTGCAATCGTTAACAACACTTTTATCATCCTCCTGGTCTTCACGCTGATTGAAGGCCTCATTTGCGTTGGCCTTTACACAAAAACTTTAGTGAGGCCAATCTCTAACTTACGCAATCAACCGGCACTCACTAACCTGGTGAGTGCCTTTTTTGTTACATACCTATTTTATGGAGGAATTTTATATGACAACCTATAATTTTGCTGCCGGACCTGCCGTCTTGCCCCACGAAGTCCTAGAAAAAGTTCAAAAAGAACTTTTAAACTTCAATAACTCCAACATGAGCATCCTTGAAATCTCTCACCGCTCTGCCTTATACCAGGACGTCTACAAGGATGCTAAAAAACGCGTTTTAGCTTTGATGAAGCTTTCAGCAGATGAATACGACGTCTTATTTTTAGGCGGCGGTGCAACCCTGCAATTCACCATGCTGCCATTAAATATTGCCAACAAACACCACAAGGCCGCCTACATCAACACCGGCCACTGGTCGAAAAGAGCTATCGCAGAAGCAAAAAAGATTCCGGGCTTAACCGTTGATACCGTTGCCTCTTCAGAAAATAAAGACGGGACATTTACTACTATTCCTGAATTCCCGGACCTGCCGGAAGATACCTACGACTATTTGCACATCACAACCAACAACACCATCATGGGCAGTGCCTACTACGACCTGCCCGAAACAAGCACTCCGTTAGTCGCCGACATGTCATCAAACTTCTTAGGTCAAGAATACCCCTTCGATAAATTTGACCTGATTTATGCCGGGGCGCAAAAGAACCTGGCCCCTGCCGGCTTGACTTTGGTTATCTTAAACAAGATTCTTTTAGGTCAGGTAGAAGGTCTGCCGGATATGCTGGATTACACCGCCCAAAGCAAGAAAGAATCAGCTTTAAACACTCCGCCGGTCTTCCAAGTTTACGTAGCCGACCTGGTTTTGAAATGGCTTGAAGAAAAAGGCGGTGTGGCCCAAATTGCCAAGGAAAACAAGCATAAGGCCGATCTCTTGTATGACTACCTTGATAATTCAAAGCTGTTTAAAAACAATGTTGATCCGGCCTGCCGTTCTTTGATGAATGTACCTTTCGTTACCGGCAACAAGGACCTGGATGCCAAGTTTGTTAAAGAAGCAACAGAGGCTGGTCTCTTAAACCTTAAGGGCCACCGCTTAGTCGGTGGAATGCGGGCAAGCATCTACAACGCCATGACCTATGAAGGCGTGAAAGCCCTGTGCGCATTTTTACAGAAATTTGAAGCAGAAAATAAATAGGAGGACAAACCATGTACCAGATTAAAACTTTTAACGCTATTGCTAAAGAAGGCCTCGCCGAATTCGGCCGCAACTACCACATCAACGAATCAGCTACTCCTGACGCCTACCTGATCCGCTCGGTCGACCTCCACGACCATGAATTTCCCAAGTCTTTGAAGGCCATCGCCCGCTGCGGAGCCGGCTTCAACAACATTCCTTTGGACAAGGCATTAGAAAACGGAACCATCGTCTTCAACACTCCCGGCGGTAACGCCAACGCGGTTAAGGAATTAATCGTTGCCTCAATGATTATGGCCAGCCGTAACATCATCGCTGCGGCCGAATGGTCAGTCAACGCCAAGCCCGGCGCTGATATCACCTTAAGAACCGAAAAAGAAAAGACCAGCTTTAACGGCACCGAACTTTTCGGCAAGACCTTGGCCGTTATCGGTTTGGGCCACGTCGGGTCGCGGGTTGCCAACATCGGGGTTGCCCTTGGCATGAAGGTTATCGGCTATGACCCTTACTTATCTGTTGAATCAGCCTGGAGCCTCTCAGGTGATGTTAAGCGGGCCGAAACTATCGAAGATGTGGTTAAAGATGCCGACTTTGTCACAGTTCACGTGCCAAAGGACCACGAAACTACCGGCCTGATTTCATATGAAGAATTCAGCTACTTCAAGCGCGGCACCTTCCTGTTCAACTTCTCCCGTCTAGGTATCGTCGACAATCGAGCCGCCGCTTCTGCCATCGCAGACGGCACGGTCAAGAAGTACTACACAGATTTCAGTGACGAAGTAATCTTGAATAACCCCGACGTCGTTATCATGCCCCACATCGGCGGTTCCACCATCGAAGCCGAAATCGGCTGTGCCAAGATTGCCGCCCAAGAAACCAAAGAATTCCTAGAAACCGGCAATATCAAAAACGCCGTCAACATGGCCAATGTATCAGCTCCATTTAAGAGCGCCAACCGGATTACCGTCCTTCATAAAAACATTCCAAACATGCTGGGACAAATCTCTACTATCATTGCCCAGGAAGGCATCAATATCGAAAATTTAGTTAACTCTTCGAAAGATGATTACGCTTATACCATGGTTGACGTTGAAGAAATGGATAATGATTCAGTCCAAGAAATCATGACTAACCTGGAAAACATCCCGGCAGTTACCCGGGTCCGTCTTTTAAACAACCCTTACAAGAAATAAACACTGACCGCCTCATCTATCGCAGATGAGGCGTTTTTGTCCGTACAAGATTGAAATCTGTGAAGCTTACTCCAATTCCAGTCCCGGTACTTTTCGCTGATGGTCGTCTTATACAAAAAGTGCAGACTTCACCGCTAGCAGCATCAGATATAATTATATTTCGTTGCTAAAAAGATAATACCAGTTATTGAAAAACAAATAGCCATACTTTTGTCCCCTATAATCAAATTCAAAATTCCGCATATAATTAATACACAACCAATGAATTTATCAAATTTAACTTCCATTTTACCCACTCCATCCACCTATTGCTGCACGAATAACGCAATATCTTGCAATAGCTCAAGATACAAAAGACCTGCAAGAATGTAAATACTGCCGTAAATTTTCTTTAACCTTAAAAAATTTCATGAATCAAACTGATATCCCCGTATATTATTTTGATACTACCAAAGTAAGTTCTAATGATATAAATGAAAGTTTTTTAAACGTAATGAATAACGTTATTGATTTACAGTACACACCAACAGTGGTATTATTGAAACACGGCAAAGCTATTCATGAATATATTGGATCAGAAACTACACTTAAGCAATTAAAAACTCTTACTAAGTATAAATACTGATTCGTTATAGAACAGATTTGTACAAATTACCTATTTGGAGGAATTAACATGAAAAGCAAGCAAGAATTAGTATTAGCACTTACAGCATTCAAAGAGGCCGTTAATAATCATTATGTCGCTGGACTTATTGATGAAACTTTGTTAAAACTGAAAAAAAGCGATAATACCGTTCAAGAAGCAAAATATGTCTACCAACGTCTTAACCAAGTTATGCTGGCAGAACACTTGACTCTCAACGATGATGCTAAAGCTGCACTTAAAAATATCAAGGAAATTTCCGAATCCAAGGGGGCTTGGGGCGGACTCAACTCATTTAATACAGCTAATGTATTATAATTACATCTTAAATATTATTTATATAAAAAGGTCCTGCAATAACCGTTATTGCAAGACCTTTTTTATATCCGCTAATTCAAATGTTTTTAGCGAATTAAAATATGTTTCACTAAAAAAGAGGCTGGAATAAATTCCAACCTCTTTTTCAAGTTATTTTGTAACTTAAAGTGAGCTGCGATCAACAGTAACACTTGGTCCAAATGTTGAAGCAAGTGATACGTGCTTGATGTATACACCTTTAACAGCAGCTGGACGAAGACGTGAAATACGTTCGTAGATTGCGTTAAAGTTACCTTCCAAAGCTTCTTCAGTAAATGAAACTTTACCAACTGGTACGTGTACGTTACCATCACGGTCTGTACGGTAAGTTACTTGGCCGCTCTTAGCGTCTGTAACAGCCTTCTTAACGTCCATTGTAACTGTACCAGTCTTAGGGTTAGGCATTAAGCCTTTAGGTCCAAGAACACGACCTAAACGACCTACTTGAGCCATCATATCTGGTGTTGCGATTGCAACATCGAAGTCAAGCCAGCCGTCTTGAATACGAGCAACCAAGTCATCATCGCCAACAACATCTGCGCCAGCATCTTTAGCTTCTTGTGCCTTAGGGCCTTTAGCAAAGACAACAACAGTTTGTTCTTTACCAGTACCGTTAGGAAGAACCAAAGCGCCACGTAATTGTTGGTCAGCTTGCTTTGTATCAAGGTTCAAGTTAAATGCAACTTCGATTGTTGCGTCGAAGTTAGCAAAGTCGATTTTCTTAACAAGTTCCAAAGCTTCTTTGGCAGTGTATTCCTTGCCTGCTTCAACTTGTTTTGCAGCTTCTAAATATTTCTTGCTTTTCTTTTTAGCCATTAGTGAATTTCCTCCTTGCAATATGTGGTCTATCGGATAAACCTCCCACTTGACACAGACGATTTCTCGAAGTGTCCGACTGAGAAGCGTGGCCGTAGAGAGATTAAAATTAGTCTTCTACAACAAAGCCCATGCTTCGTGCAGTACCTTCAATCATGCGCATAGCAGCTTCAACGTCTGCAGCGTTTAGATCTTGCATCTTTGTTTCAGCGATTTCCTTAACTTGTGCTTTTGTAACAGTAGCAACTTTCTTAGTGTTAGGTTCGCCGGAGCCCTTTTCTACACCAGCAGCTTTCTTAAGCAAAACTGCAGCAGGTGGTGTCTTTGTAATAAAGCTGAATGAACGGTCTTCATAAACAGAAATAACAACTGGGATAATCATACCAGCTTGATCAGCTGTACGAGCGTTGAATTCCTTTGTGAAGCCCATGATGTTGATACCAGCTTGACCCAAAGCAGGACCAACTGGTGGAGCTGGTGTTGCTTTACCAGCAGGGATTTGTAATTTAACAACGTTAATAACGTTCTTTGCCACGGTGCATTCCTCCTATTCCGTGTGTGGTTCGGATGGCCAGTATATTTGGCCTCCCACTAGCATGCAAATGCATACTGGTATAATATAGCATGTTATATGCAATTTGGCAAGTCTAAAATTAAAATTTCAAGGTCATCTTTTCAGCCGCCTTAGCAACAAGCTTACCAAATAAAATGTTCGTTTGTTCAAACGCATAGTCGGCCATTTTTTTGTTAGCATCTGTCAAATATTTGCGTGCTAATTTTCTTTGACTGACTTTTAAGTCTGTCTTTAATTGGATATGACGGCAAAAGGCCAAAATATCCCTTTCAGTCTGTTCTGCCAAAGCGCTATAGGCGGCATAATCTCGGTCACCTAGCACTGCTAAAGCCCGCGTCAGCCAAAATTGCGTCTGCAGGTCAAAATCATCGCTGACATCACGATAAGTTTTAGGCGTGTCATTGATATTAGCGTAAAAAGGCACGGCACAGCTAAATGTATTCGGACCAACAAAAAGCCAGTGCACACCCTTCAAAGCGTCAGGCACCTGGTTTCTAATCTGCAAAATATGCCCTTCTTGATTACGGTCTAAAGCCATCGGACGAAAAGCTTTTTTTAACGCTTCATCGCCCTTGCCATAAGGATCGTATGGCGTATTTTGGTAGTGGGAACTTAATAAGAACTTGAGATCTTCTACGCTAATTTTACGGTCGGCATGACAGATAAAAGGAAGATCTTGATCTGTCGGCAGTCCTTGAGCATCTTTGGTTAAATATTTTTGGCCATACCAAGCCCGAGGGTTGTTATAACGCGTATCATTTTGCGTGCTCGTTCCTAATATTTGACGCAAATTATAGCCCGACGTTTGCGGATTAAGCTGGTATTTATCAATCAATTCTTTTAAGCCTGGGGAGGCAAGCGTATCACTTGCTTCAAAGTCAAAGTCAGTGATATTAGACCGATTTGGCAAAACAACATAGGCATCATCTGGAATTTTGACACTTGCCCATTGGTGGCCACCGTAAGTTTCTAAATACCAAACTTCATCGCTATCGCTAAAAGCGACTCCATTAATTTCGCACGTTCCATATTGCTCAATCAATTTGCCCAAGCGCAAAACGCCTTCTTTAGCAGATTTGATATAAGGCAAAACCACTGTGAGCATATCTTCTTCGCCAATTCCATCTTTAACTAAAGGGTCAATCCCTAAAATACGGGCATTAGCCGTCGTTGTTTCGGTTGCTGTCATCGCGACATTTAACTCATTGATACCTGATTCACCAAAAATACCGCCACCTACGTGTGCATCTGGCGTAGCTGTATAGCGCAGTGTATCTTTTTTAGCAGGCAGGTTCAAACTAAAATTAGTAAAGGTTGAATGATATTCCTTAGGCTGATGTTTAGGCTCAATGACTACAAAACGCTTGGGATTAGCTCCATTAGAGCTGTCTTCTTCCCGAGCAATCATGGTTGAGCCGTCAAGGGTCGCCTCTTTCCCGACCAAAATCATCGTACAAGACGAGCGCTTATTAGTCATAATCATTCCTTCTTTACTGTTTAAACTAATTGTTCTACTTGATCAAAACCTAATTCAGCATCAGTATCACGGCCCATAAAATCAATGGTTACATGCAACCGCATCTTATCATTGTCAATTTCAGTAATCTTACCCACGTGATCTTTGAAGGCACCTTCCGTAATCCGGACTGCATCGCCGATTTCAGCATCAAAGTCAGCATTTCTGGTCATTCCAACAGAACGTAAGATACTTTCAATTTCTTCATCAAGCAAAGGGGCAGGCTTACTGCCGGCACCGTGGGAACCAACAAAGCCGGTAACACCTGGTGTGTTGCGGACAACATACCAAGATTGATCAGTCATCACCATTTCAACTAAAACATAGCCTGGAAAAGTCTTTAAAGTTTCAATTTTTTCTTTACCAGTCTTGGTTACTTCGTGTTTTTCTTCTTCTGGGACAACAACACGGAAAATATAATCTTCCATCCCCATTGATTCAGCACGTGATTCAAGGTTGCTTTTAACCTTGTTTTCGTAACCAGAGTAAGTGTGTAAAACATACCATTTTTTTTCGCTTGATTCAGCCATAATTTTTCTCCTTCAATTAAAATCTTTAAAATTCAACGGCAAAATAAAAAAACTTCGACTAACCGAAGCTTTCCTCAAAAGCATTATAACAAAAAAAGACTGGTTTTACCAGTCTTTACTTAAGCGATTAAACTAAGTACAGCTTGTACCGCATAATCAACCACGGCAAAAAAGATTGCAAATGCCACAGACATTGCTACCACAGTAGTGGTATCACGTCTGGTTTCTTTGGCATTCAGCCACGTGGTATCTTTCATTGTCTGCATAACGCTCTTCAAAAATTTCATACTGACCCTACCTTATCTTGTTTCACGGTGAAGTGTATGCTGTCCGCAATAGCGACAGAATTTTTTAACTTCAAGGCGTTCTTTGCGATTTAAATTTTCAGCAATCGTATAGTTGCGTGATCCGCAAACTGAACATGCTAATGAAACTTTTTTCTTTGACATAAATTTCTCCTCATGGATATTCAAAACTACTGTAGCACGTTTAAACAAAAACTGTCAATTGTCTTGGTCACTTAAATTATCCCGCAATTTGGCTAACTGGGCTAACTGCAAGTCATCAAACGGAGAACGTCGGACCGAAGCTTGATCTTGATACATGCGGGTTGCCTGCCGAACTTCTTTTTTAGCATTTTTGATGTCCTGGTACAGTTCCCAGGCCGGCTTTCTTAAAGCGCCTCGCGCAAAAACCGTCCACTGTTCGGCTTGATCGCTTGTGGCCACTGTCACTTGCGTCAAGCGGTTTTGCAATTTCCCGGCCAAGGCCTCAATATAACTATCAGCCGTCTGCCCTTCATCAGTCCAAATAATTTCAAGGTTGTACTGCTTATAGCTTTTTGACAAGCCCGGCACATACATAGCATCAAAGACCACAATAATGCGGGAATCACTTTGCTTATGGTAATTGGATAAAATCCGTAAAAGCTCATCTCTAGCATCATCCAACCGATCCTGCTTTTTTAATTGGGCTAGTTTAGGCCAATTGCCAATCATATTATACGCATCGACAATCAATATTTTTTCTTTCATTATTTTCCTCGTGAGGTAAATCCTTGATAAATCAGTAAACTTGCCGCCACACTGGCATTCAAGCTTTGCACATGCCCAATCATCGGGATTGTCAGCATGGCGTCGCATTTTTTCTTAACCAAACTGGAAATACCCTTGCCTTCGTTGCCAATCACCAAGGCTGTAGGGCCTTTGGCATCCCAAGTTCTAAAATCTTGCCCCTGCATATCCGTTCCAAAAATCCACAAGCCGCGCTCTTTTAACTCATCCACTGTTTGTGCTAAATTAGTTACCCGGCAAACCGGCACAAATTCAATCGCACCCGTGGATGTTTTGGCAACCGTCGCTGTCAATTGCACAGCCCTTCTCTTGGGAATAATTACCCCATGCACCCCAGCGGCATCAGCTGTTCTTAAAATGGAGCCTAGGTTATGCGGGTCTTCCAAGCCATCCAAGATTAAAAAGAAGGGAGCTTCGCCTTTGGATTGAGCCTTAGCAAATAAATCATCCAAAGTAGCATACTTAAAAGCAGCTACAGCTAATACAATCCCTTGGTGATTTTGACCATCGGCTAATGTATCCAACTTGGTCTTAGGCACTTGTGTTACAACAATATTTTTATTTTTAGCCAAGGTAATAATTTCTCGAATAGCATCTGCCTTCAGTCCGCTTTGCACAAACACTTTGTTGATATCTTGGCCGCTCTTCAAAGCTGCCATAGCTGGGTGGCGTCCAATCACAAAGTCCGTTTGTTTTTGTTCCTTCATGCTTTTTCCTCCTCGACTGTTTTAATACACCAAGCAGCTAACTCATCCAAGCGGTCTTTTTGTCCACTGAGATATAAATAGCCGAATAAAGCTTCAAATCCCGTCGAAATACGGTAGGTAACTACTGAAGTATTCTTCGCTGACGTATAGCTTTTGGCGTTGCGTCCCCGATGAAAATAAGCCTGCTCTGTTTCACTTAACAGGTTTTGAGCTTTCATCTTATCAATTAAAAAGGCTTGTGCTTTTGCTGAAACATAGTGCGTAGCTGTATGGTGCAGTTTATTGGGCTTAGTCAAGCCTTGATCAAGCAAATGTCTTCTGACATAGACTTCGTAAATCGCATCGCCCATATATGCCAGCGCAATGCCGTTCATTTGTTCATAATTAGCCATTAGTTCTCTCTTTTCCATCTTGTTCCTTGCGGTGTATCTTCTAAAATAACCCCTTTTGCCTTTAATAAATCACGAATTTCATCACTGCGAGCAAAATTTTTCGCCTTGCGGGCCGCATTGCGTTCTTCAATCAACGCTTCAATCTTATCATCCAAAAGGCTTTCTTCTTTAAATTCAATCCCAAAGACTAAAGCGGCTTTAGTGAATTCAGCTAATAAATAGTCAATCGTAGCTTTATTTACCTGCGCTTTTTCAGCATATACATTGAGCAGCTTAGCCATTTCGTAAACCACTGCAATCCCATTTTGGGTATTAAAATCATCATCCATTACTTCTTTAAAACGTTCAAGCAGCTTTTCCATTTGCGCTTTGACATCTGCATCAAGATCGCCTATTTGAGCGTCGTTTTTACGATAACGCAAATTGCCTACCGCTGTGATTAATTTTTGCAGGTTTGTTTTAGCCACATCTAAGTTGTCTTGGCTGTAACGAATTGGGTGACGATATTGGGTCGTTGCCATAAAGAAACGCAAAACCTGTGCATCGACTTCTTTTAATAAGTCATGGACAGTGACAAAGTTGCCTAAAGATTTACTCATCTTTTCATCATCAACGCCAATGGTCACAAAGCCGTTATGCATCCAGTAGTTGGCAAATTTTTGCCCTGTTTTGGCTTCACTTTGGGCAATTTCATTTTCGTGGTGTGGAAATTCAAGATCTTGCCCACCACCATGGATATCAATCGTGTCACCTAAATATTTCGTCGACATCACAGAACATTCAATGTGCCAGCCGGGACGTCCTGGCCCAAAAGGCGAATCCCAGCTGATTTCGCCGGGCTTAACGGCTTTCCACAAGGCAAAATCCAAAGGATCTTCTTTTTTTCCTTGATCTTGATTGTTAACCCGTTCGCTGGCTCCTTGTTCCAAGTCGTCAAGTGCTTGACCTGATAATTGACCATAAGCTTTAAATTTACGGGCACGATAATAAACATCACCCTGAGATGTATAAGCATACCCCTTATCAATCAGGACTTGGATAAAGGCAATAATGTCATCCATATTTTCCATCACACGTGGATTTAAGGTTGCTCTTTTAATATTTAATGCATCGGTATCTTCATAAAAGGCCTGAATAAATTTATCAGTTACTTCTTTAACGGGAAGATTCATTTCATGACTAGCCTTGATGATTTTATCATCAACGTCAGTGAAGTTGGAAACATAGTCCACTTGATAGCCGCGGTATTCAAAGTAGCGCCGAATAGTATCAAAAGCAACGGCACTTCTGGCATTGCCAATATGAATATAGTTATAAACTGTCGGGCCACAAACATACATCTTAACCTTACCTTCTTCAAGCGGTTTAAAGATTTCTTTTTGTCCTGACAGTGTATTTAAAATTTGAATCATCTGCCTTCCCCCTTAATCGTATTATTAGTTACATTATACGCAAAAATCAGCAAAATTTCAGCCTACTTATCAATAAAAAAAGGGCTGGGAAAATCCCAGCCCTTCGCTTTGAGCTTAGTTGCCCATTTCTTCTAAGGTCTTGTTCAAATGTGCCAAAGCTTTGTCACGGCCTAAAAGTTCAATTGATGGTGCCAATTCTGGGCCATGCATTTCACGTGTAGTCGCAATCCGGATTGGCATGTAAAGCTTGCGGCCTTTAATACCCGTATCCTTTTGGATTTGGCGAATCATGGCTTGAATTTCAATCGCATCAAACAACTTGAGGTCTTGCGCACGCTTAGCAAATTCAGTTAAAACAGTCTTAGCTGATTCATCACTAAGTTCTTGCATAGAAGCTTCATCAAGTTTTGGCGGTTCATTGAAGAAGATTTCTGCCATATCAGTGATTTGAGCTGTATAAGACATTTGACGCTTATACAAGGAAACCAAATGACGAGCCCAGGCAATTGTTTTGGCATCTGGGTTTTCTGGCAATTTACCAGCTTTAATCAATTGCTTGATAGCTGAGTTGGCAAGTTCACTGTCATCAGCAGCCTTAACATATTGGTTGTTGACCCATTCGAGCTTCTTGCCGTCAAAGGCAGCAGGTGAGCGGCTCAAACGCTTTGGATCAAACATCTTGATGAATTCCTTTTGGCTGAAGATTTCAGATTCACCCACTGGAGACCAGCCTAACAAAGTAATGAAGTTAAACATAGCTTCTGGAAGGTAACCTAAGGAACGATATTGTTCGATAAATTGCAGCACTGATTCATCACGCTTAGATAATTTCTTACCTGTTTCAGTGTTGATGATAAGTGACATATGGCCAAATACAGGTGCTTCCCAGCCGAAAGCTTGGTAGACAGCCAATTGCTTTGGTGTGTTGGCTACGTGATCATCACCACGCAAAACATGCGTAATCTTCATTAAATGGTCATCAACAACCACGGCAAAGTTGTAAGTTGGCATCCCATCGCGTTTTTGAATAACGAAATCGCCCCCGATAGTATCGGAGTTAAAGCTGATGTGGCCTTTAACGATGTCATCCCATTCATAAACAACGTCATGGGGAACACGAATTCTGATAACCGGCTTCAAACCTTTAGCGCGAGCTTCATCTTGCTTAGCTTTGATTTCTTCGGCTGTCATGCCTTCATATTCGTATTCATAACGAGGTGCTTCACCGCGAGCTTTTTGGGCTTCACGCTGTTCGTTGAGTTCATCTTCAGTCATGAAGGATTCATAAGCTAAATCTTTATCCAAAAGTTCTTGGATCAAAGGTTGGTAAATACTCTTACGTTCTGATTGACGGTAAGGACCATATTCACCTGGCTTGTCTGGGCCTTCATCCCAGTCGATACCAAGCCAGTGCAGGTTTTCCATCTGGCTTCTTTCGCCGTCGGCAATATTACGTTTTGTATCGGTATCTTCAATCCGCAAAACGAATGTGCCTTTGTTGTGTCGTGCAAACAAATAGTTGAATAAAGCTGTCCGTGCATTACCGATATGTAAGTGGCCAGTTGGGCTTGGAGCATAGCGAACACGAATCTTGTCTTTTGCCAATTTAAGCGCCTCTTTCTGAAATTTATAGCTAATTATACTGTAATACAGTCATACATTATCGATTTTACAATGAATGCCAAGAAAAATAAACCTAAGATTTGCTTTTTACTTAGTTTTTTTCTTTAATGCCCCGTTTAGAGTGCACCGGCTTAGCGAAAATCATGCGGCCTGCATCAGTTTGCAAAGCTGAAGTAACTTCAACTTCAATGGTCTTATTCATAAAGTAGCGGCCATCTTCAACCACAATCATCGTACCGTCATCAAGGTAGGCCACCCCTTGCTGCCTTTCAGTCCCATTTTTGATGACCATTACATTTAATTTTTCGCCTGGAATAACCCGCGGCTTGAGTGATTTAGCCAAGGCATTAACATTTAAAACCTGTACATTTTGAAATTCGCTAACCTTATTTAAATTGTAATCATTTGTAACAATAACGGCATCTAAAAGTTTAGCCAGCTTAATCAGCTTCGAATCAACTTCAGGAATATCTTCAAAATCACCTTCATACATCTCAACGGGGACAATCTTTTCAGAGCGTAATTTATTCAAAATATCCAACCCGCGCCGGCCGCGCACTCGTTTAATGCTATCGCCCGAATCAGCAATATATTGCAATTCATATAAAACAAAGTTAGGCACAATCAAGGTACCTTCTAAAAAACCAGTTTTAGCTAAATCATAGATACGGCCATCAATTAAAATATTTGTATCTAACAGCTTATATTTATGAAAATTATCGCCTGCTTTACGTTCCAAAACTGCCTCAGTTTCTTTTTTTCGATTACCAGAATTGAGCCGACCGCCAAATAACTTCATCAAGTCATTTAAGCGCGTTCTTCCAAAGAACCAGCCCATATAAGCAAATAAAATCATGGTAATAATAGGTAAAACAGTGTTGATAAAGAATAATTGCGAACGCCAGAATAAAGTTGAAATCAACACTGCAATCAATAATGAAACCACAATTGCAATACTTTCGGCAATAATCACTTCAGTCTGCTGCTTAGCGAGATTTTTTTCTAACTTATTTAATAACTTTTCAACCGGTCCTACTAAAAATAAGGCTAAAATTCCCATCACAACTAAGCCGATTAAAGCATTAACAACAGGAATCCGTAGAATATGATTGGTAATCCTTAATTGGAACCATAAATCCGGTAAAAAGGAATAACCCATGCTAATTCCTAAAATAACAAAAACCAGCTGTATCATTCGTTTTCGCATATTTTTCCTCCTATTATCTAAAAACTTCCTTGAGGGTTTCATTTAAAGTCTGCACGCCAATGACCTGCATATTAGCTGGAAAAGTCCAGCCGTCTAAATTATGCTTAGGCACAAAAGCGCGCTTAAAGCCTAATTTAGCGGCTTCATTAACGCGAGCTTCAATTCGGCTGACACGTCTGACTTCGCCTGTTAAACCTAATTCACCGATAAAACAATCACCAGGTGAAGTTTCTTCGTCACGATAGCTCGAAACAAGACTTACCGCAATCGCCAGGTCAATCGCCGGCTCATCTAATTTAACGCCACCCGCTGCCTTCAGGTAAGCATCCTGGTTCTGCAACAACAGCCCGGAGCGTTTTTCTAGTACTGCCATAATTAAAGAAACACGGTTATGATCTAAGCCGTTAGTCGTTCTTTTGGCATTTCCAAAAGCCGTTGGCGTAACCAAAGCCTGAATTTCAGCTAAGATAGGTCTGGTTCCTTCAACTGAAACCACCACCGCCGAACCAGTAGCGCCTTTGAGACGTTCTTCTAAGAAGATTTCCGAAGGATTTTTGACTTCTTTTAACCCGTCTTCGCGCATATCAAAAACACCAATTTCGTTGGTAGAACCAAAACGATTTTTTACCGCTCTTAAAATGCGGTAAGTCCGGTGCATGTCGCCTTCAAAATACAAAACGGTATCCACCATGTGCTCTAAAATCTTCGGCCCAGCAATGGCACCGCCCTTAGTAACGTGTCCAACGATAAAAACAGTAATACCGTTAACCTTGGCTACTTGCATCAAAGAAGCCGTCACAGAGCGGATTTGCGCCACACTCCCAATCGCCGATGTCAATTCGGGATCTTGCATGGTCTGCACAGAATCAATAATGACATAATCCGGCTTAAGTTCATCAATGTTGGCTAAAATGCTAGGCATATCCGTTTCAGGATAGAGGTAAAATTCGCTACCACCAACCCCCAGCCGGTCAGCCCGCATTTTAATCTGATTAGCACTTTCTTCACCCGAAACGTAGAGCACCTTGCTTTTTTGCGCCAATTCTCCTGATAGCTGCAAGAGCAGGGTTGATTTGCCAATGCCAGGATCACCACCGATTAACACTAAGGACCCAGGAACAATTCCGCCTCCTAAAACACGGTTTAATTCGCCATTTTCCGTAACAACCCGCGGCGTTTCTTTGGCAGTTACTTCTTTTAAAAGCTGCGGTTTTACTTTTTGCCCAGCGATTGTCGTCCGCGCATTTGCTTGACTTTTTACAGCCGCTTTTTCTTCAACTTCTTCAACTAAAGTATTCCACTCACCGCAATTCGGACACCGTCCCAAATAACGCGGCGAAATATAGCCGCAGCTTTGGCACACATAGCGTGTTTTGCTTTTTGCCATTAAATCCCCCCTAAGTATTTATTATATAGCAATCTATATACAATAATGTTAAAAAAACCACTAAACTTTTATCGGCCTGAAGAACCAAAGCCGCCCTGCCGCTGATTTTTAGGTGTTTCTTCTTCATCAGCTTTCAAATATTGCAAAAAGATGCCTTGACCAATCCGTTCGCCTTTTTTCAAAACCACATCTTTTAAACCAAAATTGATGAGCTGGAAAAAAATCTCACCTTCATTATTCGGATTGTTGTAATAATCGCTATCCACAATGCCAACCCCATTAGGCAAAATTAACCGCCGTTTCAACGGATTGCTGGACCGGTTAGCCAGCATTAAAAATTCATCGTCTTGCATATAAGCCTTGATGCCAGTAGGCACCAAATAGGGCTTTAACACTTGGTCAGCTTTAGATAGCTGATCAAGTGTATAATCTTTTTGCTTTTTTAAAGCCCACAAAATTTTCAAAAAATCTCTTTTCCAAATGCTGGGCAAGACAAAATCACAAGCACATTCAAAGTCATAGCCGGCAGCCTTCTTGGTGGCTCGGTGTGGTACATGCACATTCTGATCTTGATACTTTGTTACAATTTCAAATCCGCGTTTCATCTTCAAATCCTCTCAATCTTTAAAGACCATCTTTTGACTGGTTTTATTTTTTTAATAAAGCAGCTTAAATGGTATAATTACAGTGTATATTATACCTAATATAAGGGGGGCTTGAAATGACTTTTGAATGGCAAAAAAATGAATTCAATTTAAAAGACGACACAAACGCCATGATTGCTACGATTGGATTTACCATGATTAATTCAAATCATACCTATGTCGTCGAACGGACCTTCGTGGATGAAAATCACCGCGGCTTAGGCTTAGCCGGCAAAATTACCCAAGAATTTGTAGAACAAGTTAAAACTCAAAATAAGACAATTTTGCCACTTTGTCCTTTTACTCAAAAATATTTCGAAAAACACCCTGAATTAGCTGATTTATTATTTAAACGCTAAAAAAAGCCCCAGTTGGGGCTTTTTTTATGAAATTTTTTCTACTACTTCCAATAATTGCTGCAAAGTCCGTGACAAAACCGCACCTTTTTGGTAGACATAGCTGATATAAAAATCCATTTTATCTTTAGCAACTAAAGGAATCTTGACCAAATCCTCTTCGCTATTACCTAAAGCAATGTCTGATAACAAAGAAATGCCGAAGTTTTCCGCCACCATTTGTTTAATTAAGGCAACATCATCAATTTTAAAGAAAACTTTGGCCTTGTTTTGATACCGCCGGTTTAACGTCTCAAAAGCCGTAAAATGGGTATTATTTTCATCAAGCAAGATAAATTTTTCCGTCAAAACATCCTGAAATGACAGCTCTCCTTTGCCAGCTAAAGGGTGATTTTTAGCAACCACAAAGTAAAAAGGCTTTTTAAAAAGCAATTTAATTGCTAAATCATCATGTCTCAATGGTTCCAACGATCCAATGAAGCTGAAATCAAGCTTTTTATTCAGCAAACGCAGCAGTAAAGTCCTAGACCCGCCCCTAATCGTGCTGATTTTAGACAAAAGATTGCCTTCTTTATCATGTCTGATTAAATCATCCATAATATAATTCATAATAATCGGCGGAAAACCTACTGTCGGCTTGGGTTCTAACGACTGCTTGACTTCATTAATACCTAATCTGACATGCAGCAAGACTGTTTCAATGTGATGAGCGAAAATATCACCCTGCGTGGTTAAAACAACGGAGCGGTGCGAATTATCTTTAATAACTAAATCACATCCCAACTCTTCTTCGAGCCTTTTAACGGCATATGAAACCGTCGGCTGGCTGATGTTAAAGTGTTGGGCCACACCCGTATATGACTTAATAAGGGACAGTTGATAAAAATATTCTAAATCGCGTAAATTCATGCCGTCACCTGCTTTATCAAAAATTACTTCTATTATAATACTTTTCGTGCTGTTATAAATTTTTTTTATCACAACCCTTGGAGTTGACTATAATTTGAACCATCGTTTATAGTTATAAAATCGTAAGTCAAAAAGAACAACCAAGAGGAGAAAAAAACATGAAAGCACATGAAATTTTAAACAACCCCTTCTTAAACAAGGGTACTGCTTTTAGTATGGAAGAACGTCAAGAATTAGGTTTAGTTGGTATCTTGCCACCATACGTTCAAACTTTGCAAGAACAAGCTGACCAAGCTTACCAACAATTCACTAAAAAGCCATCAAATCTTGAAAAGCGTCATTTCTTGATGGAAATTTTCAACACTAACCGGACTTTATTCTATTACTTGTTCAGCCAACACTTGATGGAATTCAACCCTATCGTTTATGATCCGGTTATCGCTGAAACAATCGAACAATATTCTGAATTATACGTTGATCCACAATACGCTGCTTATCTTGATATCAACCATCCAGAAAACATCGAAGCAACTTTGAAAAATGCTGCTGGCGACCGCGATATTCGCTTAATCGTTGTAACTGATGCTGAAGGTATCTTAGGTATTGGTGACTGGGGTGTTCAAGGTGTTGATATCTCTGTTGGTAAATTGATGGTCTACACTGCTGCTGCCGGTATCGACCCAGCTACAGTTATGCCACTTGTTATCGACGCTGGTACAAACCGCAAAGAATTACTTGAAAACCCAATGTACCTTGGTAATCGTCATGAACGTGTTCACGGCAAGCAATACGATGAATTCATCGACAAATTTGTTGAAATTGCTGAAAACATGTTCCCTAAGTTGTACTTACACTGGGAAGACTTCGGCCGTTCAACTGCTGCTGATATCTTAAACCGTTACAAAGACAAGATTCCTACTTTCAATGATGATATCCAAGGAACAGGGATTGTTGTTTTAGGCGGTGTCTTTGGCGCTATGGACATCAAGAATGAAAAATTAACTGACCAAGTTTACTTGTGCTACGGTTCCGGTTCTGCCGGTGCTGGGATTGCCGGCCGTGTTCACGCTGAAATGGTTGCTGAAGGCATGTCAGAAGACGAAGCTTACAAGCACTTCTTCATGGTTGACAAGCAAGGTTTGTTATTCGACGACATGGAAGACCTAACACCTGCACAAAAGCCATTTGCTAAGAAACGCAGTGATTTTGAAGGCAAAGGCGATATGACTGATTTGGCACAAGTTATCAAGGCTTGCGGCGCTACTATCTTAGTTGGTACTTCAACTAATGCCGGTGGTTTCACTAAAGAAGTTATCGAAGCAATGTGCGCTAACACAGAACGCCCAGTTATCTTCCCAATTTCCAACCCTACTAAGAAACTTGAAGCAACTGCTGAACAAGTTATCGAATGGTCTGATGGTAAGGCCTTCGTTGCTACTGGTGTTCCATCAGGTACAATTACTTACAAGGGTGTTGACTACGTTATCGGCCAAGCTAACAACGCTTTGATCTACCCAGGTCTTGGTCTTGGTATGATTGCTTCAGAAGCAAGCTTGCTTACTGACGAAATGGTTGGGGCTGCTGCCCATGCTTTATCCGGTTTAGTTGATACAACTAAGCCAGGTGCTCCTGTACTGCCATCATTTGCTGACGTTAATAACGTTTCACTTAGGGTAGCTGAAGCTGTTGCCAAAAAGGCACAAGAACAAGGCTTAGCTAAGGCACAAGAACAAGATATGACTAAGGCCGTTCGCGACATGTTCTGGACACCTAAGTACTAAAATTAATAAAAAAAGAGAAAGTGTTATTGAAATGAAACAATTAAACGAAATTAAAATTGCTGGGGTTTCCTTACCACTTTACCTTGGCTTTGTAGTGGTTTTAGCCATTTCAATTGCCATGGGTAACTTACCTCTCAACATGTTAGGCATTACCTTCATGTTAGTTGTTTTAGGTCACCTCATGTATTTCATCGGTGAAAAATTACCATTTTGGAATACTTACCTGGGTGGTGGATCTGTCTTCACCCTTTTAGCTGGTGCTATTTTAGCTGCTACCGGCTTAATTCCTAAGAACGTCATCTCTGCCACTTCAACTTTCATGAGTGATTGGGGCTTTTTAGACTTCTATATTGCCGCTTTAATCTGCGGTGCTATCTTAGGCATGAACCGCAAGCTTTTAGTTAAAGCTTCAGCTAAGTTTATTCCAATTTCTTTGGCAACAATGGTTGTCGGCTTCTTTGCTACTGGTTTAGTGGGAATGCTTTTAGGTCAAGGCTTCGGACACTCAGTAATGTACATCTCATTTGCCCAAATGGCAGGCGGGATGGGCGCTGGGATTGTGCCTTTGTCTAAAATCTACGCTGCTGGTCTACACACTAGTGCTGGTCCTATCCTTTCCCAATTGGCTCCAGCTACTACTTTAGGCAACATCTTGGCTATCATTGGTGCAATTGTGATTGCTAAAGGTTTTAGCAGTACAAAATACAATGGTCACGGGGTTTTAATCCACGTTGATAAAGATGACGTTGCTAAAAAGCAGCCAACTTTAGATGCTGCTAAGATTGGTGTCGGTTTGATGTTTGCCTTTACTTTGTTCTTAATCGGTGTAATTTTGAACACTTTCGTACCTAAGGTTCACAGCTATGCCTTCATGATTATCTTAGTATTCATCTTGAAAGCTACTGACTTAGTTCCAAAGCCGTTAGAAGAAACAGTTGTTATGTTCAACAAAGTCGTTATGACTAACTTGACTCACGCTGTTTTAGCCGGTATCGGTCTTTCCATGATTGACCTTTCATCTTTGGCACATGCTATGACTTGGCAATTTGTTGTCATTAGTTTGACTTCAGTTGTTTCAATGGGTCTTGCCAGCTGGTTCTTGGGTATGATCTTTGGTTTATATCCAGTCGAAACAGCTATCGGTGCTGGTATGATTAACAACTCCATGGGTGGTACAGGTAACATCGCCGTGCTTTCAGCTGCTGACCGCATGGAAATGATTGCTTTTGCCCAAATGGCCAACCGTCTTGGCGGTGCTATCGTCTTAATCTTGGGTGGTTTACTCATTCCATTCCTGCATTAAGCATTAAAAACCTCACTATATAAAGTGAGGTTTTTTTGTGCCTTCAAAACTTAAAAAGCGCTTGGCTTTTAGGAGCGCTTTAGTATATGATAAATTACGGATAGGAGGTCTTTTTAATGGATCAAAATGAATTAAAAAAACTCGTTGGTGAAAAATCCGTTGAATGGATTAAAGATAATATGACTGTTGGTTTAGGCACCGGTTCCACCGTTTATTACATGGTTGAAGCCTTAGGCAGACGCATTAAAGATGAAGGCTTGCATATTACCGGTGTAACAACTTCTAACCGAACGGCAAAACAAGCACAAGCCCTGGGGATTCCTTTGAAATCAGTTGATGAAGTCGAAAAAATCGACTTAACGATTGACGGCGCCGATGAAATTTCCGCCGACTTCCAAGGCATTAAAGGCGGCGGTGCAGCTCTTTTATTTGAAAAAATTGTTGCTACTAATTCTGATAAGGTTATTTGGATTGTCGATGAAAGCAAATTGTCACAGCAATTGGGATCATTCCCCCTGCCCGTTGAAGTTATCCCTTATGGCAGCCAAAAACTTTTCGCCAAATTTGAAGCTAAAGGTTTAAACCCTTCTTTTAGAAAAAATGATCAAGGCGGTCTGCTCTTAACGGATTCCGACAATTACATTATTGATTTGCATTTAGGAAGCATTGACCATCCGCATGAATTAGCCGAATATTTAATCCACCAAGTTGGTGTGGTTGAACATGGGCTGTTCTTAGACATGGTTAATACGGTCATTGTTGGTCGGCAAAACGGCCCTGAAGTTTTAGAAGCCCGCTAACCTTTTTTATTTACTTAAAGTATTAAATGCTATACAATCGTTAGTATAAAGCTAAAGGAGTGAACTTTTTTGAGTAAAGATATCAGTTTAAACCAACTTGAAAAATTTCAAGCTGAACTTGAAAGTAATCCACATTACCGCGTAGCTGAACGTGCCATCACTAAAAATGGTATTTTGGCAACCAGCCAAGATTTGCGCGCTGAAATTAATATGGACCCTGTTTTTTCCATTGACCTTGACACTGGCAAAGTAGCTAACCAAAAACAATCCGGCCGCTGCTGGATGTTTGCTGCTTTAAACACTATGCGTCATGATATGAAGGATAATTTTGGAGTTAAAGACGACTTTGAATTATCCCAAAACTACACCTTCTTCTGGGATAAATTGGAAAAAGCCAACTACTTCTACGAAAATGTTTTGAAGACCGCTGCTTTACCTACATCTGACCGCAAAGTGGCTTGGCTCATGCAAACACCGCAACAAGACGGCGGTCAATGGGATATGTTCATGGCTATCATTGAAAAATATGGGGTCGTACCTAAGTCTGTTATGCCTGAAACTTATAACTCCAGCTCTTCACGCGAATTCAATTCTGCTTTAAACCTTAAATTACGTAAAGATGCTGTGGAATTGCGTGAATTAGTCAACGCTGGTACAGCGGAAGCTGAAATCGAAGCCCGCAAACAAAAAATGCTGAGCGAAGTTTACCGGATGTGTGCTTTGAGTTTTGGCGAACCACCTGTTAAATTTGACTTTGAATACCGTGATAAAGATAACAATTATCATATTGACAAAGATTTAACTCCACAAGCCTTCTTCAAGAAATATGTCGGCTGGAATACTGAAGATTACATTTCTGTCATCAATGCTCCAACAGCTGATAAACCATACAACCACATGTACACCGTGGAAATGTTAGGTAACGTGGTTGGCGGACGTGAAGTAAGACACTTAAACGTTGATATGGATACCTTCCGCAAAATTGCCATTGCGCAGCTTAAAGCTGGCGAAAGCGTTTGGTTTGGTTCTGATGTTGGTCAATCATCTGACCGTAAATTAGGGATTATGGATACTGAAGTTTACCACAAAGATGAATTATTTGATGTCGACTTCTCCATGTCAAAAGCCGAACGCCTTGATTATGGCGAAAGTTTAATGACTCATGCCATGGTCTTAACTGGGGTTGATTTAGTTGATGACAAACCAACGAAGTGGAAAGTTGAAAATTCTTGGGGTGACAAAGTTGGTACAGAGGGCTTCTTCGTTATGAGTAATGACTGGATGGAAGAATACTGCTACCAAGTTGTTGTTAACAAGAAATTCTTGCCAAAAGAACTTCAAGAAGTTTTAAAAGAAGATGCTAAAGTCTTAGCTCCATGGGATCCAATGGGCGCTTTAGCCTAACCATAAAAAAAGCTTGCCTTAGATTAAGGCAAGCTTTTTTTATTTATGTGAGTTGTTTCAAATAAGACTCGTTGTGCTTAAAATTTGTCATTTATCATCACGCATACTTTAAAAGCTTATTTGATAATCCGTTTTTCAATAATTTTCAAATACCGATCTAAATCATAAACAATAGGGACACCATTTTCCACTTCAACCCCGTCAATGCCCTGGTCGCTGATGTGCTCTAAAAATTTAATCAAAGCTCTCAAGGTACTGCCATGCGCAACCACTAGCTGATTTTCACCTGCCAGCAATCTAGGGGCGATCATCTCAGTCCAATAAGGTACAATCCGATCATAAGCCATCTTTAAACTTTCTCCTCGCGGCAAGGATTGGCTCGGCACCTGCGCATACCGGCGGTCTTGATCTTGAACCTTAAGCAGGGGCGGAACGGTGTAAAAAGAACGCCGCCACAAGGCTACTTGTTCTTCACCATAAAGTTCCCTAGTATAGTCCTTATTAAGCCCTCTCAAAGCCCCATAATGGCGCTCATTGAGCCGCCAAGTCTTATAGATTGGCAGGTAGCTTTGACCGATTTCATCTAACACAATATTGGCGGTTTTAATGGCACGCATCAAGACCGAGGTATGAGCTGTCTGAAAGCTAATTTTTTCATGTCTTAACAAATATCCAGCATGCCGAGCCTGGATAATGCCTTTTTTAGTTAAAGGCGCATCGTTCCAGCCCGTATACACATTTTCCTTATTAGCTAAACTTTGTCCATGCCTAATTAAAACCAGCTTTACCATAATGATTACAACCTTTGCTTCTTAATACTCACATTATAACAAAAAGGGGCTGAAAATTCAGCCCACTTCGTTTATTGTTGTTTTGCCTTCTTAGCCAATAGGTTCATTTGTTCTAAATCATTAGCAATATTCTTGTAGTTGTTTGACCGATTTTGAACCCCTTTAATTAATATATCTAATTTATGATTATCAGCTTGGGCCCGATTTTCAACGCCAGCAAGGCTTTGAGCAAATTCTGTAATCAATTCGCCGTTTTGATCTTGCAAATTCAAAACATTGTTCAAATGAGATGTTACTTGACTGCCTGAATCTCTAACAGTATCAAATCCTTGGGCTACTGAATTAACAGTTTCCGTGGTTTGACCAATAATCTCGCTGATGGAATCAACCTGCTTTTGCAATTGAAGTACGACACCCCGCAAATCATCCATAGAAGACAAAATTTCACGTGAAAAACCACGGGTACTTTGAGCTAATTCACTGGTTTCGCTAGCAACAACTGCAAACCCACGGCCTGCTTCACCTGCACGATTAGCTTCAATAGAAGAGTTCAAGGCCAAGATAGTTGTACTTTCGGCAATTTCATCGATATTTTGCACCTTAGAAGAAATGTTATCAAACTCGCTTCTCAACTTGCTCATACGGTCAGTAATTTCGGTAACCACCTTGTTCATATCGGATACATTCTGCTGCATATCGCCAAAATGCGACCCTGATTCATCAATGGCCTTATCTGCTTTTCCCATTTCTTGTGAAACAGCATTGATTTCTACTTCTAAAGTTTCATTACTTTCATTTAAACCTTGAGCAGCTCCAGACGCATCGTGCAACTTGCTGACGGTTTCTTGGTTGCTTTGGAATAATTGATCCAAACTATGAGTTGAATCGCCTTCCATTCGAACCAAAGATTTGAATTGTTCTCTAACTTGATCGGATAAATCCACTACCGTATCATAATATTCAGAAGCAGTAATATTTTCGTGCTTATTAAAATTTACTTGTTCTTCAACAACTTCTTCTACTTCTTCTTGTTTATTACGTCTAAAAAGTCCCATTCTTAAACATCCTTTCCTATTCAACACCTAACAAAACCATCGTTTGGTTAACATGTTCAAATTTAAATTGTTCACCGGCACTGACAAAACCAGCTTCATTGCTATTAAGCCTTGCTAGCGAATTAAAGATTGTTGGCCATTTGCCTGCCTGCATAAAATATGCATCCCGTAAAATACAATTAACAGTCAGCAAAGTCTTCGGCTTAAATGAAAACTTCTGCTGCGTCTGTTCCAGAATATCATCAATATTGCCTAATTCCAACACATCAATGAAGGTGTTAGGAATAATTTCAGAATAAAATGAAATTGAGCCATCGCTGTTGACTTTTTGCGGTGAGTTGATAAATAAATCGCCATCAAAGGTTTGTCCCAAAGGATGCGACAAAAAGCTGTTTTCTAAATCACGGACTGAAATACCTAAAACTCTAGCGTATTCATCGGCAGCCGGCTGCTCATTTAACGTATAAACCGTTCGTAAAATCGGGTCGGCATCTGTAACCAAAACTCTCTTACCCATCGGACGATAGATATTCTCTTTTGCCACCACTGTTCGCGTGCGATTATTGACAAAAAGCGCCAAATGATGCACACGACTTGTCCCATAATAAATGAGCGCTTCGCCATTAGTCAAATCGCCCGCTGAACCGCCAATCATCTTGAAATCACGGTCCATGAAATACATGCTTGTCATAACCATGTCTTCTTTACCGGACAAACCGTCTAAAATAAGATACATAAAGGCATTACGGTTATTCTTGACTTTATCATAAGCATTTTTTAAGTCATGGCGCGATAAAATTGGCGGATCAGCTACAGGGACAACTTCACAAATATCGCGCTCAACGGTAAAACCGGTAAAGCCCGTCTCCTTTTTCTCAGAACCATATGTTTGCGAAAAAGTTGAAGCAGCAACCACATTACTTGGCAGACTTGGTGCAGCTTGCTTAACTTCATCATAAACGCCAAATACAACAACCAATTCATTGCGGTTTTGCTTTGCATATGTCAGCAGTTCAGATTGGTCATTGAATGTTATTGTCTTCATATTTTTTCCTCCAAGGGTCTTTTTAACAATTGTACATACCTATCTTATAATTTAGTAGTCCACTTTTATTATAAGGATATATCGGCCACTAAGCTAACAAATTTACATAATTTCAAAAGGTTTCGACTTCTATTCATATTTGGATAAATTTAAGGCTAAATTTAGCATATAAAAAACAAATTTTTCATACAAATATCACCTAACTAAGCCGCATAAAACTAAAAAAGCACCGCTTAAAACGGTGCTTTTTATTTTTAAGTTTTAATAATTAAGCTCTTAGTTCACCCGTCCAAATGAAGTTGGAGCATATGAGCTAAGTGATTGAATCTTAACTGTTTGACGACGATCAGGAGCGTGCACATATTGACCATTGCCGATGTAAATAGCAACGTGATATGCTGGATAACCCCAGAAGCAAAGGTCTCCTGGTTGAAGCTGACTTCGTGAAATAGTTGTGCAAGCAGCTTGTTGCTCTTGAGATGTCCGTGGCAATGATTTGCCGAACTTAGCATATACATATTGAACCAAGCCAGAGCAGTCAAACCCAGAAGGTGAAGTACCGCCCCATACATAAGGAACACCAACAAATGATGTTGCCAAAGAAACAACACTGGAGTAATTAGCTGAAGAAGCAACCTTAGTTGTGGTCGTTGAAGCTGCGCTTGAGCTTGAGCTAGTGGCACTAGCAGCAATCTTCGTTGTATCTTCAACTGCCTTTTGAGCAGCTACAGCTGTCTTGGCAGCAGCTACCTTAGCAGCAGCTTCTCTAGCAGCCTCAAGTTTAGCAGCAGCTTCCTTCTTAGCTTGGTCTTCTTTAGCCTTAACAGCAACTAATTGAACCTTCTTAACTTCGAGTTGAGCTTGATCTGTTTGTAAACTCTTGTTTTCCTTAGCTTGTTCATTAGCTGCTTTATCAACGGCAGCCTTAGCAGCAACAACTTTTTCCTTATCAGCTTTTTGTTCAGCAACAGCTTGGTTGTTGGCATGTACCAATGTAGCAACTGTCACTGTCCGGCTGATAGCTTCGGATAAGTTCTTGGAAGCTGTCACAAATTCAATCATTGAACCGGCATTGTTTGCTTGAGCAGCACGTGCTTGTTGTTCAATTTGTGATTGACGCGCTTTGATATTTTTCTTTAAAGTATCAATTTCTTTAGATTTTTCGTATTGAACAGATTCCAACTTAGAAAGTTTTACCTGTCCATCCTTGATTTTCTTTTGTGTTGCTTTGATTTGTTGCGTAACAGCATCAATATCACTTTGTGTATCTGCTTTAGCTGTGCCTTGGGCATAACCGGCAAACATCAAAGCCGCAGCTGCTGTCAATGTAACTTTGAGTAACTTTGAATTCTTCACTAGTGACTACCTTCCTAACTAAACTTAATTATCTACTAAAACTTAAACTTTAAACGTTCGTTTTAACTACGTGTTCTATACTATCATTTAAAATTTTAGAACTCAATTACAGTAAATTTACAATTTTTAGCAAAAATCCAAGTAATGTTACAAAAATGTTGCGAAATTTCTTTAATTTGTGCAAATCCATTTATAAATCCTGATATATCAACTTTTTTTTAGTAATCAAGCCTTCAAACAAACGCTTTCAAGATTACAGAATGTAATATAACCTCTGGCTTTTTTTAACATTTTTTTAGAAAAAAACAATTCAAGTCCGCTTAAAATGCTAAAATAGGCTTTTTTGCTCAAGATCATTTTTTAGATAACAGCCTTTTCTCTCATTTTTATCCTTATCAACCTAGCCCGCTTTTTTGATAAAAGCGTTTTATTGCTAAATTGTTTCATTTTAATTAAATTTATTGCGATTTTTCAATAATCTTCTAACATATGTGTATAATTAACATGATTATTATTTATATCCAAGGAGTCAAAAAATGTCAGATCACACTAAACACTCCGTTGGTGCAAGCAAAGCACCCCTTCGAAAAATCTGTTGTACCATCTTGTTGGTGCTCTTTTTAGGCGCTTTTTATGCGAGCGGTTTTTATATTCACGGCTTATTATCAACAGCCAAAGAAAGTATCCAAACGACTTATAAAAAGACTAAGGTTAAAAAGGTCCGCAACGTTTCTAGCGTGCTGAAGCAAAAAAAACCGATTTCCATTTTACTTTTAGGTACTGATACCGGCGATTTGGGTCGCAGTGATACTGGACGAACCGATACGATGATTGTGGCTACTATTAATACCACCACTAATCGAACCACTTTAACCAGTATTCCGCGTGATACCACCATGAAAATTCCCGGATCCAGCGATACATATGACAAAATTAATTCTGCCTACACCATCGGCGGTACTTCAATGGCCATTAAAGCCGTGCAAAAACTGCTTGATATTCCAATTGACTACTATGTTTTGATTAACATGAGCGGTCTCAAACAGATTGTTGATGCTGTTGGCGGTATTACTATCACCCCTACCTTGACCTTCCAATACGAAGATGCCAATGTTGTTAAGGGACAAAAAGTCACCTTAAACGGCAAGCAGGCTTTATCTTACGCCCGCATGCGTCATGATGATCCTTTAAATGATTATGGGCGGCAAAAACGGCAACGGCAAGTTATCCAAGCCATCGCCAAAAAAGCCATGAATTTCTCTAGCCTGTCAAAATATGATTCAATTCTCAACACCTTAAAGTCTAATATGCAAACTGATCTTAGTTATGATGATATTTGGGCTTTGGAAACCAACTACAAAGATTCAGCTAAGAGCATTTCTTCTGACTATCTCCATTGTAAAAATGGCTGGTATGATGAAGCTTCACTGCAAATTGCCACCTCAGATGAACGTCAGCGTATTTCTAATAAAATCAGAGCTGAACTTGAACTCAATGATTCAACCAGCACTTTTGAAGATGATACCGGCATTGCCGATATTGCCATCTCAACGGCGCAAAGCATAGGCCAATAAGACAAAAAAAGACCGCTTTAAAGCGGTCTTTTTTTGATATTAATCTAAAGAAAGTAGTAAACTTCCATACGATAATCCGGCGCCAAAACCAGTCAATAAGCAGTGCTGAGCTTTTTTACCCTGTGCCATAGCCTGTGATAAAGCCAAAGGTATGCCGACTGAAGAAGTATTGCCGGCTGTTTCAACATTGATTTGGAATTTATCTAAGCTAAGTTCAAGTGATTGCGCAATCGCCTCAATTAATCTGAGGTTAGCCTGGTGAACAATCACCAAGTCTAAATCGCTTGCTTTAAGTTTTTGCCGCTGCAAAAACTGCTTAATATGGGCCGTGATTTCAGTAGTAACAAAGTTATACACAGCCCGGCCGTTTTGATAAAAAGCATCCACATGTGGATAATTTTCAGCCTTAACCTCTTTTAGCGGCTCAATCCGGCCACTATGAATGACATCCGCATTGCCTTCTGTGTGCAGTTCTTCGGCTAAAAAATTATTTTCACTTTCATCTGTACTGTATTCAATCAAAACCCCAGCTGCCCCATCACCAAAAAAGACGGCTGAAGTCCTGTCGGTAAAATCCATCATCTTGGAATTTGCTTCCGCACTAATCACCAAAGCTCTATGATACATGCCGGTGCGCACAAATTTCTCTGCCGTGGCTAAGGCAAAGACAAAGCCGGCACACGCCGCTGAAATATCATACGCAAATGCATTGATACACCCTGTCTTTTTTTGCACTAAAGCAGCGGTTGAAGGGGTGATTGCATCCGGAGAAATCGTTGAGACAATAATTAAATCAACCATTTCCGGCGTAATATTGGCTTGCTTAATTAATTTTTGCGCCACCTTGCTAGCCATATCCGACGTATTTTCCCCTATCGCGTAATATCTCGTCTTGATTCCAGTATGACTTTGGATCCACTCATCAGAAGTATCCATAATTTTAGCTAAATCATCATTTGTAATGATTTTTTCGGGAAGGTAACCGGCACTCGTTACAATTTTTACTGCCATAATTTACATCCTTTCGCAATTTTCCACAGTTCATTGTATCAATTTTTATCCCCAAAGAAAACTTTTAAATTCTGAAATAAAAAAAGCTCCAGGCCACAACCTGAAGCTTAATGATGCGGGTAAATGGATTCGAACCATCACGGGCTCAACGCCCACCAGATCCTTAGTCTGACGCGTCTGCCAATTCCGCCATACCCGCGACAACATTTATTATTATAACAAAGGGTGCATCCTTTGACAAGGAAAATTTAAAAATAATCATAAAAAAACTTCAGACCACAGTCTGAAGTTCACTAGTGCGGGTAAATGGATTCGAACCATCACGGGCTCAACGCCCACCAGATCCTTAGTCTGACGCGTCTGCCAATTCCGCCATACCCGCGGCAACATTTATTATTTTACCAGATGCTTCCTTATTTGGCAAGGACTTAATTAATTTTTTTAACTAAAGTTAAGGGACCGTGGCACTTGGAGCACACATACCGCGTGATATCAACCCGCCTAACGCGTGGATAAACTTGGCCACAGTACTGACACTGGTATAGATATTTGCACACAGCTTTTTTGGACGGTGCACCTGGTGCATAGCGCAAGCCGCCCGTTTGCCTAAGTAATTGTTTGAAAGCCTGATTTTTATGCTGGTAGCCTAAGCCCAACAGATGAAGGTGATAATGGCATAATTCATGCTTAATCACCCCAATAAGCGTTTGTCTGCCATATTCAGTCAGTATCTTCGGATTGATATCAATGTGGTGATCTAATAAATGATACCTGCCTCCTGTCGTTTTAAGCCGTGCATTAAAATTAGCACGGTGGTTGAAGGGGCGGTGGAATACTTTAAGCGATATCTTCTTAATTAAAGCTGTTAATTCTTCATCTGTCATCTTTTCACCTGTCTCTAGCAAAAAAGCTGGCCAAGCCAGCTTTTTTTTACATCATCTTTTGCATCATTTTCTGCACATCTTTAGAAATATCATCCATGGCTTGATTTTGTTCTTTTTCAGCCTGGTTAAACATATCACTTGCTACAGTGTGCTTTTCATAATCCAAAGCCTGATTCATTTTCGCACAGCCTAAATAAAAACGGCGGTAAGCAGCAACGATTTTCTTATGCAAGCCTAACAGCATTGCAGGTACAAATTGGCCGGCTTGGGTTAATTTATGCACATTTTGTTCATATAAGCTAACCCCAGCTTCAAAAGCCGTTTTCGTCTTAACATAATCAGCTGCAGCAACTTCCTTGTTTTCATCCAAAGCTTGCCGAAAAATTTTAAAATAAGGGTCTAATTCTGCACTCTTATTTTCAGTTTCATCCATCACGGTGGATAAAATATTCATATATTGTCCTAAATCAGCTTTACGTTTCATAAAACCACCCGCTTACTTCCAGAAAGTATCGTAAACATTAATTGGCATATGACGCTTATGTTGGGTCTTCAAATACCAATTTTCAATCTTTTCAGCTGCCTTAGCTTCTACTTCACGGCCTTCTAAATAATCATCAATATCTTTGTAAGTTACCCCTAAAGCATCTTCATCTGGCAAAGCCGGACGATCTTCTTCAAGGTCAGCGGTTGGCGTCTTCAAATATAAATGCTTAGGCGCACCTAAAAGTTCCAGCATAGCGCGGCCTTGACGCTTATCTAACCGCCATAATGGACAAATATCGGCCCCGCCATCACCATATTTAGTGTAAAAACCGGTAATAGCTTCAGCCGCATGATCAGTCCCGGCAACAGCCCCGCTGTTAGCCCCAGCAATCGCATATTGAGCAATCATCCGTTCACGGGCTTTGATATTACCTTTGTTAAAATCGCTCACTGTCATGCCGTTAGCTTCAACGGCAGCTAACATTGCATCACTGGCCGCTTTAATATTAACCCGCACGGTTTCATCGGCTTGCATGAAAGCAATGGCATCCATCGCATCTTGTTCATCAGCTTGATCGCCGTATGGTAAACGAACAGCGATGAATTTATAACTTTGATCGCCAGTTTCTTGACGCATTTCAGCAATTGCTTTTTGGCATAAAGTACCGCACAAAGTCGAATCTTGACCACCGGAAATACCTAAAACGATGGATTTCAAGAAAGGATATTTCTTCAAATAGTCTTTAATAAAATCAATTGACCGCCGAATTTCCTTGTCTGGTTCAATTTCAGGCAAAACCTTTAATTCATCAATAATTTGCTTTTGTAAAGGACGCATCTTATTTCTCCTTGTTTCATGTAATATAATATATCATCGTTTCCTATTGTACGCCTTTTGCTGCGAAATTTCACCTGTATTTTGCCCCTTATGCTATAATGAGAAAAGATTTTGCATTGAAAGCAGGTACTTTTATGACGCAACCCTTTGAAACCGTTAATGTTTTGGGCTTTGACTTTATCAATACCACCCAAACTAATTTTATCGAACAACTCAAACAAGACTGCTTAAACCATCAAAACCGCTTTATCGTAACGGCTAACCCTGAAATTGTTTTAGCAGCTAAAAATGATGCCCACTACGCTCAAATAATCCAAACAGCTGATTATTTAACGGCTGACGGCATTGGGATTGTCAAAGGCGCCAAAATTTTAGGCACGCCTTTGCCAGAAAGGGTCACCGGCTACGACACAATGATGGCTTTGCTTGCTTGGTGTCACGAACAGCACAAAAAAGTCTTCTTTGTCGGCGCTAAACCACAAGTTATTCAAGCTGTCAAAGCTAAAATTAAAACCGAGTATCCTGGGATTGCCATTGCGGGTGCTTTTGACGGCTACTTTAAAGACGACCAGCCAATCGTGCAAGCAATCGCTCAAAGCCAACCGGATTTTGTCTTTTGTGCCTTGGGTTTTCCTAAACAAGAATACTTCATTAATAAAAACCGCACCGTCGCTTCTGCTATTTGGATGGGCGTCGGCGGCGCCTTTGACGTTTTAGCCGGCACTGCTAAAAGAGCGCCCAAGTGGTGGATTGACCACCATGTTGAATGGCTATACCGGCTCTTAAAAGAACCAAGCCGCTTTGGCCGCATGCTGGCCTTGCCAAAATATTTGCTGCTGGTTTATCAAAGTAAATTTAACCATTAAAAAAAGAGGCTTAAAGCCTCTTTTTTATTTTTCCAGGTAAAATTCAAAGCGATCGCCTGCATACTGAGTCCTAACGTATTCAAAAGGACGTCCGTCGCTTAATTGTGTCACTTGCCGTAATTTTAAGATAGCTGAACCCCGTTTGACATTCAAATATTCAGCTATTTTTTCGGAAGCCAGCTGGGCAGACACTGTTTGCGAAGCATGTCCGATAACCAGCCCGTTAGCTTCCAAAGTCTTATACAGCGACGTAGTGACCTGCGTGCGATCATAAGCTTGCACTAAATCGTAAGGCAAGGTGGCTACTTCAAAACAAATCGGTTCATCATCAGCATAGCGGATGCGCTCCATTCGCACAATTTTAGCCTTCTCTGATAAGTTGAGTCGCTCCATCTCACTAACCGACGGTGTCGTTATCAGATAAGAAACCGTCTTGCTGGATGGCTTTTTGCCTTGTGCTTCCATAATCTCGGTAAAGCTCGTCACCGCTGCTAATTTATCTTGAACTTTCTTGCGAGCGACAAAGGTGCCCGACCCGACCTGACGTTCCAAGATGCCTTCATCAACCAAAGTCTGAATCGCTTGTCTCAAAGTCATCCGACTGACATTAAACCGCAGGGCTAAATCACGTTCAGACGGAATTCTTTGGCCAATTTGCCAAACCCCAGCTTCAATTTCTTTTTTCAATTCATTATGAATTTGAATATAAATCGGTGAATTCATCTCATCATCCTAACTTTTAAAATAAACAGCCCAAACTATAGGTCGCAACTAAATTTAAATCAGCGTCAAAGATGTTTAAATCAGCATCTTTTCCCACAGACAAACTGCCTTTTTGCGTCAGGTTAAATTCTTTAGCCTGGTTAACAGAACTCATCTTAACCGCTTCTTCCATGCTGCAGCCGGTAAATTTCATAATGTTCTTAAAAGCATCTTTAAAAGTCAAAACGGAACCAGCTAACGTGCCATCTTCCAAACGAGCCTGCTTATCTTTGACAATAACCTTTTGACCACCCAATTCAGAAACACCTTCAGGCATACCTTTGGCCCGCATTGAATCAGTAACCAATTCCAACTTATCGGCACCCTTTAATTCATAAGCTAAGCGGATCATATCAGGGCAAACATGGAAGCCGTCAGCTATCATTTCACAGTAAATATTATCTTCTAACATAGCATGTCCGGTTACCCCCGGTTCACGGTGCTTAAATTCCCGCTGAGCATTATACAAGTGGGTAACGTGGGTTGCTCTTGATTTAAGCATTTGTGCTCTAGTTGCATTACTGTGGCCGCAAGAAGGAACAATGCCATGTTCTAAGCAGTATTGTTCTAATTCAGGCGACGTTGCATGTTCTGGCGCATAAGAGACGATTTTTACCAAATGTCCGCTCAATTCGTTCCAATGGTCAAAAGCTTCAATATCTGGTGCTTCAATATACTTTTCCGGTTGTGCTCCTTTGAAAACCGGCGACACAAATGGTCCTTCTAAATGAACTCCTTGAATTACATGATTTTTAGCAGCTGCTTCCTTAATTGCTGTCATCGCGTTAGCAATATTTTCATGTGATTGGGTCATGGTCGTCGCAAAATAACTGGTAATGCCTTCATTTTTAACCATGTGATTGACCATTTCATTAATTTTATCAGCCTTACCATCCATGGCATCAAAACCATAGCCGCCATGACTATGAACGTCAATAAAACCGGGCACGATACTTTGCCCTTTGGCATCGATAATCGTTTGATCATGGGCTTGGCAGACATAGGCGCTCATTTCACCTACCGCTTCAATTTGCTGGTCAAAACGCAGATACCCATCGGTGATTTTTTCAGTACCGGTATAAATTACGGCATGTTTAATTACTGTACTCATTTTAAATGCACCCGCTTTCTAAATATATTTACTTTTTCATTGTAAGCGGTCTATACCAAAAATACAAGCTTATTTTCCTTGATCTTTTTGGATGGTAGCATCTAAGCCTTTAATTACCGCTGTTGTAAAACCATACTCTTCCATTTTAAGCAAACCGGCTACAGTCGTTCCACCGGGTGAACATACATCATCGGCTAAATCCATCGGACTTTTAGTTGATTTTAAAACCTGCAGTGCACTGCCCAAAACAGCTTGAGCCGCAATATTCGTTGCCTGCTCTTTTTTCAAACCATACTTGACCCCAGAACGCGACATTGCGTCAATAAATAAGTAGACATATGCCGGCGAACTACCAGCTAAAGCCACGAAAGTACTGAAATCACGCTCTTCTAATAAGCAGGTTTCACCCAAAAGGTTAAATAAGTTTTGGACTTGATTCAAAGCTTCAGCCGGCACATTTGAATTAGCTTTTAAAGCAGTCATTCCAGCCAGGTTTTCCACATTAACGTTTGGCATAATCCGCACTAATTTAGCTTGATCATCTTGTAAAGATGCGCTTAGTTCTTTTAAACTAACCCCAGTCACCATTGAAACTAAAATTGGCTTTTTAACCTGGTAAGTGTCCGCAATTTCAGTTAATACTTCTTTGGTAACCAGTGGTTTAACGGCCAAAAAAACAATATCAGCTTGGCTTACCACTTCGCTGTTGGTTGCTACTGGCGTCAAATGCTTTTGTTTTGCATAAGGTTCATAGCTCTGCTGGTGCGCACTGTGAATTAAAATGTCGGCTGGATTGATGTTTTGCTTTAATAACCCATTGATAATGGCCCGTGCCATATTGCCTGCTCCAATAAAACCTAATTTCATCTGAATCATCCTTTCTCAATTGAACGCTAAAAAAAAACGAGGCTGCCCTAACGTCAACCTCGCTTAGCATTGGGGTAACTGGATTCGAACCAGTGCATGACGGTACCAAAAACCGTTGCCTTACCGCTTGGCTATACCCCAATAGTGGTGGAAGGGAGTGGATTCGAACCACCGAACCCGAAGGAGCGGATTTACAGTCCGCCGCGTTTAGCCAGACTTCGCTACCCTTCCATATTAATTCGTCTTATCTATCCGACTTATTAAGTATAATACTAATTAACCCCGATAGCAAGCTTTATTTAAAATTTTAAATAAAGCTATTGGGGTAACTGGATTCGAACCAGTGCATGACGGTACCAAAAACCGTTGCCTTACCGCTTGGCTATACCCCAATGTGGTGGAAGGGAGTGGATTCGAACCACCGAACCCGAAGGAGCGGATTTACAGTCCGCCGCGTTTAGCCAGACTTCGCTACCCTTCCATTAGGTATCATAAACACCCGACTTAAATATAATACCGTTTTTATGCGACTTTTGCAAGTCTTTTTTTTAGATTATCAAAAAAGGCCGGAGAAAATTCTCCAGCCTTTCCTTTTAAGCTGCATCAAGCATTAATTTTTTTATTTTAGGAGCCAAAGCCAACATCAAAATACCAAAGACTACGGTAATTGCGCCAACAACACCATAGTAGGCAATTTCTGTGCCATGTGAGTATAAGCGGACAATTTGCGCATTTAAAGCTTGCGCTACCGCATCACTTAAGAACCAAATACTCATCATTTGCGCTTTAAACGCATTTGGAGCTAACTTGGAAGTAACTGATAAGCCGATAGGTGAGATAAGCATTTCACCGCAAATAACCAAGGCCCAACTCATAATTAACCATAATGGACTAACTTTAGCTTCTGTACCAAAAAGCATGCCTGGAAGCATCATCCATAAGAAGGAAATTCCGGCAAAAAATAAGCCGTAAGCAAATTTAACCGGTGATGAAGGCTGTTTTTCGCCTAACTTAGTCCATAAGCGGGCAAAGAATGGTACATAAAGCATGATGAACAATGGGTTCATGCTTTGGAAGAAACTTGACGGAAATGAAAGTCCGAAAACACTTAACCGGGTCTGTTCATTAGCAAATAAAGCTAAAACAACTGAACCTTGTTCTTCGATAGACCAAAAAAGAATCGAAGCGATAAATAAAGGAATATACGCCAACACTTGTGAATGTTCCCGCTTCGTAATCTTTTTGCTGGCTAACATAATAACGAAATAATAAAGCGGAATGACAACCGCAATGATTGTAATCAAATTGATAATATTAGTAATATTTAAAGCATTGAAGAGTTGCATAATGATTAAAATCAAAACCAGTAGGATAACCCATAATAATGATTTAAAAATAACATTGCGCAATTCTTTGCCTTCAATAGGATCACTTGGATATAAGCTTTCTTTAGACAGATACTTCTTGCCGTCGATTGAATATTGCACTAAGCCAAAGAACATCCCGATTGCAGCTAAAGAAAAGCCCAAGTGGAAGTTAACATTTTGACCCAAATAACCCACAATAATCGGAGCTAAAAATGCCCCCATGTTAATCCCAAAAACAAAAATACTAAAGCCCGCATCACGTCTTAGATCATTATCACTGTACAAATCGCCAACCATGTTAGAAACATTAGGCTTGAGCAAACCGGTACCAATGACAATTAAAGCAATTGAAATGTATAAGGCTGTTCGTCCAAATGGAGTTGCTAAAGCAATGTGCCCGAACATAATCAATACCCCACCGATAAAAACGGTCTTACGACTGCCTAAAACGCGGTCACTGACAAAACCGCCAAAAACACTTGATAGGTAAACCAAAGAACCGTAAATTGACATGATTGAAGCAGCAGTGGTTTTATCAAAACCAAGTCCACCCTTTGTTACGGAATAATACATGTAGAACAAAAGGATAGCCCGCATACCATAGTAACTGAATCTTTCCCACATTTCAGTGAAAAACAGCGTAGCTAATCCACGTGGATGTCCTAAAAATGTTTTATCCTGTGGTTTATTATCCATAATAAATAATTCCTCCAAATAAGTCACTGCTAATTAAAATCTACTTAGCAGAATGATTAGGAACTCTTTTACTATCACTAAAGATAGTGAGCCCAATGCATATAATTATAAGAATAGTATAATAAACAGTCAAATTCACTTGGTCTAGATTTTTACTAAACTAAGATTTATCTAACTGTTAATTCACGTTTAGCTAACTACTATTAACTGAGCTACAATTTTAACTGTGAACTTCTAACTTTAATTTAACAATCGCAAGCTTATTTGACACAATTCAGTTTATGAGATTTCATTTAATTTTTTTGATAAAAATTCGATAAAATTATGATAATTTATCTTGATGACAATTGCCTCAGCTGCTGCTACCTGCTCTTTTTCCAGTTTTTAACACCTTTTGTTTAACTATTTGATGAAAAAAGCTGTTCTTTTCCCATATTTGACGACCAAAACTTATTTAGACATCACATAATACTCACCAAATTATTTCTAATTATGTTTTTAAATTTTTAGTAAAAAAAGAAGCCAGGAAATAATTCCTAGCTTCTTTCCGACTTTACTCACTAGCAAGTACAGCCGCCTTAATGCCGGTTGCTGGACTCGAACCAGTGACCGCCGGTTTACGATACCGATGCTCTACCAACTGAGCTAAACCGGCATTAGATGACCCGTACGGGATTTGAACCCATGTTACCGCCGTGAAAGGGCGGTGTCTTAACCACTTGACCAACGGGCCATAAATCAAATTAGATTTAAACTCCGGCAGGCGGACTCGAACCGTCGACAGCCTGATTAACAGTCAGGTGCTCTACCAACTGAGCTATGCCGGAATAATAACAGCACGGCAACGTCCTACCCTCACAGGGGGCGATCCCCCAACTACTCTCGGCGCTATCAAGCTTAACTTCTGTGTTCGGAATGGGAACAGGTGTATCCTTGATGCCATCATCACCGCACTATTTA
>FOCC01000002.1 GCA_900110005.1 Ligilactobacillus sp. WC1T17 | reverse complement strand
TAAATAGTGCGGTGATGATGGCATCAAGGATACACCTGTTCCCATTCCGAACACAGAAGTTAAGCTTGATAGCGCCGAGAGTAGTTGGGGGATCGCCCCCTGTGAGGGTAGGACGTTGCCGTGCTGTTATTATTCCGGCATAGCTCAGTTGGTAGAGCACCTGACTGTTAATCAGGCTGTCGACGGTTCGAGTCCGCCTGCCGGAGTTTAATAAATGGAGAGTTGTCCGAGAGGCCGAAGGAGCATGATTGGAAATCATGTAAGGGGGTAATGACCTCCTTCGAGGGTTCGAATCCCTCACTCTCCGTTGCTGTTATGGCCCGTTGGTCAAGTGGTTAAGACACCGCCCTTTCACGGCGGTAACATGGGTTCAAATCCCGTACGGGTCACTTTTGGAGGATTAGCTCAGTTGGGAGAGCGTCTGCCTTACAAGCAGAGGGTCACAGGTTCGAGCCCTGTATCCTCCACTTATTCCATGGTCCTATGGTGTAGGGGTTATCACGCCTGCCTGTCACGCAGGAGATCGCCGGTTCAAATCCGGCTAGGACCGTTGCGTTTCAATAGCGCATATAAGTTAATATTTATTATTATCAACATTGTGGCTCGGTAGCTCAGTCGGTAGAGCAAAGGATTGAAGCTCCTTGTGTCGGCGGTTCGATTCCGTCCCGCGCCACCATGGAAGGGTAGCGAAGTCTGGCTAAACGCGGCGGACTGTAAATCCGCTCCTTCGGGTTCGGTGGTTCGAATCCACTCCCTTCCATTGCATGATAGGGATATAGTTTAAAGGTAGAACTACGGTCTCCAAAACCGTCAGTGTGGGTTCGATTCCTACTATCCCTGCCATGATGGCGGTAGTGGCGAAGTGGTTAACGCACCGGATTGTGGCTCCGGCACGCGTGGGTTCGATTCCCACCTACCGCCCTTTATTGGGGTATAGCCAAGCGGTAAGGCAACGGTTTTTGGTACCGTCATGCACTGGTTCGAATCCAGTTACCCCAATTAGAGGTTTCCTCTTTTTTTAATATCTATGGCGGTATAGCCAAGCGGTAAGGCAGAGGTCTGCAAAACCTTCATCACCGGTTCGATTCCGGTTACCGCCTTTAGTCGCTTGACTTGTGCGGCTAGTCTTGGTGATTATGCCGGTGTGGCGGAATTGGCAGACGCGCTGGACTCAAAATCCAGTGTCCGTTGAGGACGTATCGGTTCGACCCCGATCACCGGTATTTTTAAGAGCTTGCAGTAGCAAGCTCTTTTTTTATATATTATTAGTTTAATGATAAAAATAATAATATTAATTTAAATCTTTCCTCATGATAAAAAGCAAATAAGTGAATTTTTTATGGCTAATATTGAAGATAAACACGATTAATTCGCAATTATGATAAAAAAATGAAAAAATTAAAATATTACTTGACTTGCTTAAGCAATGTCTCTATAATCAAGTACATAGAAAATCATATACGAACGCATTGAGAAAGAAGAGTAGCAAAGTTGAAGCTTAAAGCGAGCCCTAATTGGTGAGAGAGGGTAAGTTGATGTTTTGTGAAAATCACTTTCGAGTATTGGCCTGAATTGATGACTCATAGTAAGGTTCAGTGGTGACACCCATTATCGTGTTAGCGTATCGCTTAGCTTTAGGCTAGGCTGCACGTGAAAGTTAGTTATAGTGATATAGCTAAAAATGTAGGGTGGTACCACGCATTTAGCGTCCCTGAGTTGCAGTAGGCAGCTCAGGGATTTTTTTTCCGGAAAAATAGTTCGCTTTTGATTTCAAAGCTTTAGAGAAGAGGTTATATAATGAAAGATTTAACTGAAAAAAAATTAACTGTTAAAGACTATCTTTTAGTTGCTTCAATGCTGTTTGCCTTATTTTTTGGGGCAGGCAATTTGATTTTTCCGTTGCATTTAGGCCAGCTTTCAGGTCAACATTGGTTACCCGCGGCTTTAGGCTTTTTAGTGACGGGGGTGCTGCTTCCGCTAATGTCTGTTTTAGCGATTGCTCTGACCAAATCTAGAGGGGTATATGATATTGGTCTGCCTTTGGGACCTAGTTTTGCGTTAGTTTTCATGGTTTTGATCCATGCTACAATCGGTCCTTTATTTGGTACACCCAGAACAGCGACGGTTTCTTTTGCGGTCGGTTTTGCACCATTAATTCCCGCTAAATTCCAAACACCTGCTTTATTAATTTTTTCAGCCATCTTTTTTACAATTGCTTTTTTAATTTCATATACCGAAAGCAAGATTGTTTCTAATTTAGGTAAATTATTAAATCCCATTTTTTTAGCCCTACTCTTTTTATTCTTTACCGTTGCTTTCTTACATCCTTTAGGCAACCCGATGAAAGTGGCTGCAACTTCTGCTTATAATAATGGGGCCTTTATTAACGGCTTTTTAGAAGGGTATAACACGTTAGATGCTTTAGCTGGCTTGGCTTTTGGAGTTACGGTAGTTACAGCTGTAAAATCAATGGGGTATAAGAAACCTGCTTCTGTTGCTAAGGTAACAGCTAAGGCTGGCCTTGTCGGTATGTCGGCTGTGGCTGTTATCTATCTGCTGTTAATCGTTACGGGAGCAATGTCGCTTGGAGAATTCAAGGTTTCCGCTGATGGAGGGGTAGCTTTTTCTCAATTAGTTAATGCATATGCTGGTGTAATTGGTCAAGCCTTTTTGGCTGTTTTGATTACACTGACTTGTTTAACGACGGCAGTTGGCTTAGTAGCAGCTTTTGCGCAGGATTTCCATAAGCATTTTCCTAAAGTCAGCTACCATCAATGGCTATTTTTATCAAGTTTTGCCTCCTTCTTAACAGCTAATGTTGGTTTAGCACAAATCATTTCCTGGTCAACGCCGATTTTAATGTTTTTATATCCACTGGCAATGGTCTTGATTTTCTTATCTGTTTTCTCTAGCTTTTTTAAGAAAAACAGCTTTGTTTACTTAACAACTATTGTTATGACGTTTATTCCGGCCTTTTTAGATATGGTGGCAGCTGCACCAAGTTTAGTTACACAAAGTGCTATGGGAAAGAGCCTTTTGACGTTGCGTTCGTATTTGCCGTTAGCCGACTTAGGTTTATCGTGGCTGATTCCGGCTATTTTAGGTTTTAGCTTTGGCTTGTTGGTGTATCGCTATCATTTAGCCGGAAAACAAAAGGTGATAGTTGAAGCAGAAGATTAAATACTAAAAGAGGCTTTTAAGCCTCTTTTTTATTTTACTAAAAAAACAAAATTTACTAAAAATAGCGCTTGCATAATTTAGTAAAACATAGTAAAGTTAAAGAGTAGAAAAAAGATATTTACTAATGGAGTTGAAAAATTATGGAAAAAGCAGAATTAGTATCAAAATTTAATGATATTTTTGGAGTAAACCCAGAAGGAACATTCTTCTCGCCAGGACGGATTAATTTAATTGGTGAACACACGGACTACAATGGTGGTCACGTCTTTCCGTGTGCAATTACTTTAGGAACATATGGGGCTGCTAAGAAGAGGGCTGACCGTAAATTGCGTTTTTATTCAGCTAACTTTAAAGATAAAGGTATTATCGAAACATCTTTGGATGATTTAGTTTATAAGGCTGAAGATAATTGGACCAACTATGCTAAAGGCATGATTAAATTTTTGAATGAAGCCGGATACAGTGTTAATCAAGGGATGGATGTCTACATTGAAGGTAATATTCCTAATGCTTCAGGCCTTTCATCATCCTCTTCATTGGAATTATTAATCGGTATTATTTGCCAAGAATTGTTCCAATTGAAGACTGAACGCTTAGACTTAGTTAAGTTAGGTCAAAAGACGGAAAATGACTTCATTGGGGTTAATTCTGGAATTATGGATCAATTTGCGATTGGAATGGGTCAAGCAGGAAAAGCTTTGTTATTAGATACCAATACTTTGGAATATACACCAGTACCGCTTGACTTAAAGGACAACGTAATTGTTATTATGAATACTAATAAGAAACGGGAATTGGCTGATTCTAAATACAATGAACGCCGCACTGAATGTGAAAAGGCTTTGGCTGAATTGCAACAAGAACTTTCAATTAACTCTTTAGGGGAATTGGATGAAGATACTTTTGATGAATACAGCTACCTCATTGAAGACGAAGCACGTTTGAAGCGGGCACGTCATGCTGTGTCGGAAAATCAACGCACTTTACGAGCTGAACGGGCTTTAGAGGCAGGCGATTTGGATAAATTTGGTCGTCTAATCAATGCTTCTCATGTTTCACTTGAACATGATTATGAAGTTACCGGTGTTGAATTAGATACTTTGGCTCATACTGCTTGGAAGCAAGCAGGGGTTTTAGGTGCTAGAATGACAGGTGCCGGCTTCGGTGGCTGTGGTATTGCTATTGTAGCTAAAGACTGTGTTGACAGCTTCAAAGAAAATGTAGGCAAGGCTTATATTGAAAAAATTGGTTATGCACCGTCATTTTACATTGCTCAGGTAGCTAATGGAACTTGTGTATTAGATTAATTAAGAAAAGTTGGTGAGTTAAAGTGAATTTGATAGAAGCTTTTGTAAAACAAGTTATTGCGCAGTCAGATTATACATCTTTAGACCAAGTTTATTTGTATAATCATGTTTTACATTTAACTGGTACATGCGAGACGCAAGCAAGTGATAAAATGGATTTGATTGAATTAAAGGATCTTTTAGTAGAACAAGCATGTGCTAATGGAAAAATCGATGATTTAGCAGCGCATAAAGATAATTTAGGAGCTGAATTAATGGATTTAGTGACGCCAATTCCAAGCGTGCTCAATCGCAGATTCAATGAAATTTATCAACAAGACCCTGCTAAAGCGATTGCTGACTTTTATGCTTTAAGTAAAACTAATGATTATATCAAAACGAAAGCGATTGCTAAAAATATTTACTTTAAAACACCGACTGATTACGGTGATTTAGAAATCACCATTAATCTTTCTAAGCCTGAAAAAGATCCTAAGCAGATTGCTTTAGCTAAAAAAATGGCGCCATCGGGTTATCCCAAATGCCAATTGTGTTTAGAAAATGAAGGCTATTATGGCCGGTTAGACCATCCTGCTCGGACTAATCACCGGATTATCTGCTTTAATTTAGGCCAAGATACGTGGGGATTCCAATATTCTCCTTATGCCTACTTTAATGAACACTGTATTTTCTTAGATACGAAGCATGAACCGATGGTTATCAATGAAAGTACTTTTGCTAATTTGCTTGACATTATTGCCAAATTCCCAGGTTATTTTGTAGGTAGCAATGCTGATTTGCCAATTGTGGGTGGATCGATTTTAACGCATGAACATTACCAAGGTGGACGGCATACCTTTGCCATGGAAAAGGCGGCTTTGGAAGATACCTTTACCTTTAAAGGTTTTGAAGAAGTTAAAGCAGGGATTGTTAAATGGCCGATGTCGGTTATTCGTTTAAATTCAGCTAAGCGTGAACCATTAATTAAGTTGGCTGCCAAAATTTTGGCTCAATGGCGTGATTATAGTGATACTAGCGTTAATATCAAGGCCTTTTCGGATGGTGAAAGCCACCATACTATTACACCGATTGCCCGTATGCGGGATGGACGGTATGAATTAGATTTGGTTTTAAGAGATAACCAAACCAGTGGCGAATTTCCTGACGGTATTTTCCATCCGCATCAAGATGTACAACACATTAAAAAAGAAAATATCGGTTTAATTGAGGTTATGGGCTTAGCTATTTTACCGCCACGGCTGCAAGTAGAATTGCAAGAAGTAGCTAAATATCTTTTGGATCAGCCTAATGAAATAAAAGCTTACCACCAAGTTTGGGCCGATGAATTGAAGGCTAGGTATCAAAACTTAAATGAAGAAAATATTAAAAATGTTGTTGAACAAGAAACCGGTAAAGTTTTTGCCCGCGTCTTAGAAGATGCAGGCGTTTACAAGCGTAATTCTCAAGGACATGAAGCTTTCATGCGTTTTGTTCAAAGTGTTGGTTTAGTTTAAAAGTTAATAAGTTAATTTTTATAAATAACCCCCTTTAGTGTCTTGCTAAAGGGGGTTTATTATGTTACTCTAATTTTAAATGATAATGATTCTCAATTAGAAAAGAGGGGCTGGCAAATGGCGACGCTAGCAGAGGCTAAACACAAGGGGCGTTATATTATTTCTGAAATCAAAGGCAGTAAGGCCTTGACGAGACGTTTAACGGAATTAGGCATGTTGAGAGGGAAAGTTATTACAGTGATTGCAACGTCTAGCTCAAATAGCGGCTTGTTGATTTATTTTCAGGGGCAACGTTTAGCTGTGAGTGAGCAAATGGGAGCTTGTATTAAGATTTTGGATGTTGATTCTTTAGAAGAACAGGACTTGATTTCTTTAGATGAAGTAGCTTTAAAAAAGACCTGTGTCGTAGCCAAAATTACCGGATCTAAAGAATTGCGGCGACGTTTAATGGATATGGGCTTAACCAAAAATACTTTGGTGACAGTCAAACAAGTTGCACCCTTGGGCGACCCTTTGGAATTAATCCTTCGAGGTTATAAGCTTTCCTTGCGAAAACAAGAAGCACATAATATTTTGGTTAAGGAGGAAGAATTTTGAAAATAGCACTTGCTGGTAATGCCAATTGTGGCAAAACCACACTTTTTAATGCTTTGACAGGATCCAATCAATTTGTTGGTAATTGGCCGGGAGTTACGGTTGAACGCAAAACAGGAATTTTAAAAAAGCATCCTGAAGTAGTGATTGATGACCTGCCGGGGATTTATTCGCTTTCGCCGTATTCTTTAGAAGAGGTGGTTTCGCGTAAATATTTAATTGAACAGCGTCCCGACGTTATCGTCAATGTTTTAGATGGAACTAACCTTGAACGAAATTTATATTTGACTTTACAGTTGATGGAAACAGGTATTCCGATGATTTGTGCGGTCAATATGATGGATTTGCTCAAGAAGCAGGGCAAAAAGATTAATTTAAAAAAATTAGCTTATATGTTAGGCGTACCAGTGGTTGGTATCAGTGCTTTAAAAAAGACTAATTTGGATAAATTAATTACTTTAATGCAACATGAGCCTGCTGCTTATGAATTTCCGCAGTATGATGACCGCCTGGAATCAGCCTTAGCCATGATTGGTGAGCAGTTGACGGGAATTGTGCCGGCTGATAGCGTTCGTTTTTATGCCATTAAGTTTTTTGAAAAAGATGAACGTATTTGGCAGCAAATCGAATTGGATGCGAGTCGTAAAGCTAAAATTACCGAATTAATCCAAATGGCTGAAAAAATTTTTGATGATGAGTGCGAAAGCATCATTGCCAATGTGCGCTATGATTACTTGGCACGAATTATCGATATGTGTGTCATTGATAAAGATGATTTTGCGATGACCTTATCCGATTATGTTGATTTGGTGGTTACAAATCGCATTTTAGCATTACCTATTTTTGTACTAGTGATGTGGGCAGTTTATTATTTGTCGATTCAAACATTAGGGACAATGGGAACCGACTGGGTGAACGATGTTTTATTTGGAAAATATATCCCTGATACAGCTGAAAGCTTGCTTAATAGCTGGCAAGTGGCTTCGTGGATGAAGAGTTTAATTATTGACGGTATCATTGGTGGCGTTGGTTCGGTCTTAGGCTTTTTGCCGCAAATTGCAGTTTTATTCTTGTGTTTAGGTATTTTGGAAGATTGTGGTTATATTGCACGGGTCGCTTTTGTGATGGATCGCATTTTTCACAAATTTAACTTATCCGGTAAATCATTTATTCCCTTGCTGATTTCGACTGGCTGTGGTGTGCCGGGGGTGATGTCAACGCGGACGATTGAAAGTGAAAAAGACCGCAAAATGACCATTATGCTGACGACTTTTATGCCTTGTTCAGCTAAGTTGACCATTATCGGTTTGATTGCTGGGACTTTCTTTAAAGGGAAAAGCTGGGTAGCGCCATCGGCCTATTTTATTGGCATGATTGCGGTCGTGTGTTCAGGTATTTTCCTGAAAAAAACGCGTCTTTTTGCGGGTCCAACGCAGCCTTTTGTCATGGAGTTGCCGGCTTATCACCTGCCTAAGGTTTCTAATGTGTTGCGTTACTCTTATGAAAGATCAATTGCCTTTGTAAAAAAAGCGGGTACGATTATTTTTGCCTCGGTAGTAATGATTTGGTTTTTATCGACTTTTAATTATAAAATGCAGATTGTTCCGCAATCACAAAGTGTGCTAAAAACAATCGGCAGCATATTCGTACCTTTATTTAAACCATTGGGCTTTGGCGATTGGCATGCTTGTGCGGCTATCTTTGCCGGGTTGATTGCTAAGGAAAATTGCATCAGTACGATTCAAGTGACCTTTGGCAACCCAAGTACGCATGTCTTCAACCAGTTAATGGTAAGTCATTTTTCTAATTTTGGAGCTTATGCCTTTTTGGTGTTTAATATGTTGTGTGCACCGTGTTTTGCAGCTATTGGAGCAATGAATAAGGAATTTGGGGATTACCGTTGGACACTTAGAGCGGTAACGTATCAAACGGTAGTGGCTTATTTATTTGCTTTATTGATTTATCAAAGTTCATTGATTATCGGCGGCCATTATACATGGCTGAATGTTTTGGCGGTTATTTTCGTACTGCTTATTTCTTTATATGCCTTAGTACTCAAAAAACCTAAAACTGAATTTGATGGCCAACAAGCGCAAGTTATGGAAGAAGGAATTTAAATGATAGCGACTGTTATTTTAGCAATTTTAATTTTTGGAGCCTTTTTTTATGTGGGATATACGCGCTTTATTAAAAGAAGTAAAGGCGGGTGCCATTCATGCCACGACCAGGGTTGCCCTTTAGCAGATAGACAGCAAATGAATACTAATCATCATTAAAAAAGATAGTGCTTAGCTTTGGTTGAGCACTATTTTTTAGCTTTTTTAGTGAAAATATTCACGATTAAATCGAAGTAATTGTATGGTACCGTTTTCTGTGCTATACTCTAGGTGTAAAAAAGCGGTTACTAAACTAGCCTTTAATTTTTGATTGGAGTTGATAAAATGAGTACTTATGGAAATTTTGCCGAAGAAGATATTAATAAGCGTAATGCGATTTTCTCACGGACGCGAACAACTATTGAAACGGCTTTTTATGGAAATAACATGGAACATATCTCTGATCCGGCTACAGCTTACCGGTTGGCAGCAGCCAACCCTAATACAATTGTGACGGATTTGCCGATTATTCATACGGACGAATTAGGATTGCCGCATGATGCTAAGATGCTCGTTGATAATCATGGCCAAGTTGTCGGTCGCACGGCAGCGGCTAGAAGATTAATTGATTCGCCTGAGGTTGATTCAGATCAATTAAACGGGGTTTTGCGTGAAGCAATTTATTATGGCAGTCAGCATAAATTCTACACGACGGATGTCTTGGTGGGCCTAGATGAAGACTTTATGGTAAAAGCTCACTTGGCTTTGGCTGAAGGATTTGAAGTTAATCTTTTATCCTATATGCTTAATTTCCAAGTTTTAAATGAAACTTATGCTCAGCGTTATGCCAAATCAAAACAATACGATGAAGGAGATATTTACCTCTATTGTGATCCGTACTGGTCAGACTCGTCTTATCCTAATGGATTGGTAATTATTGATGCCGCACATAATGCTGCAGCTATTTTAGGATTGCGTTATTTTGGCGAGCTTAAGAAGGCAACTTTGACTTTGGCATGGGCAACAGCACATCGTAATGGCTACACTGCCTGCCATGGGGGCGAAAAAGCCTTCCACTTTAAAGATCGTGATGATAAAGTCTTTGCCTTTTATGGTTTATCTGGTTCTGGTAAATCAACATTAACCCATGCAAAGCACGACGGTAAATTTGACATTACGGTTTTACACGATGATGCTTTTGTTATTAACCGACACGATGGCAGTTCTGTAGCTTTGGAACCGGCTTATTTTGACAAGACCAATGATTATCTGCCTGGTACCAAGGAAACAACGTTCTTTACCACTGTGATGAATGTTGGGGTTACGCTCAATCGGGATGGCAAAAAGGTATTAGTGACTGAAGATTTGCGCAATGGCAATGGCCGTACCATTAAATCACGCTATGCTTCAGTTAATCGAGTTGATAAGGAGCCAGCTAAAATTACCTCTATTTTTTGGATTATGAAGGATAATAGTTTGCCGCCGGTAGTCAAATTAGAAGCCCCTGTTTTAGCCGCAACTTTCGGGGTTACCTTGGCTACCAAGCGGTCAACAGCCGAAAACGTGGTTGCTGGTGACCGCAACGCTTTAGTGATTGAACCATTCGCTGATCCATTTAGAGCTTATCCTTTAGCTGAAGACTATCATGATTTCAAAGAATTATTTGAAAAGCAGAAAGTTAGCTGCTACATTGTTAATACGGCTGATTTTAACGGCAAGGATATCAAAAAAGAAATTACCTTGGGCATTTTGGAAGATATTGCCAATGAAAAAGATAAGTGGAAGCCGTTTGGAACTTTAAAAGGTATGAGTTATATGCCGCTTGATGGTTATGAAGTTGATTTTAGCGATGAAGCCTACGTCAACGAATTAAAGACCCGCTTGGAAATTCGTCGTGATTGGATTGATAATTACGAAAAGACACATACTTATGCGCCATTGCCGGCCGAAATAAGACAATGCCTTGAAGGCTTAATTGACAAATTGAAGTAAAGACAGTTAAAAGCAGAACGCCTAAATAAGTCGTTCTGCTTTTATTTTGCTTTAACACGAATGTGATATATTATGACATGCACCGCGAAAAAAATACTTTTTTATAATTTTTCCCTTGAAAAAATAGCTAGTTATGTTAGAATTTATGACATAAGCTAAGGGGGATGTTGAAATGATTAATGAAGCAAATACGGTTTTTTTGATTATGTCGAGTATTTTGGTTTTTTGCATGACACCAGGATTAGCTTTTTTTTACGGCGGTTTAGTGTCACGGAAAAATGTTGTTAATACCATGCTGTCCGTTTTTATTATTTGCGGTGTGGCAGTGCTTTTATTTTGCTTTGTAGGTTATGAATTATGCTTTAATGGTGACAGTTTTGGGATTATTGGACACGTCAAGCATCTTTTTTTAAGTGGGCTTGATTTAGGTCAAATTGTTAATCAGGATGCCAAGATTAATCTTGGAACTTATCTGATTTTTGAGATGATGTTCGCTATTATTACACCTGCTTTATTTGTCGGCGCGATTGTCGGACGCATGCGCTTTAATTTTTTGCTGGCCTTCATTATTTTGTGGACTTTACTGATTTATTACCCTTTGGTCCACATTGTTTGGAGTTCGCAGGGCTTTTTATTTAAAGCAGGAGTGTTAGATTTTGCCGGTGGTACGGTGGTTCATATTAACGCGGGGATTACCGCATTAGTTTTATCCATCTTTTTAGGACCGCGGCTTAAAAAGCAGACCAATCATTATGATTTACCTTGGGTTTTGCTAGGAACGGCCATCTTGTGGATTGGCTGGTATGGTTTTAATGCTGGTTCAGCATTGGCAGTTAATACCATTGCTTTGCAAGCATTTATTACAACGACTATTGCAACCGGCAGTGCTATGATGATGTGGATGCTGCTTGAAATGAAGGTTAATCAAAAGCCATCGCTCGTTGGGGTATGTACAGGCGCCTTATGCGGCCTTGTCGGCATTACTCCTGGTGCTGGGTATGTAACGGTTGTAGGGGCCTTTTTCATCGGCATTTTATGTACCTGCATTAGTTTTAGTTTTATTACCTATATCAAACCCAAATTGAAGTATGATGATCCGCTGGATGCTTTTGGCTGTCACGGAGTTTCCGGGATTGCCGGTTCGATTTTAACAGGCGCTTTTGCCAGCAAATCAGTTAATAAAGCGATTGACAACGGCCTTTTTTACGGTGGCGGTTGGAATCAGGTAGTTTTGCAATTAGCTGGGACTATCTTCACGATTATTTTTACGACGATTTTAGTTATTATTTTGATTGTTATTTTACGTAAATTTATTTTAATGCGAGTGCCTGAAGCTGAAGAAATTAAAGGCTTGGATGCCGGAGAACACGGTGAAGAAGTTGACTCAATGGCCGGTACGCATGAAGTGGAACGCTACCGCAATGAATTTCAAGGACAATTGGCGCATTTATTAGGACAAAACGGACCGAGATACCGGTAAAAAAAGAGGCCTATTTAGGCCTCTTTTTTTGTGTCTAATTAAATGGATCCCAGCTATATTTTGCCCGGGCTCCGCCGATTAATTTTGGACGTGAGCGTAGGTAAGTAGTGTGTGCTAAACCAATCTCCTTAATTGAAGTTCTAACTGGAATTTGCACAAATTTGACATGCATGCCAATTGAAGTATCGCCAATATCCATCCCAGCTTGAGCAGTAATATGCTCAACTTCAACAGGATCATCCATTTGCTCAAAAGCGGCTATTTGGCAAGATCCGCCTGCATGCTCGCTGGGGAAGACGGTGACGATTTCCAGCTGATTGTCTTTAGCTACTTGACGTTCAACGACCAAAGCCCGGTTAAGATGTTCACATCCTTGAACCGCTAAGTGCAATTTTTTAGTTTTTAAAACAGAAAGCATGGTGCTGACTACCGCACGTCCCACTTCAACACTAGGATACTTGCCAATGTGCTGACCTTGAATTTCACTAGTACTGCAGCCTAAAACGACAATATCGCCGGCTTCTAAGCGGGCCTGTCCCAATAACTCAGTCAGACCGGTTTTAACATCTTTTTTAACCTGTTCTAAATCAATTTCCAAGTAAATACGCCTCCACACTATATGTTGTATTTCATTATACACCATCCGCTAAAAAATGTTTCACGAGTCAAAAGCTTGCTGCTGCATAGGTTTCACATTATTTTGCTCACGCAATATATAGTGTTGCTTCAAAAATGCAAAACTATATCTTGTGTTTGAGGGTTTTTCGTTATATGATATTACTTGTAAATAAAGAACACAAAGTTGTGCTGGTCAAGGCGCTTGGTATCTTTTTCCAAGCGTCTTTCATATTCAAGTAAAAGTGTGGGGGTCTTAACGATGATGGAAGTAAGAGATGAAATTAAAAGCAAAACAGCGCCAAAAACAGTTATTAAGCGCGATGGATACGAGATGCCGTTTGCACCATATAAGTTAGCTTATATTTTTGAAGCGTTGGGCTTAAAAGACGAAAAAGAAGCCTTATTTTTAGCTTTAAATAACGCCTTAGCTGGTAAAGAAACCGTGGAAACAGCTGATATCTACGATGCAATGATTGACATTTTAACGCAAATGGGTTTTGCTGCTAAAGCTCAAGCATATATGGATGAACATCGTCGGCGCGAAATCGCTTGGGAAAAGCAAACTAATCCGACTGATCGTTTGGAACGTCTTTTACAAAAAGACCCCGCTTTAGTTCATGAAAATGCCAATAAAGACAGTAACGTTTTTAATACGCAACGTGATTTAACTGCTGGAACCGTCGGTAAGACTTTAGGTTTGAGAATGATGCCAGAACACGTTGCTAAGGCGCACTTGCGTGGAGAAATTCATTATCATGATTTAGACTATACGCCATGGAGTCCGATGACTAATTGCTGTTTGATCGATTTTAAAGAAATGCTGACAAACGGCTTTAAGATTGGCAATGCTGAAGTAGAAAGTCCGCATTCTATTCAAACGGCTACGGCCCAAATGTCACAAATCATTGCTAATGTCGCTTCTAGTCAATACGGTGGGTGTTCTGCCGACCGGGTGGATGAAGTTTTGGAACCATTTGCTTTAAAAAATTATGATAAGCACTTGGCTGAAGCTAAAGAATATATCGAAGATCCGGCTAAGCAAGAAGAATTTGCCAAGAAGCGTACCAAAAAGGATATTTATGATGCCATGCAGGCTTTGGAATATGAAATTAATACGCTTTTCTCATCACAAGGACAGACACCTTTTACGACGTTAGGCTTTGGTTTGGGTACTTCATGGATTTCACGTGAAATCCAAAAATCAATCTTGAAGATTAGAATTCAAGGTTTAGGCCGCGAAAAGAGAACAGCTATTTTTCCTAAATTAGTATTTACCTTGAAAAAAGGCTTAAACCTTCGTCCACAAGATCCTAACTACGATATTAAGCAGTTGGCCGTGGAATGTGCTACCAAAAGAATGTATCCTGATGTTTTAATGTACGATAAGATTATTGATATTACAGGCAGTTTCAAAGCACCGATGGGATGTCGTTCATTTTTACAGGGCTGGAAAGATAGTGAAGGTAATGAAGTTAATTCAGGCCGAATGAATTTAGGTGTTGTAACGATGAATTTACCGCGGATTGCTTTAGAAGCGCACGGAGATAAAGATTTATTTTGGAAAATCTTCCAAGAACGTTTGGCTATTTGTCATACAGCGTTGCAATTCAAAGTTAAGCGGGTTTTAGATGCCATACCGGAAAATGCGCCTATTTTATACCAATACGGTGCCTTTGGCAAGCGTTTAGCTGCCGGTGGCGATGTCAATGAGTTATTTAAAAACGAACGGGCTACAGTTTCTTTAGGTTACATCGGCTTGTATGAAGTTGGAACTACTTTTTATGGACCTAATTGGGAACATAACAAAGAAGCACATGATTTCACCTTATCTATTGTGAAAAAAATGTATGAAGCTTGCAAAGACTGGTCAAAAGAAAGCGGCTATCACTATTCCGTTTACTCGACACCAAGTGAATCTTTGACCGACCGCTTCTGCCGCTTAGATACGCAAAAATTCGGCAAGGTTAAAGATATTACTGATAAGGAATACTATACGAACAGTTTCCACTATGATGTTCGCAAGCATCCAACCCCATTTGAAAAGTTAACCTTTGAAATGGATTATCCTAAATACGCTGCGGGCGGCTTTATTCATTACTGCGAATATCCAAACTTAAGGCAAAATCCAAAGGCTTTAGAAGCTGTTTGGGACTTTGCTTATGATAAAGTTGGCTATTTAGGAACTAATACACCTATTGATCACTGCTATAAATGTGGTTTTCAAGGTGAATTTAAAGCTACCGAACGTGGCTTTGAATGCCCAACCTGTGGTAACCACGATCCTAAAACTTGTGATTGCGTTAAGCGGACTTGTGGTTATTTAGGTAATCCTTTGCAACGGCCAATGGTACATGGCAGACATAAAGAAATTGCTTCAAGAGCCAAGAATATGACTAATGGGATGGTTGAAGATGTCCAATAATCAAATCCGCGTCAGCATTGGCGGCGATACTCAGTTCATTTCGCAGGCTGATTTGAAATTAGGTACTAAAACTGTAAAAAAACCGGTTAGAGCGGCAAAAAAAGCCCAAGGACCCCGTAATCCCAAACCTAAAGAATGGCTGGCTAAAGATTTAAGTCAAGGCTATATTGCTGATTATAAGCCGTTTAATTTTGTTGATGGTGAAGGGGTGCGTTGCAGTTTATATGTCAGCGGCTGCATGTTTGCCTGCCCTGGATGTTACAATAAAGTGGCGCAAAATTTCCACTATGGTCGACCTTATACGCAAGAATTGGAAGATCAGATTTTACGTGATTTAGGGGAAGACTATGTTCAAGGTTTAACTTTGCTTGGCGGCGAACCCTTTTTAAATACGCAGGTTTGTCTACGATTAACGCGCAGAATTCGACAGGAATATGGAGATAAAAAAGATATCTGGTCTTGGACTGGTTATACCTGGGATGAACTTTTACAAGATTCAAAAGATAAGCTAGACCTGCTAAATGAAATTGATATTTTGGTTGATGGCCGCTTTATGGAAGATTTAAAAGATTTGACCTTACAATTTCGGGGCAGCTCTAACCAGCGGATTATTGATGTTAAAAAATCACTAGCTCAAAACAAAGTCGTTTTGTGGGATAAATTGCTCAAATAAAACATAAGACGAAATATTTTTAATATTTCGTCTTATTTTAGCAATTTTTTTTAAAAATATGTCACATAGTAGGGGTTGAATAATGGAACATTATGTATGAGAATAAGTTTAAACTTATTTGTTAATTAATTCTTAATTTTTGGTTAAGTGAATAAATAATTGTTAAAAGAAATTATGCGTGACATTTTTAAAATGATTCTAAAGACAAAATTCACAAATTATTACACAAAAATTACAGAAAAAAGGCATTAATTGTTGCAACATAGTGTATAATAGTAAGTGAGGATATATATTGTATGGTTACATCAGGTTTACTCTGAGAGGGGCGATTTTTTTATGGTTACCTTATATACATCACCAAGCTGCACGTCTTGCCGTAAAGCACGTGCATGGCTTGACGAACACAATATTCCTTATCAGGAAAGAAATATTTTTTCTGAACCATTAACAGTTGATGAGTTAAAGCAGATTTTGCAAGTGACTGAGGATGGGACTGAAGAAATCATTTCAACGCGTTCTAAAGCATATAAGAATCTCAACGTTGATATTGATGATTTGTCACTGAAAGAACTATTGGATTTAGTACAAAAAAATCCAGGTTTATTGCGGAGACCAATTATTATGGATGAAAAGCGACTGCAAGTGGGTTATAATGAAGATGAAATTCGCTGCTTCTTACCACGTGAAGTTCGTGCTTTAGAGTTGCGTCGTGCCAAGGAGTTAGCTGGATTTTAATTAACCTTGGATTAATAGACAGACAGTAAACTGAAAAATTCAATTTGGGCTGCCTTATTGGTAGCCTTTTGTTTTATTTTTTGTTATGATATTGTTTGCATAAGTTAAATAGATTATGGAAACGGAGGAAATCCCTATGGAAATGGAAAAAATCAACGATAATACAATTAGAGTGTTACTTGAAAATGAAGATTTGACCGAACGTGGGATTACCGTTCTTGACTTGCTGGGTAATCAAAGCGAAATTGAGAGCTTTTTCTTTAGCATTTTAGACGAAGTTGATGAAAATCATGAATTCCGCAACAATGAAGCGGTAACTTTTCAATTAATGCCTAACCGTACGGGGTTAGAATTACTGATTACCAAGAGTAATCCTAGCGCAGAAAAAACAACGGAGACTGATGAAGAAACAGCAAAGTTGGAAGAAGCTGATAATAATACTAACAATGAAGCACATAATTCATTGACAGAAGAATTAGCTAATTATTTGCGAAATCATTTGGATGAAGAAAAACTAAGCCGTCAAAGCAGCAATAAAGGCGTTGGTAGTGGAGAAAATGACGATTATTTCAATTTCCAAGGCGAACTTTATAAGCGTTACTTAGTTAATTTTACTACTTTTGATGACTTTGTTGACTTTGCGAAAGCTTTCCCTTATGCTGATGAATCCAGCGCTGATTTGTATGCCCATAACGGACAATATTTCTTGGAACTTGCGCTTAGCAATGAAGAAATGACCGCTGAAAATATGAAGGATGCTTTGGCTTTGGCTTATGAATATGGTAATAAGGTTGAATTTTCGGTTGATTTAGTTCGTGAACGGGGAAAATTAATTATGGATGGCAATGCCATTGAATTAGCACAACATCAATTTTAAAAATAAGCACCAGTTAGGCTGGTGCTTATTTTTATTGCATAATAACTGTTTTTTTAGCGTCTTTATATCTAGGGGTGGCTAAATGCTTTATGCTTTGGATGATAAAGGACACTTGATTGGAGCAAAAGATGCTGTGGCAAAGCAAACTTATTTTTGCTCCGGATGCAAAAAAGCAGTATATGTTAAAAAAGGTCGGATTAAAAACCCGCATTTTGCTCATTACCGGCAGGCGTGCGACATGTTTTCTGAAGCTGAGACTGCTATACATCTGCAAGGAAAAAAATTATTGGCACAATGGCTGAAAGATTTAGGATATCAACCGCAAATAGAAGCTTATTTGACAGACCTCAAGCAAAGACCAGATTTATTGATTAAAAGGACAAAAAACATGTTGGCACTAGAATATCAATGCTCGCCTATTGGGGAAAAAAGATATTGGCAAAGAACAAAAGGCTATTGGCAAAAGGGCTTGAAGGTCTGCTGGATATTGGGCATGAAGTACCGTTTACACAAATATTTAACGGCATCCGTGGCAAAATTCATCAACTGGCACCCGGCTGTGGGATTTTACCTGCTTTTTTTAGATGTGAAATTAGGCCGCCTAGAGCTTGATTATAATATCCAAACAGCTTCTTTTTTACCAGTGTACTATCAACGGGCTTATTTTAATAATTTACAAGAACTCAGAGCTTTTTTTTGCAAAGCAAAGCCCAACAAACTGACTTTAAATCAACAGCAGCGCAGTTATCAAATTTTAAAACTAAGGCAGAAATTGGTTAGATCAAAAGGATTAGTGCATCAAATACAAACAGAGTGTTATCTGCAAAAAATCGACTGCTTTCAATTATTAACCAGTTGCTTAGATGAAGCTCTTTCGGCGCCAATTTACCGTACTCCTTTATGCTTTATTAGAGCTTTGATTTATCTTAAGCCACAGTTCAAGAAGCAAATTCTGTGTAAACAATGCTATTTTATGCCGTTGATAACTAAAAAATTAAAACAAAAGTCTTTTTTATGGGTTGATTTTTAATTTAAAACTTAGTAAAATCTAAGTGAACAAAGAAAGGGCGGTTATTAAACCGGTGGTGAATTAAATGGCAGAAGTTAAGCAATTACCTAAACGTGATGAAGTCCCAGTAGAACTTACTTGGGATTTGGAAAAAATTTTTAAGGATGAAGCAGCATTTCAAAAAGCTTTTGATGATGTAGCCGCTAAAGCAAAGTCCTTTTCACAATACAAAGGTACTTTAGCTAAAGGCGATGAATCTTTATTAAAAGCTTTGGAAGCAATGCTGGCAATTGAACGCCAAATTGAGACGGTATATGTTTATGCTAGTATGAAAAATGACCAGGATACAGCTAATGCGGATAACCAAGCTAAAAATGCTGCTGTTCAAAAATTAGCGGCACAAGTATCAGAAGCAACAGCCTGGTTTTCACCTGAACTATTAAAAATCCCTAATGAACAATTGCAAAATTATTTTGCACAAAATGCTCAACTTAAGGCTTATAAGCATTTAATTGATGCTTGGCTAGAAGAAAAAGATCATGTTTTATCTGATAAGGAAGAAGCTTTATTGGCAGGGGCTAGTGATGTTTTTGCTACGGCTGAAAATACTTTTGAAGTTTTAAATGATGCCGACTTGAAGTTTTCTGTTATGAAAGATGAAAAAGGTGAAGATGTTGAACTATCAGACGGAATTTACGGGACTTTGCTAGAATCAACTGACCGGCGTGTCCGAAAAGAAGCTTTTCAAAAATTATACGAAGTTTACCGTCAGTTTAGACATACGTTTGCCAGCACTTTAGCTGCGCAAAATCGGATGGAAAACTTTGTGGCAAGGGTCAGACATTATGATTCGGCCAAGCAAAAGGCTTTGGCAGATAACCATATTCCTGTGTCTGTGTATGATACTTTAATCAAAGTTACTAAAAAGCATTTGCCGCTGCTGCATCGTTACGTCAAATTACGCAAAGAGATTTTGCAACTTGATGAAGTGCACATGTATGATTTATATACGCCTATTACAGGTGAAGCACCGATTAAATATACCTATGAAGAAGCTAAGGATGAAGCATTAAAAGCCTTGCATGTTTTGGGTGACGATTATGTTTCACATGTTAAGGAAGCTTTTGATAATCGTTGGATTGATGTGGTAGCTAACCAAGGCAAGCGCGGTGGAGCTTATTCAGGCGGGGCTTATGATACAGCACCTTACATTTTATTGAACTGGCAGGATACCTTAGATAACCTCTTTACTTTGGTGCATGAAATGGGACATACCATCCACAGTTACTACACGAGACATAATCAACCTTATCAATATGGGGATTATTCCATTTTTGTAGCTGAAATTGCTTCAACCACCAATGAAAATCTGTTAACACAGTATTTGCTGGATCATTTTGATGATAAGAAAATCAAGGCTTATGTGTTGAACCATTATTTGGATGGCTTCAAAGGAACTGTCTTTAGACAAACCCAATTTGCTGAATTTGAAAATTGGACGCATGAACAGGATGCTAAAGGACAAGCTTTAACGGCAGATGTCTTAAGCGATTATTATGGTGCTTTAAACAAGGCTTACTATGGTCCTGATATTTACAATGATGAAGAAATTTCCCTAGAATGGGCTCGGATTCCGCATTTTTACTATGATTTTTATGTTTATCAATATGCGACAGGCTTTGCGGCTGCGACAGCGTTGGCTAAGCAAATCTTAAATGACGATCCAAAAGATACTGAAAAGTATCTGACCTACCTTAAATCGGGTTCGAGTGCATATCCAATTGATATTATGAAAAAAGCTGGTGTTGATATGACCAGCGAACAATATTTGGAAGAAGCTTTTGCTGTTTTTGAACAGCGGTTGAATGAATTTGAAGCTTTAGTTAAAGAAGGATTATAAATAAAATGAGGCTGTGTCTATCGACACAGCCTCATTTTTCTTGTTTATTAAACAAAGGGTAAAGTTTAGCACAAATTTTTCTGGATGAAGTCGCGCGGTGAAAATCAGGACAAATAAACTCGTCTCTATCACCTAAAAGTAAATCTTCCAACAAAGCAAAAGATTGGCAGTCCTTAACGGCAAATCCGCAATCATAACCATCAAGATTGTAAATAATCATAGTTGGATTAGAATGAACGTTTAATTTAGCAGCTAATTCTTGATCTTTTTTAAAGCATTTTACTGCTAAATCTGAATGACGATCCCCTAAAAACATCTCTAAATCAAGCTTGCTGGCTTTGGCAGCTTCAATGACTAAAGCTTCATCATAGTCGCGCTGGTAATCATGAATTTGCTTTTGAATATGCAGAAGGAAACACTTGCCGCGCTTGGTTCCTTGGAACATCGCTGCTTTGTAATCTAAGACAGCGCGATACAAAAGCTGCGTAATTTCGTTGCGCTTTTGCAAATTGCAAATATTCAAGTTGTTTGCTGACATGATAGCTGTAGTAGACTCCATATTCAAAAGCGGCACAAATTTAAATTTGATGCGTTTTTTGGACATTTCAGCAAGTCTTAGGATATTTTGTTCAGCTTGATAGCAGGTTGCTCCCAGGGGATTGACGAATAAATACAACTCAAGCAAAACCTTTCCCTCACTTTTCTTTTTAGTTTCTAAACTATACTTTAGCAAAAAAAGAAAAATTTGCAATTATTTTGACTGAAATTAAAAAATAAATTGCGTTGAATATCGAGCTGGTAGCATACAATTTAGATGTAACTTGTGTTAAACTTGAAAGTAGATAAAAGAAAGGCGGTGTTTAGATGGAGCGAGATTGGGATAGTTTTTTATTGCCATATGTTGAAGCAGTTAGAGAACTGAAACTCAAATTCAGATCGTTAAGAGACCAATTTGCTAAAGATGGACACTGCCCCATTGAATTTGTTACTGGACGTGTAAAACCGGTAGCCAGCATCAAAGAAAAAATGATTCGTCGCCAAATTAGAGATGAACGTTTAGCTGATGATATGGAAGATATTGCCGGCATTCGGATAATGTGCCAATTTGTTGAAGATATTTATGAAGTGGTAGCTCTAATTCGCAAGCGCAATGATATGCATGTTATTGAAGAACGTGATTATATTGCCAATAAAAAAGCCAGTGGCTATCGATCATATCATATTGTGGTGTTATATCCGATGCAGCTTTTAGATGGTTCACGGGATATCAAAGTTGAAATTCAAGTCCGGACTTTAGCTATGAATTTTTGGGCGACAATTGAGCATTCTTTGGGGTATAAATACCGTGGGATGTTTCCCAAAGAGTTGAAAGAACGATTAAAACGCAGTGCTGAAGCTGCTTTTATGCTGGATAATGAAATGTCGAGTATTCAAGAAGAGATTCGTGAAGCTCAAGAGATGTTTAGCAATCGTTTAGTGGCTGAAAAGGGCAAACCGCCTAGTACAAAAGCCGATAATACTGATACTTTGGATGAGAGGAAATAACAATGAGGGTTGCCATTTATGCCAACGACGGTAAAAAATCACAAAATGTAAAGAAAAAGTTGCTGACCAGACTTAAGGAAAGACATTTCGCGTTAGATGATTTACATCCGGAAGTCGTGATTTCAATTGGCGGAGATGGAACTTTGCTGTCCGCATTTCATCATTATCAAGCACAACTAGATACTATCCGTTTTGTAGGTGTACATACGGGACATTTGGGCTTTTATACTGATTGGCGCGATGATGAAATTGATGATTTAGTCATTAGTCTCGAATCGGATAATGGTCAATCAGTCAGTTATCCTTTGCTTGATGTAGGAGTTAAATATGCTGATAGTCCAAGCAAGGTTCATTATCTTTCTTTAAATGAATCGACGCTCAAGCGTATCAGTTCAACAATGGTGACAGATGTTTATCTCGGTGGTGAATTTTTTGAACGTTTTCGTGGCGATGGCCTATGCGTTTCAACACCAACTGGATCGACCGCTTATAATAAATCTTTAGGTGGTGCGGTTGTACACCCCGACCTTGAAGTTTTGCAAATTGCCGAAATAAGTTCGATTAATAATCGTGTTTTTAGAACATTAAGTTCACCCATGATTATTGCGCCAAATGATTGGATTACTTTTAAACCGCATGGCAGTAACTTTATTTTGACGGTTGATTCTGAGACCTATCAAGGACGGACGATTACGGAAATCTATTATAAAATTTCCAAAAAAAGAATTCATTTTGCCAAGTATCGGCATAATCATTTTTGGCTTCGAGTACAAGAAGCCTTTATAGGAATAGAGAATGAAGATTGATTTAAAATATGGAGGTCAAACTCCATGTCATTTAAAAACCTTTTTAAAATCACAGGGAATATCACGCGGATTATTGGCCAAAATTAGACATGAAGGCGGCGCTATTGATGTTGATGGAAAATCCGGGCGTAAATTAGATATGATTAATCCAGGAGCACATATAACACTGGTGATGCCACCGGAAAAAGCACGTAAAGATCCAGTGGTGCCTTCATATGTGCCTTTGGATATTTTATATGAAGATCGTGACTTTTTAATTGTCAATAAACCAGCTCATTTAGCTGCGATTCCTTCACCGGATCGTAAGCATCGGTATGATTCTTTGGTTAATCGAATCATCGGATATTATCAGCTGCGCGGTATTACCGACACGGTGGTGCATATTATTACCCGCCTTGATCGTGATACGACGGGGATAGTGCTGGTGGCTAAGCATCGCTATGCGCATGCTTTAATTGATCAGCAGGTTCATGCACATACCATCAAAAAAGAGTATTTAGCTATCTTATCAGGCAAGCTTACCACTAAGCATTTTATGGTTAATTTGCCGATTGGTAGAGAAAGCGGCAGCTTGATTAAAAGGACGGTTACAGATGACGGAAAAATGTCATTGACCGAATATTTTTTACAGGCGCAATTAAAGCAGGCTTCTTTATATCGGGTTCGCCTGCACTCGGGTCGTACCCACCAGATTAGGGTCCATTCGAAAGCTATCGGACATCCGCTAGTGGCAGATACGCTTTATGGCGGGAAAATTGCTTTGCCGCTGGAAAGGCAGGCTTTGCACTGTACGTATCTTGCGTTTTATCATCCTTTTTTAAAAAAGCAGCTTTGTATTCACTGTGATCCTCCGCGTGATTTTAAAGGTTATCTAGATAAAAATTAGAAAGAGTGGATGGTCATGGCAAATACTTTTGAAACAGCCCATGATAAAAGTTCAACGATTATTCAATTATTGAATAGCCAAAATGCGCGTAAATTCAGAGAAGAATATTTAGATTTGCACGTTTATGAGCAGGCCCAAATTTTTGTTGACCTTAATGAAAAGCAAAGGGCGAGGCTTTACCGCTATTTGACAGCTGAAGAAGTCGGCGATATGTTTGATGCGATTGAAGAAGAGCCTGAAGATGTTGTAACTTATTTTAAAGAAATGCCAACCCAGTATGCAGCAAATGTAATTGATCAGATGTATACTGATAATGCCGTTGATATTTTGGCTTATGCACCTAAAAAAGATCTCGCCAAATATTTGCGCTTGATTCCTACGGAAAAAGCAGCTGAAATCAGAGAGATGCTACATTATGAGGATAAGACAGCCGGTGCGATTATGTCGACGGAATTTGTTGAAATTGTCGGCAATCAAACGGTCAGATCAGCGATGCATGTTATTAAACGCGAGGCAGAAGATGCCGAGACGATTTATTATGTCTATGTGATCGGCTCCAATGAAAAATTGATTGGGGTAGTAACATTGCGTGATTTATTAATGCATGATGATGATGTGATGATTGAAGACATTATGACTACTCCGGTCCTATCAGTTCAAGTCTCTGATGATCAAGCTGAAGTTGCGCAAACGATTCGTGATTACAACTTTGTTGCGATTCCCGTTACTGATTATGATAATAAATTGATAGGGATTATCACGGTTGATGATATCATCGATGTTATTGATGAAGAGTCAGCCGAAGATTATTCAGGTTTAGCCGGGGTTGATACCGATAAAGAAACTGACAATAATCCTGCTAAAGCAGCTCTTAACCGTTTACCATGGCTGATAATTTTGCTGCTGCTTGGGATGTCGACGACTACTTTGATTTCACACTATGAAAGTATGATTGGGCAAGCCAGTATTTTAGCAATTTTTATTTCGTCTATCACAGGGACAGCTGGGAATGCCGGTACGCAAAGTTTAGCGGTGGCTGTGAGGCGGTTAGCTGAAAAAGAAGAAGATCAGCCTTCTTGGTATAAACAATTTTTGACCGAACTTTTAACAGGACTGATGATAGGTTTAGTCACAGGCTTGACCATCTGCATCATTGTTGGCATTTGGAAGCAAAATTTTGTACTAGGCTTTGTTATTGGCATGGCCATGATGTGTGCGATTACGGTGGCTAATTTAGCGGGAACTTTTATCCCTAACTTAATGGATAAAATCGGAGTGGATCCGGCAGTGGCTTCAGGTCCGTTTATTTCAACTTTAAGCGATTTAACGTCGGTTTTGATTTATTTTAATATTGCTAAAGTCTTTATGAAATTTTTTATGGGACAATAAAAAAGCGTTGGTTACTAAAACCAACGCTTTTTTTAAAATTGAAGTAAGCGAGTGCCATGAACTTCTTTAACTTGCAAAGTTTCAGCAATCTCTTGAAAATTAGCAAAAGTAATTCCGCCGCCAGGCAGGATAGCAATTCGCTGCTTAGCATAAGCAATCGTTTCTTTGAGGTTGTCTAAGCAGGTATCAAGCGGTTGCTCAAATGGCCCGCCATGGGTTAAAATGCGATCGAATCCTTGCGACACAGCCCAATCAATAGCTTCTTTTTGAGCGTCTAAAGTTAAAGCATCAAAGGCCATGTTGATTTCCAACTGCATCCCACCACTAGCTGCGGCTAAATTTTCCATGGCATCAAAATCTAGGGTGTTATCTTTGGTTAAAGCACCAAAAGCGACACAATCAGCTCCTAATTCTTGAGCCGTAAAAATGTCTTTTTCCATGATTTTCAGTTCGGTATCATCGTAGATAAAATTACCACCGCGCGGTCTAATTAAAATAGTGACGGGAACTTTTTTTTCGTGCGCATATTTGATAGTTTGAGCCATAACTCCGTTGGAAACGGTGGTTCCGCCTACAGCAAGGTTGTCGCACAATTCAATTCTTTTAGCACCCAATTCTAGCGCTTTAGGAACTAAAGTATAATTTTCTAAGCAAATCTCTTTAATAATCATAGCTACTCCGTTAATCTAAATCAGTAAAGCAGACGCAAACGCCTTCAGGAACCGGAATGTCTTTTTGCAGACAAGTTAAAGCGCCAGTTTGTTCATCGCGGGCATAGAGGGTTCCGTTATCAGTATTTTGGTTAACGCAGACTAAGAATTTGCCTGAAGGATCAATATCAAAATCACGCGGAAAATCACCGTAAGTGGACGTAAAACCGACAAAATCAACATTATGACTCTTATTAATTTTGAATTGTGCCAGTGAATTATGCCCACGATTAGAAACATAGATAAACTTGTCATCAGCTGAGATGCGAATGGCAGCTGCACCGTTATGTTCCGTCCAGGCAGTAGGGATGGTCTTAACTGTTTGTTCTAAAGAAAAAGTGCCGGTTGTTTTATCGTAGCGCAAAACGGACAGCTTGCTAGAAAGTTCGCCAGCCAAGTAAGCATATTTACCGTTGTGAGCAAAGACTAGGTGGCGTGGCCCAAAGCCGGACTCTGTTTTGAATACAGAAGCTAAAGTCAATTTGCCTTCAGCGGAAATATCATAGGTTGAAACAGTGTCACAACCTAAATCAACGGCAACTAAGCGGCCATCTGGAGTCAAATCAGTGTAGTGTACATGAGCACTGTCTTGCTCAGGCAAAGGACCATGTCCTTCATCTTTAACGGTATCTGTTAAAGTTAAGGTTTGATCAGCATTGATTTTATAAACATCAATTTGACCTTTGTGATAGTTGGCGGTAAAAATTAATTGGCGCTTTTCATCAAAACCGACATAGCAAGGGTTAGCTCCTTTAATGAGAGCTTCATCAATGAATTTGAATTCTTTATTATTAGCATTATATGCGGAAATTCCGCCTAAAGCATCTTTTTTAGCCACTGTGACAAGCGTCTTGTTATTTGTCACTTTCATATAGGTTGGGTTTTGCACCTTGACGACAACTTTTGGTGTTGAAATTTGTTGGGCATCAGTATCTAAAACAGCGTAGTAGATACCTTGACTGCTTTTTTTTGTATATGTTCCAAAGAGAAGTTCTTCTTTCACAAAAAACATCCTTTCTATATTCAAGTTGTTCCTATAAATTATACCACATTGGAAGAAAATCTAAGTTTACGAAACTTAAAATGTGCAGAATCATTTATTTACGGTATAATAAAGAAAAGCAAACAACGAAGAAAAGAGGGTTAAAATGCTTAAGAGTAAAATTACCTTTATTGGTCAGCAAGCAATTGATGATAAACAGCCTTTGTTTATTTTGTTTGGTGAAGAAGCCACTGACCGCTTACGTGAAGTTTCAGCCATTCAACGTTTTGAAACGGATATGAGCGGGTATGCGCTTCAGGCAGGATCAACTGTTGAATTTGATGATCAAACATATCAAGTCGACTATGTCGGCGAACTGGTAAAAGATAATTTGACGACCATTGGACATACTGTTTTTTCATTTACGCCAGTACCTGATAATCCGCAAGCTAATATGGTGTATGTACATCCTTATCAATTACCTGAAATTAAAAAGGGCACAGAAATTAAATATAACTAAAAAGCAGGCTAAGCTAAACTTGGCCTGCTTTTATTATGAACTCAAAAGCTGTTTCAAAGTTAGATATACTAAAAAATAAGCATACCAGTCATCCAAAATGAAAAGCATGCTTATTTTTTAGTATATAATCTTTTTAACTTTAGTAGTCGCCATTAAAAATAGAATTTTTTACGATAACATAATCAACTTTACGCAAGGACATTAATTCTTTGCCGCCAGCATAAGAAATAGATGATTGCAGATCTTCTTGCATTTCCCGTAAGGTGTCGGCAATGTGACCACGGTAAGGGACTAATAATTTTTTGCCTTCGACATTCTTATATTGGCCTTTTTGATATTGTGAAGCAGAGCCAAAATAGACTTTATATTTTTCGCCATTTTCTTCGACAATTTCACCTGGTGTTTCTTCATGGCCGGCAAATAAAGAGCCAATCATAACCATTGAAGCCCCAAAACGGATGGATTTAGCAATATCGCCATTATGTCTGATGCCACCATCAGCGATAATCGGTTTGCTGGCAGCTTTAGCACATTGGCGTACGGCAGCTAATTGCCAACCGCCGGTACCAAAACCGGTCTTGAGTTTAGTGATGCAGGCTTTACCAGGCCCAATGCCGACTTTAGTAGCATCAGCGCCGGCGTTTTCTAATTCACGGACACCCTCAGGAGTACCCACATTACCGGCAATGACAAAGACACCCGGCATTGCTTTTTTGATGTGGTGAATCATATCAATTACCGTATCAGCATGGCCATGGGCAATATCAATTGTAATATATTCAGGAACGAGGTGTGCTTGTGCTAATTGATCAATCAAATCATGCTCTTTTTGTTTAACCCCAACTGAAATTGAAGCAAATAAGCCCAAATCGTGCATTCTTTTTACAAAAGGTAAACGTTCGTCTTCTTCAAACCGATGCATAATGTAAAAATAGCCATTTTGAGCCAGCCAAACAGCAAGCGGTTCATCGATGACGGTTTGCATATTGGCAGGAACGACCGGAATGTTAAAAGTCATTGGACCGAATTTAACACTGGTATCAATTTCCGAACGACTCTTAACGATACATTTATTAGGGATAAGTTGGATATCTTCATAATCAAAAACTGGCATGAGATTACCTCGCAATTCTAAAATATGCTGCAATTCACACAGCAAGGCTAATATACTTTATTTTAGGTTAAAAGTCAACAATTAACGTTTATATACCTTTTAAAATTCGGCTTTTACTTTAAAGGTCTGTAGCGGACTGTTTAATTTTTTTAAGGCACATGCTAAAATAAGCTGTTAGAGAAATGAGGTTTAAAAATGGCAAAAAAAAAGAAACAAACAGAAAAAAAGACGAATGATGAAAGAATTTTAGATCAGCACCATATTGCTTATGAAGAAGTTTCCTTTGATTGGCTGGGCAAAGGCAAAGATGCTTTATTGGAAGCTGAAACTTTGGGGGTACCGTCTGAAAGTATTTTAAAAACGATTGTGATGCAGGCTAATAACGACAGTAAGGATTACGTGGTGGTCTGTTTGCCGTTGGAATATGAAATTGACTTAAAATTAGTGGCGCATGAATTAGGGAAAAAACAAGTTCATCTAGCTGACAATAAAAATTTAATCAATATTACCGGCTACATTCACGGAGCCAATACTCCGATTGGAATTAACATCCGTAAAGGTTTTCCGGTTTACTTTGATGAACGTATTAAAAAGTATGATTTGATTTCCGTTTCAGCCGGTAAAGTAGGGCGGTCGGTACGGTTGAAACGTGATGACTTAGTGAATTTGATAGCAGGCAAATATATTAAAGTTGAGGCCAAATAAGCATGAAAAAGATTGATCTTGGTACGCGCTTTTTAACGGAACATTTAAATATGTTTACTTGCCCTATTTGTCATGGAACATTTAGTCAAGTTAAAAATCATACCCTTTTATGTGCCAAAGGGCATGCCCTTGATGTCTCTAAACAGGGGACAATGTATTTTTTAACGCATAAAGTTGTCAGCGAATATGATAATGACCGGATGTGGCACGCACGGCGGATTTTAATTCAGCAAGGATTGTTCGATCCTATTTTAAAAGCGATCAATTCCGAAATGCCGGCTACCCCCGTCAGGCTTTTAGATATTGGCTGTGGTGAAGGAACACCCTTGCATCGGCTTGAAAATAGCCGGCAAAACGCTTTAGATACATATATTGGTTTTGATATTTCAAAGCGGGCCATTAGTTTGGCAACTCAGCAAGATACAAAAGCCTTTTTTTGTGTAGCTGATTTGTGCGATTTGCCTTTTGCAGGCCAAAGTTTTGACATTATTATGGATATTTTTTCACCTTCGGCCTATGAAGAATTTGAACGCGTTTTGAAACCGCATGGAAAATTGTTGAAAGTGATTCCTAACGAAAACTATCTAGGAGAGTTAAGAAGGTTGATTTATCCGGCTGATAGTCCTCATTATACGTATAGTAATCAAAAAGTCTTAAGCCGATTTAAAGAGCGCTATCCGCACGCTAAAATGCGGGAAATAGCCTATCAGATGCCTTTGTCAAAAGAGCTTTTTCAGCAATTATATTTGATGACACCGATGCACTGGGGAGCGGATTCTGAAAGCGAACAAAGCGCTTTAAATCAAGGATTAACAGCAATTTCGGTAGATGTGACGCTATTAATGATTGAAAAATAAATTTTTTATAAAAAATTACGAAAATCTATTGAAAAAAAGACTGAGCGATGGTATTATAATAATTAAGAAATCGGTTGTTAGCAGTTATCCAATCAGGTTAGCTGCTAGCTAATTGTGCTTCACTAACGTAACCGTTCGCCGTACCCACACCGAACGGTTACGCTTTTTTTATATCCAAATAAAAGAAAGGATTTTTAGTGTGTCAAATCATATTGTTTTATTTGAACCTTTGATGCCGGCCAATACCGGCAATATTGCCCGCACTTGTGCCGGTACGAATACCGAGCTGCATTTGATTAAACCATTAGGATTTTCTACTGATGATAAGTATATGAAAAGAGCTGGACTTGATTATTGGGACAAGGTCAAGATTACCTACCATGAAAATTTGCCGGAATTTTTAGCATCAATTCCTGAAAACGGGGAACTTTACATTGTTTCTAAATTTGCACCGCGGGATTACAGTGATGCTGATTATACTGATTTAACCAAAGAACATTACTTCCTTTTTGGCAAAGAAACTACCGGCTTGCCGGAAGTGTTTATGCGTAAATATGAACAAGATTGCATCCGTATTCCGCAAAACGACGCCAATATTCGTGCTTTGAACCTGTCCAATACAGCTGCTATCATTATCTACGAAGCTTTGCGGCAGCAGAATTTTCCAAAGTTAGATCGGGTGCATATTTACGAAAATGACAAATTAAAGTAATAAAAAAGCTAAGGTAACTTAGCTTTTTTTAGTCTAGGCTAACGAACGTATGTTAGGGATATGGTATAATGAAGCTAATTAATAAGGGAGGAAAAAACAATGGCACAAAAAAGGCGCCGCCAAAAAAAAGCTCAACGAAAGTATTTAACCCTATCACAGCGATCAGTTGGTGTAATCTACATGCTGCTAGCAATATTGGGCTTTTTTGTGTTAGGTTATTTAGGTGATCTATTAGCTAATGTTTTCCGACTATTAGTAGGTGACTTTTATAAGGGGTTATTTGCGGTCTTATTTGGCTTAGGTTTTTACCTTTTGCTAAAAGATCGGGGACCTAAGTTTAGTTCTAAGCGTTTATTAGGTTTTGGCCTTTTTTGGTGCGGCTTGTTAACGATGAGATCAGCGGTTTTCTTTTTCAAATTAGATTTGCATACGCATTTTATCGGCATAACCTGGCAATATTTAGCTAGTGATTTAATTTCCTCAAGTGTTGCGACACCCGTGGGCGGCGGCTTAGTCGGGGCAATTTTATACACGGGAACTTATTTTTTAGTATCCCAGCTAGGCAGTTATTTGCTGGCAGATATGATGTTATTTTGCGGCTTTTGTCTCTTTTTTGAAATTCCGCTGCAAACGTTGCTGGATGGTTTTGGCTGGGGGCTGGACCGAATTTTATTTTTAACAGCTAAAAGTAGTGTTTTTATAGGACGTGTACTTAAAAAAGTTTTACCGGCCGTGGTTTTGCAGGGTAAAAAGGCAAAAAAGCACGTCCAAAAATTTCGAAATGAATATTTAGAAGATAATGAAGAAAATGCCATTCAAGAATTTCCCGTTCGGCCCGTGGATGAAAATATTAAAACTGTTTTACCAAAAGAGGATAAAGTTTTACCAGAGCCGGTAGCTGATTTAAAACAATTCCAAGCAAAAGTTGAAAAGACGCCAGTTCCTGAAGAAGTTTTGCCAGATTATCAAACTAATGAAAATTATCAATTGCCTCCTCTAGATTTACTGTCAGATGGGCAAGATACAGATCAAAGTGATGAAAAGAAAGCTATTTTAAAAAATAAAGATATTTTGGTGCAAACGCTCGAAAGTTTCGGGGTGAAAGCTGAACTTAAAAATATCATTTTAGGTCCAGCTGTTACCCGCTATGAACTACATCCGGCCATTGGAGTGAAAGTGTCTAAAATCGTTAGCTTGGCTGATGACTTGGCTTTGGCGTTAGCAGCTAAGGATATCCGGATTGAAGCACCTATTCCCGGGAAATCTCTAATCGGGATTGAAGTCCCTAATAAAAATGTTGCCACGGTGGCTTATAAGACGATTATGACGGAATTTAAGCAGCAAAAGAAATCCAGTGGTGTGCTTGAAGTTCCTATAGGCCATGATATTGCTGGGGAATTAGCGACATGTGATTTGGCTAAGATGCCGCACCTTTTAATTGCTGGTTCAACCGGTTCAGGTAAATCAGTGGCTATTAATGTGATTATTACAAGTTTACTGATGAATTGCCGTCCGGAAATGGTGAAGTTAATGATGGTTGATCCCAAAAAGGTTGAATTAGGGATTTATAAAGATTTACCTCATTTATTAGTTCCGGTTATTACTGAACCTAAAAAAGCTGCTCGCTCATTGGAAAAAGTTGTGGCTCGTATGGAGCAGCGTTATGAAACTTTTGCCCAGTATGATGTACGCAATATCAAGGGGTACAATCAGCTGGTTTTGAAAAATAAGACGAAAGAAGCCCTGGATTTTATGCCATATATCGTAGTTGTTGTCGATGAATTAGCTGATTTGATGATGACGACGGGCGGTTCGGTGCAAGACCAGATTGTGAGAATTGCACAAATGGGCCGGGCTGCCGGAATTCATATGATTTTAGCAACGCAACGTCCTTCGGTTGATGTTATCACTGGGTTGATTAAAGCTAATGTGCCATCAAGAATGGCCTTTGCGGTTTCCAGCGGGACTGATTCTAGAACTATTTTAGATGGCAATGGGGCTGAAAAACTTTTGGGACGTGGTGATATGTTATTTATGCCGATTGGGCAAAATAAACCAACGCGGATTCAAGGTGCCTTTATTTCCGACCACGATGTGTCCGAAGTAGTACAGTTTGTGGCTAGTCAGCAAAAAGCTTCATTTGATACCGCTATGGAAGTCTCAGATGAAGAAGTGTCTGAGACGGACAAGAATGATGATGTTGATGAATTGTTTGATGATGTTGTAGCTTTTATTGCCCAGGAACAAAAATGCAGTATTTCGATGCTACAGCGTAAATTCAGCATTGGCTATAACAGGTCGGCCCGTATTGTGGACGAACTGGAGATGCGGGGGATGGTTGGTAAGCAGGAAGGAGCTAAACCACGTAAAGTTTATTTACCCGCCCCTGAAAATCAGGAATAATAGCGACTCCTTGTTTTTTAGTTGAATTTACTATAAAATTGGAAGTAATGTCAATATTTCAAAGGAGGGTCTGTTTTTGCAAAAAAGCATAACAGATGGGGTGGAATTAATTTTAATTCCAACTCAGCAATTCAAGACCAACCGCATTATGATTTCGTTTATGACAGAGCTTTCTGATGCAAAACAGCTCAGCGTGCGGACTTTACTGTCTAATGTATTAGAAACCAGTTCACGCAAATATAATACACAGCGCAAGACAGCTTTAGCCTTATCGGAAATGTACGGAGCTGGTTTTGGAACGACGGTTAGCCGCCATGGTAATTTGCATTTGTTAAACTTCATCTTCAATTGCATAGATGATAAGTTTTTGACAGAAAAAGTGGACCTGGTTGATTTAGGTTTTGAATTTTTAAAAGAAATGATTTTAGATCCTTTAGCTGAAAATGGATCGTTTGATAATGATACTTTTAAACGGCAGCAGCAAAATCTAGTTGCTTATGTTAATTCAATCAAAGACAATAAGCAAAGCTATGCTGCTATGAAGCTGCAAGAGCATTATTTTGATGCTCCAGAACAAAAAACACCTATTTATGGGACGTCAGCTGCTATTGAGACGATTACACCGCAAGAATTATATCAAGCATATTTAACAATGCTCACCCATGACCGCATTCAAATTGTGGTATCAGGGGATATTGATTTTGACAAGGTTGAAAATCAAGTTAGAAACTTCAATTTTTCACCGCGGGTTGGCTGTGAACTAAGTTTAAATATTTTGCAAGAACCTAAGGAAAAAAGCATTGAAGTGGTTGAACAGCAAGATTTAAACCAAAGCAAGCTTGACTTGGCTTATTATTTGCCGATTGCTTATCGCGCGCCGCTGCATTATGCTGCTTTAGTATTTAATGGCTTATTTGGCGGCTCGCCGCTCTCTAAGTTGTTTGTAAATGTCAGAGAAAAAGAGAGCTTGGCTTATTATGCCAGTTCTTCTTTTGACCCTTACCGTTTCTTTTTAATGGTCCAAACAGGTATTCAATCTGAAAATAAAGCACATGTTGTGGCTTTGATTCAACAGCAATTAACTGATCTTGCTCATGGGAACTTTACCTTAGATGAGATGGATAAAATTAAAGCCTCTTTGATTAATAATTTTGAAAGCCGGTTAGATAGCCAAATGACGGCAATTAACCGGGAACAAAATGACATTTTAACAAAAACACATGTATCAACACAGAATTGGATTGATGCAGTAAAAAATGTTACTAAAGAGCAGGTGCAAGAAGTGGCTTCTTTGGCTAAACTGCAGTGTGTTTATTTTCTTGATGGGGGCAAAACAAGATGAAAGAGATAACTTATCCTAGATATCATGAAGTTTTATACACGACCGTTTTGGATAATGGGTTAAGGGTTAATTTATTGCCTCGCAAAAATTTTCATAAGACATATGGCTTGTTGACGGTTAATTACGGCTCAATCGATAATACGTTCATGCCGTATGGACAAGATGAATTAATCAAAGTTCCTGATGGCATTGCGCATTTTTTAGAACATAAGATGTTTGAGAAAAAGGATTATGATGCCTTTGATTTATTTGGTAAATATGGGGCCAATTCCAATGCTTATACGAGTTTTACGCGTACCAGCTATCTTTTTTCAACAACGCGCAACATTGAGCAGTGCTTGAATACTTTACTTGATTTTGTACAGAAACCGTATTTTACTGACCAAACAGTGGCTAAAGAACAGGGGATTATTGGTCAAGAAATTAAAATGTATGACGATGATCCTGGTTGGAGACTTTATTTTGGTATGGTTGGGAATTTATACCCTAACAGTCCTTTAGCAGTGGATATTGCCGGCAGCGTGGAATCTATCAAAAAAATTACAGCACAAGATTTGTATATGTGCCATCGTACCTTTTACCAGCCAAGCAATATGAACTTGTTTGTAGTTGGAGGTTTTGAGCCTGAGGAGATGTTGTCAACTATTAGACAAAATCAAGCTAAGAAGCAATTTGAGCCTGCAATTCCTGTAACGAGAGCCACTTTTGAAAGTGATCTGGACGGACAAGATATTATTCCTTACCGCATGATTGAACTGGATGTGCAGCGTCCCGAAACTATCGTGGGGATTAAAGGCTTAGATGAGGTGCCAAAAGGACGGGCAGGACTTTTTTATAAACTTAAATTAGAAATGCTGATGTATCTTTTATATGATGAAACCACACCACAATATATGGAGCTTTATAATAAGGGTATTTTAGATGATAGTTTTGGCTATGATGTTTCTTTAGGCCGCGGGCACCATTTTGTCACGATTTCCGGTGATACTGATTCACCGCAAGATTTATCCAATGCCATTATCGAAATTGCTGAAAATGCCTTGAAGCTGCTTGAAGGCAAAGAAGAAGCGTTTGAATTGGCTAAAAAAGAATTTGTCGGACGTACTTTGGCATCCATGAATTCTTTGGAAACCATTGCTAATCGCTATGAAGGCAGTCTTTTTGATTATGCTACCCTTTTTGATGTGGTTCCTTTATATGAACAAATGACCTTAGATGATATTAAAGGCTTGGCAAAATCATTTATCAAATCAGAGGCGATGAGTGTCTATCAAATCTTGCCAAAGGAGGATGTGCAATGAATTGGGCAATAATTTTTGGAGCTTCGGGCGATATTGGCAGTCAAATTGCGCGTGATTTAGCCCAAAAAGGATGGTCGCTTTATTTGCATTATCATCAAAACCAAAAGCGGGTTGCCGCACTAATGTCAGAATTAAGTAGTACTTATCCGAAGCAGGATTTCTTAACTTTATCCTATGATTTGACAGATGATAGCCAGTTAGATAAATTGAGCGGCGCTATTTTCGGCAAGCTAAATGCGGTTGTTTTTGCACAAGGAACGACTTATTATGGCCTTTTTGCCGATTTAGATCCCCAAAATTTGGATACCATGGTTAAAATGCAGGTTTTAACCCCCTTAAAAATTGTACAAAAATTAGAAAATAAACTTGCTCAAGCTGAATTTGGCCGCGTTGTTTTTATCGGTTCGGTTTATGGCGGAGCGGGTTCAGCGATGGAAGTAGGTTATAGTACGGTGAAGGGGGCTTTAAGCGCTTTTGCCAGAGCTTATGCCAAAGAGGTTGCTTCACTTGGCATTACCGTTAATGTTGTAGCTCCGGGAGCGGTTGATACCGAAATGAATCAGATTTTTTCAGCGGATGAAAAAGCTGACGTTGAAGCTGAAATTCCTGTAGGCCGATTCAGTTTTCCAGCTGAAATCAGCTATTGGGTTTTATGCTTATTAGAACCTAGATCCAGTTATTTAACAGGTCAGACCCTGTATGCTACCGGTGGTTGGCTAAAATAAATGATTTCTTAGTATTTATTATTGAAAAACTATGATATACTTATTGTTGGAATTTTAGTTTTTCAATTATTTTCATAATATAAAGAAAAAGCAATGGAGAGATATTTCAATGACTGAGATAGGACAAACGTTAAAAGAAGCAAGAGAACAAAAGGGTTTAACCTTAGACGATTTGCAACAAACAACTAAGATTCAAAAGCGCTATTTGATTGCAATTGAATCCGAAAATTTTGATGCCTTACCAGGTAATTTTTATGTGCGGGCATTTATTAGCCAATATGCTAAAGCAGTCGGATTAAATGATGCGGAATTATTAGCACAATTAGATGAAGAAACTAATATTCAAATCGAAAATCCGGTTGAAAAAGAAGCGACAACACGTACCGAAGCTATGCGGATGGAACAAGCTGAAAAAAATGATTTTTTAAACAAATTAATCAATTATTTGCCAACAATTATCATCGTGGTAGTTGTGGTAGCTATTTTAGGTACCATCTATATTGTTTCATTTGGCAACCATTCTAAAAATGCGGCCAGTGATTCTTCCAGTCAAACGGTTTCGGTTTCTTCTGAATCGGAAAAGAAGACATCAAGCAGCCAAAAAGCTTCTTCAAAAAAGGCTTCTTCTGCTAAGGAAAGCTCAAAGAAAGCTTCCAGCAAGGCATCCAAACAAAAGATTGAAAGTGTATCTTCAGATGGATCAACCTTCACTTATAATGTAACAAATGCACCTTCAACCAATGAATTACAGTTAACTGTTGATGGCAGTGCCGCTTGGTCTGCTGTTTCTGCTAACGGTTCACAAGTTTGGCAAGGTACTTTGAATTCAGGCGAAAACCATACCGTATCTTTGCCTTCAGGAACAACTACGATTACAATTAACTTAGGTAATTCAAACTCAACTAGTTTGAAACTCAATGGCAAGACTTTCAATTATAAGAACGAAAATAGTACATTGACTGTTCGAACAATAACCCTTAATTTGGAACAATAAAGATAAAAGGCTGGGGGGAACTCGGCCTTTTTATGTGTTAAGCAAGAAATAGGAGTGATTTTTGTGAATTTACCTAATAAATTAACCATTATTAGAATTTTTTTGATACCTTTATTTATGTTGGTTTTGCTTTTACCTTTAGATTGGGGAAGTGTAACTGCTGCAGGTACAGCGATTCCGGTGACACAACTCATTGGAGCAATCATTTTTGCGGCCGCTTCGATTACGGATTTTGCTGATGGTCAAATTGCACGTAGACAGAAATTAGTTACTAATTTTGGTAAGTTTGCGGATCCTTTGGCTGATAAAATGCTGGTTATGACTGCTTTCATTATTTTAGTCCAAATGCATAAAGTGCCAGCATGGGTGGCAGCAATCATCGTTTGCCGTGAATTAGCCGTAACGGGTTTGCGGTTGATTGTTGTTGAAAATGACGGAGAAGTTATTGCGGCCAAATTGCCAGGCAAGATTAAGACTTTTACCCAGATGTTTTCAATTATTTTCCTATATTTGAATGATGTTTTCTTCATTAATATCCATTTTCCAATCGGTGAAATTTTGCTCTATATTTGCCTTTTCTTTACTGTATATTCTGGGATTGATTATTTTTGGAATAGTCGGGCTGTTTTTGAAGATTCATTCAGCAAGTAAGTTTAAAGGTCGCAATTTCACGCGGCCTTTTTTAAAATAAAAGTAAAAAAAATGCGTCTTTATAGATAGGTGGTTAAAAAATGCGAGCAGAAGTTATTTCAGTAGGAACTGAGATTTTACTGGGTCAAATTACCGATACTAATTCGACTTTTATCAGCCGGCGGTTAGCTGAATTGGGCATTGATGTTTATTTTAAGACAACAGTTGGTGATAACGAACAACGAATGCTAGAAGTTTTGGAGATTGCGGCTAAACGCAGTGACTTGATTATTATTTCAGGCGGGTTAGGGCCGACAGCGGATGATTTGACGAAGCAAACAGTAGCAAAATTTTTAGGACAAAAGCTGGCCCTTGACCAGGCAGCACTAGCTTCAATTACAGCTTACTACCAGGCTAATCACAAGGTTATGACTGAAAATAATAAAGTGCAGGCAATGTATTTGGAGGATTCAGAAGCCATTCCCAATCATGCTGGGATGGCAGTTGGTAATTTTTATTCTAATCCCAATGGTCCGGATTATATTCTGCTTCCTGGTCCGCCAAGTGAGATGCGCCCAATGTTTACTGATGAAATTATGCCCCGCTTAAAGCAAAGAGTTGATCATTTGCTGTTTTCAAGGGTATTGCGTTTTTATGGCATTGGCGAATCACAATTAGTAACTGATTTGCATGACTTAATTGAAGAGCAAACCAATCCTACTTTAGCTCCTTATGCCAAAGTAGGTGAAGTAACTTTAAGATTGACGGCTCAAGCCAAAACAAAGGACCAAGCGGACAACTTATTAGATACCTTAGAAGTCAAAATCAAAGCGCGTGTTGGCCAATATTTTTATGGCTACGGCGATGACAACAGTTTAGCTGAAGTGGTAGTTTCAAAGCTCAAAGAGCAGCATAAAAAAGTAGCTGCTTCGGAAAGTTTGACTGGTGGCTTATTTCAAGCAACGATTACCTCAATTTCCGGTGCTTCTAATGTTTTTGATGGCGGTTTTGTGACTTATGCGGCTCAAGCTAAAGCCTCACTTTTGCACATTCCGCAAGACATTATTGCTGATAATGGTGTTGTCAGCGAAATAACTGCTCAATGGATGGCTAAGCAGACTTTAAAACTGATGAATACTGATTTTGCCCTGTCCTTTACGGGCGTTGCTGGGCCAGATAGTTTAGAAGGAAATCCGGCTGGAACCGTGTGGATTGGCTTAGCACAAAAAGACGGTTCGGTAAGTACTAAATTATGCCATTTTTATGGTGATAGAGCTGAAATTCGCACCAAAACGGTTTTAGAGGGGCTGAATTTATTAAACCAGGCCTTAAATAAAGGCAAACTTTAGTTCGCAAAATACTTGCTTTTTAGTTTGAAAGCAAGTATCATATATCTATGGAAAACAAATGTTCAGGTTATAAGGAGGACATCAAGTGAGCGACGATAGAAAAGCAGCGCTTGACAATGCGCTTAAAAAGATTGAAAAAAGTTTTGGCAAAGGCTCAATCATGCGAATGGGCGACAAGGCTGATACACGTATTTCTACAGTTCCAACAGGCTCTTTGGCTTTAGATGAAGCTTTAGGGGTTGGTGGTTATCCCCGTGGAAGAATTGTTGAAATTTACGGTCCTGAAAGTTCAGGTAAGACAACCGTTGCTTTACACGCTGTAGCTGAAGTGCAAAAGCGTGGTGGTACAGCTGCTTATATCGATGCTGAAAATGCGTTGGATCCAGCTTATGCACAAGCCTTAGGGGTTAATATTGATGAATTGCTGTTATCTCAACCGGATACAGGGGAACAAGGCTTGGAAATTTGTGATGCTTTAGTATCTTCAGGCGCAATTGATATTGTTGTTGTCGATTCAGTGGCTGCTTTGGTTCCGCGGGCAGAAATTGAAGGCGAAATGGGCGATACCCACGTTGGTTTGCAAGCACGTTTGATGTCACAAGCCTTGCGCAAATTATCGGGGACAATCAATAAAACGAAGACGATTGCTTTATTCATCAACCAAATTCGTGAAAAAGTTGGCGTTATGTTTGGCAACCCTGAAACAACTCCTGGTGGCCGGGCTCTTAAATTCTATTCTACGATTCGCTTAGAAGTTAGAAGAGCTGAACAGATTAAGGACGGGTCTAATATTATTGGTAACCGTGTCCGTATTAAAGTGGTTAAAAACAAGGTTGCGCCGCCATTTAAGACAGCCGAAGTTGATATCATGTACGGTGAAGGTGTTTCTAAGACCGGCGAATTAATTGATATGGCTGTTGATAAAGAAATTATCAATAAGAGCGGTTCTTGGTTCTCATATGGTGAAGAACGGATTGGCCAAGGCCGGGAAAATGCCAAGAAGTACATGAAAGAGCATCCTGATGTCATGGCTGCAGTGACGCAAAAAGTTCGCAAAGCTTACGGTATTGCTGATACTGAAGATGAACAGCTGGAATTGTTGGATGATAAGAAAAACAAGCAGCCAGCTAAAGAAAATGATAAAGCTGTTAAGAATGCAGCTAAATAATAAAAAGGCAGTAGCGCTACTGCCTTTTTATTATAAAGGCTAACTGTTTTACAATTCTTTATATAGAACTTTTTTAACTAGGCTAAGCTTATAATCATTGACATCTGATATCAAAAAACCTTAAAATATTAAGTGTGTGAAAAAACAATTAACATCTTAAAACACAATTTTATAAACGATATGGAGGATGCGAAATGAGTACAACATTTATAATTAGCGTTCTCGTAATCGCCATTGTAACATTAGTGCTTGGATTTTTCGTTGGTATTTTATACCGCAAAAATAGCTATGAAAAGACCTTAGATGCTGCTTCGCGGACAGCTGAAGGTATTTTGGCTACTGCTAAAAAAGAAGCAGCTGCCCAAAAGAAGGAGGCTATTCTTGAGGCTAAAGATGAAAGTCAACGATATCGTAGTGAAGTTGAAGATGAGTTGAAGGAACGACGCTCTGAAGTGCAAAAACAAGAAAATCGTTTGTTAGCGCGTGAAGAGAACATCGATCGTAAAGATACAGCTCTCGAAAAACGGGAACATACGATTGAACGTCGCGAAAAACAACTTGACTTTAATCAACAACAATTAGAAACTAAGCGCGCCAATATTTCTTCACTTGAAAAAAAGCAAGAAGAAAAGCTAGAAGAGATTGCTGCTTTGACACGGGAGCAGGCTAAAGCTTTAATTTTGAAAGAAACTAAAACAAGCTTAGATCGTGAATTGGCTGTAATGATTAAAAATAGCGAAGAGGAAGCTAAAGCCCAAGCGGACCGTACAGCTAAGGATTTGATTGCTCAGGCAATTCAGCGCAGTGCAGCTGATATGGTTTCCGAAACGACGGTTTCAGTTGTTAGCTTGCCTAATGATGAGATGAAAGGTCGAATTATCGGGCGAGAAGGTCGCAATATTCGGACGCTTGAAACGTTAACAGGGATTGATTTAATCATTGATGATACGCCTGAAGCAGTCGTTTTGAGTGGCTTTGATCCGGTACGGCGGGAGATTGCCAAGATGGCACTTGAAAAATTAATTCAAGATGGTCGGATTCATCCTGCCAGAATTGAAGAAATGGTCGAAAAGGCTACACGGGAGATGGATACCAAAATTAGAGAAAAAGGTGAAGAAACCATCTTTGATTTGGGCATTCATTCAATGCAGCCAGACATGATTAAGACCGTTGGACGACTTAATTATCGGACTAGCTATGGCCAAAATGTGCTGGAACATTCGATTGAAGTCGCTAAGATTGCAGGTGTACTTGCTGCTGAATTAGGTGAAGATGTTACATTAGCGAAACGCGCAGGACTATTGCATGATATTGGCAAGGCAGTGGATCATGAAGTTGATGGATCCCATGTTGAAATTGGGGTTGAATTGGCCAAAAAGTATCATGAAAATGAATTGGTTGTCAATACTATTGCATCACATCACGGCGATGTGGAAGCTAAGTCAGTAATTGCTGTCTTAGTAGCAGCTGCTGACGCTGTTTCAGCAGCTCGTCCAGGGGCTCGGAGCGAATCCTTGGAAAATTATATCCATCGTTTGGAAAAATTAGAAAATATTTCTAATGAATTCGAAGGTGTCAAGAAGAGCTATGCTATTCAGGCTGGTCGAGAAGTCAGAGTTATTGTACAACCCGAAAAAATTGATGACAATGGCGCTGCCGTTTTGGCACGGGATATTAAAAATAAAATTGAAACAGAACTGGAATATCCAGGACATATTAAAGTTACGGTTATTCGTGAAACACGGGCGATTGAATATGCCAAATAAGACAGTTAGCAGCCAAAAGGCTGCTAACTGTTTTTTTATGCCCTGGGAAATATAAAAAACGAAAAATGTTCAAATTAGGCTGGAAGGATTGGAAAGTATTTCTGCTTCAACTCAGGAAAATGCCGCTGGGACCCAGGAAGTTTCTGCTAACTCTGAAGAAGTTTTGGCAACGATGGATGAATTTGGTCAACATGTTGGCGATTTGCATGATATTGCTAATAATTTGAAGCATAATACTGACCGTTTTGAAGTCGAAGAATAATATCTGCTAGTTTAAAATAAAAGCTTGAGTTAAGCTATGCTGAAAAATAAGACCCCGTTATGTTGGCGGGGTCTTATTTTTTATATTTAATTTATATGCGTATGATATTTATTAAGGTATGATACGGTCTAGCACAGCAGCGCTATTTTGAGTATCCTTTAAAGAGCTTTGGCATCGCCGGTGGCTGCTTTGGCTTGTACAAAGGGTGAGGAGCAATGGTTGTTTTAAAGGCACCAAAATATCAAAGCGATGATAGCGGGTGTCCCTTGTAAGAAGAGGACGGAGATGTTTTTAGTGGATAGCCAGCCGTAAATAGCAGCGATGGTCACAAAGACTAAAAACATCGCAGTAGCCATAAATTGAGCAGAAGCAGGCAAGATGTATAAAGACATCATAAGTCCAGCCCCTAAAAAACCATTGTATAAACCTTGGTTGGCCATCGCCACGCGTGCTTGGGTTTGCTTAACATAGTTTATATCCATTTTAAAGGTTTGGGCCAGCTTTTCATTTGAACCAAACATTTCTAAACCCATGATGTAAAAGGCTTCTAGTGCTACAATAAATGCGAAAATTAAACCAATCTTATGCATGAAAATCGCCTCCTAAATATATCTTAGCAAGCTTAAAAAAATAAGTAAACAACAACGCACTGTTGTTGTTTACTTATTTGGAGCGTCTTACGATTGTATTTAATAGCAAAATCTAACTTGGTATGACCCAAGAAGAATTGGCAGAAGTCTTAGAAGTCTCACACCAAACCATTATTTCACTTGCAAAAGGCCAATTTATTGTGGTTGGAGCAGCGCCTACCGTCTTAAAGGTTGAAAAAAATGTGAGAGCTGCGGGCGTATCCCGTAAAAATATTCATGATGAACGGTTGACGATATAAGTTTTTATAAAATAAGCGCCCCTCTAAAAGAGGGGCGCTTTGACAAAAATAGACTATATAAATATTATACTTTAGCTTGTTACGGTTCGTTCATTGTCTTGACCAAGTTTCGATAGTATAGAGCATTGGTAGTTTGGATATAGGGATAAACCCAAATTAAGGCAATACCACAAGTCATGATAACTAATAAATACCAGCCAATAAAACTTAATTGTAAGCAAAAATATTCCCATTATGTCCATGCATTAGTCTTTGACTTTGAGTAATAACGTCTATAATTGAGATGGCTTGTCTTTTTTATTAAATCTTTCACGATAAATAGCGTTTGAGAATAAGTTAAACCCTTTATAATAGCAGAAACTAAGAACAACAAGGCACACAGTGTAAGGAGAATCCCCTTAACGATAGCAAGCAGCATAATTTTTACGATATATTTTAGCATAAGAATAGCATTTTTTTTGATAACTGGTAAAGATACCAAGTCCTTTGCTTGTTTGGATGGTTTCTTGTAAATTTTTGTGATATGTCAAATCTAGACAATTAAAAGTGACGATTTTAAGTGCCAAAGATAAGATAATGCCTGTAAGAATATTTACAATCAATAGCGAGCTTAAGAACATAAAAAATTGCAACTCTATCTTTGCGTCAATTAAAAATATCCAAGAATTATAATAGTCCCAAATATGAAAACAAAAAAGATAAAGAGCAACTGGAAAATATAAATTCACTGCTTTTGCTTTAAATGTGCTTTGATTAAGGATTTGGCTTGCTTTTCTTTTTAATTTTGAATTGGTCATATCACGGCCCTTTTTGTTAAATATATCAGCATAAACGAAATAAAGGTGATTAATATAATCTTTTAGCAATTGCTTGATAACAAGATAATTAAGTCATATTGCTGCAAATATTTACCAATATGATATACTTTTTTACTTGCTAGATAATCTATCTGCAAAGAAATTAGCCCAGTATGGTTCTTCTTTTTTGAAAATGGCAATTTGGTCTGGGGTAAATTTGTCCGGAAAATCTTGCCACAAGTTGAGAATGGTTTTCTGATCAAAACTAATCTCAAGCGGGCCTTTTTCCAGCAGAAGCAGGTCACCATCTGCGACTTATCCGCGTGTGACCCACCAAATTTTACTGTTGTTATACTTTTTTTCGAAAAATATTTTACTTGGCATATCCACTTTCTCCTCTATATTATTCTTTAATTTTTGATATTAATAACCCCATAAGCTAGCTATGTTCCAACTTATGGGGTTGCTTTTATTTAATCCAATTGACTAAAGGCTTGAGTGGGGTAAATTTTTGGGCAATAAAATAGCAACTTTCCGCCAAGAAAATACCAGCTAAAACGTCGATAATAACGTGTTGCTTGGTGGTTAGAGTTGAAAGGCAGATTAAGATAGCAATCATAAGCGAAACTATTTTCCACCAGCGCGGGATATGGTCTAATTTGCGAACACCAATAAAGCATAGCCAGCTGATCAGGCAATGGATTGAAGGCAGCAAGTTGTCCGCAGCATCGGTTTGATACAGCCAAAGCATAAGGTGCGAAAAAAAGTCGGTTCCTGTGATTTCAGGCCGGATATTAGTAGTTGGCAGGCATAAATAAAAAATGAGACAGACCGTTTTACCCAGAATGTCAGCGCTGGTAAATTGAGCAACTTTTGCTTTCGTAGTTTGACAACTTAAAATATAATTGACAATCCAAAAAAGATAACAGCCTAAATAAATAACTACCGTCCAAGGTACAAGCGGAATCATGTCATCAAAGCGACTCGTCAAATTATAATGGTAGAGCCCTGTCGAAAAGAAGCGACTGCCGAAGTAAACGGCCATATTCCAAACAACAACTGTAATTAAAGGTAAAATGGCATATTTAGGTAGCAATTTTTTAAGCGTTAAGGGCATCGGCAATCCAATCTCCTTGTCTTACTTTAACTTCGGTTTTAAAAGCGGGCTGATATTTAGCAGTTAATTTAACTTGATCTTTTTCCAGCAAAAGGACAATAGTTGAACCGTGTAACTCGAAGCGGCCCATTTCTTCTCCCTTGATAAAATGCCCTGTCTGATGGTTGTTTTTGATGCCACCAACGAGTAAAGCACCAATCTCGGTTTGAACAATCAGGCCAAAGTGTTTGGTTTCCAACAAGGTCCATAAGCGCCGGTTCTTGATGAAGACGGGTGCTTGTTCTAAGGCTAGAGGCTGCACACTATGCAAGACACCTTCTAAAAAATGGTCTTGGTGTTTAAAACAATCATCAACATAGCAGTAACGGTGGTAATCCGATGCTTCTAAGCGAAAAACGAGGCACAGACCATTTTTAAACTTTTGAGCTAAGGTGGTATCGTCTAAAAAGTCGCTGACACGGTAGCTTGAATTTTTGATTTTAAAGACAGACTGCTGATCGAGCTGATAAGCTGAAAGAAAACTGTCGCAAGGAGCAATAAAATGCTTGGGATTAGTATCAAAAGTTTGATATTGTGCTAACCTTTGGCGACTGAAAAATTCAGCATAAGAATGGTAATTAACATGGCCGTATTCTGTCATGTCAAGCTGGTTTTGCTTAATAAAAGCTGGGATGATTTTCTTAGAAGCTGGTGATTTAACGTAAAGTTCAGCAGCTTTTAAAGCTTTGGAGTGTAAAAGACCCTTTAAAAAGAGACGACCTGAAACAGTCGTATAAAGCCAGGAAACAAAATGATTTTGCGAATTAGGCATGTTTTTCATCCTTTTCTTTTTGGCGATGCAGCGAAAAGTTCAGCTTAGGCACTTTAATTGGTGCTACAAAAGCAATAGCCAAGATAGCTAAAAGAAGAGTTGCAATAATAATAGCTTGATACAAAGAAGTTATTAAACAGATAACGGGATAGACAAATGCACTGACTGTTACAGGCAAACCAGTATAATATTTGCGGTCAGTACTGGTTTGATCTTGGCGGACTTCTTCGTCAACATTAAACCAGCTTAAGCGAATAATAGCTGCTAAAACATATAAAGCACACACAGCTAAGGTAAGGTGGTTGTGTGGACCGCCTAAACGGTAAGTAATGGTTGCGGGTAAGACACCAAAGCAAACGACGTCAGATAAGGAGTCAAGTTGAATGCCAAAGCGTTTTTCATGGTGAGTACGTTTTTTAGTGCGTGCAATTTTGCCGTCAAAAGTATCACAGATGCCAGAAATTAATAAACATATGCAAGCTGCAAAAATATTGCCGTCAACAGCATAGCTAATGCCACCAAATGAAATTAGCATGCTTAAGTAAGTTAACATAACGGCGTAATTGTAATATCCGATAAACATAGTAACCCCCATAATAAAATAGTTTTAACTCCTTAATTTTACACCATTATGCGTATTTTTAAAGTAGATTTTTCTGAAATATCCTTAAAAAAGGCGGGACTTAGTGGTGTTAATCTTTTGAATAAGTTATTTTAACGCGGTATACTCAGGATGATTACGTAACCTAGGGAGTGATGATATGGGTGTGCAATTAAAGGAAATTTTAAAGTTGCCTTCTTTAAACGGTGCTGAAGTTGTTGCAGGGAAACGCGCACTAGAACGGGAAGTTTTGGCGCTGTCTTTTTTGGAAGCTGATAGCGTAAACGAAATAAAGCATAAATTATTTAGAGCGGATGAATATTTGTTTGGTGAGTTGGATATTACTTCTTTTTATAGTGTTAAAGATGATTTAGGCCGTCAAATTGAAATTATCAATAATATGCATGATTTAGGGGCAGTGGGGCTGATTGTCTATTATGTCGGGGTTTTTTTACCATATTTGGATGATCGGGTGTTGCAAGTTGCTGATGAAAAAGATTTTGCCATTATTCAAATGCCGCAAAAAAATACGCAAATACGCTTTAGCGAGGCAATATATGAAATTTCACAACTTTTGCTGGAACATCCCGATGCCAATTTTGCTACCGAAATTAAGCGAAAATTATCAGAAGTGCCACGTTGGTCGCAAACCATGGAAACAACGTTAAAGATGTTGGCGGATGTTACAAAAGCCAATGTTGCCATTGTCAGCGATGAAGGAGAAGTAGAATATGCTACGCGTTGGCCGCGTAATTCCAAGCTTGATTTTGCACAAATAACTAAGGGAAATGTGCAAGATGATCAAATTAATTATTTGAAAATTAAATTAGACAGTCAAGGTGAAGCAAGCAATTATTGGTTATGGCTCATTAAAGAGCGGGGTGTATTATCTAAAAGCCAACTTTTACAAGCTAAAAATGTGGTTGAAAGTTCTTTATTTGTCTGGGGTAAGAGCACTTTATATGCAACGAAATACTCTTTAATTTCGGGAATTTTAAATAATGAAGCTGATCGAATGTGGCGGTTAGCGCAGAACTTGGATGTTGATTTGGATAAATTATCAGTGATGTGGATTGTTTCAACCTATACTTTAGATCAGATTCAAGATATTATTACTCATCTAAATAATTATTTACATAAATTTTATCAAGAAGTGTTAGTTGATTATCTTGATAATTACATTGTTGTTCTGTGTGGAGATTGTCAGAGTAAAAAAACAGAGATGGACATTTGTCGCGATTTTTTGGAAAGCAGCTATAGCAAGCAAAATATTGATGCGATTATTTACAGTCCTAATACCAAATCAATCGATAATTTTGGCCGGAATTATCGTTTGGTGATGACGCATAAACTTGCCTTACGTAAAGTTTTTCCGACCACACGTTTCTTTTCAATGATTAAGTGCGAATATATTAATAATATTGAGATTGGTTGGGAGCGTAATAGTTCAGAAATTACTACATTAGAGAGTTCCATTAGTAAGTTGCGTGAAAATCAAGAATTAATGCATACTTTATGTGTTTATCTGCTTGATTCGCAAAGAGATATTCAAAAGGCCAGTGAATTATTGTTTGTTCACCGAAATACGGTTAAATATCGGCTTAAACAAATTAGCAAGTTGTTGGAATGTGATTTATCTGTTTACGACGAAAGTTTGGTTTATTATTTGGCCTGCATTATCTATCGTTTGAAGCAGTAAAACAAATGTTCACATATTATTCAATGATGGACTAAGGTAAATTAAACAATAGTTTTGTATAATAGAGGTAAATAAGGTAAAGAAGGGGTCGCCATGGAACAAATGGATGTTAAACAAGCCGTTGAATTGATTACAACGTTGATGAATTCAAATCAAAATGAGAAAGCATTAAATGAGGCCCTGAAAGTTTTTAAAGATTCAAAGCGCTTGAATAGTCAATTATTGATGTTGCTTTATCGTTTATATTTACAGCAGAATAATCCTAAAGAAGCAGCCTTTTATCTTTTATATTTGGCCTTTGAAAGTAGTAAACTTATTGACAGAATGCTGACCAAAGATGAAAATAGATTTTTTCAAAGAGCTGATGATTTTGCGGCTTCTTTGGGTTATGCAATGATTTTAAATGAAATGCGGCACGGTGAAAAATGGTTTGAAAGTATGACCGATGATACGCAACTGGATTATATCAAATTTGTCAATTTAAATACGGCTATCACGAAGAAAAGTTTAATGTCGCGTAAGATTTGTGCACCTGTTTTAGCAAAATTTGAAGGGCAGGCTTTTAGATCAAATGCTATTAGTCAAGGCAGTTCGTGGGTTTTTGAATTGTTTGGCTATATTAATAGTGGTCATGAAAACAAATATAAGTTGCGCTTTATGAATGATGTTTATAAGAAGAGCAGTATAGATGATTTTCATGCCAATATTACCCGGTTGAGCAAAATTTGTGAACGATATGATCTTTATCTGACAACATCTGATATCCACGCTGATGCCGATCGGTTTATTACATCATTTGATCGCAGTGTTTTTGATAGTCCATCAACAACGATTTATGCCTTGACGAAAAAAGTCGAAAATGCTTTGGATCGAGGAGTAGCTTACAGCCGCTATCAAGATGCCGTTAAATACAGTAATAAGATTTTAAAGCACAATGTTTTACCCCCAGTATATGCAATGCGGGCACAAGCCTATGAGGCGCGGGATGAATATCGCCTAGCGTTTAATGATTATTGTGCGGAAGTCTTTTTAAGAGCTTATAGATATGAACATCTTAAAACCGGCGATGATCGCAACCTCATCAAGGCTTACCAAAAAGCGGTATTGAATATGGCTTTAGCTTATGTGTTATTTTCAAATCATTATAAGTGGTCTAAGGAAAAGTTAGCGGTTTTTGCTTTTGCGGTTAAATTTTCTAAGGCTTCACTGGCTAGTCGAACATTACTGATGCAGGAATATTTAACGCAATTTCAATCACCAATGGCAGATGAATATGGCAAATTGCTTCAAGATGAATCCTTTAAGCGAGATATTTATCAATTAGGCCTAGGGATTATCGATGATTATTTGATACCATTATTATCACGGTCAAATTATGGTTGGTTGCCGGACAATTTTAAGAATGAAATTTTAGTTAACATGGTTGATAAAGAATACTTTTCAGCTTTGGATGCTTTAAAAAAGATGCCTGCATTTGATTTGAATGAAGTAAAAGGCTAGTTAATAAGGACTGGATTAACCAGTCCTTTTTGATAGGTGGTAGTAGATGAATAGTAAAGAATTGACATCTTTTAGGATTATTATTTTAGGATATTTTAGTTTGATTTTAATGGGGGGCTTTTTGCTCCACTTGCCCATCGCGCAAGTAAAAGGACAGGCTACGCCGTTTTTAGATGCTTTATTTACCGCGACGTCGGCTGGTTGTGTGACCGGTTTGATCGTGCATAATACGGCTACTTATTGGAGTATATTTGGCAAAGTTGTTATTTTAATTTTAATTCAAATTGGCGGGCTGGGTATTATCACGGTGACTTTAGCTTTTTCGCTCATGACGGGCAAAAAAATCGGCCTTTTGCAACGATCAATCATGCAAGAATCTATCTCAGCCTTTTATATGGGCGGAATTGTCCGGTTTACATCATTTATCTTAAAAACGGTTTTGGGTGTGGAGCTTTTAGGTGCAGTTTGCCTATTTCCAACTTTTTATCAGCAATTTGGCCTTGCTAAAGGTGCTTTATATGCTATTTTTCATTCAATTTCGGCCTTTTGCAATGCAGGCTTTGACTTGCTTGGAATTCAAAAACCATATGTTTCGCTGACAGCTTATCAGGATAACGTTCCTGTGAATTTAACTATTATGCTGTTGATTTTAATCGGGGGAATTGGTTTTCGGACTTGGCAGGATGTGCGAGATTATAAATGGCATTTCAATAAATATTGCTTGCAATCAAAACTTGTCTTGGCTGTTAGTGTGATTTTGCTGGTTTTGCCTTTTACTTATTTTTATATATGCGAATTTCAGACTTTACCGTTAAAAGAACGGATTTTAGCAGCTTTATTTACCACAATCAGTCCGCGAACGGCAGGCTTTAATACCGTTTCATTGAATCAGTTAAGTGATGATGGAATTATCGTTAATATTATTTTGATGCTGATTGGGGGCTCGACGGGTTCGACTGCAGGCGGCATCAAAATGAATACGGTGGCAGTTATCTTACTAGCAACCCATGCCGTTTTACATCATAAACAAGATATTACCGTTTTTGGCCGGCGAATTGCTTCAAAAGTCGTTGATAATGCCACTGCCATTTGCACTTTATATTTAGGCTTAGATGTAATTGGCGCTTTAATCATTTCGCATATTGAAAATATAAACTTTTTGACCAGTCTTTTTGAAACGACATCGGCGATTGCTACAGTAGGTTTAACATTGGGGATTACACCGCATTTAGGGGACATTTCGAAATGCATTTTAATTATTTTGATGTTTATTGGCCGGGTAGGCGGGATGAATCTGGCTTTTGCCACGGTGGTTAAAAAGAATAACTTATTTGAGCCTCGGTATCCAACTGAAGATATTAGTGTAGGTTAGAAAGGAAGAATTATGAAATCAGTTTTAATTGTAGGTGTAGGCCGTTTTGGTCGGCACATGGCTGAAAAATTAAATGAACTAGGACACCAGGTGATGGTGGTTGATAGTGATGAGCAAAGAGTTAAGCAGGCTTTGCCTTATGCTTCTAGAGGTTTAATTGGTGATACGACCAGCCCTGATTTTATGGGGAGTTTAGGGATTAATGATTATGATTTATGCGTGGTAGCAATTGGGGATGATTTTCAAAGTTCACTTGAAACCACCTTGCTGTTAAAAGAATTAGGTGCTAAAAAAGTTGTTGCCAGAGCAGCACGAGGTGTTCACGCTAAATTTTTACTGCGCAATGGTGCAGATGAAGTGGTTTATCCCGAAAAAGAATTGGCACAATGGTCAGCTATCAGATATAGTTCAGACCACATTTTTGATTACATTAAAATTGATGATGATAATTCTGTTTTTGAAATTGATATTCCACAAAAATGGTTGGGAAAGAGTTTGACCCAGCTTGATATTCGGCACAAGTATCAAATGAATGTAATTGGAATTCGCACTCAGGGGCATTTAACGTTGGACGTTGATCCCAATGTTAAATTACACGCTGATTTGCGGCTGTTAGTTACAGGAACTACGCAAACGCTAAAAAAAATATTTCACGAAAAATAAAAGCATCCATTTAGGATGCTTTTATTTTTAATTGCGGATTGAAGTGATAGTATTTTAACAGGTACAAAACTAAAGCACTTGCCAGCGTTAATAATAAGATAATGCCAAAATAGCCTATGTCGTACAGACTAGTTGGAGTTTTGGTGATTTTAAGATATTGCATGTGTTGTGTTTTTTTATCTTTGTAAGTTAAGTAGACAGTATAGCTATTAATTTTGGATACTGCTATTGATTGCTTTTGTTTTAACTGATACTTTTGAGTGTTTGATAAATTAAAAGGCTTGTTTGAAAAAATATATGTTATTACATGGTTTTTTTCGATAATTTCGCCATTTTTTTGACTATGGTAAGGAGTATTCATACGGGCAATTAAAGTATTACCGAGGTTATTTAACAACGTCAGCTGATGCTGGTAAAGAGCATTAATTGCAACAAGGCTCAATAGGGACTCAGATAATAAAATAAAACTGAGTACTAGGGCAAAGCATTTTTTTGACATAGATAATCCTTTCTGATGTGGTTGTATCTGTAAAAAACATTCTATATTTTTATAAAAAATAAGTCAAATTTAAATAAATGCATAAAAAAACAGCAAAAAAGTGATTTTTTTGCTGTTTTTTGTGAATTAATGGCGTTTTTGTTTGAGCAGGCGAACATCAGCAGCGGTTAAATTTCCCAATGTTTGCAATTTGTCTTCAATCAGGTCCAAAACTAAATTACGATCATTGATATTTTCAACAAAATCTAATTTATCGCCGTCAATAATCAGCATTTCAGATAAGTCATAATTTTTTTCAAATTCATCATAATAACGTAAAAGTCGCTGGTAATAGTCTACTAAAGAAGGATCACTTGAGATTTGTTCATATTCGCGGCCTCTTTTTTGAATCCGTTTAAGCATGGTGTCATATGAGACATGAATCATTACCATCAAGTCATTATTTTGTTGAGGCTGAGCATTGGTTAATTCAGATAGCATGTTTTGCAGCAATTCTTGATAAGTAGCATATTCTAATTGGGTGGCATTGCCCATTTCAGTATTCATCCGCATAAACATGGCATCTTCATAAATTGAACGGTCTAAAATATTATTTGGGGCCTGCATGGCTTTTTTCATCATCATGAAGCGTCGATTTAAAAAGAAAGTTTGTAAAAGATAAGCATAAGGATTAGTAGCATCTTTTAAGCCGGCTTTTCTTTTAGCTGCAGCCAATTCATTGCCTTTGTAAAACAAAGGTAAGACGGGGTTGTCATCGACGGGTTCATAAAAAGGCTGGCTTTTAAGCTCGTTAGATAAAATTTCGGTTAAGCTGGATTTTCCAGAACCAATGATACCAGCTAAAGTAATCATAAAAATCGCTCCCTTAAATTACGTACTTAACCATCTTACATGCTTTCAAAAAGCGGTGCAAGCAAAAAAATAAATTACGCCTTTTGACGGGGTAAAAGCTTTTAAAATTGCATAAATCCATTTTAATCACGAACATTTCTGGCGTTTTTAGGATAAAGGTACAGTTAATGTTCGATTTTTTTTGACATTAATCCTGCTTTTTGTTATGCTAAAAGCAAATGGAGGGTTAATGTATGAGTAACGAAATTAGTCTCGTAATGGGCAGTTCTTCTGATTGGGCAACTATGAAAGAAGCTGCATTAATTTTAGATGGATTTGACGTTAAGTATGATAAGGCAGTTATCTCAGCACACCGGATGCCGGAAGAGATGTATTCTTTTGCTAAAAAGGCTGTAAGCCGCGGCACTAAAGTAATTATTGCCGGTGCGGGTGGGGCAGCCCATTTGCCGGGCATGATTGCAGCTAATACTGTTTTACCAGTGATTGGGGTACCGGTTAAAACTCATACCTTAAACGGAGTGGATTCTTTGTTATCAATCGTCCAAATGCCGGCCGGAGTACCGGTGGCTACTACAGCCATTGGGGTTGCCGGTGCTAAAAACGCAGCTTTATTGGCTTTGGAAATTTTAGGCACAACTAAGCCTGAAATTCAGCAAAAGTTGACAGCTTATCGTCAAAAGATGCATGATCAAGCGGAAAAGAGTAGTGATCAACTTGTCTAAAATGATTGAACAGGGAAAAACGATAGGAATTATTGGCGGCGGTCAGTTAGGTCAGATGCTAGCTTTATCGGCTAAGCAGGCTGGTATGTACGTCAATATTTTGGATCCTAATCCGCATTGTTCTGCTGGACAAGTGGCTGATGAACTTATCGTGGCAGCTTATGATGATCAACAGGCCTTGGCAGTTTTAGCTAAAAAGAGCGATGTTTTGACTTATGAATTTGAAAATGTTGATTTGGATGCTTTAGAAGCGGTAGCGCAATTTACTTATCTACCGCAAGGAACGGAATTGTTGAAGATTACCAAAGACCGCATTTTAGAAAAAAGCTTTTTACAAAAGCATGGGTTAAAGACGGCTCCTTTTAGAGCGGTCAATAATAGCGATGATTTAACTAAAGGTTTAGAAGAGTTGGGATATCCCAGCATTTTAAAAACTTGTCAAGGCGGTTATGACGGCAAGGCACAATATAGCCTTAAAACAGTGACTGATATCAAGGAAGCCAAGGCCTTGTTAGAAGCTGGCCCTTGTATTTTGGAAGGCTTTGTGGCTTTTTCAATGGAATGTTCGGTCATGGTCGGACGTAATGCTGACGGAGAGGTGGCTGTTTTCCCAGTCAGTGAAAATATTCACCGCAACCATATTTTACATGAAAGCATTGTGCCGGCCCGCATCAGTTCAACCTTGCAAAAAAAAGCACAGGAAGTGGCAGAAAATGTGGCTCGGGCTCTTAATTTGTGCGGCATTTTAGGGGTGGAAATGTTCATTGGCAAAGACCAGGAAATTTACATTAACGAATTGGCCCCACGTCCGCATAATTCAGGCCATTATTCGATTGAAGCCTGCAATTTTTCACAATTTGCGGTGCATAATCGTGCCATTTTAAATTGGCCTTTGCCACAGATTGAATTGCTTAGCCCTGTGGTGATGGTTAATGTATTAGGCCAGCATGTTGATGGGGTTAAGCAATTGATTAAGCAAAAACCGCAGTGGCATTTTCATGATTATTGCAAAGACTTGGCCAAAGTTGATCGTAAAATGGGGCATGTGACCATTTTGACCCGTGATGTAGAAAAAACTTTAGCAGAAATTAAAACAACCAAAGTTTGGGATTAAAGGAGATTTTTTTAATGATTTCACGTTATACAAGACCAGAAATGGCAGCTATTTGGAACGATGAAAAAAAGTATGAATGCTGGTTGGCTGTTGAATTGGCAGCCGATGAAGCATGGTCCAAATTAGGACATATTCCTAGTGAAGACGTGGCTAAACTTAAGCAAAATGCTAAATTTGATGTGAACCGTATTCAAGAAATTGAAGCAGTAACCCACCACGATGTGATTGCTTTTACGCGCTGCTTATCTGAATCTTTAGGACCTGAAAAAAAGTGGGTACATTATGGCTTAACCAGTACTGATGTGGTTGATACAGCCTATGGTTACCAATTAAAACAAGTTAATGATATTTTGCGGCAAGATTTAAAAGATTTTACCCAAATTGTGGCTGATCAAGCTAAAAAGTACAAATACACAGTTATGATGGGCCGTACGCATGGTGTGCATGCTGAACCAACAACTTTCGGGCTTAAATTGGCTCGCTGGTATTCAGAAATGAAACGCAATATGGAACGTTTTGAACATGCAGCTAAGGGCGTTGAAGCTGGTAAAATTAGCGGTGCTGTGGGTACTTTTGCCAATATTGATCCTTTTGTGGAACAATATGTTTGTGACAAGTTGGGTATTCGTGCTCAAGAAATTTCCAGCCAAGTCTTGCCGCGTGATTTGCATGCTGAATATTTAGCATGTTTAGCTTTGATTGCTACCAGTCTTGAAGAATTTGCCACGGAAATTCGTGGTTTGCAAAAATCAGAATGCCGCGAAGTAGAAGAACATTTTGCTAAAGGCCAAAAAGGTTCTTCCGCGATGCCGCATAAGCGCAATCCTATCGGTTCAGAAAATATTTGCGGTTTAGCGCGGGTTTGCCGGGGACACATGGTTACCGCTTTTGAAGATGTAGCTTTGTGGCATGAACGGGATATTTCTCATTCCAGTGCCGAAAGAATTATTCTGCCGGATACAACAATTTTAATTGACTACATGCTGCACCGCTTTGGCAATATTTTAAAGAATTTGACTGTTTTCCCAGAAAATATGAAGAAGAATATGACGAGAACGTTCGGCTTGATTTATAGCGGCCGGGTTTTGCTTAAGTTGATTGATACCGGTATGAGTCGTGAAGAAGCTTATGATTTGGTGCAACCATACACCGCCAAGTCTTGGGATGAACAAGTTCAATTCAGACCGTTATTGGAAAATGATCCAATTATTTCCAAGCGCTTAAGCAAGGAAGATTTGGACGATGCTTTTGACTATCATTGGCATTTGCGGCATGTAGATGATATTTTCAAACGTGTTGGCTTAGATGAATAGCTCAAAAATAAGAGTCGGCTTGAGGCCGACTTTTATTTTAATAGTGATCTAGTATTTTGATTGCTTTTAAAGTAAAAAAAAGGTATGCTAGTCTTGTAATAATAAGCGGTTACATTTGTAAAAGGTGGGGGTAAGAAGATGGCATATTTATGTGTTGATATTGGTGGTGTTTCTTTAAAATACGGCATTTTGGACAGTAGCGGCAAAATTTTGCTGCTCAAGGTACTGCCGACGCCGAAGACGTTAGGAACATTTAAAGATGCTTTACGTAAGATTATTAATGATAACCGGCAGCGAATTAACGGTATTTCAATTAGTGCGCCGGCTATGGTTGATTATGAAAATTTGGCCTTTTATAACTGTGAAGGGTTGCCCTTTATTAACGGGATTTCTATGGAAGATATCTTGGGGCCTGAGAATAGCAAAATTATTGTTAAAGTTGAAAGTGAAGGGCGGGCAGCCACGACAGCCGAGGTTTGGGATGGCGCCTTAAAGGACGTTGACAGCGGTATTTTATTAACCTTGGGTAATAGTGTGACCGGTGGGTTAGCGATTGACGGCAACTATATTGCTGGTGCACACCAAAAAGCGGGACTCTTCTCCTTGATTAGAGATGAATTGAATGTTCCAGGCAGTCAAGGCTTGGTCAGATCAAATTGTTCAGCTATTAATATGATTAGAGCTATTAATGTAGTCGATAAACACGATGATGTTTATGATGGACCACATGCATTTGGTTTGATTGAAGCGGGTGATAAAGCTGCTCTTTCCATTTTTAATAATTTTTGCAAAAATATCGCTCAATTGATGTTTAATATGCAGCTGCTGGTTGATGTGCAGCGCTTTGCTATTGGAGGCGGTATTTCCTCTAATGAATTAGTAATTAAAACCATCAAAAATGCTTATACGGATATTGTGGCCGAATTTCCGCAAGCCCAACAGGTTTTGGTTTATCCCGAAATTGTTACAGCTAAGCACAGTCGGGAAACGATGATTAAGGGTGTTTTGTATTGTTACATGGAACAAGTAAATAACGAGAGATAAGAGAGATAAAAGACTGGGTGTCTTTTATCTCTTTTTTATTAATGTTCGTTTTTTAAACGTTTTAAATATTTATTTTAGCTATTTTTGCTTAGAAAATATAAAAAACGAAGATAATTTTTTCTTTTTCTAGTGAATGTTCGTGAAAAACACTTGACCTAAGAAACATTTATTGTTAACCTTAAGATGTTAATTACGAATGTTGGAAGCATTATTTGAAATTTAATTCGCTTTTTTATCAAAGGAGACTTTCGATTATCATGGAAAAATTGATTTATGAAGGCAAAGCTAAACAAATGTGGAGTACAGATGATCCTGAAGTGTTGCGGGTTGTATATATGGATCAGGCGACAGCTTTAAACGGCAAAAAGAAAGATCAAATCCGCGGCAAGGGTGAAGTTAATAATGAAATTTCATCTTTGATTTTTGAGTATTTGACTGCTAAAGGTCTTAAAACACATTTCATAAAAAAACTTTCAGCTACAGAAGAGTTAGTAAAAAAAGTTGAAATTGTGCCACTTGAAATGGTAACGCGAAACGTTTCCGCCGGCCACTTTGCTAGTCGTTTTGGCATCGAAGAAGGGCGCAAATTTACATCTCCGGTAGAAGAAACTTACTACAAGAGTGATGAATTGGATGATCCTTTCATCAACGAATCACAAAGTTTAGCTTTAAAGCTTGTTACTAAAGACGAATTAGATGTTATGTGGAAGCTTTCCCGGCAGGTAAATCAATTATTGACAGCTTTATTTAAAAAAATGGGCTTAGCCTTAATTGATTTCAAGTTGGAATTTGGCCGCTTGGCAGATGGACAAATTGTTTTAGCAGATGAATTTTCACCGGACAATTGCCGCTTGTGGGATTTGAAGACTAAGGCCCACATGGATAAAGATGTTTATCGACGCGATTTGGGCGAATTGACCCCTGTGTATGAAGAAGTACTGCGGCGTTTAAAGGAAGCATTGAAGGAGGAAGCATAATGGTTGATGTGCGTATTTTTGTAACTTATAAGGAATCAGTTTTTGATCCTCAAGGCGAGACAATTAAAAATGCCATTCATTCTTTAGGTCATGATGAAGTTGAAAACGTTAAAGTTGGTAAATTTTTTGAAGTTACCATTGATTCTGAAAAGAAGGATTTAGAAACAGCTGTCAAAGAAATTTCGGAAGAATTACTCGTGAACTTTAACCTGGAAACTTATCGCTTTGAAATTTTAGGGGGGGAGGCTTAATGAAAATTGCCGTTGTTGTCTTTCCTGGATCTAATTGTGATATTGACCTTTACGAAGCGTTGGCAACAGTTTGTCATGCCGATGTTGAATATGTTTCCCATAAACGCGACAATTTAGATGGTTTTGATGCTGTCATGTTGCCAGGCGGCTTTTCCTATGGCGATTATTTAAGGTGTGGTGCGATTGCACGTTTTACCAATATTATGCCGGCTATCGTTAAAATGGCCAACGAAGGCAAATTTGTCTTTGGCACTTGCAACGGTTTTCAAATTTTAACCGAAGCGGGGCTTTTGCCGGGTGCTTTAAAGCAAAATGATAGTTTGAAATTTGTCTGCAAAACAGTCGAATTAGAAGTGGTTAATAACAAAACACCGTTCACCAGTCAATATGGTTTGCATGAACATATTAAATTGCCAATTGCTCATGCTGACGGCAGCTATTATGCTGATGAAGCAACCCTCGAACAGTTGGAAGCTAATAACCAAGTGGTTTTCCGTTATGCTAAGGAAAATCCTAATGGTTCTTTGCATGATATTGCAGGTATTTGCAATGAACGCGGCAATGTTTTAGGCATGATGCCTCACCCTGAAAGAGCCGTTGAAGCCATTTTAGGCAATACCGATGGCTTACGTTTATTTAAATCATTACTGGAAAATGGAATTAAAACGGAGGTGACTAAGTAATGGCAGAAATGACACCTGAAGAAATTAAAGCACAAAAGCCATATCTTGATTGGAGTTTGACGGAACACGAATATGATTATATTTGTGACCATTTATTGCATCGCTTGCCAAATTATACAGAAACAGGACTTTTTTCAGTTATGTGGAGTGAACACTGCTCTTACAAGAAGTCAAAGCCTGTTTTAAAACTTTTCCCTAATAAAAATGACCGTGTCTTACAAGGACCTGGCGAAGGAGCGGGAATTATTGACATTGGTGATGGGCAAGCTGTTGTCTTCAAAGCTGAAAGTCATAATCACCCTTCAGCGGTTGAACCCTATGAAGGGGCAGCAACAGGTGTCGGGGGAATTTTGCGCGACATTTTTTCAATGGGAGCTCGCCCCATTGCATCTTTAGACTCTTTGCATTTTGGCGAAATTGACCGCCCACGGACTAAATATTTAATTAATGAGGTTGTTGCCGGCATTGGCGGTTACGGCAACTGTATGGGGATTCCAACAATTGCAGGAGAAATGACTTTTGATAACTGCTATACAGGTAATTGCTTGGTTAATGCGATGAGTGTTGGCTTGATGGAACAAAAGGACATGCAAAAAGGCCGTGCTTCTGGTGTTGGCAATGCAGTCATTTATGTTGGCGCTAAGACCGGCCGTGATGGCATTCATGGGGCAACATTTGCTTCGGCTGATTTTGCTGATGATAAGGCGACTCAAAGGTCTGCAGTCCAAGTCGGCAATCCTTTCATGGAAAAACTTTTGATGGAAGCCTGCTTGGAATTAACGCATGATCATCATGATTGGCTGGTGGGGATTCAAGACATGGGAGCTGCCGGTATTGTTTCTTCTTCATGTGAAATGGCTTCAAAAGCCGACTCAGGCATGGAACTTAACTTAGACATGGTACCGCAAAGGGAACCCGGCATGTCTGCTTATGAAATTATGTTGTCTGAATCACAAGAACGGATGCTTTTATGTGTCAAAAAAGGTCATGAAGATGATGTGATTAAGCTTTTTAAAGAATATGAACTTGAAGCAGTAGTGATTGGGCGTGTAACCGCAGGACATCAATATGTTTTATATCATCATGGTGAAAAAGTAACAGATATTCCTGTTTCCAGTTTGACAGATGATGTTTTAGAAGAACCAAGTGCCGAACAGATGCCGGCAAGAATTAAGACAGCTAAAGACGCTAATGTGCCTGAAATTAGCGATGTCAACCAGGCATTAAAGCAAATTTTGGCACAGCCGACAATTGCTTCTAAACAGATGTTTACCCAAACATATGACTCCCAAGTTAGGACCTCAACGGTAGTAGGCCCAGGCTCTGATGCGGGTGTTTTACGGGTCAGGGGCACTAAAAAAGGCTTAGCTATGACCACCGACGGTAATGGGCGTTTTGTTTATCTGGATCCTAAAATCGGCGGGAAGAGAGCTGTGGCTGAAGCATGCGCTAATATGATTTCATCAGGCGCTTTGCCATTAGGCATGACCGACTGTTTGAATTATGGCGATCCTAATGATCCTGAGATTTATTGGGAATTACACCAATCAGTTTCAGGGATGGCCCAAGCATGTGAGATTTTTGATACACCGGTTATTTCAGGTAATGTCAGCTTGTACAACGAAAATAACGGTGAAGCAATCTATGGTACACCGATGGTCGGCATGGTAGGGTTAATCAAGGATTTGAAGCATGTTATCCCTTCCTTTGTACAAAAGGCCGGATCTTTAGTCTATTTAGTCGGTTTGCCAACAGAAGATGATTATGCTGGCAGTGAAATTCAAAAGATGCTGACCAAGACAATCAGCGGCCGTTTACATGACTTTGATTTAGTTAAAACTAATCAAATGATGAAGACGTTGCTTAATGCTATGGAACAAGGCTTAGTTGAAAGTTCACATGATTTAAGCGAAGGCGGCTTGGGCGTAGCATTGGCCGAAACGTGCTTTAATACTAACCTTGGCTTAAAATTGGATCTTGACTTAACTAAAGCACAATTATTTAGTGAAACGCCGGGACGTTTTGTGGTTACCGTACCGAAGAATAAGCAGGCACAATTTGAAAAAATGCTGGCTCAAGATGCTGTGTTGATTGGTGAAGTGACTGCTGATGGCTGTTTGGAAGCAGATTTAACTGATGGACATTTACAAGTAGATGTTTTGGAAGCCCAAAAAATTTGGGAGGAGGCTATTCCATGTCTTATGAAATCAAAGGATTAAATGAGGAATGCGGTGTTTTTGGAATTTTTGGCGCTGAAGATGCCAGCAAAATTACTTATTTTGGTTTGTATGCCTTGCAGCATCGTGGGCAGGAAGGCGCTGGGATTGTTTCATCGGATGGACAAAAATTACACCAATATCGCAATCGAGGTTTATTAGCTGAGGTTTTCTCTAATCCAGCTGATTTGGACCGCTTAGTTGGCGATTCCGCCATTGGACATGTACGTTACGGAACCAGTGGCAATAATTCGCTTGCAAATGTTCAGCCTTTCTTATTTCGCTTTTTTGATGGAGATGTGGGTTTGGCTCATAATGGCAATTTGACCAATGCCGTTACTTTAAGGCGGCAATTAGAAGCTCAGGGTGCAGTTTTTCAATCAACTTCGGATACGGAAATGCTGATTCATTTAATCCGGCAAAAGCGCGGAATGGGCTTTGTGGATGCTTTAAAAGTTAGCCTAAATGAGACCAAGGGTGGCTTTGCCTTTTTACTTTTAAGAAAAGATGCACTGTATGCCGCTTTAGATCCAAATGGGTTTCGGCCTTTAGTGGTAGGGCAGATGGATTCAGGTGCTTATGTAGTTTGCTCTGAAACCTGTGCTTTAGATGCTGTAGGAGCTAAATTTGTCCGTGATGTGCAGCCGGGTGAACTCATCATTATCGATAAGGATGGGATGAAAATTGACCATTATACCACAGATACGCAGTTGGCTATCTGCTCAATGGAATACATTTATTTTGCCCGTCCTGATTCCATTATTCATGGGGTAACGGTTCACAGTGCTCGAAAGAAAATGGGTGCTTTACTGGCAAAAGAGCAGCCGGCACCTAAAAATGCCGATATGGTTATCGGGGTGCCTAATTCATCCCTTTCGGCAGCTTCAGGTTATGCTGAAGCCGCCGGCCTGCCTTACGAAATGGGTCTGGTTAAGAATCAATATATCGCAAGAACCTTTATTCAGCCTACCCAAAAACTGCGCGAACAAGGTGTTAAAATGAAACTTTCTGCTGTACGCGGGGTGGTTGAAGGCAAAAGCGTGGTTATTGTCGATGATTCGATTGTGCGGGGAACTACCTCGGTTCAATTAGTCAAAATGCTGAAAGAAGCAGGTGCCAAAGAAGTGCACATGCGGATTTCTTCACCGCCATTTCGCTACCCACACTTCTATGGTATTGATATTTCAGACCGGTCTCAATTGATGGCGGCCCGCCATACGGTTAAAGAAATGGCTGAAATTATCGGCGTTGACAGTTTAGGCTTTTTGAGTGTACCAGGCTTGATTAAAGCAATTGATGTACCAGATGCTGGAGATGCACCTAATGGCGGATTAACCGTAGCTTATTTTACCGGTGAATATCCGACACCATTATATGATTATGAAGAAAGCTATAAGGAATCTTTCAAGCAATTTCCTGATAGAAAGGACGAAGATTAATGGGCCGTTATCAAGATGCCGGCGTTGATGTTACTGCCGGTTACGAATTAGTACGAAAAATTAAAGATGATGTAGCTTCTACCGAGCGCTTGGGCGTTTTGGGCGGAATTGGCAGTTTTGGCGGCATGTTTGATTTGACTGCTTTACAAGTAAAAAATCCCGTGTTAGTTTCCGGTACCGATGGTGTTGGCACGAAGCTTTTGATAGCTCAAAAGGCTAAAAAAGCCGATACGGTCGGTATTGATTGTGTGGCTATGTGTGTTAATGATATCTTGGCTCAGGGGGCTGAACCGCTTTTCTTCTTAGACTATATAGCTACCGGTCATAATGATCCTGAAGAAATGGCAGCCATTGTCAGCGGGGTTGCAGAAGGCTGCCGGCAAGCCGGAGCGGCTTTGATTGGTGGCGAAACAGCTGAAATGCCTGATATGTATGCAACGGATGAATATGACTTGGCTGGTTTTGCCACGGGAATAGTTGATAAAGCAAAGATGCTTACCCAAGCATCTCCTAAGGAAGGCGATATTTTGTTAGCTCTGCCGTCTAGTGGTCTTCATTCCAATGGTTTTTCTTTAGTGAGACAGATTTTATTTAAAGATCATCAGGTAGCTTTGACAGATAAACCCGCTGTTTTAGCCGGACAGACGGTGCAAGAAGCTATCCTAGAACCGACGAGGATTTATGTGAAGCCGGTTTTACCTTTAATTAAAGCCGGCTTGGTTAGAGGTGTCAGCCATATTACAGGTGGTGGATTGATTGAAAATCTGCCCCGGATGTTTAGCGATGACCTTCAAGCAGAAGTTAAATTAGGCAGCTGGGATATCTTACCTATTTTTAAGTATTTAGAGAAGTTAGGTTCTTTAAGTCAAGCTGATATGCTGGGAACTTTCAACCTTGGGGTAGGTTTGGTCTTGGCCGTTAAGCCAGATGATGTAGCTGAAGTTAAAAGTAGGTTAACTAAGCAGGGCGAAAAAGTTTTTGAAATTGGGACTTTAAAGAAACGCCCTGCAGCAGGTGAAAAAATTATTTTTAAGTAGGTGAATCAAATGAAAGTGGCCATTTTAGCATCGGGGAACGGCACTAATTTTCAAGTGCTGGCTGAGAAATTTCAAGCAGGTGAAATTCCAGGCGAATTAAGTCTGCTTTTTTGTGATCATCCAGAAGCTTATGTCGTTAAACGAGCTGAAAAATTAGGTGTTGAGCATACAAGCTTTACGGTTAAAGAATGCGGCGGCAAACAGGCTTATGAACAACGGTTACTTGAGCTTTTAAAAGCCAAACAGATTGATTTTTTGATTTTAGCAGGATATATGCGGATTATCGGTCCTGAAATTGTACGGGCTTTTCCAAATGCGATTGTCAACTTGCATCCGGCTTATTTGCCGGAATACCAAGGCTTGCATGCCATTGAAAGGGCCTTTGAAGACCATCTTAAAAATGGCCGGACAGAAACTGGGGTTACTGTGCATTATGTTGATTTTGGGCTTGATTCCGGCCCGATTATCGCACAGCGGCATGTACCTATCTTTGATGAAGATACCGCTGCCAGTTTAGAAGAACGGATTCATCGCTGCGAACACCTTTTATTTCCCCAGACACTTAAAAGGGTGTTAGAAAGTAAAGTCGCAAATGAGAAAGGAAGTTTTTAAACCATGAAACGTGCACTTGTAAGTGTTTCTGATAAAACGGATTTAGTACCTTTTGTTCAAGGATTAGTTGCTAATGATTTTGAAATTGTTTCAACAGGCGGAACCAAAAAAGTTTTGGAGCAAGCTGGGATTAAGACTATTTCAGTTGAAGATGTGACGGGTTTTCCTGAAATTTTAGATGGCCGGGTAAAAACGTTAAATCCATATATTCATGGCGGCTTATTAGCACGGCGCGACTTAAAGAGTCATATGGAGACGTTAAAAGAGCAACATATTACACCAATTGATTTAGTATGTGTCAACCTCTATCCTTTTAAAGAAACAATTCAAAAGCCAGATTGTACTTTAGCACAAGCAATTGAAAATATTGATATTGGCGGCCCAAGCATGATACGGTCAGCTGCTAAAAATTATCATGATGTAACGATTGTGGTTGATAAAGACGACTATGCAACTGTTTTGACTGAATTAAAAGAACATAAGACGACCACTTTAGCTACTAGAGCACAATTGGCGGCTAAAGCCTTCCGGCATACTGCAGCATATGATGCTTTAATTGCCCAATACTTATCTAATCAAGTCGATGTTGTAGCACCAAAGCAATTAACTTTAACTTATGAATTAGAAGACGAAATGCGCTATGGTGAAAATTCACACCAAAAGGCTTGGTTCTATCAAGATGCTTTGCCTAAGACTTATGCTATTACGAGTGCTAAACAGTTACATGGTAAAAAACTTTCTTACAATAACATTAAGGATGCTGATGCAGCCATTCGCATTGCTCGCGAATTTGAAGAACCGGCAGTGGTCGCATTGAAGCACATGAATCCTTGCGGTATTGGTCGTGGTAAAGATTTATTTACAGCGTGGACAAGGGCTTATGAAGCTGATTCGATTTCTATTTTTGGCGGTATTATCGTTTTGAACCGTAAAGTTGATTTGAAGACAGCAGAAAAAATGCATGAATTATTCTTGGAAATTATTATTGCACCAGCCTTTGACGATGATGCCTACGATATTTTGGCAAAGAAGAAAAATATTCGCTTGTTGACCCTTGATTTCGCCAAAAAGGATGAACCAACCCGTTTTGAAACAGTTTCAGTCATGGGTGGCTTGCTGATGCAAGAACAAGATACTTTAAAAGAAGATGCTAAGGATTGGACTGTGGTGACAGAAGCTAAACCAACGGCAGCTCAGTTAGAAGCTTTGATGTTTGCCTGGAAGGCAGTTAAACATACCAAATCAAATGCCATTGTGGTAGCCAATGCCACGGAAACCTTAGGGATTGGGGCTGGCCAGCCTAACCGGATTGATTCAACGAAGATTGCTATTAAGCATGCTAAAGACAAGATTGATGATAGCACGGTTTTAGCTTCAGATGCTTTCTTCCCAATGGATGATTGCGTTGAATATGCGGCTCAACATGGTATTAAGGCGATTGTACAGCCGGGCGGATCTATCCGTGATCAAGATTCAATTGACATGGCAAATAAATATGGTATTACCATGGTTACAACTGGTATTCGTCATTTTAGACACTAAAAAGGTGAGATTATGCAAGATCAATTAAAACTGCTCGTTATCGGTTCTGGCGGCCGTGAACATGCGATTGCCAAACAATTGGCGCAAAGCCCGCATGTGAGCCATGTTTTTGTAGCGCCAGGCAACCCTTTAATGAATAATTCACGTGATATTTCAACGGTTGAAATCAGTGAAAACGATTTTGACGCTTTAAAGGGTTTTGTGTTTGATCAAGGTATTGCTTGGACTTTTGTAGGCCCAGAAGATGCTTTGTGTGCCGGTATTGTCGATTCATTTTTAGCTGATGGCTTAAAAATTTTTGGCCCTGATAAAAAAGCAGCTCAGCTTGAAGGTTCCAAAGATTTTGCCATGCAATTTATGGATCGCTACCACATTCCAACCGCTAAATATAAGACTTATCAAAGTGCTGCCGAGGCGATTTTAGGCTTAAAAGATTTCGCTGAACCTGTGGTTATTAAGGCTGACGGCTTAGCCGGTGGCAAGGGGGTTGTAATTGCTCCTGATAAGAAAACGGCTGAAAATGAAATTCAATTAATGTTTCGCAAGGGGCAAAAGCAGGTTGTGCTGGAAGAATTTTTAGCTGGAGATGAATATTCGATGTTTGTGGTGCTGGGGCAAAATGAATACCGCATTTTGCCGATGGCCCAAGACCATAAGCGGGCTTTTGATGGTGATCAAGGGCTCAATACCGGTGGCATGGGGGCTTACAGCCCAGTACCGCAATTATCCCAAGCTGATTATGAGCGGATGGTTAAGGAAGTTGTTGAACCGACCGTTAAGGGAATTTGGCAAGCACAATTCAATTATTGTGGTTTGATTTATATTGGCATGATTTTAACGGAACAGGGTCCTAAAGTTATCGAATATAACGTTCGGTTAGGCGATCCTGAAACACAGGTGGTTTTGCCGAGAATTGCCAGTGACTTTGCGGAATTAATCGATGCGGCCGTTAACCATCAGCAATTGCCGCAAGTCGTTTTTTCATCCAAAGCGGTTTTGGGCGTCGTTGTTGCGTCGGCTGGATACCCGAAAGCACCAAAAACAGGTCAAAAATTGCCTGAATTAAAAGACGAAGATGATGTTTGGATTGATTATGCAAATGTCTTGGGTGAACCACAAGCCATTACAGGCAATGGTGGACGCTTAGTTACCGTAGTCGCGCAAGCTGATGATTTAAAAGAGGCCCAAGCTAAGGCCTATCAAACCTTAGAAAAATATAAATTTGAAGATTGTTTTTATCGACATGATATCGGCTATAAGGCAACGCGAAAAACATTTGAATAACAAGAAAAGTCGGGTTAAACCGGCTTTTTTGCTTCTTTTATTAAAAGATGTTTTAGCGTATAATTAGAATTAGTGATTTTATATGAAAGAAGAGGGATAAGTATGGCTGAATTATTACGTTTTTATAATGATTTCCATCCAGCACACTATGATTTAAATTTAGATATTAACCGTGAACACAAAACGATTAAAGGTTCGGTGTTAATTAGCGGTGAAGCACTAAACGAAACCATCTCTATTCATCAAAAATATTTGCAAATTAAACAAGTAACCGTCAAGGATCATGAAGTACCTTTTGTCGTCGACGATGAAAATGATGCCCTTAAAATTACTTTAGGTTTTGTCGGCGATGTTCAAGTCAAGATTGTATATGAAACTAAGCTTACTGATACGATGATGGGAATTTACCCTTCATATTATGAAGTAGCCGGCCAAAAAAAGCAGCTGATTGGTACACAATTTGAAACCAATGCCGCCCGTCAGGCTTTTCCTTGTGTGGATGAACCTGAAGCTAAGGCTACTTTTACTTTAGCTTTGAAGTATGATGAACATGAAGGTGAAACCACTTTAGCCAATACGCCGGAAGTTAAGGTTGAAAATGGTGTACACTACTTTGAAGAAACAGTCAAAATGTCAACTTATTTGGTAGCCTTTGCCTTTGGCGAATTACAAGGCAAAAAGACGAAAACAAACAGTGGCGTTGAAATAGGTGTTTTCGCAACCAAAGCACACCAGCCTAAAGAACTTGATTTTGCTTTGGATATTGCCAAGCGGTCAATTGAATTTTATGAAGAATATTATCAAACACCATATCCGCTCAAGCATTCTTGGCAACTAGCTTTGCCTGATTTTTCCGCTGGGGCGATGGAAAACTGGGGCTTGGTAACATATCGTGAAGCTTATCTATTGGTTGATTCTGAAAATACAGCTTTAGATCAAAAGAAATTAGTTGCAACGGTTATTACACATGAATTAGCCCATCAATGGTTTGGTGATTTGGTAACGATGAAGTGGTGGGATGATTTATGGCTTAATGAAAGTTTTGCCAATATGATGGAATATGTGGCCGTTGACGCTTTGGAACCAAGCTGGAATATTTGGGAAACCTTCCAAACCTCAGAAGCTGTGGCTGCTTTGACACGTGATGCTACTGATGGGGTGCAATCAGTGCACGTTGAAGTTAAAAATCCAGCCGAAATTGATACCTTGTTTGACGGAGCTATTGTTTATGCCAAAGGATCGCGATTGTTAGTCATGGTGCGTTCCTTGATTGGGGACGAAGCTTTGCGATCAGGTTTAAAAGCTTACTTTGCTAAGCATCAATATGGCAATGCCTCTGGGGATGACTTGTGGCAGGCTTTGGGTCAAGCTTGCGGGCTTGATATTGGGGCTGTTATGCATTCATGGCTGGAACAGCCAGGTTATCCGGTAGTCAAAGTGGAGTTAAAAGATGATGCTTTGCATTTAAGCCAAAAGCAATTCTTTATTGGCCAAGGTCAAGATCAGGGCCGTTTGTGGCAAATTCCTTTAAATAGCAATTTTAAAGATGTTCCAACGTTGATGAAAGATCAAACCTTGGTTATTGAAGATTATACTAAATTACGTCAACAACAAGGACAAGCCTTCCGTTTAAACCTTGAAAATAACGCTCATTTTATCGTCGAATATGATCAAGTATTATTAGACGATATTTTAGCTGAGCAAGCAGCACTTGATAATATTTCTAAGCTGCAGTTAATGCAGGATTTGCGATTCTTAGCCCAAGGCCAAGTAACAACTTATGCCCAATTAATTCCACTGTTGGCTTTATTTAAGGATAACCATTCTGAAATGGTTAACAGCTACTTATATACAGTGGTCAATGATTTAAAGCAATTTGTGGCCGCTGATTCCGCAGAAGAAACAGCTTTGAAGCAGTTTACCGCTAAACTGAGTTCGGCTAACTTTGAACGCTTAGGTTTATTAGCTAAGGCTGCTGAAAGCGATGATGATCAATTAACGCGGCCATATATTTTAAATGCGGCTTTGTATGCTGAAAATGAAGCAGCTAAAGCTCAGGCCCATGACTTGTTCCAAAAGTATGAAGCTGATTTATTAGCACTGCCGGCAGGGATTAGACCTTATATTTTGAAAAATGAAGTGGTTAACTATGGTGATAAAGCCTTGTTTGAACGGTTGTTAAATGCTTACCGCAAGGCCGTTGATCCTAGTTATAAAAAAGATTTGTCTTATGCTTTGACTAAGACGCAAGATCCTGAACTTTTAGCTTCACTGGTAGCTTCCTTTGAAGATGCCGATACCATTAAACCGCAAGATTTACGGGGCTGGTTTGGCGCAGTATTAGCTAATGACTTTGGTCAAGAATTAGCTTGGAAGTGGATTAGGGATGATTGGTCATGGTTAAAAGCCACAGTTGGTGGTGATATGGAATTTCCTACTTATATTACTGTCATTGCTCGCATTTTCAAAACGCAGGAACGTTTGGATGAATTTAAAGCCTTCTTTGCAGATAAGCTTGATCAGCCCGCCTTGACACGTGAAATCAAGATGGATACGGAAGTTATTCAAAGCCGGGTTAACTTGATCAGCCGACAAAAAGAAGCGGTTGTTAAAGCAATTACAGCTGCTTTATAAATAGCCAAAAGAGCTGTCTTTCAAGACGGCTTTTTTATTAGAAATAACGTTTGAAATTTGTACCAACAAGTGCTACTCTGAATGAGAAAGGATGGTTATCATGACTGATTTTGCATATAAAATTTTTGCTGAGGTGGTCAAACAAAAAACGTTTGTCGCGGCAGCTAACACCTTAAATGTCACGCCGTCTGCTATCAGCCACTCAATTTCAGGTTTAGAAGCAGAGCTTGGCTTTGCCTTATTTTTACGCAACCGCACGGGAGTAACCTTGACGCCGGATGGCAAAAAAATCTTGCCGATTATTCAAGAGATTTTGAATGCTGAGGCTAAACTAACAGAAGCAGCAGCCAAGATTAAGGGGTTAAACCAAGGTACTATCCGAATTGGAGCTTTCAGCAGTGTCTGCATCAATTGGCTGCCGGATATTATTAATAACTTTAAACAAAAATATCCTGACATTGAAATTTCAGTTAGACAGGGACCGTTTAATGAAGTCGCTGAAGCAGTAAGGCTTGGGACACTTGATTTGGCTTTTTCAGCTTTGCCGATTAAAGAAAAATTGACCGTTTTACCGTTGTATCGCGACCGGATTTATTGTGTAGCTCCTGAAGGTTTTATTCCGCAAAATGGTCGGACGGTTATTGCCCAAGATGTCAAAGATAAACCTTTTATTTTGCAAGAGATTGATTATGATCGTGATACGAAAAAAGCCCTCGATGCATTTCATGTGTCGGTTAATTCAATTCAATACAGTATCGATGATGCTTCAATCATTGCGATGGTTGAATCTGGCTTAGGCTTCGGTATTTTGCCGGAATTGGCCTTAAAAAAGCTTTCAGGTCATGTTGTGTGCTATCCTTTTGAAGGTGATTTTTACCGGCATATTTGTCTGGCAACACATGCCAAAGATCAAAGAACACCCTCAACTGAAGCTTTTATGGCTGAAATTAAAGCTTATCTCTTGAAACGGTATGGGAAGGATGGATTGATGTTGGATGAAAAGTTTAACTGAAGGGAAACCGCTCAAATTAATTTTATTGTTTGCCATTCCTTTGCTAGTCGGCAACTTGTTTCAGCAACTTTATAGTCTGTCTGATACTATTATTGTAGGCCAAACACTGGGGGTTAATGCCTTGGCTGCCGTTGGGTCAACGGGGGGTATCCAATTTTTAATTATAGGCTTTGCTCAAGGGTTAACGGCAGGCTTATCGATTTTAACGGCTCAATATTTTGGCGCTAAAGATTATCATAAAGTTCGCTTGTCTTTTGCGGTAAGTATTGTGATTACCCTGGTGGTAACGTTGCTCTTAACTGCTTTTAGCTTAAAATTTGTCGGCAATATCTTAGATTTGATGCAAACGCCTAAAGCAATTGAGGCTGATGCTAAGACCTTTATTTCCATTATTTTTGGTGGATTATGCATTTCGATGGCTTATAATTTAATGGCTAATATTATTCGGGCTTTAGGTGATAGTAAAACGCCGCTTTATTTTTTGATTATTGCAACGATTGTCAATGTTATTTTAGAGCTGCTTTTCATTGTTGTTTTTAAATGGGGCATTGCCGGAGCCGGTTTTGCTACTATTTTGGCACAAAGTTTATCGGTAGTTTTATGCATTATTTATATTGTCAAAAAATTACCGCTTTTGCAGGTTAAATTAGCTGATTTTAAGCAGATTACCAAAAAAGCGGTTGGCAGTCACCTATATGTCGGCTTACCCATGGCTTTTCAAGCTTCAATAATTGCTGTCGGTTCAGTTTTATTGCAGTCGGCATTAAATAGTTTGGGGACGGTTGCAGTAGCTTCATCGACAGCAGGCAGTAAGATTGATCAGCTGGCGTCTTTACCCCTGATGTCTTTTGGGGTTGCCATGGCTACTTTTACGGCTCAAAATTATGGAGCCCGCAAGTATGAGCGTATTTTATTGGGTGTGAAACAGATTTTAATGGTTTCAATGGCCTTTGCTTTGATAGCAGCGATTTTAATCATTACTTGCGGACGACAATTAGTTACTTTATTTATCGGTCACCAGTCGCTGGCTGTTTTGAATTTATCGCAGACTTATTTTAGGATTACTTGTTCAGGTTATTGGATTTTAGGGATTTTATTTATTATTCGGTATACTTTGCAGGGATTAGGACAAAGTATTGTACCGACCCTAGCTGGAGTGGCGGAACTAGTCATGCGAAGTACAGCAGCTTTGATCTTAGCTAAAATGTTCGGTTATGCAGGGGCGTGTTTTGCTAACCCAATGGCTTGGGCTGGATCATGTTTTGTATTAATCCCGTCGTATGTGAAAGCGCATAAGATGTTAAAACAAAGGGCACAGGCGTCATTAAAAAAAGATAAATAAAAAATTTAAAAAAGGACTTGCTTTTTTAAAAATAGTTTGTTAACATACATACCATTGTAATAGACAAGTAGGTGAAATGATGGAAACAAATTTTCAAATTGGTGATCATGTGACATGTGATAAATTCGCCTCAATGAAATATGACTTTGAAGGCAAAATTGAAAAAATTTACGAAAATTCAGCCGTTGTTGAAATCGTTAAACATCATGACGAGGATAAAGAGGCTGTAGGTGATTTGCATAACCGCACAGTGGTTAGCTTAAAACACATGAAAAAAATTACTGCATAAAAAATGATGACAATTCGACAAAAGTATGTTAAAATTACTTTTGTTATGCGGGTGTAGTTTAGTGGTAAAATCCCAGCTTCCCAAGCTGATGTCGCGAGTTCGATTCTCGTCACCCGCTTTTGACCCTACGGATAGCGGTCTTTCCGATTATAAAAGAAGAGTAGCTAATACAAAGCTTTAAGCGAGTCTAGGTTGATGGAAGCTAGATAGTGGCGGTTAGTGAAGCGCACTTTTTAGGATACATTTTAATATTGAGTGGATTTATATTCAATTAGAGTGGTACCGCGGGCAATCTCGTCTCTTGTTTTTTACAAGAGGCGTTTTTTTTATCCGTTTTTTAAAATTTTAGGAGGATGTTAAGATGAGAGATTACAAACAGATGGTTGCTAATGCTATCAGCCAAGCCGTTGATGGCCAATTAAGTGTAGAAGATGCTTTAGCCAAGATTGAAACCCCTAAAACTTTGAACCTTGGTGATTATGCCTTTCCTGCTTTTGTTTTAGCCCGCGTTTTGAAAAAAGCACCACAATTAATTGCACAAGAATTAGTTGAAAAAATTGACCACACCGGCTTTGAAAAGATTGAAGCTGTCGGTCCATATGTCAACTTCTTTTTAGATAAAAAAGCTTTTTCAGCTGACATTTTAGCTGATGTTGTTGCCCAAGGCGGACATTTTGGTGACAAGGCTAGTGAAGGCGGCAATGTGCCAATTGATATGTCATCACCTAACATTGCTAAGCCAATGTCAATGGGACACTTGCGTTCAACAGTTATTGGTAATTCAATTGCGAAGTTATTAGAAAAGACGGGTTATACTCCCGTTAAAATCAACCACTTGGGTGATTGGGGTACACAATTTGGTAAGTTGATGTGCGCTTACAAGATGTGGGGATCTGAAGAAGAAGTTAAAAAAGATCCTATCGATTCTTTACTTCGTTACTATGTTCGTTTCCATGAAGAAGACGTGGAACACCCTGAATTGGATGAAGAAGCACGTCAATGGTTCAAACGCTTAGAAGATGGTGATGAAGAAGCTACAGCGCTTTGGAAATGGTTCCGTGAAGAATCACTCAAAGTCTTTATGCGGGTTTATGATCGCTTAGATATCACCTTTGATTCTTACAATGGTGAAGCTTTCTACAACGATAAGATGGATGAAATCGTTGATATTTTGGAAGAAAAAGGCCTGCTTCATGAAAGCAAGGGTGCACAAATTGTTGACTTATCCAAGTACAACTTGAACCCAGCCTTGATCAAGAAAACTGATGGTGCAACCCTTTATATCACTCGTGATTTGGCTGCTGCTCTTTACCGTAAGCGGACTTATAACTTTGTTCAATCACTTTACGTGGTCGGCAATGAACAAAAGAACCACTTTAATCAATTAAAGGCTGTTTTAAAGGAAATGGGCTTTGAGTGGTCAGATGATATCCACCACATTCCATTTGGTTTGATTACTAAGGACGGCAAGAAGCTTTCAACTCGTTCCGGCCGGATTGTCTTATTAGAAGAAGTGTTGGATGATGCCGTAAAATTGGCTAAGGAACAAATCGAAGCTAAGAATCCATCTTTGGCTAACAAAGATGAAGTTGCCGAAGCTGTTGGTGTTGGTGCCGTTGTCTTCCATGATTTGAAGAATGAACGGTTGAACAACTTTGACTTTAGTTTGGAAGAAGTTGTACGTTTTGAAGGTGAAACGGGTCCATACGTTCAATATTCACATGCACGTGCCATGAGTATCTTGCGTAAAGCGGGTAAGACGAGTTTTGATGCCAAAGCAAGCTATACATTGGACGATCCTGAAGCTTGGGAAACATTGCGGATGTTATCTGACTTCCCTGCTACAGTAGAACGTGCTGTTAAGGAATATGAACCATCTGTAATGGCTAAGTATGCTATTCATTTGGCTAAGGCCTTCAACCGTTATTATGCTCATTCAAGAATTTTGGAAGATAATGAAAATCTTGAAGCACGGTTAGCATTGGTATACAGTGTTGCTGAAGTTTTGAAGGAATCTTTGCGTTTGCTTGGTGTTAAAGCACCTGATGAAATGTAATTTTGAAAAAAAGCTAGGACTAACTGGTCCTAGCTTTTTTTTGCTAAAAATTTCACAAATTTAAATTCATGTTATATAATATAAGATGTTATTAATGCTATGATAGCGCGGATGTAAGCGATATCTGAAAAAGAAAGAAGGATATCTATGAAACTTTTAGGAATTGTAGGGACTAATGCTGAAAAGTCAACGAATCGCACTTTACTGCAATATATGAAGCGGCATTTTGCGCCTAAAGCAGAGATTGAAATCTTTGAAATTGATCAAATTCCTTTGTTTGATAAGCCGGATACAAAAGAAGCTCCGCAAAAAATTGCCTCTTTAGCAGCCAAAATTCATGCCAGCGACGGGGTTATTATTGCTACACCGGAATATGATCATGCTGTACCGGCAGCTTTGCTCAATGTTTTAGAATGGTTAACTTATTGTGAAAATGGGCTTGATGACAAGCCTGTGCTGGTTGTAGGGGCTTCCTATGGCTGCATGGGAACGTTAAGAGCGCAAAATCATTTGCGTCAGGTATTGGATGCACCAGAGATGAAAGCTCATTTTATGATTGGACAAGGCTTTTTATTAGGCCAATCCTTGGCAGCTTTCGATGATCAAGGCAATTTAACCCGTGTAGATGATCAAAAAGCTTTAGATGAATATTTTGCAAACTTTGCAGCAGCATATGAATTAAGTTAGGGTGGTGTAAGCATGAAATTATTTGGAATTATCGGCACCAATGCCAAAAAATCTGATACAAGAACATTACTTGAATTTATGCAAAAACATTATCAAGATCAAGCTGAAATCGAATTAGTTGAGATTAATACTTTGCCTCTATTCAATGAATCAAAAGAACTTAGTCAATCAGATGTTATCAAAAAGATGGCGGAAAAATTATCTCAGGCAGATGGTTTTATTATTTCAACTTCAGAACACAACCAAACTATTACGGCTGCTTTGAAGAGCTTTTTGGAATGGATGTCTTATGATTATCATCCTTTCCAAGACAAACCTTTGATGATTGTGGGGACCTCTACGAGATATACTGGTTCAGCCACAGCGCAAATTCATTTAAGAGAAATTTTAGAAGCCCCAGGTGTCGATGCTTTCACTTTGCCGGGAAATGAATTTTTATTAGGAAATAGTGAAGCAGCTTTTGATGAAGCAGGACAACTTAAAGATGAAAAAACAGTTGTGGTGTTGGACGGCTTCTTTAAGAACTTTATGCGTTTTGCCAAGGCAATAACTTTTTATAACATGCCTGAAGAAATTCACTACCAGGAAGGGTCATATGATGTAGTTGCACAGGGACACAACGGCAAGGTTCCAATGAAAGTAACCTTCTCAAATGATCGAATTGAAGCTATTGAAGTTGATTGTTCCGGAGAGACAGAGGGCATTGCTGATGTGGTCTTTGACCGATTACCTGATGAGATTGTGGCTGGCCAAACGTTAAATGTTGATGCTATTTCGGGCGCTTCAGTAACTAGTCGCGGCATTTTAGATGGGGTAGCGCAAGCGGTACAAATGGCCGGTGGCGATCCGGATATTTTGAAGCGGCGTCCTAAGCCAAGCGCTAAAATGCTGACCCAAGAAGAATTGACGACTGATGTAGCTGTTGTCGGCGGTGGCGGAGCAGGTTTGGCTGCGGCTGCTACGGCTATTCAGCAGGGTAAAAAAGTTATCTTGCTGGAAAAATTCCCCGCTTTAGGCGGCAATACTGTACGTGCCGGTGGTCCGATGAATGCGGCTGATCCTGACTGGCAAAAAACTTTTAAAGCTTTGCCTGGTGAAGATAAGACCTTGCGCAAGCTGCTTGAAACTGATGAAGCTACGATTGATCCTGAATATTTAGCTGATTTTAAAGAATTGAAAAAACAACTGCAAAAATATCTTGATTCAGGTGCTGACTATTTGTTTGATTCAAACCTGCTCCATGAGATTCAAACTTACTTAGGCGGAAAACGGGTTGATCTTCAAGGTAACGAAATTCACGGCCAATATGATTTGGTTAAGAAATTAATCGACAATTGCCTTGATTCAGTTAAATGGCTGGAAGATATCGGCGTAGAATTTGACAAGAGTCAAGTGACAATGCCGGTTGGTGCTTTATGGCGTCGGGGACATAAACCAATTGAAGGCTTAGGTTTTGCCTTCATCAAAGCATTGAAGAAATGGGTCTTGGAACATGGCGGCATGATTTTAACCGAAACACCGGTTGTCAAACTACGGACCAAAGATGGCGCTGTTTGCGGCTTAGTGGGTCGCGCTAAAGATGGTCATGAAGTTATTGTTCATACCCGTGGAGGGGTTGTGTTGGCTTCAGGCGGTTTTGGTGCCAATACCAAGATGGTACAAAAGTACAACACCTACTGGAAAGAAATTGCTGATGATATTGCTACTTCAAATTCACCGGCGATTACCGGCGATGGGATTAAACTTGGGGTCAGTGTTGGTGCTGACTTAGTTGGCATGGGCTTTACCCAAATGATGCCTGTATCAGATCCAAAGACTGGGGCTTTATTCACAGGTATCCAATGTCCACCGGCAAATTATGTCATGGTTAACCAACAAGGGAAGCGCTTTGTCGATGAATATGCTGGACGGGATGTTTTGTCCAAAGCAGCCTTTGATAATGGCGGGTTATTCTATTTAATCGCCGATGATGCCATTAAAGATACTGCTTATAATACTTCTGATGAACAACTTGATGCTCAAGTTGCGGCCGGAACCTTATTTAGAGCTGATACTTTGGAAGATTTGGCTAAACAAATTAATATTGATCCACAGACTTTGGTTGATACAGTTGCTAAATACAACCAATATGTTGATCAAGGTCAAGATCCTGAATTTGGCAAGGAAGTCTTTGATTTGAAGGTTGTTAAGCCACCATTCTATGCAACACCGCGGCGTCCAGCTATCCACCATACCATGGGTGGACTTAAGATTGATACCGAAGCGCATGTTTTGGATAAGAATGGCCACACCATTAAAGGGTTATATGCTGCTGGCGAAGTTGCTGGCGGAATTCATGCCGGCAACCGTTTAGGGGGAAATTCTTTGGCGGACATCTTTACTTATGGGCGTTTTGCCGGAATCAATGCAGCTAAAGACGCTGATTAAGCTTAAAAGGAACGTTTGGGCGTTCCTTTTTTTATGGCCTAAATTATGGTGTTGAGACGTCTTTTTGGTATAATAATACTGAATTAAGCAAGGAAGTGAATATTTTTGAAAAAAGAATTGCGACAAGCTAAGATTACCGAACTGATTATGCAACAAGTTATTTCAAATCAAGAAGAATTAATTCAAGCCCTAAGAAAAGAAGGCATTGCGGCTACACAAGCGACTATTTCCCGAGATATCCGGGAACTGCATATTGTCAAGAATGCTGATAGTAACGGCAACTTGCGTTATACTATTTTTCAAAAGCCGATTCAAACGGGGGAGAGTCGCTTTTATAAGGCCATTGACGATTTAGTGTTAGATATTTCCCAGGTTGAATTTATGAATGTCTTACATACTCCTTCACGCAACGCCAATGCCTTAGGCGTGATTATTGACAATTTAACATTGCCGGATGTGTTAGCTACTTTAGCCGGGTATGATACGTTAGTGATTATTAGCCCCAATAAAGAACAAGCTCATCATTTTAACCAAATCGTCAATGAGCGGCTAAAAGCCCGTCAAGCGGATGAATAATCATTTTTGGCTTTCGCTAAAATCTGTGATAAGATGGTTTAGTCTAATAAAATTAAAAAGAGGATTTTAATGAATTCATTTTTTAGTAAATTTAAAACGTCTGCTAGAGAGGCATTGAAGGCTTTTTTTGAGCTGCTGAAGAAATTTGCCTACAGGTTTCAGCTGCTAAGATGGTTGGTAGTTATCGGGTTAAGTCTTTTTTTGGCTATCAGTATTTACTTGGTTTACGTTGCTAAAACGGCCAATGTTAAACAGCTGCAAAGCGCCTTGCAGACGCCTACCATGATTTATGACAAGGATGATGATAAAGCAGGCTACCTCTATTCTCAAAAAGGAACCTGGGTTTCACTTGATAAAATTTCTGCAAATGTTTCGGATGCAGTTTTGTCAACGGAAGACCGTAATTTTTATCATGAATATGGCTTCTCAATCAAAGGGATAGCCCGAGCTTTCTTGCTCAATTTAAAAAATCACCTGCTGGGAAGTAATGCCATTGCCGGCGGTGGTAGTACGCTGACACAACAGCTAGTCAAAAATGCTTTTTTATCACAGGAACAAACCCTTTCACGCAAGGCCAAAGAAATATTTATTTCAATGCAGGTTGAAAATGTGTATACCAAAAAACAAATTCTTGCCATGTATTTAAATAATGCTTATTTTGGCAATGGTGTATGGGGGATTGAAGATGCAGCCGAAAAATATTTTGCTTGTCATGCGTCGCAGTTGACAGTTCCGCAAGCGGCCACGTTGGCGGGGATGCTGACCAGTCCGAATGCTTATAACCCCATTGATCATCCGCAGGCTTCACGGTTAAGGCGCAATGTGGTACTGAGCTTGATGAAAGACAATGGCAAATTAACTACTACACAAATGCAAAACTATCAGGCTCAAGCGATGGTAACTAAAGACAATTATCAATATACATCAGGTTATCGTTACCCTTATTTTTTTGATGCTGTTATCAGTGAAGCGATTAATAAATATGGTTTGACAGAATCAGAAATCATGAATAATGGTTATAAGATTTATACGACTTTAGATCAAGTCCATCAAAGTAAATTACAGTTGGCTTTTGCTAATGACGATTTATTCCCTGCTGATTCCGCCAGCGGTGCTAAAGCACAGGGGGCTTCCATTGCAATTGATCCTAATAACGGCGGGGTGACAGCTTTGGTGGGTGGCCGCAGTGGCAGCCATGTTTTTAGAGGCTATAACCGGGCAACACAGTTAATCCGTTCGCCTGGATCAACGATTAAGCCGTTAGCCGTTTATGTACCGGCCCTGCTGCATGGTTATCATTATGATTCCATGGTAGAAGATAAGTATCAATCTTATGGCACTGATAATTATACTCCGCAAAATGCGGTGGCTAGTTACCAAGGCAAAATCATGCTGTATCAAGCCTTGGCTGAAAGTAAGAATACATCAGCTGTTTGGCTATTAAATAAACTTGGAGTGGATACCGGCTATAAATGGGCGGAAAAATTTGGGCTAACCTTGTCAAAATCAGATAAAAATTTAAGTTTGGCTTTGGGTGGCTTGGTCAAGGGGGTTTCCCCGTATACGATGGCTCAAGCTTATAGTACTTTTGCCAATGATGGAGTTCAGTATCAAGCTCACTTTATCAGAAAAATTGTTGATTCTTCAGGCCGGGTTGTGGTGGATAATGAAGATGTTAGTTCTAAGCGGATTATCTCAAGCAAGGTAGCTAGTGAAATGACCAGCATGATGATTGATGTCTATAAAGATGGAACTGGGGTTTATGCTAAACCTGATGGTTATACGATTGCGGGCAAAACGGGTTCGACGCAAGGAAATGGGGTTAACCCAATGGCAGCTGATACCGACCATTGGTATATTGGTTATACTAAAGATATTGTGCTAGCCACTTGGGTTGGTTTTGATTCCAATAAGAATACAATTGAAAATGCCGGTGTTAGAGGTGGATCGCTACTTTTTAAGACTGAAATGGAAGATATTTTGCCTAACACGAAACAGACTAAATTTACTGTTAAAGCTGCTTCAGTCAGAGCTTATAATAAATTAGACTCATCTTCTTCCAGTGTTTGGCGTGCTTTGCAAAAAGCCGGAGAAAGTGTTAATAGTTCCGGTATTAAGAATAAAGTTGATACCTGGATTAATGAAGGTAAGAGTAAATTACAAGAATTTTTTGGACAATAAATAGGAGGAATAAAAGTGATTAATATTTATGATACTGCAAATCAAATGGAACAGGATTTGCGCAAAACCGATGAATATCAAGCTTTAAAGGCAGCTTACCAAGACCTTAAGGCTGATGAAAAAGCTTATGCTTGCTTTAATAAATTGCATGAATACCAAGGAAAACTGCAACAAAAGCAAATGCAGGGTGAAACCATTACCGAAGCAGACTTTAAAACTTTGCAAGATTTAAGTCAAGAAGCGAACCAATATCCCAGCTTAATGGCTTTAATGGAAAAAGAACAGGCTATTAATAGTTTGTTAGATGAGTTAAGCAAGATTATTTTCTCACCTTTGCAAGATATTTATCATGAAGCCTAGGTGATTTTATGGCAAAACAACTTTTTGATTATGAAGTAGGCGAACAGGTTGATTTATTTGCGCTTATTAAAAGCGCTGATGTCAGGACAGCCAAAAACGGAAATCACTTTATTGCACTCAAGTTTGCTGATAAATCAGGAACAATCAGTGCAAAATTTTGGGATGCTTCTGATAAAGAAATCAAGCTTTTTCAACCGGGCAAGGTGGTTTATTTAAACGGCAAGCGGGAAACTTATCAAAATAATCCCCAAATTAAAATCAGTCATTTAAGATTGGCTAAAGATGATGAACCAAATAATCCTAGCTTATATCTGCAAGATGCGCCGGAAGACCAAAGCCAGATGCAAGTAGAATTGCAAACTTTCATTTCCCAAATTAAAAATAAGACATGGCATGATGTGGTTTTAGCCCTGGTAACTAAGTATCAAGAAGCTTTCTTTACGTATCCGGCGGCCAAATCAAATCACCATGCCTATGCTGGCGGTTTAATTTATCATACACTGACAATTTTGAAATTAGCTCAAGGTGTGGCTAAGGTTTATCCTGTTAATACTTCCTTGCTGTATGCTGGCGCTATTTTGCACGATATGGGCAAATTAAAAGAATTATCCGGCGCTGTGGCGACAACTTATACGATGGAAGGCAACTTGTTAGGACACATTGTTTTAATCGATGAAGAAGTAGTTTTAACCATGCAAAAACTAGGAATTGATTTAGATAGTGAAGATGCTGTTTTATTACGGCACATGATTATTTCCCACCATGGTTTGCTGGAATATGGTTCACCGCAGACGCCTAAACTTTTAGAAGCTGATATTTTACACCAGCTGGACAATTTAGATGCCTCAGTACAAATGATTAGAGCAGCGGTGGGGCATACCCAAGAAGGACAATTTACGGAAAAATTGTTTGCTTTAGATGGCCGCATGTTTTATCATCCGCAAGATTAGCTTGTTTTATAATTTAAAATTATCTATAATAAAAGAAAGACTCGTGGCGGGAATCCGCTAACGGGTCTTTTATATTTAGGAGGTACTTATGAAAGAAAATAAAGTATATATGGCTCTATTTACGTCAGCTTTGTCGACTTTTATCGGGGTTTTAAATGAAACCTCGCTAAATGTGGCTTATCCCAAATTGGCCAGTTATTTTAAAGTCAGTTTAGATACAGTTCAATGGGTTACGACCGGTTATTTATTGACGGTGACGATTATGATGGGAGCTACAGCTTATTTGCTGAAACAATTTAATGCCAGATGGCTAAGTCTGGTTTCTAATATAGCTTTTATCAGTGGAGCGTTGATTTGCAGTTTTTCTGTTAATTTCAAAATGCTGCTTTTGGGGCGGATTATTCAAGGCATAGCAACAGGATTAGCTACACCGGTTATGTTCCACATCATTTTCACGCAGGTTCCCAACAAATTAAAGGGCTTAATGGCCGGTGTTGGTGGGATGGTCATTTCATTTGCGCCAGCTTTGGGACCTACTTATGGTGGGATTGTCGTTGATCAGACCAATTCTTGGCGGTTTATCTTTAATTATTTGATTATTTTAGGTATTATTGCTTTAATTTTAGGACAGATTTTCATTAATACTAAAGCATTTGGTAATGATAAACCTTTTTCTTACGGGGCTTTTGTGACCTTGGGCTTAAGCGTGGCATCCTTGGTTTATGCTAGTTCGGTGATGGCTAAGGGTAGCATGCTGACATTAATGGCCTTTATTATTTTAGGCCTGGTTTTAGGAGCTCTATTTGTGAAATTAAATAATAGCGGCCAAAGCCGGCTATTTGACTTAGGTGTTTTTAAACACAAGACCGTAGCTTTAGCCACACTTACTTATTTTTGCCTACAGTTTATCAATATTGGGATTGCTGTGGTCATCCCGCTTTATATGCAATATGTTTTAAAGACAAGCTCGACTACAGCAGGATCTGTTTTGTTTCCAGGTGCTTTAATTGGGGCTTTGCTGTCACCTTTAGCCGGGACAATTGCTGACAGTGTGGGGGCCAGCAAGCCGGTTATTACAGGCGGAATATTTTTATTGCTGAGTTCACTGTGCTTTTTGCTTTTGCAAAAGCAAATGACCGTAATACTGATTACTGTCATATATATTTTCTTGCGGTCGGGCTTTAATTTAGCTTTTTCTAACACCATTAATAATGCGACGAGCCAAGTTGAAATCCATAATATTGCTGATATTAATTCCATTTTTAATGTGACACAGCAATTTGCAGGATCCTTGGGTGTTTCAATTTTAACCGGGATTATGGCAATGCACCAAGCGCATGGTCAAGCAGGTTTTGTGCAAAATTCCTATGAGGGCGGACAGGCTGATTTTATACTGGTTGCAATTTTAGCAGGGATTGCTCTGGTAGCTATGATTACGAATTATTCCTTGCAGAAAAAAGCTTAATAAAAAGCCGTTCACTGGTTAAAGTGAACGGCTTTTTTTAAAACATTTTGCGCTTTTTGAAAAACCATAATAAAAGGCCCATTAAAATCAGCATAATGAATGAGATTAAAAGCCAGGATAATTTTTGATGCATAAAAGGTAAAGCCACGTTCATCCCATAAAAGCCCGTGATGATAGTTGGAATGGTCAAAATAAGCGACCAAACAGTCATGAAATTCATGATGTCATTTAAATTGTTATTTAAAATATTATTGGAAGTCATCGAAATTTTTTCGGTTACTTCACTTGAGATATTTACCATCCGGTTGGCTTGGCGCAATTCAATGAAAACATCATCCAGTTTTTCGCGGCTTTGGCTTGATAAAGTGAAGTGTTCTTTATGGTGAGATAAACTTTCCAGCATAATTAAATTGGTTTGCAAGCTGCTGGAAAGGTAGACAAAACTTTTTTCGATTTTGGCTAATTGCAAAAGATCGCGATTTTTAATACTTTCATTCAGACGGGCATCAAGATTATTGCGTTCGATATTCAAGGTTGTCAGCGCGCTGTTAAAATAAGATGCTGCATGCAATAAAAAATTTACCACAAAATCATAGGCATCTGTAATCTGGTTGAGTTCTTTTTGACTAAAGTTTTCTAAGGCGTAATTAGTATCATCACTGTGGAAGGTGAAGACGGTAGTTCCTTGTACCAGTAAAATGACTGGCTGCGTGGTGAAATGTTTTTGTTTATCCTTGGGCCAAACAGGCAAGTCATAAACGACAAGGCTGCTATTGGTTGCAGCATCATAATCATAGTGGGGGCGTTCGTGGATGTCGGAGAGGTATTCAATGAGAGCAGGGGTAAAATGCAGGAATTGGCGCAGCTGCTTAAGATCATTGTCTGTCAGCTGATTAATGTCAAACCAGCTATAATTAGTAGGCGACTTTTTGTTTATCTTTTTGCGTGTAATCATTTTACTCTCCCCCTAGTCTGTAGCATTTATTTTATTGTAGCATAAAAAGTCTCAGGATTAACGGAGGCTTTTTGGTTAAAAGGTAAATTTATCAGTTTGTTCCTTTAATTTTTCAGCCACATCCTGCATTTTTTAGACGTGTTGGGTAAATTCATTCATGGAAGCCAAAACTTCCTCTGAGTTCGCTGGAACTTCTTGTGTGCCGGCTGCATTTTCTTCAGTTGCTGCGGAAATATTTTCCAAATCACTCAAGACGACATCTTAGACTGACTAAATGTTGCCGCTTGCTGTTTGGATATCGGCAATACCGTTGGTTATAAAGCGGTAGTACGGTTGTAAACTTTTTCAGTCGAGCTGATAGCTTCACTGATTAATTGCGATTGCTTATGTCCGCCGTCAAGGGAGGCTTGGGTCTTTTGTACCATATCATTGGATTGTGCAGTAATTTTTTCAATAATCGCTGCAATTTCTTTGGTAGAATCAGCACTTTGGACCGCTAACTTTCGAATTTCAGAAGCTACAACGGAAAATCCTTTGCCGGCATCGCCAGCACTGGCAGCTTCAATAGAAGCATTTAAAGCTAACAGGTTGGCTTGACGTGAAATTTCATTGATAACATTGATGATTTTATTGATATCTTGGACATCATTATGCATCTTTTCAACGCTTTCTTTTAAATCTTTCATATCAGCCAATTCAGTTTCCCAGTTAGTATTGACATTGTTCATAGTCGTCATATTTTGCTGGTTGACCGTAGCTGCTGGCTTGGTTTCTTCATTCATGGAGGAAACATTTTGATGCAATTGATTAATGATTTGCGATAATTCCTTAAGCTTATCAACACCGCCTTGGGTTGCAAAGAACTTCTTAAGACTTTATTAAGCTATTTGTTAAGGTGTTTTTTAATAATAGTCGGATAATTAAGGAATATTTTTTAAAATGACATGAATGCGTAAGAAACATATGAAAGATTTGATAATAAAAAAATACTAAAAAAGGAAATTTTGGTATTATTTATGGATAATATTACTAAGAAAGTTGTATAAAAGCGAATAAAGTCTATATGAAAACGGTTTATAGACTGGGCTGATTTGGCGAGCATTTATTTTTAATTTTTATTCGCATATTAGTTATAATAAAGAATGAGTATTTGCACGCCGAAAGCGAGGAATTAACATGACTTATGATTTTGAAAGTATTATTGACCGTAGACACTCAACATCAGTTAAATGGGACGTTAAAGATGGCGAACTGCCAATGTGGGTTGCTGATATGGACTTTAAAACAGCCCCTGAAATTATAGCTGCGATGCAAGCCAAAGTGGATTTGGGCGTTTTTGGCTATGAGGAACCTAGAGCAGATTATTTTGAAGCCATTATTGCTTGGTATCAAAAGTATCATCAAGTAAATCTCAAGGCTGAATGGATGCTGTTTGCAACTGGGGTTGTTCCTGCACTTTCTTCGGCTGTGCGGCGGCTGACATCAATTGGTGATAATGTTTTAGTGCAGGCGCCAGTCTATAATATTTTTTATAATTCTATTGTTAATAGCGGGCGCCATGTTGTTTCAAGCGACCTTGTTTTTGACCAGGAAAAGTTGATGTATCACGTTGATTGGACGGATTTAGAAGCTAAATTAGCGGATCCTTTAACTAATATGATGATTTTATGCAATCCGCACAACCCCTTAGGCCGTATTTGGACCAAGGATGAATTAGAAAAATTGGCACAACTATGCCAAAAATACCAAGTGAAGTTAGTTAGTGACGAAATTCATGGTGAAATAACTTATCCTGGTTTTACCTATAATTCATTACTCAGTTTGGATCCTAAGTTTTTGACAACAGCCGAAGTTTTGATTTCACCAAGCAAAGCCTTCAACGTGGCTGCTTTGCATGCAGCGACTGTCATTGTGCCGGATGCCAATCTAAGAGCACAGGTATCTCGCGGCTTAAATAGTGAAGAATTAGCGGAGCCTAATTTGTTGGCTTTGCCGGCCTCGATTGCAGCCTATACTAAAGGCCATCCTTGGCTAAAAGCCTTGCAGCAGCAATTAGCTAAAAATAAGGCGGATGTGGCCGCTTATTTGGCTAAAAAGATCCCTGAAGTTAAATTGCTCGATTCTCAAGCAACTTACCTGCTGTGGATCTACACCGGTGATTTGACCCATGATTCTAAAAAACTGGCTGCCTTTATCCGGCAAGAAACAGGTCTTTATTTATCAAATGGCACTGTTTATGGCGGCAATGGCCAAGATTTTTTACGGATGAATATTGCTTGTCCAAATGCGCTCATCCAAGATGGGTTAAAACGATTGGAACGTGGTATTAAACAATTTAAACAAGATGCGCAAGCTTAGCTTACAGCTAAAAATATACGCGGCTATTATAAGGACAATAATTTTGGGGAGGAAAAAGTAATGAAGCAAAAATTACGTGTTGGTGTACTTGGAGCGACAGGCATGGTAGGGCAAAGATATGTTTCCTTATTAGCTAATCATCCTTTTTTTGAGGTTACATGCGTGGCAGCCAGTCCTAAAAGTGCGGGGCAAAGTTATCGCGAAGCGGTTGCTAACCGGTGGCGAATGGAGGCTAGGCTGGATGAAGCCATTGGCCAGCTGCCAGTTTTAGATGCCAGTGATGTTGAAGCTGTGGCAAAAGAAGTTGATTTTGTTTTTTCGGCAGTTAATATGGCTAAAGAAGACGTTCAAAAACTCGAATTAGCCTATGCTAAGCACGATATTCCGGTGATTTCAAATAATAGTGCCCACCGTTGGACAAATGATGTGCCCATGATTATTCCTGAAATTAATCCACAGCATGCTAAAATAATTGACTGTCAAAGGAAGCATTTGCATGTCAAAAAAGGTTTTATTGCCGTTAAGCCTAATTGTTCCATTCAAAGTTATACTCCGGCGTTAGCTGCTTGGCAGCAATTTGAACCAACCCAGGTTGTAGCGACGACCTACCAGGCTATCTCCGGTGCAGGTAAAACTTTTAAGGAATGGCCTGAGATGCAAGGAAACATTATTCCTTATATTGCCGGTGAAGAGGAAAAATCAGAAACAGAACCCTTAAAAATTTTGGGCTATCTCGATGAAAAAGAGCAAAGTATTAAGCCGGCGACTAGTCCTTTGATTACGACGCAATGTTTGCGGGTGCCGGTGTTATACGGACATACTGCCGCTTGCTTTATTAACTTTAAGCAAAAGCCAACCAAAGAAGCATTGGTTGAAGCTTTAATTAATTATCAAGGACCCGTTGATTTAACTGATTTACCGAGTGCGCCAAAGCATTTTATTCAATATTTAACTGAAGATGATCGTCCCCAAGTAAGGCTTGATGTTGCTTATGAAAAAGGGATGGGTGTTTCAATTGGACGGTTAAGACCGGATAAATTATTTGATTGGAAATTTATCGGCCTGTCACACAATACGGCCCGTGGAGCTGCTGGTGGTGCCATTGAATGCGCTGAACTGCTGGTTAAATTGGGTTATTTAACTAAATAATTCACAAAGCACTGAATATTAAGGTGCTTTGGGAAGGAGGAAATAAATGCTTTTATCGACGACTATTTTATTATTAACAGCCTGCATCAGCAGCATTATTTCAAATTATTTAGCTAAAATTTCGATTAATTATATTAGTCTGCTTTTAGGTGTTGGCCTAGCTTTAATACCTTTTTTTAATAGCAAAATTGAAAGTTTTGAAACCGAGTTGTTTATGATTGGTATTGTGGCGCCGTTACTTTACCTGGAAGGTCAGACAACACGGCTGCGTAATGTGAGGGACAATCTGAAGGCTATTATTTTGGTGGCTATTGTTTTAGTAGTTATAACAGCAGTTATAACAGGTTTTATCACCAGTATGGTGCTAAAAGTAACGCTGCCATTAGCCTTTTTGCTGGCTGCGTGTGCGACGCCGACGGATGCCACAGCCGGCGAATCAGTGCGTGAAGGTTTGATTATGCCTTTTAAGGTGGATAAAGCCTTGAAAATGGAATCTTTATTTAACGATGCTACGGGTTTAGTACTTATGGATACGATGCTTTTGTGGTTTGTTCAAGGGAAAATTAATTATAGCAAGTCCTTGCAAGAGTTAGTCTTTGCTTTAGTCGGCGGGATTGTTTTTGGAATGTTTTCAGCAGTGGTAGTCATTAGTTTTCGGCAAGGTTTAGCGCGTAATGTGCGGTATAGCAGTGCGGCAGCACAAAATATTTTATTTTTAATTACGCCTTTCATCATTTATGGAATTGCCGAGAAAATTCATGTTTCAGGGATTATTGCGGTCGTGTGTGTTGGTTTATTGCAAAATAGCGAAAGCATCAGAAGCAGGTTTGTTAATCCCAGCCAATTTCATGATGGTTTAAGGCTGATGGATATGATTCAGGAAATTTTAAATAATATGGTTTTTGTTATTTTAGGGGTAACGCTGGTTAGGATTTTTAATCCGCATACGGCACCTTTCTTAATGAAGGGCTCATACCTGTGGCTGGCTGGCGGCTGTTTGATGTATCTGTTGACCTGCATGTGCCGGTATCTGTTCTTTAGAATAGAGCGCAATTCAGCTAAAGACAGTTTGGCTTTTGCTTTAGGCGGTGTTCACGGGGCGGTTACTTTGGCTTTAGTCTTTTCAATTTCAGAAAAAAGTATCGGCAGCTATAATTTTTCCCTGCTAGTGCTGGCTGAAACAGTGTACGTTTTACTCAGTATGCTCGTGCCTACGGTCGTCTTTCCTTTTATCCTTGAACGGGGATTAAACCAAAAAGAAATCAAGCAAAAGATGCTGTTTTTGCGCAATGAAATGAATAAAAGAGGGGTTAAAGAGGTTGAACAGATGTATTTGCCGCCTCAAGTCAAATACCGGGTGTTATATGATTTGCGTGATCAAAATAATACCAACGATTTAAAATCTTTTTGGCGGGTTCTATTAGTTTCAGCCCGTTATCCGGATATTACACCGGAACAAAAAGAATTGCATATGCGCGCTTTGCTGCATGTATTTGAAGTTGAAAAAGAGTTTTTAGATGAAATGTCTCAAGTTGAACATATGCAAAGTTATGTTTATCAGCTTTATGATGACTTACTTTTGTCAGAGTCTATCTTAATTAAGATGACCAGTAAAATGGAAGATTAGCTTGTTTGTTATAGCAAAGAAGTATATCATAAAAAAGAAGATATTTTTTGGAAGGTGAGATAATTTGGCACGTAAAATAGGAATTATTGGTATGGGTAATGTTGGGGCAGCTGCCGCCCATTATATTGTTGCTTGCGGCTTTGCTGATGAATTGGTTTTGATTGACAACAATGAAGCAAAATCAAAAGCTGATGCTTTGGATTTTGAAGATGCAATGGCTAACCTGCCTTATGCCACCAAAATCAAGGTTAATGATTACGCAGAGTTAAAGGATGCCGAAGTAGTTATTTCAACTGTCGGCAATATTGCTTTGCAAGACCGTCCTAATAAAGATCGGTTTGCGGAACTGCCTTTCACTAGCAAGAGTACAGTAGCTGTTGCTACCAGCATTAAGGAATCAGGCTTTAAAGGCAAATTGATTGTGGTAACCAATCCGGTGGATGTGATTACTTCTATTTATCAAGAAGTTACGGGTTTACCTAAAGCACAAGTTATCGGGACAGGGACTTTGCTTGATTCAGCTCGGATGAGAAGGGCGGTTGCGCAAAAGCTGAACATTGATCCGCGTTCAGTGTCGGGCTACAACTTGGGCGAACATGGTAATTCGCAATTTACAGCTTGGTCGACGGTTCGGGCTTTGGGACGTCCAATTACGGAAATTGCTAAGGAAAAGAACTTAGACTTAGAAGCCTTAAATGAAGAAGCTAGAATGGGTGGCTTTGCAGTTTTTGCCGGTAAGAAATATACCAGCTATGGGATTGCTACAGCAGCCGTTCGCTTAGCCAATACGATTATGTCAGATGCGATGACCGAATTGCCGGTTTCACATTACAGTGAAGAATATGGTTGCTACTTGTCTTATCCTGCTATTGTTGGCCGACAAGGAATTGCTCAAACCGTTAAACTTGATTTAACTGCTGAAGAACAAGCTAAATTACAAGCTTCAGCACAAGCAATCAAAGAAAAATTTGCTCAATTCAGTAAATAACATAAATAAAAGGCGCAAACACCAATTAAAGTGTTTGCGCCTTTTTAATTAAGCTTCGACTTCGTTAGTAAAAGTGCCGGCTTCAACATCGCGGATAAAATCAGCTAAGTGTTTGTAGTAAACGTCAGGGTTATCAACCATGTGGTGGTGTCCACCATCTGGCGTGGTTACTAAACGTGAATTTGGCAATAATTTATTCATAGTATGAGCTGAAGGCAAAGGCATGGATTCGTGTTCGCCAAAAGTCAACAGGGTAGGCACGGTGATATCTTTGAGTTTATCTCTAAAATGCCAAGAATCAAGCTTGCCTTTGATAACAAATTCATTATCACCTTGGAAAGTATTGTAAACTTTGGTGCCGCCAAGATCTTTCAAATGATACAGCTTGGAAGGCTGCTTGCGGTCAATAAAGTTTTCGTTCATAATCTGGACGTATTCTTGGTATTTAGGGTTGGCATAATCATTGTTAGCTTCACAAGTAAGCATGAAATCAACGGCTTCTTTAGGAAGGGTTTCTTCGCGCAAACGATTGATGTTAGCTACGTATTCATCGATTTCATCTACCATCGAAGAAATGATAGCGCCCTTTAAATGTTGCCCATATTTGTGGGCATACATTTGCACTAAAGCGCCGCCCCAGCTTTGACCAATCAAATAGAAGTTTTCAAGGCCAAGTTTTTGCCGCACTTCTTCGACTTCATCTAAGAAGTAATCATAGGTTAAGTACTTAGCAGCAATTTCAGGATCGTCGTAATTAGGCTGATCAGAATAAAGAGAGCCTAATTGATCATACATGTGGACTTGAACATCCAAGCCTTGCTTTTTCAGCTGTTCAGCGGTGTCTTCCCAATATTCATGGTTGCCGCCAGGGCCGCCATGGAGGCAAAGTAAATGAATAGTACCTTGTCCTTGGGTATTGGTCCATAAGTGATAGCCATTATCGAGTGTAATAATTGTCGTGCCTTGTTTCATTACTATAATTCCTTTCATATCAACGTTTTGACGCGTTTTATTTTTGTCGTGATTACATTTTGATTACATGCACTAAAAATCTAAGTAATCTTTCAACTTTTGAACGATCATTCAATTTTGGAGAGCCGTATTTGCCAAAGTATATATTAAAGGCTTTTTCGCCTCTTTTAACGTATCTTACCACAATCAAAAATTGTGGCTTACAGACGCTGAAGAGGTGAAAAAGCCATGAAAGATATAATCACAATTATTATTTTAGTTCTTTTATTTGAAATTTTCAAGGACTAGCCTTATTGTGAAGGACCGTATTTGTCCAACAGGCTTTTGCACGCTATAAATGGTTATCTTGCCGATTTTTCGCATAGGTACGACTATATTTCAAATAGGACCCTCCAAAGTTGGATGGCCATCGACACAGGCCAGTGAAATTATTATGTCGCAAGTCGGCAGCGGTAATTGGTCGGACACTGTATGGAAAAATACAGACGAATTAAAGGCAAGGCTTGATATTGCTTTACAAAAGTGCATGATTGAGGGCAAGACAGCACAACAAATCGCAAGAGAATTAAGACCGTTAGTTAGCAAAGAATTCAAAAATGCCAAGTATGCCAGCGAGCGCCTAGCTCGTACTGAAAGCGCAAGGGTACAAGCAAACGCAACGCTTGCAAATCTCAAAAGATATGGTTATGATTATTGCAAATGGATAGCCGAACCTAGTGCATGCAAGATAAGATATGCGCTAGTATTGCAGATAGCGATGATGGCTGGGGCCGCGGAGTGTACAAGGTAGCCGATGTGCCGGACTTGCCGGTTCATCCCAATTGTAGGTGTGCAATAAGCGCTTACTGGCTTGACAAGCCAACCATATCGAATTTTATCAGTGATGTTAAGCCAACTACATTTGAAACGAGTATCGATGAAGTAGCTGAATTATTCCGCAAGATTGATATTCATACAGCTTCTAAAGATGATATAATCAAACTGGGACAAGTGTTTAACCAAAAATACAGTATTTCAGATAAAATTGGCGACAAGGATGCAATCACAAAAGCCGTTAGCGTATACCGTCAAACCGGTGGAACTGTTAGTGAAGATAAGTGGGTTGAGCGGTCGGTAAAGGCGGTTAAGAGTGCATTGAATGAAGCTTTCAACCATTATCCGACAGATTGGGTTAATTACCTTAACAATACAAGTGAAGTTATATTTGCTGGAAAAAATCAAAGAGGTTTTTATATTCGGGCTTTGCTCGATGCTAGTGGGAAACATTACAAGATTCCTAGTTGGGTAAAAACTCAGGCAGAATTAGCTGCCTATATTGAAGAAAACAATAATGGCAAGTACAACACGATTTATTCGTCTGGCAGGCCAACGACAGCTTGGCATGAAATTGGGCACTTCGTGGAAGACCATAACGCTGATGTCGTGAGAATTGAAAAAGAATTTGTCGAAGCAAGAACAAAAGGGGAAAAAGAAACTAGGTTGCGGGATATTTATCGTGATAACCGTTACGGAATTAATGAGTTAACGAAAAAAGATAATTTTATATCGCCATACATTGGCAAAACGTACCCAAATGCAACAGAAGTTCTTTCCGTGGGTTTGGAATCTATTTTTGAACCTGGAAACGGTAAACTCAAATATATTGACGAAAGCGGAAAACGCCATTATGCAAAAATCACGGATGACCAAGAATATTTAAACTTGATTTTAGGGCTACTTTTGAAAGGGTGAATTAGTATGTATTCACAAGAAATGCTTGAAAAGTTCAATAAAGCGGTCGAATCTTATGAAAATAAATTCGGCAAGGGCGCATTTGACCATGTCGTACCATTGGGTGACCCATTAACTGACGAAGATGAAGACATTGCGGAAGAAATAGAAACTATCAATCGAGCAATCATAATGGGCAAAAGATTACCGGAACTAGACCCAGATTCCGATTTAAAACCGATATATTGAGCAAATACGACCCTCCAAAATTGGAGAGTCGTTAAACTCAAATGCAACAGAAGTTCTTTCCGTGGGATTGGAGTCGGTTTTTGAGCCGCAGAATGGTCACGTTAAATTTATTGATAAAGATGGGACATGTCATTATGCAAAAATTACGGATGACCCCGAATACATGGATTTAATTTTAGGCTTACTATTGAAAGGATGATGTTTATGACTTGGGAACCCGTAATGCCTTCAAAAGAGACTTTCAAAGCTTTTGGTAGGGCTATAAAAGATTATGATTTAAAATTCGGAGAAGGGACTTTTGGTAAAACGGTACCTTTAACTGACCCTTTACATCCTGATGAGGAAGAAATGCAAAGAGCAATTCAAAAGATTAGGCAAGCAATTAAGACAGGAAAAAAACTTCCTGAATTAGACCCTGATTCCGCTTTAAAGCCGATATATTGAGGCAGTTCCATGGCAAATAATGATTATTTCACGATTGCGTATAAGGTGCTCAGTTATCTGAAATACTGTTATGAAAATGACTTAGGCCCTGATACAGACATCTTGCAAGAAACGGTGTTCAATATTCTCGTAAACAGCTAATCAGAAGCTTGATGATGCTGACAGACGATGGATACATTAAAGGGTTAACAGTTAATCAGACAAAAAGCGGTACGGTAGTCGGCGGAATCAATCAGCTTGCGGTTACCAGTTCCGGTTTACAGTACCTGGCTGAAAATTCCATGATGAAGAAAGCATACAAGATTTTCAAAGAGTTCAGAGATTGGACTCCGATAATTTAATACAGAGTAAAAAGACGGTTTAACAGCCGTCTTTTTTTAGGCCTTTTTCTTGCTTTGCAGGCGTTAAAGAACAATCATGTATAATTTAGCCTCCCAAGGCTTAAAATGCGTGAGAAAGGAGTTTTCGCATGAATAACGAAAACGTAGAACAAACAGAAGCCGTTGAAAACACTCAAGACCAAAGCCAAGAAGTAGAAGATAGCCAAATCCAAGCAGAAGCCGGCAAAAACGAGGACAAGGCCACCCGCGCGGTTGAAAAACTTCAAAAGCGTCTCGGCAAAGTCACTAGTGACAAGAAGACGCTAGAAGAACAGTTAGCATTATGTAATCTTCGGCTAAGAGGCAGTTCAAAATAAAAAAGCGTCCTAAAGACGCTTTTTTATTAATTTAAGCTGGAAGCACGCAAAATGAGCTGCGTTGCCAAGGTGGTCATTTCAGGGATGGTGCGTTTAGCTTTTAAATTAGTTAAGACCATCTTAGTTGCTGTAGCTCCCATCTCCTCGGTAAAAACTTTGACCGAGGACAAAGCAGGGTAGGCATAACGTGCTAGTGAGGTGTCATTAAAAGAAATTAGGCTGACCTGTTCCGGAACAGAAATGTCATACTCTGCCAAAGCTTTTAAAGCGCCTAAAGCAATCGCGTCATTGGCAGCAAAAAAAGCCTGAGGAAGACGGCCCTTTAAAGTTTTAATCGCTTGTTGCATCATGTTATAGCCGGATTCAGGCAAAAATTGACCGGTAAAAACATATTCAGGATGGTAAAGATTCAAAGAAGTCAATTTGTTTTTAAAATCAGCTAAGCGTGGATCTAAGAGCTTGGTTTTCGCATCAGAGGTTTCTTCTACGCCGGCTAAAAGGCCAATTTTTTGCTGCCCATGGGCTAAGAAATGGTCAATGACCTGATCGACAGCGCCTTCGAAATCAGCTACGACACAGCTATAGCCGAATCTTAAGGTATTGCTGTCCACAAAGATAATATTGTTGTTAGTTTTAGCAATCATTTCAATTTGGTCAGGAGAAAATTTACCTACAGCAATCACGCCGTCAGCATCAGTGGCTTTAGTCAGCGGTTCGTCTTGATAAATTAGGTTTACATTGCAACCGAGGGCATGAGCTTTTTTTTCAATGCCAATGCGGATGGCGTAGTAATACAAATCGTTGATTTCTTCTTGTTCGGTGTACCATTGAATAATGGCGATGGTTTTAGTATCCGTTTTTTGTGGGCTGGCTTTTTTGGGTTTTGCCTTATATTTAACGTAATTTAATTCTTCAGCAACTTTAAAGATGCGGTTGCGAGTTTCTGTGCTGACAGACATAGTTTCATCATAATTTAAAACCCGTGAAACCGTTGCGGGAGAAACGTTAGCTTTAGCAGCAATGTCTTTGATAGTGGCCATAATGAAGATCCTTTCGTGTGCTTGTCACTTACATTATAGCAGAGTTCAGTAAAGAAAAGCAAAATTTACTAAAATAACCCCAGAAAAAATCTAGGGTTATTTTTGGTCATCCTTTTGCATCTTGGTAGCGATGATTGAAGCTAAAAAGCCGATAATGTATAAAATGAAAATCGTAAACCAAAGATATTGCCGAATCGATTTGGTGATAACATAAAAAAAGGCCAGTGTTTCACCAGAGAGTCTTTGTTCTAAAAAAAAGGTGCTGTATAAGGTTAAAAAGATAGCTAGAAATAAGGTTAAGATGGTGTTGATAAGGTTAAAATTGCTGACAAAAAACAAGATATGAATCGAATTTGTTTGTCTAGCAAAACTCACAAAAAGCAGCAGTAGAAAAATAATCAAAATTAAATCGACTATATAGATGGCTTTTTTCCAAAAGCGGGAAATTTGCAAAAACATCGTTAAGTGATTTAACCGGTTAGTAGCTTTATTGTGGCGGTATAAGTTAATTTGAAAAACTTCTAACTTATCATTTAGGGCTTCTTTTTGCTTAGTTGTCAAAGAAAGCTTCTTAGCTTGTAAACTTTTTAAGCTGGCCTGATATAAGGCACTGCTGTTTAATAAAACAGCTTTAGCTTCAAAAAGATTATCAATTGTAGTTAAAGATAGTTCTTTAGTTTGTCGTTCGTCAATTAATAGATAATCGACCTGCTTTTTAGACAAGCCAGCGTCTTGGGCAGCGATGGCAATTCGCTCATTATAATAGTGCTGCTCTTTAATAATTGAATCTTGTGTGGTGATATAATTTTTTAAGTTATTCTTATTAAAAAGAATAAAAGTAAATGCGGTCGCCAGAATTAAGCAAAAACCAACGGCTATCATTAAGCCTTGGATAATTGCTGATCGTGACGTAATATTTTTGTTTTTAAACATCAATCTCTATCCCTAAAATGTGCTGTTAAAAAACAGTCTACTAGTACTATTTTAATAAAATATAAATATATTGTGATTAATTTATAAAATTAACCAGAATAGCGAAAGTTTTTAGCTGTTGTGCCAAATAATGTCAATTTTTTGCTGCAACAAATTTTTCTAAGGCGACAGCAACCCCATCATGATCGCAATCAGCCGTTACAAAACTGGCAACTGCTTTTAATTCTGGAATGGCATTTCCCATGGCTACACCTACTTGAGCTAATTTAAGCATCGATAAATCGTTACCTTGGTCGCCAATGGCCATGAGGTTAGCTGGAGTCATGTTTAATTTATCGAGTAAAATTTTTAAACCGTATGCTTTGTCAACGCCCTTAGGATTGGCTTCGTAATAAGCCGGATCGCTGCGGGTGAAAGTTAATTTAGCGGATAAGGGTTCAAAAAGCTCAGTTTTTTGAACTAAGTTGTCGATTTTAGCAGGATCGTCGACAAACATGGCTTTGACAAGAGGAATATTGCTTAATTCTTCCGGTGTTCTGACACAAACGGGAATCTGGGTTAAAAAGCCCTCAACAATGGTGTATTTACCTAAATCACGGTTAGACGTGTAAAGTTTATCAGCGGATTCGACATGAAAATGGATGCCTAACGAGGTGGCAATTTGATATAATTTGAGATAGTCATTAAAGGATAACTGGTTAGATGCTAACACTTGACCAGAGGTAGTTTCGACGATGCTTCCGCCAAAAGAAATCACATATTGATCATTTTGATTATCTAAACCTAATTGAGCTAAAAAAGGCTTAATGCCAGACAAGGGACGTCCGCTGGTCAGCACAACTTTGGTTCCTTGGGCAGAAACATTTTTGATAGCTTGACTGACTTTGGTTGTTAATTGACGGTTTGAATTAAGTAAGGTAGCGTCAATATCAATAGCTACAAGTTTAATTTCTGACATAATAATCTCCTCCTAAAAGATGATTAAACTACTTTAAATTTTAACATGAAAGGTCTTAGAGACCAAAATAATTGCGTCTAGCAGTTATTTGGAGTAGGATAAAGTAAAATATCATAAGGAGGCCTGGACATGAAAAAGGAAATACAAGCTTTGATTGATCAAACTAATGATAAATTGAGGGTGCAAAATAAACAAGAAGAAGATTATCCTGCTTGGATTGTCGACTACGATTTTTTAAAAAGAGGCTTGATTCAGGGAATTAAGTGGTACCAGGCTAAAGATGAACAAGAACAGTTGAAATTAAAAGATGATACCTGGGCTTACGGGGTTTTGACTGGAAATGCTGAAATCAATCAAGTCCACTTGGATGAATTGGCTCAGTTGGACCCTCGAACCATCTTTGTCGTCTTTTTTGATTATATTTTTGATGATCAAACTGAAATGGAAAATTTTGATACGGTTGTTAAATTAAAAGATATGCGTAAATTGCACGATATGGGGTTTGGCCTAGAAAGAGAACAGACTGTGACGGAATTTTTTAAGCAGCTTCCGCAAGATTACCAGCTGGTAAATATGCCTGATTTTGTAATCACATGGACTTTTGACTATCGTAAATAATAAAGCGGCTTGCCGGCGGAATTATCCGTTAGCAGCCGCTTTTTTTACACAAAAAATCCTTCAAGCATTTGCTTGAAGGATTTTGGCTTAATTATTTAGAGCTAGATGAAGATGAAGAGGTAGAAACGTAATCAGATAAGACATCTTTCAAATCATTGTCTTTGATTGAAACGTTGCCGCCCTTGAAGACCTTACCTAAAATCTTTTGCATATAAGTAGAATCATTAGCCTTGGTTTCGATGATCTGCTTCTTCAAATCTTTGATATGGTCAGACATCTTACCTTTGCCAGGATTCTTGATGCAGTAAATGACATGGTAGCCATAAGAACTCTTAACAGGGGTTGTTGTGTATTCGCCTTGTTTAAGTTTCAAAGCAGCAGCCTTAAAGCTGGAATCAAGGCTGGTGTCGGTGTTGTCAAAAGCAGAAAGCTTCCCACCATTGCTCTTAGTGGAAGTATCTGTTGATTTTGCTTTAGCCAATTTAGCAAAGTTCTTGTAGGAACCATCTTTTTTGAGTTCATTGATAATGGCTTGAGCATCAGATTTCTTGGAAACTAAAATATGAGCTACCGTAATCTTTGGTGTGTATGACTTCCATTGCTTCTTCAACATCTTGTTGGTGATCTTAGTGTGATCAACGACTGCTTCATGCAAAAGCAAAGAAGAGCGGATGTTCTTCTTGAAAGAAGACTTAGTGTAGCCGTTTTGGGTTAAGATTGTTGAAAAACTTGAGCCGTATTGCTTCTTATAAGAGTTGTAAGTTGCATTGACTTTCTTATCAGAAACCTTTGAGCCGTATTCTTTTTCCAAGATTTTGTTTAAAATCATTTCTTGAAGTATTTGCTTGCCTGAAGAAGTTTTCTTCAGGCTTGAGTAATACTCGCTTTCAGTGATCTTGCCACCTGAAGTAGTAGCGACGGTCTTGGAACCGCATGCTGCCAGCGTAAATGCCATCAGGACACTTGCAACTGCGACAAACCATTTTTTCATGTTGAATAACACATCCATTCATAAATATTAACTTGTCAAACAAGTCTAACAGTAATTACTATACCACACTCTTAAAGAGATAACAGAATTGTTTATAAAAATTTAGCAAAACCTTAGAATTTAGTCTTTCTTTTGCATTTCATTAAGCCTAGTCAAGTTAGGTTCAATCTCTTGAAAATAGCGATTAATGTCGTAATCTAAATCAGTTAAAATCTCACTGGCATGACTGGCTTCGGAACTGAAAGCCCGCCATTTTTGGGCGGTCGTTTGCGCCTTGCCGGCTAAATTAGTGACCTCTTGTAAGATAGTGTCGGCTTTTTTGATTTTAGTTGCTACTTGTGCAATGATTTGGGCCCGGTTAATGTAGGCAGCCGCGCCTAAACCAAGCAGCAAGGATGTTTTAACCCATTTCATGTTAATTAAATTGTGCCTTAATGGCAGCTGCTGTTTGGTTTAAGGCATCTTGGTCATATTTAGCCGAATTATCGCTAAAAGCCATCGAAAAACCATCGTCTTTGCCATATCTTGGAATAAAGTGGATATGAGAATGGAAGACGGATTGGTAAGCGACTTCACCATTATTGTTAACAATGTTTAAGCCTAAAATCTTAGGATCGCTATCTTTGATAGCTTGGGCCACCATTGGAATTTTGGTTAAAACTTTTTGAGCTAAGGCATCATCATAAGCAAAAATATCCTGGACGTGCTTTTTTGGCACCAAAAGCGTGTGCCCTTTAGTTGCTTGTGAGATATCTAAAAAGGCTTTGACATCATCATCTTCATATACGGTAATGCTAGGAATTTCACCTTTAATAATTTTGCAGAAAATACAATCGTCCATCAAAAAACCTTCTTTCAAAATGATACCCTAATTATAACATGAATTTATTTTGAAAAGGCTAAATGAAAAAAACTCTGTTATAATTAAAATTAAGTTGAATGGAAGGGACTTTTGCGGATGATTTTAGATGTAGAAAATTTGACAGGCGGATATTTTATGCGGCCTGTGCTCAAAGACTTGAGTTTTACCGTCAATGAAGGCGAATTAGTCGGCTTAATCGGTTTGAACGGGGCTGGCAAATCTACGACCATTAAGCACATTATCGGCTTGCTGCAGGCACAAAGCGGGCAGATTTTAGTTGGTGAAACATCAATTAAAAAGGATCCGATTAATTATAAAAAAAAGCTGGCTTATATTCCGGAAACCCCCGTTTTATATGAAGAATTAACGCTCAAAGAGCATTTAGAAATGACCATTATGGCTTATGACCTTGACTATGAGACGGCTTTTCAAAAGGCTTTATCTTTATTGAAAATTTTCCGTCTAGATAATAAATTAGATTGGTTTCCCGCTAACTTTTCTAAAGGAATGAAGCAAAAAGTGATGATTACCTGTGCTTTCATGACGGAAGCCGAACTTTTTATTATTGATGAACCATTTTTAGGCCTTGATCCTTTAGCAACAAGAGATTTATTGAATTTGATCGACCAAGTAAAGCAGCGTGGAGCAGGGGTTTTGATGTCAACCCACGTTTTATCAACAGCAGAAAAGTATTGCGACCGTTTTGTGATGATTGATCAAGGAAGCCTTAAGGCCAAGGGAACGTTAGCTGAGCTTAGGGATTTGTACGGTGCTAAGGATGCTTCATTAGCTGATATTTATTTAGGAATGACTGAATTGGCGGGTGAAGAGCATGCTTAAATTGTATCAAGTACGGCAAAGGGCATATTTAAAACAAATTTTTAAATATTTGCGTTATGTTTTAAATGATTTTTTTGTCTTATCTTTGTTATTTGCCTTTGGTGGCTTAGGTTTAGCTTATTCAAACTATCTTAAAGCCTTAAAAAATCAGCCGACGCCAAGTTATGCACCTTATATTATGGCGGTAATTTTAACCTTGGTGATTCAATTTGGACAGTTAAAAACACTGCTTAAACCGGCAGATGCGGTCTTTTTATTGCCCAAAGAAGGTGAAATCAGACGTTATTTGACAAGAGCCAAAAGAGCTTCTTTAGTAACTGGAGTTTTATTTACAATAGGATGCAGTTTAGTTTTAGTACCATTTTTACTTTTTATTTTGAAATTTGACCGCTTGCAGGTGACTTTTATCTGCTTAACCGCGATAGTTTTAAAATATTTTTGGCTTAGCTTAGAAGAGTTTACCTTATATTTTGAAATGTCAAAAGGAATCAAATTTCTGTTTTGTGTAGTATATCCTTTCATTAATTTTTTAATTGCTGCTTTAGGTTTAGGGGTTTATGCCCTGACTTTCAGTTTGGTTGGCTGCCTGCTTATTTTTATATGGCGTCAAAGCATGGGCGAAAAGCAAATCTTTTTGTGGCAGCAGGCTATCGGCAAAGAAAGCAGCCGTATGATGAATTTGTATCGCTTTTTTAACTTATTTTGCGATGTTCCTTATGTGGTCACTAGTGCTAAGCGCCGCAAATATTTGGATTTTATGCTGCCTAAGGCACATAAAAAGCGACCTTATTACTATTTATTTGCCCGAGGCTTGGTGCGGTCAGGTAGTTTTGGTAGTTTGTTTTTCCGCTTGCTCGTTTTAGGCGGCCTTTTACTATGTTTTTTGGAAAATCGTTACTTAGCCTTGCTGATTGCTTTGATTTTTACTTATTTGATCTGTTTTCAGATGGGACCTTTAAAAGACAAGTATAACGAAATTGTTTTTACTCACCTTTATCCGCTGACACAGACGGATAAAACCCGGGATTTTGCTAAATTAATGCGGATTTTAATGCTGGCCGTTGTGCTGCTTTTTACCATTTGCTATTTTGCAGGTACCAGAGATGTAAAATACAGTTTAGTGACTGGGATTTTACTGTTATTAGAAAGCTATGCCTTATTAAAGAGACAGTCTAAGGAAAAATAGCTTGACACATAAAGGATGAGTTAGCTAAAATTACTTTAGTTATCGATATTTTCAAAAGGAGAGCCTACGTTGAGTCTTAATTTGGATAATGGTTGGCAGGTTCTTCCTATTGATGGTGATACAGGTACAGCTTTTATGGGAGTTAACCATGATCAGCGCCTGTTCATCAAGCAGAATTCTTCGCCTTTTTTAGCAGCTTTGTCACTGGAACAGATTGTCCCACGGTTAGTGTGGACTAAGACGATGTCGACTGGCGACACTTTAACTGCGCAAGAATGGCAGAATGGCCGCAGTTTGAAACGGACTGAGATGCAAAAAAAAGAAGTTAGCGACCTCTTGTACCGCTTGCACCATTCTGATTTGTTAAAAAGAATGCTGCTGCAGATTGGAGGGCAGGTTTTGCCTCCACAGGAACTGCTTAACCGCTATTTTAGAGGGCTTGCGCCTGACCTCAGAAAGCATCCGCTGCTCAAAAACACGGCCAATCACTTAAGAGCTTGCCAGCCGAAACTTGAACGCTCGAATTACGAAGTATGTCATGGCGATTTAAACCATAAAAACTGGCTGTTATCTGATAAGCATAAGCTTTATTTAGTGGATTGGGAGGCAGCAATGATTGCCGACCCTGCTACAGATCTCAGTATGTTAATGTGTCAATATGTCCCACGTGAACAGTGGTATGCTTGGCTGTGCCAATATGTCAAGGGTACGCCGACTGCTGAACTATGCCAAAGGGTTGACTGGTACTTGCGATTGTACCTGTTAATGTCTATTAAACATAGCTATATGCGTGGTCGTTTCCATGAAATGAACCAAGACATTGTAAAGCTTAATGAGTTTTCAAAAGAAGATATTTTTAAAATCAATAAGGGATAAAAGGTCGCCTTTTATCCCTTATTTCGTGAATAGATAATTATTGGAGGAAAAGATGCGTTTACGAAATAAACCTTGGGCTAAACCCTTAATTAAAGCTAATCCGCAATGGGTTGTTACTGAGCCGGAACAATGGCGGGGCAAATGGCAGGAACGTTTTGCCAAGCCGCAACCTTTGTATGTTGAAGTTGGTACAGGTAAGGGCCGCTTTATTGTTGAAATGGCTCAAAAGTACCCTGATCGCAACTTTATCGGCCTTGAAATGCAGGCGGTAGCAGTCGGAATTACCTTAAAAAAGCAGTTAGAGGCACAGTTACCTAACTTGCAGCTGGTTTGTGCTAATGGCAGCGGCTTGACGGAATTTTTTGCTGATGATGAAGTAACAGGGATTTTCCTTAATTTTTCAGATCCTTGGCCTAAAAAACGCAACGAAAAGCGCCGCTTGACTTATAAGAGCTTCTTAGCTTCATACAAGCAAGTGATGCAAGATGACGGTTTGTTGGAATTTAAGACCGACAATCGCGGTTTATTTGAATATTCTCTGTGCAGCATGAATAATTTCGGCATGCATTTTGAACAGGTCTTTTTAGACTTGCATGATACAGATGAAGATAATGTTATGACTGAATATGAAGAAAAATTCAGTAAAAAAGGTCAACCTATTTATAAGTTGACCGCAAAATTTTAATCAAGGCGTTTGATTTCAATAACAGTTCCGGTTTTGGCTTCGGCGGTAAATTCATATGAAACCAGCCGTTCATCTTCATAGCGCGACAAACCGCCGTGATAAGTTTGGTATTTCAAAGCAAAGCGCTGTAAAGGCCGCCTTTTATGTTCAATCCAAGTACCGTAAACCGGTGATTCGGTTTGAAATTGCTGTTTGACTTTAGTTAAAACACGGTGTGCAGATAAGGGCCGGGCTAAATAAGCTTTAGCTCCGAGGACACCTGCACTGGCACCGAGAAGAAGGCTTAGCAGGGTTGTTTTTTTCATGGAATCACATCCTTGTTTTTTCTTATCATTATAGCATGTTTGAGCAAGTTTGATGCCTTTTTAACCTAAATGCGCTATAATGTAAAAATCAATAATAGTGGAGGTTTAACCATGGAAAAATTAGCTAAGATGACTAAAGCTGAAATGGAAGCACAATTGAAAGAAGGCAAGTATGTTTTATTCTTTACAGCAGACTGGTGCCCTGATTGCCGGTTTATTAAGCCGGCTATGCCTGAAATCGAAGCTGAATTTAGCGACTATACTTTTGTTTTAGTTGATCGTGACGAAAATATCGATTTATGTCAAGAACTTTTTGTCATGGGGATTCCAAGCTTCATCGTTTATGTTGATGGTCAGGAAAAAGCCCGTTTTGTTAATAAGGATCGTAAAACAAAAGCTGAAGTTGAAGCCTTTTTAAAGAGCGTTAATTAATGGGGATAACCCAAATCATATTTTAAGAAAGAAGTTTTAAGTCCATGTTAATTGCAAGTTACAATAAAGAACAACTTGGTGATGTTTTATTGGTGGTTGTGGCCGATGATCAAGGCACACAAGCTTTTGAGAAGAAAGAAAATATTGTTCGCATCTTTGATGAAGAAACAAATCAGACCAAAGGATACAATTTTTTTGATGCAGCGGCTATTTTAGGTGAACTGGATGTTTTGGGCCAAGTTTTCCTTGATGATGCGCAAGTTGAAAAATTAAATGCCGCTTTAACCAAGGCTGGTTTTGAAGCTGAACTTGTCAATGACCATGAACCTAAATTTGTTGTAGGACATGTAGATGAATTGGAAGACCATCCTGATTCTGATCATTTGCATGTGACTAAAGTAACAATTGATGGTCAAAAACAGCTGCAAATTGTTTGCGGTGCACCCAACATTGAAGCTGGACAAAATGTCGTGGTGGCCAAGGTGGGTGCAATGATGCCGGATGGCAGCCTCATTTTTGCTGGTAAATTGCGCGGAATTGATAGTTTTGGGATGATTTGTTCTGCGCGCGAATTGGCTTTGCCTAATGCTCCGCAAAAGCGGGGAATTTTGGTGCTCGACCCTGAAGAATATCCTTGCGGGCAAGCTTTTGACTTTCAAAAAGCCCAAAATTTATTCCAAGCTTAAGGCTTAATTATGTTAGAATGAAGGAGTTAGGATTTGCCTAACTCCTTTTATTTGTATTTAGTTAGGATTGATATTAATGAAAGATTATGATGGACCAAGCTTTTTGCGCAGCAATGCGTCTAAAGATGGTCATAGGAAAAAAAACAGCCAGGTGGTGCCACCAAGGAGACGTTTTTTTCATCCAACTGTTGTACCGCCATCTATGGCTAGTCAAACAGTTGCGGAACCAAACTATAAGTTATTAATTCAAGAACTTTTTAAACCATTAGATAGGTACTTATTTTTCAGCCAGCATGATGATGTACCACTGGTTGATTTAACACACGGGCTGTCGGCAGAAGTCTTGCAGATGGCTGAACTTGAAAATGAAGCTGAAGATAAGCTACAAGCTAGCCCTTCAGAAGTAGAAATGCAAGCGGCTGTTAAGCCAGAAGCTGTCACTGAAATGCCGTCAGCTGCAAATGAAGCTGAACCGAAATTAGAACCGGAAATGATGCCGCAACCAGTATCACATACTGAAGAGGCTAAAGCCGAGCCAATGCTTAAAGCAGCGCCGGAAGTTGAGTTAAAGCCAAACGCAGCAGTAAATCAAAATAAAACAGATATTAAACATCCTTGGAAAGTTGAAGCCAAAGTTCAGCAAACATTACCTGAGTCAGCTGAAACTGATATCAAAGGTGAAAGCCAAAAGTTTCCGCTCATTTCACCTGAAAAGCTCCCTGTATCCGCAGAACCTGATGTATTACCGACTGCACAGCCGCTAGCGCCGGCTAAATCATATCAATTTCCGTCTTTAGAGCTGTTGGACCATAAGCATGAAAAAAACCAAAAACAAAGCGATGACTGGGCTCAAAAGCAAGCCAAAGTTTTGGATGAAACGTTAAAATCATTTAAAGTTGGCGCTCATGTGGTACATTGGACCATTGGACCGACGGTGACCCAGTTTGAATTGGTCTTGGATCGCGGGGTAAAGGTCAATAAGATTACTAATTTAAATGATGATTTAAAACTGGCTTTGGCAGCTAAAGACATCAGAATTGAAGCGCCAATTCCAGGACGCAGTACGGTTGGAATTGAAATTCCTAACCAAAAAGCCCGCCAGGTTTTATTAGCAGAAGTTCTAGAATCAAAAGCCTTCCAAGAAGCTTCTTCACCGCTGACAACAGCGTTAGGGGTCGATTTATTTGGTCAACCAAGAGTTTTTGATATTGCTAAGATGCCGCACGGCCTAATTGCTGGGGCGACGGGGTCGGGCAAGTCAGTCTTTATTAACAGTTTATTGGTTTCAATTTTATATAAAGCTAAACCTTCAGAGGTTAAATTACTGTTAATTGATCCTAAAGCAGTTGAACTAGCACCTTACCAAGGTATTGCCCACCTGCTGGCGCCGGTTATTTCTGATGCTAAGCAAGCTACAGAGGCTTTGAAGTGGGCCGTTGACGAAATGGAAGACCGCTACCAGAAGATGGCGCAATTAGGTGCCAGAAATTTAGCGGGATATAATGATAAAGTCGTCAAAAAAGGACATCCAGCTGATAAATTACCTTATATTTTGATTGTTATTGATGAATTGGCTGATTTGATGATGGCCTCTTCATCAGAAGTGCAAGAGTATATTGCCCGCATTACGCAAAAAGCTAGAGCAGCCGGTATTCACCTGATTGTAGCAACACAAAGACCAAGTGTTGATGTGGTTACCGGCTTAATTAAAAATAATATACCAACCCGTTTGGCCTTTATGGTTGCCAGTTCGACTGATTCACGGACGATTTTGGATGCTTCTGGGGCGGAAAGACTTTTAGGCAAAGGCGATATGCTCTTTTTGGCCAGCGGAGCCAGCCAGCCGGTGCGTTTGCAGGGAACTTATATAGACGATGAAATTGATGATATTTGTGACTTTATCAGGCAGCAGGCACAGCCTAGCTATGCATTTGACCCCGAAAAACTAAAGAAAAAAGCCGTTATTTTAGAAAAAGAAGATGAATTGATGCCACGGGTGTTGGATTATATTGTCAATGAAGACACCATTTCAACTTCCAAATTGCAGCGCGTCTTCTCAATCGGCTATAACCGTGCAGCTTCGATGATTGATACATTAGAAGCACGGGGATATATTTCCAAGGCGCATGGAGCTAAGCCGCGGAAGGTTAATTTAACGCAAGAAGCGTTGAATAATATGCGTTTTTAACGGGTGAAAAATAGTTATTTAATTAGTCGTTTATTTGCGTGAGCTAGTATGGTAAACTTAACATGATTGTAAAATGAAAAGAGGAACTTTCAATGGATATGGAAACCACGTATTTCTTCGTCGGAATCAAAGGGACAGGAATGAGCGCTTTAGCGTTAATCTTAAATGATAAGGGCTGCAAGGTTGTCGGCTCTGATATTGAAAAATACACTTTTACCCAGCGGGGCTTAGAACAAGCTGGTATTAAGATTTTACCATTTGATGAAAATAACATTACGCCTGGGATGACCATTGTTGCGGGTAATGCTTTTGGGGATGATCAAGTTGAAATTGCCAAAGCTAAAGAAATGGGGCTTAAGGTTTTAACTTATCCGCAAGTTGTAGAAATGTTAATTGAAGAAACAACCAGTATTGGTGTTGCGGGCGCACACGGTAAGACCAGTACAACCGGTTTATTAGCTCATGTGTTGAGCGGTGTTTCACCGACAAGTTATTTGGTTGGCGATGGAACAGGCAAAGGTATTCCTGATGCCCGCTTCTTTGTATTTGAAGCTGATGAATACCGCCGCCATTTTGCCGGCTATCATCCAGACTATACTATTATGACCAACATTGATTTTGATCATCCGGATTATTTTACAGGAATTGAAGATGTCTGTGATGCTTTCCAAGAATTGGCTGATCATACCAAGAAAGCTTTATTTGTTTGGGGAGAAGATGAACATTTGCGTCAATTAAAAGCTAAGGTGCCTGTTTATTATTACGGAACGGCTGCAAATGACGACATTAGAGCAGAAAATATTAAGCGGACAACCAATGGATCGAGTTTTGACGTTTATTTAAAAGATGAATTTTTAGGCAACTTTACGATTCCTTTGTTTGGCAAACACAATGTTTTGAACTCTTTAGCAGTGATTGCTGTATCCCATATGGAAAAAATTGAAGCTAAGGCAGTTGCCAGCGAATTGATGACCTTTAAAGGGGTAAAGCGCCGTTTTTCAGAAAAGAAGATTGCCGACATGGTTATCATCGATGATTATGCACACCATCCTTCTGAAATTGCTGCTACGATTGATGCTGCTAGACAACAATATCCAGCTAAAAAGATTATTGCTGTTTTCCAACCACACACATTCAGCCGTACGGTAGCTTTGATGGATGACTTTGCCAAGAGTTTAGATTTAGCAGATAAAGTTTATTTAACTGAAATCTTCAGCTCTATTAGAGAACATGACGGCAAGATTTCAGCGGCTGATTTAGGCAAGAAGATTACCAAGGGTGGCGCTGTTTTACAGCTTGATAATATGTCACCTTTGCTTGATTACCATGATGATGTCGTAATCTTTATGGGGGCAGGCGATATTCCTAAGTATGAACAAGCTTACGAAGAATTGTTGTCTAATTTAAGTTTGAAAAATAACTAGAAATAGTGGGTGTCAGCTGAAACTGGCACCACTATTTTTTTAATGAGGGAATAGGAAAAAGAGGGCTTTTATGGAGAAAAAATATTTAAATTTCGGCTTAGTGATCTTTTTAGTGGCAGCTAATATGCGGATTTCAATTATCATGCTGTCGCCGATTTTAACCAAGGTGGCTGCTGCCTTAAATTTATCATCGGCTGTGATGGGGAGCTTGACGAGTATTCCGCTATTGTGCTTTGCTTTGCTATCGATTTTCGTTGCACCTTTAGGCAACATTTTAGGGAGCAAAAGGTCTTTGAACCTGGCTTTAGGCTTGATTATTGTAGCTAATCTTTTTCGGGTTTATTCACCAACTTTATTAATTTTAGGAACATTGCTCTGTGGGATTGGGATTACATTTTTAAACGTGCTTATTCCAGCGGCTATTTTAGAATGGAAACCCAAAGAAGCTTTAAAGCTTAACGGTTTATATACTGCTTCAAACAGCTTTTTTTGTGCTTTAACTGGGGGAGTAGCAAGTCCCTTGGCCCAAATGCTGGGTTGGAAATTAACCTTGCAATTATCAGCTATTCCAGCAGTGCTTGCGATGATTTTATGGAATTTGTATGTCACTAAAAATCAGCCTAGTCAAAGTGAACCGGGCCCAAAATCCAGCCAGTTGCAAAATTTTGTTTTGGTATTAAAACGTCCTGAAATCTGGCTGCTAGCGCTTTACATGGGCCTGCAATCAGTAGCTTTTTATGCTTTGACAACCTGGCTGCCAACGGTCATTTCAGCAGCCGGCTTTTCAGCTAATCAGGCCGGGTTATTATTTGCCTTTTTCCAAATTGTTGGTTTTCCAGTATCATATATTGCAGCCAGCTTTTTGAAGAGCAAACAGCGTTATTATGGTGTCACGGTAGCCTTAATTTTTTGTTTTACCTTAGGGAGCTTGCTGCTGGTTTATCTGCCTAACTTTGTAGGGGTGGTTTTGGCTTGCATTGCTTTAGGCTTTGGTGTGGCTTGTACTTTTACCATCAGTATGAGTTTGATTTCTATCTTAAGCAAAGAGCGCAATGAAACCAACTTAATTAGCGGCATGGTGCAAACCATCGGCTATTTATTAGCCAGCCTAGGGCCAACTTTATTCGGTTATTTTAAGACCAATGCCGGCTGGAATCATTCGCTATGGTTTTTGACGATTACGATGCTTATTTGGGGGTTGATTGGTCTGATTTTAGGACGTTTTATCAACTGGCAAAAACATTAATTATTATTTAAAATCAGATATCTGCTGAGTAGATTAATTGAGAAACTAAATATGGTATGTTAAGATATATGTGAAATAAATAAGGAAGTGAGTTCTGTATGCAAGATGACGTGCATCGGCGGGGTAAAACAATTGATGAGATTCAAGAGGGCGACTCATTAACAGTGACAGAATCCTTTTCAGAGCGCGAATTGCTGATATATATTGGATTAACGAATGATACCAATCCATTATATTTGCAACCAGCCTACGCGCAAATGATGGGATATAAGTCAGCGCTTGTTCCGCCAGTAATGCTTTCAGGAATTTTAACTAGTTCAATTTCTAAAATTCTTCCCGGACCCGGGAGTGAGATTGTGAATATTGCGACTAATTTTGTTGAACCTGTTTATCATGAAGAGGTAATAACTTTTACCTTTGAAGTGATTAAGGTTGACTTGATGAAAGAAGTTGTCATGATTTCGGTTGAGGGGACAAATGAAGCACAAGATCGGGTTTTAGATTCGGTAATTATGGTGCGTCCTCCTCGACAAGTGCAACAGCAGCTCGAAAATCAAACTAAAAAAGAGGTTGATGTGAATGAATAATGATCCAATGTTTGATAAATCACGCGGACTAGTTAGCGGGACAAATAGTTTTTTTACCAAAATGTATGGTTATATGGCTTGTGCAGTAGCCGTTTCAGCAGTTGTTGCTTACTTAGCAGCTCATGTACCGGCTTTGGTGGCTATTGTGGCTAATCCAATAGTGATGATGATTTTATTTATCTTGCAAATGGTTTTGGCTTTTTCAATGTCAGCGTTGAAGCCAAATCAATCCATCGCTAGATCGCTTACAGCGCTGATGGGCTTTGCGACGATTGAAGGTCTGTTTTTAAGCGGCATTTTCTATGTTTATGCTGCTGTTGATATTACTAAGGCTTTTGTATCAGCAGCTGTAATGTTTGCGGTGTTAGCTGTGATGGGACATACCACTAAAAAAGATCTTTCCGGCATTGGCCGGCAAGCTTTAGCAGCTTTAATTGCGTTGATTATTGTAAGCATCATTAATATCTTTTTGAAGAGTACGATGATTTCTTACGTCTTTTCCTTTATTGGTTTAGTAATTTTTGCTGCTTTAACAGCTTGGGATACCCAACGCTTTAAGCAAATGTATTATGAATATGGAACTCAGGTTAACCCTGATGCTTTGGCAATTACGGGTGCTTTAGAATTATATTTAGACTTTATCAATATTTTCTTGTATCTGCTGCAAATTTTTGGTATCGGTGGCAGTAATAATCGAGATTAAGAATGTGAGAAAGGCTGCGGACCAAAACGTAGCCTTTTTTTGATATAATTGGTATAAAGATAAGTGAGAGGACTACATTATGCAAACAGATAACAAAATGCTATTAATTGATGGTAATAGCCTGACTTTTAGGGGCTTTTATGCTTTATTTATGCAAACAGAACGTTTTGTAAATCAGCAGGGACTGCATACTAGCGCAGTATATTCTTTTAAATTAATGCTAGATAAGGTATTAGACCTTGTGAAGCCTGATAAGGTGTTAGTAGCTTTTGATGCCGGCAAAAAAACCTTTAGAACGCAAAAATTTGCCGATTATAAGGGAGGGCGCAAAAAGACACCTGCGGAATTAACAGAACAATTTCCATATGTCAAACAATTACTGGATGGCTATGGCATCAAACATTATGAATTAGTTAATTATGAAGCTGATGATATTATCGGCACGATGGCTAAAAAAGCAGAAGCAGCCGGTTATCAGGTAACGATTGTGACCGGCGATCATGATTTAACGCAATTAGTTACCAATAAAATTACGGTGGCGTTGACGGTTAAGGGTGTAACGGAACTGGAATTTTATACGCCGGAATACTTATATGAAAAATTAGGCCTAACTCCTAAGCAAATCATTGATTTAAAAGCGTTATCCGGTGATACGTCAGATAATTATCCTGGGGTGACGAAGGTTGGCGAAAAAACAGCTTTAAAATTGCTGAATGAATATGAATCCTTGGAAAATTTGTATGCTAACTTGGAGACGATGAAAAAATCAAAGTTAAAAGAGCACCTTGAAGCCGATAAAGAAGTTGCCTTTGCTTGCCAAGACCTGGCTACTATTAGAACAGATGCACCGGTGTCCATCAGCTTAGAAGAACTTGATTTTGAAGGACAGGATGCAGAAAAACTGCAGGCATTCTATCAAGAATTAGATTTCAATAAATTTTTAAGCGAATTGCGGCAAACAGAAGTCAAAAATGATGTTGAAGTTCACGTTTTGACAAAAGATATCTTAGCTAAGCTATCTTTAAAAAAACCGGTCAGTTTATATGTGGAAATGGCCGATGAAAACTATCATACTGCTGATTTTTGGGGCTTTAGCCTAAATGTAGCCGGTAAAACATATGCCAGCGAAGACCTTGCTTTATTACAAGAACCAAAATTAAAGGAATATTTAGAGACTACTCCTGTCGATGTTTTTGATGGTAAAAAGACCTATACAGCTTTGAAGCGGCTGGGCATTACTTTGGCCGGGGTCGATTTTGATTTGTTATTAGTTTCATATTTATTGAATAATACAGACAATAGCAATGATTTAGGCACCTTATGCCAAAAGCAAGGGTATCTCAAAGTTGCTGGTGATGATGATGTTTATGGCAAGGGGGCCAAAAAGCAAAAACCTGCAGCTGATATTTTCTTGCAGCATTTAACTACGAAAGCTTTGGCTATTTATGAATTAAAGGAAAAATTAATGGCGGCTTTAGTTCAAAATGAGCAAGCGGATTTATATATTAAAATTGAGCGTCCATTGTCACTAGTGTTAGCCCAAATGGAAATTTCAGGCATTAAAGTGGATCGGGCAAAATTAGAAGAGATGGGGTCAAATTTTACGGAATTATTGGCTGATTTAGAACAGCGGATTTATCAAGCTGCTGGTGAAAGCTTCAATATTAACTCGCCTAAACAATTGGGTACTATTTTATTTGAAAAGCTATCTCTACCAGTCATAAAAAAGACGAAAACCGGCTATTCAACGGCCAGTGACGTCTTAGAAAAATTAACTGACTATGATATTGTGGCTGATGTACTGCAATACCGCCAATATGCCAAGCTAAAGTCGACTTATATTGACGGCTTGCTAAAAGTGATTGCACCGGATGGCAAAGTTCATACCCGTTATACACAAACGTTGACGACGACGGGACGGTTATCATCGGTTGATCCTAATTTGCAAAATATTCCCGTGCGCTTGGAAGAAGGCAAGAAAATCCGCCAAGCCTTTGTGCCTAGTCAGGATGGCTGGGAAATTTTTACGTCTGATTATTCGCAAATCGAACTGCGTGTTTTAGCACATATTTCACAGGACGAAAATATGAAGCAGGCCTTTAAAGACGGGATAGATATTCATGCGAAAACAGCGATGAACATCTTTAATTTAACTGACCCAAGCGAAGTGACGGCCAATATGCGCCGCCAGGCTAAGGCTGTTAACTTTGGGATTGTGTATGGCATTAGCGATTTTGGTTTAGCACAAAATATTGGTATTAGCCGTAAGCAGGCTAAAGAATTCATTGCAGGCTACTTTGACTTGTTCCCTGGTGTGAAGAAATATATGGATGAAATTGTCCAAAAGGCGAAAAAGCAAGGCTATGTAGAGACTATTTTCCACCGGCGCCGTTATCTTGAAGGTATTAATTCAAAAAATTTCAACCAGCGGTCTTTTGCACAAAGAACGGCGATGAATACGCCAATCCAGGGGAGTGCCGCTGATATTATCAAGATTGCGATGATTAAAATGCAGGCAGAGTTAACTAAGCGGAATTTAAAGGCTAAAATGCTTTTACAGGTGCATGATGAATTGATTTTTGAAGCACCTCAAACTGAAATTTCTATTCTAGAAGAATTAGTGCCCCAAATTATGGATTCAGCGGTTGATTTAGATGTACCTTTGAAGGTCGAAAGCGGGCATGGACAGACATGGTTTGATACGAAATGAGGAAGAAAAATGCCAGAATTACCAGAAGTTGAAACGGTTAGGCGAGGGTTAGAAAAACTGATTTTAGGCGCTACCGTCGTTAAAGTTGATGTTTTTTATCCTAAGATGATTGTGGGAGATTGTGATAAATTTGTTCAAACTTTACAAAATAAGACCATTGAAGCTGTTGATCGGCGGGGAAAATACCTGCTGTTCCGTTTTTCAGACAGCATCACGATGATGTCGCATTTGCGGATGGAAGGAAAGTATTTTGTCAAAGCTAAAGGATCTCCCAAAGAAAAACACACGCATGTGATTTTTTACCTGCAAGATGGCAGACAACTGCACTACAATGATGTGCGTAAATTTGGGCGGATGGAATTGTTTTTAACGGGGCAGGAATTAGAGAGCTCCAGCCTTAAAAAGTTAGGCCCTGAGCCTACCGAAGCTAGTTTTAAACTAGCTGCTTTTTATCAGGCTTTGCAAAGCAAACATAAAAATATTAAAACAGCTTTGCTTGATCAAACACTGGTTGCTGGTGTAGGCAATATTTATGCAGATGAAGTTTTATGGATAGCCAAAATTCACCCGCAAACACCTTGCAATAAATTGACTTTAGATCAGGCGGATTTACTGCGAAAAGCTATTATTGAAGAATTGGCCATGGCATCCAAAGCTGGCGGCACAACCATCCGCAGCTATGCGAATGCCTTTTTAGAAGAAGGACAATTTCAATTTGCCTTAAATGTGTATGGCAAAAAAGATCAGCCCTGTCCACGTTGCCAGACACCGATTGTCAAAATTGTTGTGGGACAAAGAGGAACGCATTTTTGCCCTAAGTGTCAGGTGCTGCCATGAGTTTTGTGCTAGGATTAACAGGTGGTACCGGCAGCGGCAAGACGACTATTGCCAACTATTTAAAAACATTAGGGGCTGAAATTATTGATGCTGATCAAGTGGCAAGAGAAGTCGTTTTGCCAAACACTGTGGGCCTTAGACGATTGAGCCAAAATTTTGGAACTGATATTTTAAAAGCAGATGGCAGCTTAGACCGCAAAAAATTAGGGAAAATGGTCTTTAGTGATGAAAATAAATTGACTTTGCTTAATCAAATCATGCAGCCGCTTATTTTGCAGAACATTTTGGAGCATTTGGTACAAGCAAAAGCTGCTAAGCTGGTTGTCTTGGATGCGCCTTTATTGTTGGAGCAACATTATCAAAAATATTGCGATGCTGTGATGGTTGTACAAACCAGTCCGCAAGTACAGCTTAAAAGAATTATGGCCAGAGATCATTTAACCTTAAATGATGCTCAAAAAAGAATTGCCAGTCAAATGGCACCGGATAAGCGGGTTGAATTGGCTGATGTTGTAATTGATAGTTCCAAAACGGTTGAAGAAACGCGAAAACAAGTGCTAAAATGGCTTAAGATAAGTAAAATTTTATAATAATGAGGTAATAAAAATGAAATGTCCACATTGTCATAAGAATGGCTCGCGTGTGGTTGACAGCCGTCCCGCTGATGATGGGCACGCTATTAGACGAAGACGCGAATGTGAAAATTGCGGTTTTCGCTTCACTACCTTTGAACGCGTGGAGTCAACACCGTTGTTAGTTGTCAAAAAAAATGGTACTCGTGAAGTTTATGATCGTGATAAAGTTTTACGCGGGGTTTTAAGAGCGGCCGAAAAACGTCCCATTGCGATGGATGATATTCAAAAATTGGTTGATAAGGTGGAAGCTAAGGTGCGTGCTGCCGGCAGTAATGAAGTTTCCAGTCAATTAATTGGCAGTTACGTTATGGAATTATTGTCTAAATTAGATGGAATTGCTTATGTCCGCTTTGCGAGTGTTTATCGTGAATTTAAAGATATGAATGCTTTTGTGGATGAGCTGCAAGATTTAATGGCCGAACAAAAAAAGCAAAAATAAATAAGGCAGGTGAGGGCGATGGATAATGGGTTGAAGCTTCTTTCGCCCAAAGATGGATATATTGCATATTTGCAGGCAGAAAAATCAGAAGTCAGCGTGACTTTATTAGCTGAATTATACCAGCCGGTGATGGGAGTCCAAGCATTTGCGACGTATTTTACCTTGGTTGATCAGTCTCAAAAGAAGCCTTTGCTTAGTGAGAGAAAGCTTTTAGGCGATTTATTATGCCAATTAGATATGGAAGTGCCGACTTTTTACGCAACGTGCAGTAAACTGGAGGCTTTGGGCTTGCTAAGGACTTTTGAAAAAAATGATAACTTGGGTCGAGTCTTTATTTATCAGCTGCTTTTGCCACAAGATGGGCCTCATTTTTTTGCTGATGCTATTTTAGCAGGTATCTTGTATGAAATGGTGGGCGAAAATCGCTTTAAACGTCTGAAAAACAGGTTTTCTCCGCCTGATTTTAAGCATGGTGGCCGGGAACTAACCAAGAATTTTATGGATGTTTTTAATCTTAGTTCGCAGCAATTATTTAAGCCAAGTGAAGTTAAAGCTGCTTTTGAACCACAGCCGTTAATTACTCAAAACGAGGTTTCCTTAGATTTGCAATATCTGAAACAATTACTGAATAGCAGTTATTTAGGTACGGAAGATGTGCTTGGCCATTTAGATGATTTAAAAGCTGCCAAATTGCTCTATAATTTGGATGAAGCTGCGATGGTGGCTTTACTAGAGCGCTGCTTTAATGTAGCTAACAATCGGGTTGATTTTGTGCTTTTCAATAAAAAATTAAAGCAGGAATTTCAAATAAAGGTTAAGCAGTTAAATGTAAAGCGCCAATCCCCAGCAACGATGAAGCCTGATTTAAATCAAGAACAATTGACACAAACCGATCAGCAATTGGCACAGGCCTGTGCTTATTACACGCCGTTAGAGTTTTTAGCCTTGTTGAAAAAAGAGCAGGGCGGATATGTTTCTACATTAGAAAATTATGTTGTCAGTCAGATGGTTAAGTCACAGATTTTGCCAAATGCTGTCATTAATGTTGTGATGCATTATCTGCTCGTGGATGAAGACAATGATTTATTAACATCTAAGGTAGGCAACCGGTTTGAGGCCTTGTGTTCAAGGCTGGCCAAAAAAAAGATTGATACGCCACAAAAGGCAATGATTTATCTCAAACAGGCGCAAAAAAATAAACCTTTGCCAACTAAGCCAACTTATAAGAATAAACAGACACGTCCTGTCGTTCAAAAAGAACGGCCAACTGATTGGAAAAAGATTGCGCAACAAAATGCTGCCAAAGTAACACCGGATATGATGCAAGAAAAATTGGCTAATTTGGAAAAATTACGCCAAGAGCTCCAAGATGATGAATAGAGGTGAAGTAGATGGAAAATGTAGGTGCCCAAATGGGAAAACTGTTGCAACAAAAGGGCTGGAACCAAAAGGTGCAGGCTATTTCGCAAAAGGTCATAAAAGACCCTGATATTGCGGCTTTTTTGCAAGAAAATGTCAGTGAAATTACGCCACAGATTATCCAGCGTGACCTAAGTCAATTACTGGAATATTTGCACTTTAAAAATGATTATCAAGCTGGCAAAGAAACGTTAATGCCGGGATATTATCCGGAATTATTATTTAGCAACCATCAAATAGAGATTGTTTACCGACCGACCCAAAAAAGTAAGCAGGAGCAGGCACAAAAAAAATTGGCGCAGCGTGTTAAAGCAATTAGCTTACCTAAAGCCATTAAAAATGCTAGTTTACAGGATTATTTTACCAGTACCCCGGAACGGATTGATGCTTTAACAGCGGCTATGTCTTTTGTTAGAGATTATAGTCAAGATCCTGGCATTTTCCACCAAGGCCTTTATTTGCAAGGTGATTTTGGCGTTGGAAAAACCTACTTATTAGCTGCAATTGCCAATGATTTGGCTAAGAAAGGCTTTGCTTCAACGATTGTCCATTTGCCAACCTTTATCTTGGATCTTAAAGGTTTAATTGGTTCAAAAAGCAAGTCTATCACCCAAGCAATTAATGAAGTGAAAAAAGCGCCGATTTTGATGCTAGATGATATTGGAGCAGATACTTTATCCGCTTGGTCACGGGATGAAATTATTGGTGTTATTTTACAATACCGGATGCAAGAAGAACTGCCGACCTTTTTTTCGTCCAACTACAAAATGGATGAATTGGAAAATAATTATTTGGCTGTTAATAACCGACAAGAATTTGAACCGGTTAAAGCCAAAAGAATTATGGAAAGAATCCGCTTTTTAGCCAAGGAAGTCACGGTTTTGGGACCTAATTTGCGAAATCCCTAAAAAAGGCTTGAAAAAAGCTTTGGTTAGTGTTTAAATAGAAAGTACATTAGTGAAAGACAAACGGCGTATCAAACCAGGGAGAGAAACCTTGACTGGAAGTTTCTCAATGGTGCGCTTACCGCTTTCATGGCAGAGCTTACTGAAAAGGTAGGACGGGTCGTCCCCGTTATCAGCGACTATGAGAGCATATTTAATATGCTGAAGATGGGTGGAACCACGTCCTAAGGCGTCCCTGATGCAGTCTTTTAGACAGACTGTATCAGTGGCGCCTTTTTTAGTTCCTTTAAATCTGCAAAAATAATTTGGAGGGAAAATTTATGTTACAACTCAAGTTTCCAGATGGTAATGTTAAAGAATTTGAAGCAGGTTCAACTGCTAAAGATGTTGCCTCATCAATTAGTATTAGTTTAGCCAAAAAGGCTGTTGGTGCTAAAGTTGACGGCAAATTATTTGATTTGAACCAAGAACTCGTTAGCGGATCAATTGAAATTTTGACCAAAGATTCCGCTGAAGGCCAGGTTGCTTTGTGGAGTACAGCTGCGATTGTTTTAGGTGCTGCTATTAAGCAACTTTTCCCTGAAATTAAATTTGGTCAAACAGGTGTAACTGAACATGGCTTCTTTGTTGATACTGATAAGCAAGACGGTCAAATTGGGGCGCCTGATTTTGAAAAATTAACGCAAAAGATGGACGAATTGATCAAGTCCAAAGCAGCCGTTGAATTGGTAGCTTACAGCTTAGATGAAGCTTTGGCCTTGGTTGCAGGCGATGAATATCAAACCGAACTTGTTAAAGAATTGGCTGTTGATGGCAAGGTTTACGGCCACAAGTTAGGCGACTATGTTGACTTTAGCGCCGAAATCGCTTTGAGTGATGCCAGCCAAGTTAAAGTCTTCAAGATTTTGTCAGTTGCAGGTGCATATTGGAAGGGCGCTTCTTCTAACCCAATGCTGCAAAGAATCTACGGGACAGCTTTTGTTAAGCAAAAAGAATTAGACGCTGAATTGGAACGTCAAAAAGAAGCACATGAACGTGACCACCGTGTTATCGGCAACAACTTAGATTTATTCTTTGTTGATCCAAAAGTTGGTGCTGGTTTACCATATTGGATGCCAAATGGTGCTACCATCCGCCGGACAATCGAACGTTACATTATTGATAAAGAAGTTGCTTGGGGCTATGAACATGTTTACACACCTATCTTGGCTAATGTCAACTTGTATAAGCAATCAGGCCACTGGGACCACTACCGTGAAGACATGTTCCCACCTATGGACATGGGCGATGGCGAAATGCTTGAATTACGCCCAATGAACTGCCCATCTCACATCCAAGTGTACAACCACCATATTCGTTCATACCGTGATTTACCACTTCGGATTGCTGAACTTGGTATGATGCACCGTTATGAAAAATCTGGTGCCTTGACTGGTCTTTCCCGTGTGCGTGAAATGACTTTAAACGATGGTCATACTTTTGTTACGCCAGATCAAATTGAAGCAGAATTCAAGCGGACTTTGCAATTAATGGTTGATGTTTACCATGATTTTGACATCAATGATTATCGTTTCCGTTTGAGCTACCGTGATCCAAAGAACACACATAAGTACTATGATGACGATGAAATGTGGGAAAAATCACAACGGATGCTTAAAGCAGCCATGGATGATTTAGGTTTGGAATACTTTGAAGCTGAAGGTGAAGCTGCCTTCTATGGTCCAAAACTCGATGTTCAAACCAAGACAGCTCTAGGTGGAGAAGAAACATTGTCAACTATCCAACTTGACTTCTTGTTGCCAGAACGGTTTGATTTGAAGTATATCGGTGCTGATGGCGAAGAACACCGTCCGGTTATGATTCACCGTGGTATTGTTTCAACCATGGAACGCTTTACAGCTTACTTGACTGAAATGTATAAGGGTGCTTTCCCAACTTGGCTTGCTCCAAAACAAGTTGAAATCATTCCGGTTAACCAAGATTTGCACTTAGAATATGCCCGCCAATTGTCTGGCAAGTTGGCAGCTCACCAAATCCGTGTTTCAATTGACGACCGCAACGAAAAGATGGGTTACAAGATTCGTCAAGCACAAGTTAATAAGGTACCATACACTTTGGTTGTTGGTGACAATGAAAAAGAAAACGGTACAGTAACAGTTCGCTTGTATGGGCATGAAGATACTAAGACGATGACATTTGATGAATTTAAGCAAATGTTGGATCACGACTTGGAAACATACAGCCGCAACGAAGACTAAAGATAATTTTGAAGTTATTGTTGACAAACTTCAACTTAACTGATAAGATATTAAACGTTGAGAAAAAAAGCAGAGGCTCCCGCTTCTCGCCTAAGGAACGCATTAGTTCCGGGGCAGAAATTAAGAAATTTATTTCCGATTGAACGGATTTTTACGGGTGTCTGCTGATTTATTAGCTGATACCCGTTTTTTTCTGCATTTTCTCTGAATTTTTTTTGGAGGTGAAACGCCATAGCAGTTGATAAGATGGTAAACGAAGGCATTCGCGCACGTGAATTGCGCTTGATTGCTGATGATGGTTCCCAACTTGGTGTTAAATCAAAGCAGGAAGCATTACAATTAGCTGAACAAGCCAATTTAGATCTTGTGCTTGTGGCACCAAAAGCGAAACCACCTGTTGCCAAAATCATGGATTATGGGAAGTATCGTTTTGAGTTGCAGAAGAAACAGCGTGAAGCTCGTAAAAAGCAAAAAGTGATCAACGTTAAAGAAGTTCGCTTAAGCCCAACGATTGACACGAATGACTTCAATACTAAGATGAATAATGCACGCAAGTTCCTGGCTAAAGGGGACAAGGTGAAAGTTTCCATTCGTTTTAAAGGTCGTGCCATTACTCATAAAGAGATTGGACGCGAAGTTCTTGATCGATTCGCTGAAGAAACAGCTGATGTTGCTTCAGTTGAATCAAAGCCAAAAATGGATGGCCGAAGCATGTTCTTAATGCTTTCGCCAAAGGCCGATAAGGCTTAAATCACATAGGAGGAAATAAGATTATGGCAGCAAAACAAAAAACACACCGCGCATCAGCAAAGCGTTTTAAGCGTACAGGTAATGGTGGTTTGAAGCGTAACCATGCTTACACATCACACCGTTTCCACGGCAAGACAGTTAAGCAACGCCGTCAATTGCGTAAAGCATCTATGGTGTCAAGCTCAGATATGAAGCGCATCAAGCAAATGCTTTCACAAATGAAATAAGCTTTTCATTTATTCGAGTTTTTGAAAGAAGCAGTTTTAAACTGCTAGTGCTTTAAGCACATATTTGGTTTTACCCGAATAAGTCGGGATACTTAAGGAGGAATTATCATGCCACGTGTTAAAGGTGGAACAGTTACGCGTCAACGCCGTAAGAGAGTTTTAAAATTAGCTAAAGGATATCGCGGTTCAAAGCATACTCAATTCAAAGTTGCTAAGCAACAAGTTATGAAGTCTGCACAATATGCATTCCGTGATCGCCGTAAGAACAAGTCCAACTTCCGTAAGTTGTGGATTGCTCGTATCAATGCTGCAGCTCGCATGAACGAAATCAGCTACAGCAAGTTGATGCATGGCTTGAAGCTTGCTAACATCGAAGTTAACCGCAAGATGTTAGCTGATCTTGCTATCAGCGATGCAGCTGCATTTACAGCTCTTGTTGATGAAGCTAAGAAAGCTTTAGCAAAATAAGTTGACTTAAATAAGGAGCTTGGGATAATTTTCCTAAGCTCTTTTTATTTATAAAACCTATCATTCGGGCTGATATGTAATTTCTTTGCATTCTTTAACCCGACTAATTTATAATAGAATGAGATCATATTTTGGAAGGAATTAAGAGGATGTTTGCAACATTTCAACCTACTTGGCAAATTGAATCAATCTATGATTTAAAAGCCAGTCAATTGAAAAAAAGAAATATTAAAGCGGTGCTGACCGATTTAGACAACACGCTGATTGCCTGGAATAATCCTGATGGAACGCCGATGCTTCGAGAATGGCTGCAAGAAATGAAAAAAGCGAATATTTTGGTGATTGTTGTTTCAAATAATAACCACGCTAGAGTTAAAAAAGCATTGGCTAAGTTAGATTTGCCTTTTATTTCACGTGCCTTAAAACCGTTTTCGAGAGGGCTGAGGCTGGCTTTGAAACGTTATAACTTGACGAAAGCCGATGTTGTGATGGTGGGTGATCAGCTATTAACGGATGTAGCAGCGGCTAACCACTTTAAAATCCGGTCAATTTTAGTTAAACCTATTGTCGAATCCGATGCATGGAATACCAAGATTAACCGCTTTTTTGAGGGAATCATTAAGAATTATTTAATTAAAAATAATCACTTTGAAACACGATGGGGGCATAAGCTAAATGACAGATAACAATGATGAATTATATTGCATCGGCTGCGGGGCTAAGATTCAAACGCTTGATAAAGCCTTACCGGGCTATACCCCTAAGGCGGCTTTAGAGAAGCGGTCAGACGAAAAGGATTTATACTGCCAGCGTTGCTTTAGATTGCGCAATTACAATGAAACAGCTGACGTTTCGTTAACTGATGACGACTTTTTGGCCCTATTAAACCAACTGGGACAAACCGACGCTTTAATTGTAAACGTGGTCGACATTTTTGACTTTAGCGGCTCAATTATTCCGGGCTTGCACCGTTTTGTGGGCGATAATCCTATTTTACTGGTTGGTAACAAGGAAGATTTACTGCCACGTTCTTTAAGAAGGCCTAAGCTGCGTGATTGGTTGCGCCAATCGGCCAATAAAGTTGGGTTGCGTCCTATTGATGTTTGCTTAACCAGTGCATCTAAAGGGCATCAAATCGATCATTTATTAGAAATGATTGATAAATACCGCGAAGGACGCGATGTATATGTGGTTGGTGTTACTAATGTAGGCAAGTCGACTTTGATTAACCAAATTATCAAACGGCAAACAGGGATTAGTGATTTAATTACCACTTCTCGCTTCCCCGGCACAACCTTAGACCGCATTGAAATTCCTTTCGGCGATGACCACTTTTTGATTGATACACCGGGTATCATCCACCAAAATCAAATGGCGCATTATTTATCGCCAAAGGAATTAAAATTAGCTGCGCCGCAAAAAGAAATTAAGCCGAAAGTTTATCAGCTTAATGCGGGCCAAACCTTATTTATGGGCGCTTTAGCACGATTTGATTATGTTAGCGGGCCCAAACAGGGTGTTGTGGTTTATTTAGATAATAATTTGATGATTCACCGCACGAAAACTGAAAAAGCAGATGCATTTTATACTAAGCATGCCGGTGAGTTGCTTAATCCGCCAACTAAAGAAGAATTAAAGACTTTCCCTAAGCTGGTTCGTTTCGAATTTAAAACGACCGAAAAAAGCGATTTAGTTTTTTCCGGTTTAGGCTGGGTATCGGTTAAGGCTGGCAGTGTTGTGGCTGGTTGGGCGCCTGAAGGTGTTGGTGTCGTTTTGCGCAAGGCAATGATTTAAAAGAGGTAGATAAAGTGAAATTAAGAGGAAAACAAAAACGTTATTTAAGGGCTCAAGCACATAATATGCGGCCTTTATTTCAGGTCGGTAAAGAAGGTTTAACCCCTAACTGGCTGAAACAAATTGAAGATGCAATTGAAAAACGCGAATTATTAAAAATCAATATGTTGCAAAATGCTTTGGTTGAAGATGATGAAGTAGTTGCTTATATTGAAAATAATTCTAAAATTCAAGTTGTCCAAAAAATCGGCCATGTTTTTGTTTTGTATAAGCAGGCTGATAAAAAAGAACATCGGACTTATTCGTTAGAAGTTGCTAAAATTTAGGAAGTGTTTTAATTGACGGTTACCCGACAAAAAATTACGCAAATTAAGGTTCAAGTCCAGCCTTTAAGTTCTGACAATAAAAAAAGAATTGGTCTTTTAGGCGGAACTTTCAATCCAATTCATAACGGCCATTTATTGATTGCTGAACAGGTTAGAAGCCAACTGAATTTGGACAAAGTTTTATTCATGCCTGATAATATGCCCCCGCACGTTGATCAAAAAGAAGCGATTGATGCTAAAAAACGGCTTAAAATGGTCCAATTAGCAGTAATGGATAATAAACATTTTGGCGTTGAAGAGCTTGAATTAAAACGTGGTGGAGTTAGTTATACTTATGACACCCTCAAAGAATTGCAGCTTTTGCATCCGGAAAATGAATACTATTTTATTATTGGAGGAGACATGGTCGCTTATCTGCCTAAGTGGTACCGCATTGATGAATTAGTTAAAATGGTTAAATTTGTAGGGGTGCAACGACCAGGATACCGCCAGCAAAGTCAGTATCCTGTTTTATGGGTTGATGTTCCTAAATTTGACATCAGCTCATCTCTCATTAGGCAAAAGATTGCCCAAGGCGGTTCAATTAAATATTTAGTGCCTGATGCAGTAGCTGAATATATTAGAAAAGAGGGGCTGTATCGTGAATAAGATGGAATTTAGCGGACGTTTTTACGCTGGCGGTAAGGAAGATTTATTGCAGCAAATTAAGGCGGAGTTAAGCGATTTTCGTTACCGGCATATTTTAGGTGTGGGTCAAACCTGCTTTGAATTAGCGCAAAAATATGGTGTTGATGCCGAACAGGCCATGATTGCCGGTTTCGTACATGATTATGCCAAAGAAAAAAGTGATGCGCAGTTTATTGAAAAGATTCATGCTAAGAACCTGCCTTTGGATTTGCTCAATTGGGGCAATTTTATTTGGCATGGTGTGGTTGGTGCTGAATTTATCAAAGACGAACTCCATATTACTGATGAAGCCATCCTAAATGCGGTTAGAAGACATACGGTGGGAGCTCCTTTTATGACTGTTTTAGATAAAATTGTCTATGTCAGTGACTATGTTGAACCTAATCGTGACTTTCCCGATGTAGAAATGGCACGTGTTTTGGCCTATAGCGATTTAGAGCAGGCGGTCATTTTTGAAACTAAGCATACTTTGCAATATTTAATGAGTACCAATGCAAAGATTTACCCTGATGCTATTTTGACATATAATGCATACGTTGCAAAAAAATAAGTGAGGTATTTTATGGATAGTAAAGAATTATTAGAAGTTGTTGTTAAGGCTGCTGATAGCAAGCGGGCCGAAGATATTGTAGCTTTGGATGTAAGACAGGTCAGCTTACTAGCTGATTACTTTGTTATTATGCAAGCTGGGTCAGAACGTCAGGTCAAAGCTTTAGCTGATATTATTGAAGAAAAGGCTGAAGAAGCTGGTGCTGATGTGCGCGATATTGAAGGTAAAGCTGGTGCTAACTGGATTTTACTTGATTTAGGCGATGTAGTTGTACATGTCTTCAAAGAAGAAACCCGTCAATTCTATAATTTGGAAAAATTATGGTCGGAGGCACCAATGGTCGATTTGACTAATTGGATTGATGATTAATGATTTATACGACTTTTGCCAAGCTATATGATGAATTAATGGATCCAGAGATGTATGAGCAATGGTTTTTATTTGCGAAAAAACATCTTTCCTTAGATGACCACATTTTAGAGCTTGCTTGTGGCTCTGGACGGTTAGCCGTAATGTTGGCACAAGCAGGTTATCAGGTTGAAGGCTTTGATTTGTCAGATGAAATGCTGGCTTTAGCAGCAAATCATGCTGATGATGCCCAAGTAAATCTGCCTTTATATCAAGGTGATATGTGTGATCTAAGCGGGCTGGCAAAGTATGATAAAATTACCTGCTTTGCTGATTCATTTTGTTATTTGCCTGATCAAAATACTTTGAAAAAAGCTTTTAAGCAGGCGTTTGACCATTTAAATGATCAAGGACAACTACTTTTTGATGTGATTACTCCTTTCCAAACAGATACAGTTTATCCGGGTTATATGTATAATTACACGGACGAAAAGCAGGCTTTTGTGTGGACGAGTTATGAAGGTGCATTTGAACATAGTGTTGAACATGAATTAACCTTTTTCATTTGGAATCCCCAATTAAACGCCTATGAGCGGTTAGAAGAGTTGCATCATGAAAGAACTTATGTCTTAAAAGAATATATGTCTTTATTAGCAGAAGCTGGCTTTAAGCAGGTAAAAGTCAGTGCTGCTTTCGGACAGCAGGAAATAAAGGCAGATACTACCAGATGGTTTTTTGTCTGCCAAAAATAGGAGTGTTAGGATGCAGATCGCAGGTGTAATTGCTGAATATAATCCTTTCCACAATGGACATCGGTATCAGTTGGCACAAATCAGGCAAATGGCGCCTAAGATGCCAATTGTTGTGGCTATGAGCGGCAATTTTTTACAGCGTGGCGAACCCGCTTGCCTTGACAAATGGACGCGGGCTAAGGAGGCCATTTTAAATGGCGCTGATTTAGTCGTGGAAATTCCGGTGGCCGCCTGCATGCAGCCGGCTGACCGTTTCGCTCAAGGTGGGATTGCCGTCCTTAAAGCTTTAGGAGTCAGTGATTTATTTTTTGGTGCCGAACATGCAGATTATGCTTTTTTGGACTATGCTAACAAAGTTTTAACCATTAAAGGCGATTTTAAAGCTAAAAATAAATCTTATGCGCAAATGTTTCAAGAAGCTGTTACACAGGCAGTCGGTCATAGTGTAGACCAGCCCAATGACTTATTAGGCTTATCCTACGCCAAACAAATTGTAAAACTTAAGGCAGCGATGAACCTCCACCCGATTCAGCGCGTAGGTGCTGCTTACCATGATGAACACATTGGCAACTTGGCGCAAATCGCCAGTGCGACGGCAGTCAGGACAGCTGTTTTGTCTGGCAATGAAGATCAAATAGCGGCGGTAGTTCCAGCGCAAACTGCTCACGATATTCAAGCAGGGCCTTTTTTAGCGTGGGATGATTTTTGGCCTTATCTGCAATATAATTTGATTAACCAGCCGATTGACGCTTTAGGTGCGATTTATGGCATGGCTGAAGGAATTGAATACCGGCTCAAAGAATGTGTCTTAAAAGCTGAAGCGAATTCTTTTGAGCAATGGCTGAAATTAGTGAAGAATAAGCGGTTCACTTATACACGGCTTTCACGGTTAGCGTGTGCTATTTTACTGCATTTGACACCCGATGATGTTATTAATTATCAAAAGGCACCGTATGCTCGTGTTTTGGCTTTTAATCAAAAAGGGCAGGAAGTATTGCACGCTGCCAAAAAAACCGAAGATTGCCGACTGTTGGCTAAAATTAGTCAAGATGACCGTAAAAAGTTCTTTTTGCCGGATTATCGCGCTGGTAAAATTTATCAGCTTCAAAATGGGCATGAGCAGGATGTAAAACGCGCGCCCTTGCGTTTTTAGTCTTGCCGTCAAGTAAAAAGACTTGACAAACATCATTAAAGCAAGTTATAATAGTATCTGTTGCATTAGGAGGATAGACATCATGAAATGGTCGCTGAACGAATTAAAGCAGACTGCTGATGAACCTTTGATGTTTGAGGAAACCTTAGACCTCAAAGATAATTTAATGTCTAGACGTAAAGATTTGCTCGATGTAGCTCCTGTTTACGTCAAGGGTGTTATTTCACTTGACAGTTTAGGCCTTTGTGCTTATGTAAAGGTTAAAGCCATGCTTAAATTGCCGTCTTCAAGGTCACTTGAACCGGCTGATTTGAGTTTGGATTTTGATTTTACTGAGCATTATGTTAGCCAGCATGAACATGATTTGTCGCGCTTTGAGGATACTGATGTCGTGATTGTAATGCAAAACGACATTTTAGATTTGGATAGCGCGGTTTGCGATAATATTTTATTGCAGATTCCTATGCAGGTTTTAACTGAAGCCGAACGTAACAGTGAAGTACAGCTGCCACAAGGTGAGCAGTGGACGGTTATGTCCGAAAGTCAGTTAAGCACATCTCGGAAAGATGAAGACGGTGTTGACCCGCGTTTGGCTAAATTAAAGGATTTTTTTGATAATTCGCAGAAAAATTCCCAAGATTAGTTGCATTTTTCGGGAATAACAAGTACAATTCTTTTTGTTGAGTATTTTTTGAAAGTAAAAGGAGGTGTCCTCGATGGCTGTACCAGCACGTAAAACATCTAAGACACGTAAAAGATTACGTCGTACACACTACAAATTGTCAGTACCTGGCATGAGCGCATGCCCTAACTGCGGTGAACTTAGAAAGTCACACCATGTATGCCCAGCTTGTGGTTTCTACGGTGATAAAGAAGTCGTAAAGACAAAGTAATGCATAATTAAGTCATTTTTAGGGACCATGGCCCTTGAAATTTCTTAAGCAAGAAGGCACCTCGGACATTTTGTCGCGGGGTGTTTCTTTTTTTTAAGCTTTCGTTTACAATAATGTAAGACTGTAAGAAAGGCGGCAAGAGCTGTATGCAAGTTAATAATGTTGAAATGACAATCAGTGCTGTTTCACCTGCACAATATCCTACGGAAAATTTTCCGGAAATTGCGTTGTCAGGGCGGTCCAATGTTGGTAAATCATCACTGATTAACACCCTGATTAACCGCAAAGGCTTGGCACGGACGTCTAGTCAGCCCGGCAAGACACAAACGCTGAATTTTTATAAAATTGAAAATGAACTCTACTTTGTCGATGTTCCCGGTTATGGTTATGCAAAAGTATCCAAAAAAGATCGTGAAAAATGGGGGCAAATGATTGAGCGTTATTTTTCAGACCGTAAGCCTTTAAGAGGGGTTATTTCTTTAGTTGATGGACGCCATGAACCGACTGAGCTTGATTGCCAAATGATTGATTTTTTGCATTACTATGATTTGCCGATTTTAGTGTGCGCTACGAAAATCGATAAAGTTCCGCGGGGCAAATGGAACAAAGTCGAAAGTCAGATTAAAAAGAAGCTTGATTTAAATGCCAATGATGAACTGATTTTATTCTCGTCAGTTACTAAAACTGGTAAAGAAGAAGTTTGGCAATGGATTAAAAAAATGAGCGGAATCGAGGATAAATAATGGAATTCAACGAGTATCAAGATAAAGCGAACCGGACCTTGTATGGAAATGAACAGGTTTTGACTAATTGTGCTTTAGGCTTAGCAGGTGAAAGTGGCCAATTGATCGATTTAATCCAAAATTATACTTTTATGGGTAAGGATTTGGATAAAGATCAGCTCATTGATGAAATGGGTGATGTTTTGTGGTATTTATCGCAAATTGCACAATGGGCTGATATTGATTTTGATGATGTTGCCAAAACCAATATCGAAACTTTAAATAAGCGCTATCCCAACGGATTTACGGGATTATAAAAATAAAGGCTGGAAAATTTCCAGCCTTTATTTTTTAGGTTTATCTTTTTTGTCAGTTTCTTTTGGTTTGACAGCAGGCTTTTTTTCCGGTTCAATAGTCGCAAATTGGTCAAAAAGCTTGTCTAAATCAGTTTTGCGGTTAACTGTAAGTCCCATAAAATCACCTCTATGGCAAGCATACCAAATTTATCTAATAAAAGGCAATTAAAAATGTCTAAATTTACGTAAACTTATTTATAAGCTGTAAAAAGGAAGTCATGTTATAATCAAGCATGAAATGAGTGATAAAAATGACAACACAGCATATTGAAAATAAATTGAAACTGTTACCGGATAAACCGGGCTGTTATTTGATGAAAGACCTCAATGCTAACATTATTTATGTTGGTAAAGCCAAAAATTTAAAAAACCGTGTCCGGTCGTATTTTAAAAGTTCGCATACCGGTAAAACAGCTAAATTAGTTTCTGAAATCCGTGATTTTGAGACGATTATTACGTCTACAGATAAAGAAGCTTTTTTGCTTGAAATTACTTTAATTCAAAAACATAAACCTTATTATAATATCAAGTTAAAACAGGGGACCGGCTACCCTTATATCAAAATCACCAATGAACGTGATCCACAAACACTTATTGTCAGCCAAATCAAAAATGATGGTGGAACGTATTTTGGACCTTACCCTAATGTGTACGCTGCCCAAGAAACGCTGCAGCTGATTTGGCGGGTATATCCTTTGCGGAGGTGTTCTGGAAAGCAAAAAAGGCCATGCCTTTATTATCATATGGGACAGTGCTTAGGGGCTTGTTTTAAAGAAGTACCGGTTAGCGCATATGAGAAAAATATCCGTAAGATAAAATCTTTTTTGCACGGCAATGTTGCAACCATAAAAAAAGAATTGACGCAAAAAATGCTGCAGGCGTCGGAAAATTTGGAATTTGAAAGGGCCGCTGAAATCAGAGACCAGATTCATTATGTCGAAGTTACGGTTGAAAAACAAAAGATTATTTCAAATGACAATACACCTAGAGACTTGTTCAATTTTTATATGGATAAGGGCTGGATTTCCATTCAAATTTTCTTTATTAGGCAAGCGCGTCTCATGAAGAGGGTCAAGCGGCTTTTTCCTTGTGTTGATTTGCCTAGTGAAGAATTAACGTCATTTATTTTGCAATTTTATAACCAAAAAAACCGTTTATTGCCTAAAGAAATTCTTGTTCCCAAAGGCATTGACGGACAAGTTCTGAGTGAGATCTTGCAAGTGCCTGTTAGAACGCCTCAGCGGGGGCAAAAACGTGACTTAATGGAGATGGCAGAAAATAATGCCAAGCTGGTGTTAGAAGAAAAATTCCGCTTATTAGAGCTGGATAATCGCAAAACGGTAGGAGCAATGAACGAAATAACAGCCGCTTTAAATATTAAGCCAGGCCACCGCATTGAAGCATTTGATCACTCGCACTTACAAGGTGAAGATTTAGTGTCGGCTATGGTTTGTTTTATTGATGGCAGGCCTGAAAAAAACTCCTACCGCAAATATAAAATTAAATCAGTCACCCATGCTGATGAAGCGCAAAGTACAAGAGAGGTTATCTACCGGCGCTATAGCCGCCTGCTCAAAGAAAAAAAGCCTTTGCCGGACCTTATTTTAATGGATGGGGCTCAAATTCAAATTGATGCCTGTTTGGATGTTTTGCGTAATCAGTTGGGTTTGCAGATACCGGTTGCGGGTATGGTTAAAAATAAGCGCCATAAAACGGCTGATTTAATGAATGAAAAGGGTGAAAAAATTGGCCTTGACCCGCAAAGCGAAGGCTTTTATCTTTTACAAAGAATCCAAGATGAGGTGCACCGCTTTGCCATTACCTTCCACCGGCAGGTTCATAGTAAAAATTCGTTAGCTTCACGGCTAGATGAAATTAAAGGGGTTGGACCTAAAACGCGCAATAAATTGCTAAAAAATTTCGGTTCACTTAAAAAAATCGCTGAAGCCAGCGTAACTGAACTGGAAGCGGTGGGAATTAGTGAAAAGACCGCTCAGCTGATTAAAGTCAGTCTAGCAAATTCTGAAAAATCTTGAAAATGCTTTGACCAAGGACATGAAAACTGTTATATTAAAGCATGGTGTGGTTAGTGATTAACCAATAGACAGTTAAGGATCTGCTCGTAAGCAAGAAATGAAAGTAAGGATGAAATAAATGTTTGTAGATCAAGTTAAAATTCAAGTTAAAGCTGGTAAGGGCGGCGATGGTGCCGTGGCCTTCAGGCGTGAAAAATATGTTCCAAATGGCGGACCGGCGGGTGGCGATGGTGGCCGTGGCGGCAGTATCATTTTAAAGGTTGATGAAGGCCTAAGAACATTGATGGATTTTCGTTTCCATCGTATTTTTAAAGCTAAGTCCGGCGGAAATGGGATGATTAAAGGTATGTACGGCCGCGGAGCACAAGATACTTACATCGCTGTTCCCCAAGGGACAACCGTTACGGATGTGGAAACGGGTGAAGTCTTAGGCGATTTAGTAACACAAGGTCAAGAATTGGTCGTAGCTAAAGGTGGCCGTGGCGGTCGTGGAAATATCCACTTTGCTTCAGCTAAGAATCCGGCACCTGAAATTGCAGAAAATGGTGAACCGGGAGTTGAACGGACAATTAGCCTAGAATTGAAGGTTTTGGCGGATGTTGGTTTAGTTGGTTTCCCATCTGTTGGCAAATCAACGCTTTTGTCAGCTGTAACGAGTGCAAAACCTAAGATTGCCGACTACCACTTTACGACTTTGGTGCCAAATCTTGGGATGGTTCGGTTAGATGACGGACGTGATTTTGTGATGGCTGATTTGCCCGGCTTGATCGAAGGAGCTTCTCAAGGTGTTGGGTTGGGTATCCAATTCTTGCGGCACGTTGAGCGGACAAGAGTTATTTTGCATTTGATTGATATGTCAGGGATGGAAGGACGTGATCCTTTTAAAGATTATCAAAAAATCAACGCTGAACTAAAAATTTACGATCCTAGGCTTTTAGAAAGACCGCAAATTGTGGTTGCTTCCAAGATGGATATGCCTGATTCCAAGGAAAATTTGGAAAAATTCAAGGCAAAATTGCAAAATGATGATACTTTAGCTGAAGTTCCGGAAGTGATGGGAATTTCAGCTGTTACGCACCAAGGCTTGGAGGCCTTGATGCTTCGGACAGCCGATGTTTTAGCTCAAGCGCCGGCCTTTGAGACTTTAGATGACCAGGCTGAAGCTGCTAAGAAAGCTGAATATACTTTTGCAGCTGAAGATGAAAAGCCGTTTACTTTGACTCGTGATTCCGATGCTGTTTGGATTTTGTCAGGTGAAAAATTAGAGAAACTCTTCAAGATGACCAACCTTGACCACGATGAAAGCATGATGCGGTTTGCGCGTCAATTACGTGGAATGGGCGTCGATGAAGAATTGCGGCGCCGTGGTGCCAAGAGCGGCGACATGGTAAAAATTAAAGACTTTGCATTTGAATTTGTGGAATAATTTAAGGTGAGCTATTGTGGGGAAGAGAATTAAAAAAAGCAGATATATTTCAGGCTTAGATGGTTTGAGGGCTATAGCTGTGATTGCCGTTATTTTATACCATTTAGCCCCCTTTAAATTTCAAGGCGGCTTTTTAGGTGTACCGATTTTTTTTGTGGTTTCAGGTTATTTAATCACTGATCTATTGTTGATGGAATATCAGCAAAACGGCACCATTGATGTTGTGGGATTTTATGTGCGCCGAATGAAACGGTTATATCCTGGATTATTAGCTGCTCTTTTAGGCGTTAGTGCTTATGTTACTTTGCTTGTTCCTGGATTTATTAAAAATCTCAAACAAGTTGTGGCAGCAAATATGCTTTATGTCTATAATTGGTATCAGGTTTTTCACCATGAATCATATTTTGATAAATTTGGCAACCAATCGCCTTTTACCCATTTGTGGTCGTTGTCAATCGAAGGGCAGTTCTACCTTGTGTGGCCGCTCTTAGTTTTAATTTTGCTTAAAGTGATTAAGCACCGGCAGCCGATTGTTGATTTAATTTTGGGACTGATTTTATTTTCAGCCTTAGAAATGGTTTTTTTATATCAACCTCAATTAGATCCATCACGGGTTTATTATGGAACCGATACGCGGATGTTTGCCATCTTAATGGGAGCTTGTTTAGCCTTTGTATGGCCTAGTGCTGCTTTGAAGCGAACTTTGCCGGCTAAACCACGCCTGGTGTTAGATGTCATTGGACTAGGCGCTTTTTTGGCGATTATTTTGATGTTTATGAAAATGATCGGCCAAAATGGGCTGGTTTATCGTGGCGGGATGTTTTTTTTAACGTTGGCAGCGGTGATTTTGGTAGCTACAGTAGTCCATCCTGGTGCTGACATGAATGCTATTTTTACCAACCCGTTGTTCCATTGGATTGGAACGAGAAGTTATGGGATTTATTTATATCAATACCCTGTAATGATTTTTTATGAAAATAAGGTTCACAGCATCGGCGATCATCCAGTGCTCAATGGTTTGATTGAGGTGACTATTATTTTGGTCATTAGTGAATTATCTTACCGTTATTTGGAAAGGCCTTTGCAGCATTTTGACTATCGGCATCCTTTTGATTTTATCAGGGAAATTATCAAAAAGGATTCCGTTTATGGCTGGAAGAGAGTTTGGGTGGCAGTCTTTTTAGCCATTTTTGTTACAGGTGTCGTGGGTTTGCTTGCGCCATCATCCCAGATGGAATCGTCAAAAGTTGATAGTTCACAACAATTAGCTAAACAAATCGCTAAAAATAAAAAGCAGATTGCCAAGAATAATAAGGCTGCTAAACAAGCCTCTACAAATCCTGCTAATAGCCAGCCCAAAAAAACACAGACAGCTTTAACACCAGCTGAGCAGCAAAAGGCGCAAACGTTGGCAGTAACATGTGTGGGCGATTCGGTGATGGCTGATGCGGCACCAAAAATTCAGGCTATTTTCCCGCAAATGTATGTTGATGCTAAAGTAGGACGGCAGGTTGCTGAAATTATTCCCTTACTCAGCAGTTTAGCTCAAGCAGGCAAATTGGCGGATAAGGTTTTAATTAGTGAGGGTACCAATGGCCCTTACGATGAAGATACAATGGCACAGATTATGCAGATTTTGGGCAGCAAACGTCAGGTTTACTGGATTAATGTGTTCGTACCGACACGCAGCTGGCAAGATCAGGTTAATAATGATTTAAAGCGTGATCAAAAGAAGTATCACAACTTAAAGGTGATTGACTGGTACAACTACAGTAAAAATCATGCTGATTGGTTCTATGAAGATCATATTCATCCTAACCCGACAGGCGCAGAACATTTCAGTACCTTTACAGCTAAACATATTTTACAAGATTAAAAAAAGACGTCGCTTTAGCGACGTCTTTTTATGTAATAATGAGTTTATCGTTTTTGATGGTAATGCCAAAAACGTATCGTGGTTTGGTTTGCAAAAAGTAGAGAAGCTTAGTTTTGGGAGAATATTGGCGTAATTTAACTGTTAGTTCAGTTAATGTCATAGGCTTTTTAGTGGTTAAACAAACCAGGCCCAACTCATTTTGGCGCAGGAGGCCGAGCGGTTTATCTTTGAGATATAGAGGTAAATCGGGCTTGAAATCAGCCGTAATTTGTAAAAAATCTTGAATTTCCATAAAATCACCTCTTTTATTTTACCAAAAAAGCGTTAGGTGATTTAGTTTGTTTTTAAGACATTTGATGATAAAATAAGTTAGTCAGAGGTTTTGAGGGATGAAACTTTCTTAACCCCATATTATATAGAATAGGTTGGATTTACATGGAAATTGAATTTTTAGGTACAGGAGCGGGCTCGCCGTCTAAATTTAGAAATGTTTCATCATTGGTCTTGAAACTGCTGGATGAAAACAATTCAGTTTGGATGTTTGATTGTGGTGAAGGCACGCAGCACCAAATTTTACGGACGAATATCCGTCCCCGCAAAGTTGATAAAGTTTTTATCACCCATTTGCATGGAGATCATTTATTTGGCTTACCTGGCTTTTTAAGTAGCCGCTCCTTTCAAAGCGGTGAAGAAAATCGGGCTTTAACGGTATATGGTCCTAAAGGGGTGGCTGATTTTGTGAAGGCCAGTTTGAAGGCTTCACAAACGAAATTATCATATCCATTGCATTTTGTTGAACTAACTAAAGAAGGCTTGGTTTTTGAAGATAATAAATTCAAAGTAACCTGCCGTTTTTTGGACCATAAAATCCAATGCTTCGGTTATCGTATTGAAGAAAAAGATCATCAAGGTGAACTTTTGATTGCTAAATTGCGACAGGAACAAGTGCCGGAAGGACCGCTTTATGGTCAACTAAAGGCTGGAAAACAAGTCACCTTACCTGATGGACGTGTCTTAGACGGCAAAGATTATCTAGGAGCACCCCAGCCAGGAAGAACCATCGCCATTTTAGGTGATACCAGACAAACACCGTCCATCTTAGATTTAGCGAAAAATGCCGATGTTTTAGTGCATGAATGCACTTTTGGCAAGAAAGATGCACGGTTAGCCCGTAATTATTATCATTCAACGTGTATCCAAGCAGCTAAAGTGGCGCAAAAAGCACAGGTTAAAAAATTGCTGTTAAACCATATTTCTGCTCGTTACATTGGACCTAGTTTGCATCAATTAGAAAAAGATGCCAGGGCTGTTTTTGATAATTGCCGCATTGTTAAAGATTTTGACACATATGAGATTCCTTTTAAGAAAGGTGATAGTAATGACTAAAGGGTACCAACAATTAAAAAATTTAACTGGTAAAGTAGCGTTGATAACAGGGGCTTCATCGGGTATGGGTGAACAAATCGCCTATGAATTAGCTAAAAAAGGTGCCATTGTAGTTTGCTGTGCCAGACGGCTGGACCGCTTAGAAGAGGTGGCAGCTATTTGCCGGAAGATTTCGCACCAAGAAGCTTATGCGTTTGCGGTTGATGTTTCAGTGCCTAACCAAATTGAGAAATTAGTCGAAAAAGTTGAAGCGACAATTGGACCAATTGATGTTTTGGTTAATGATGCTGGTTTTGGCTTGATGGAAAAGGCGCTGGATTTTGACATGACAATTGCGGAAAGAATGTTTAGAGTCAATGTTTTAGGCTTAATATATATGACCAAATATACGGCTTTACACATGGCTGAACGCAAGCGGGGAGCAATTATTAATATTGCCTCGATGGCCGGCAAAATGGCCACACCTAAATCTTCAGTGTACTCAGCTACCAAATTTGCGGTTTTAGGTTATTCTAATGCTTTAAGATTAGAATTAAAGCCTTTAGGAATCAGTGTTTTAACCGTTAACCCCGGACCTGTACGGACTGATTTCTTCAATATCGCTGATGAATCAGGCAAATATTTAGAATCAATCAGTAATATGGCTTTGAATCCAGAGATTGTAGCTAAAAAAGTCGTCAAAACGATCGGTACCGCTAAAAGAGAATTAAATTTGCCAGGATACATGGAAGTGGCGCACCATCTTTACCAGATGTGCCCATATTTAGGCGATTATTTAGCGGGAAGTATCTTTAATAAAAAATAATAGTAGGGGATGTTTTTTTGAAAAAGCAGGGACGCTTGATTATCAGTACTTTAATCGTGTTATTAGTGGTCATCTTTGCCTGGCTCAATGTGCAAAAAACCACTATCAATTTTGGTGTAACCAAAGTAACAATGCCGTTGGTGATTGTTTTAGTGCTGGCCTTTTTATTAGGCGCTGTGGTGGCTGTAATTGTTTCCTATCAAACAGTTAGAGAACAGCAAAAAGAAATTTCATCATTAAAGAGCAAGGCTGATTTAAAAAAGCAAGTTGAACCTGACACCAAAAGTGAGGAAAATGAAAAGTGACTTTAACAAAATATCGCTGGGAAAAAAGTACATCAGACCAAGCTAAAAGCCAAATGCTGGCAAAACAATGCCATCTTTCCCCGTTACTAGCCCAATTGTTAATCAATCGCGGCTATCAAGATCCAGTTGCAGTGGAAGCTTTTTTAACCCCTAGTCCAGAAGACTTGCACAACCCTTTTTTGATGCATGATATGCAAAAAGGGGTTGACCGTATTCAACAAGCAATTATGGAAGGGCAGAAGATTACGATTTATGGTGATTACGATGTCGACGGTATTACCAGTACGGCCATTATGTATGAGGCTTTAAGCGATTTAGGAGCAGATTGCGATTATTATATTCCCAACCGCTTTAAAGACGGCTATGGCCCTAATAAAGCTGTATACCAGCAGCTGATAGATCAGGGAACACAATTGATTGTGACGGTTGATAATGGCGTTTCCGGGGCTGAAGCAGTCGCTTTGGCTGCTAAGCAGGGTGTTGATGTAGTTATTACCGACCACCATGAATTACCGGAGCAATTGCCTGATGCTTACGCGATTATCCACCCGCAACTGGCGGGCGGTGATGGACCTTATCCTTTTAGCGGCTTATCCGGTGCTGGGGTGGCTTTTAAAACGGTAACGGCCCTCTTGGAAGAAGTACCGCAGGATGCGCTTGATTTATGCGCATTGGGTGCGATTGCTGATGTGATGCCTTTGGTGGATGAGAATCGGGTTTTAGTCAAATATGGACTAGAGCAGCTGCGGCATACGTCGCGTTTAGGTTTGCTGGCTTTATGTCAAAGCTGCAATTTAGAGCTTGACCAAATTGATGAAGAAAAAGTTGGTTTTGTGATTGCACCTAATTTAAATGCGATTGGCCGTTTAGATGATGCTAGTTGTGCCGTAGAACTGTTAACAACACTTGATGAGTCACAAGCGCAGACAATTGCTGAAAAGATTAAAGATACCAATGAAGAACGCAAGAAATTGGTCGATACTATTAGTAAGCAAGCTTTAGAAATGGCCCAGGACAATCAAAAACCTGTCAATGTTATTTATCACGATAATTGGCATTTAGGTGTATTAGGTATTGCGGCCAACCGGGTCATGGAAAATACCGGCAAGCCAACCATTTTATTAACCAGGACTGATGAGGGTTTGCTTAAGGGCTCAGGCCGCTCAATTGAAGCTTTTAACCTGTTTGCAGCCATTGACCCGCACCGCGATTTGCTGGAAAATTTTGGGGGTCACCATATGGCCTGCGGGCTAACGTTAAAAGCGGAAAATATGGCTTCATTTGAAGAAGCTTTAGCTAAAGAAGCCCAAAAGCAGAATTTGTCTCAAGCACCAAAAACAGCTAAATTAGTCGATGCAGTCATTTCTTTAAAAGATATTACACCGGAATTTATTAAAAGTTTTGATATCTTAAAACCTTTCGGCCTAAAAAATCCTAAGCCAATCTTTGCTTTCAAGGACTATACTGTAGTAGACGGTAAAGCTATCGGGGATGGAAGCCACTTGCGGCTTGGTTTGACGACATTAGATGGTCAAGAAACAATTAACGCCTTAGATTTTGGATTAGATCAAGATATTGAAATGGTACTTAAACAAGTGGGCCAAGTAGAATTTATCGGTTCTTTGAGTATTAATATTTGGCAGGAAAAAGAATATGCGCAGATCATCATTGAAGACCTTAAAATAAATCAGACGGCGGTGCCAAGCCTGACGATTATGCGGCCGGAAAGTTTGAAAAAAAGTATGTTTCAAACTAAAGCGACATATGTTTTTTTCACCAAAGAATATTTCTATCAGTTAAAGCCTTATATAGCAGGGCAAAGCGTTTTGGTTAGCCGTAATTTACCAGCCCAAACGGTAAAAGAAGCAGTGTTGGTTGATGGCCCAATTACCAAGGCTCAATTGAAGCTATGTTTTGACCGGATTACCGCTGAGCAATATACCGTCATGTTTTATCATAAACAGTCTTTTGGTAGTTATCACTTGCCAAATCGGCAAATCTTTGCTAAAGTTTATCGGGCGGTAATAAATTTAAAGGCATATCCATACCAAAAATTGCTGGACGAATTGACAGTTAAACTGCAAATTGAAAAAAATTGGTTGATTTTCATCTTGCAGGTGTTTTTTGAAGCAGGATTTGTTAAAATGGATAATGGGTCTTTAAGCGGAGTTGCCACGGCACCTGCGCATAAATTAGAAGATACAAGAATTTACTGCCTAAAAAAGCAGCAATTAGAAATGCGGCAGATGCTTGCGGCTAAGTCAGATGAAGAGCTTAAAACTTGGCTGTTGGAATATATTAAGCATTAGCCGTGAAGATGAAAGGAAGAATTTACTAATGGCATTAGATTTAAACAACTATATTGCTACTATCCCTGATTATCCTGAAAAAGGAATTATGTTTCGTGATGTAACACCTTTGATGGCTGACGGTCAAGCATACCGTCAAGCAACAGATCGCATTGTGCAATTTGCTAAGGATAAAGGCGTAGAAATGGTTGTTTGTCCTGAAGCTCGCGGCTTTATTGTAGGCTGCCCGGTTGCTTCTGAACTTGGAGTTGGTTTTGCACCTGCACGTAAAGCAGGCAAGCTTCCACGGGAAACAGTTAAAGCTGAATATACTTTGGAATATGGTACTTCAGCTCTTTACATGCACAAGGATGCGATTAGGCCTGGTCAAAAAGTTTTAGTTGTTGATGATTTATTGGCTACTGGTGGTACAATTGGTGCCACGATTGATTTAGTGCAACAATTAGGCGGCGAAGTTGTCGGCTGTGCCTTTATCATCGAATTAAAGGATTTGCATGGTCGTGATAAACTTAAGAATTACGATACTTTAGCTTTGCTTGAATACTAAAATAAAAGCCCCCGTCTAAATTAGGCGGGGGTTTTAAATTAGACAAGGGTTAAACCTTGTCTTTTTTTAACGCTTGCGTCGGGGTTGTTTACCAGCATTGCGTTGCTTTTTAGGACCTGCAGTCGTTTGGGTGTTGGCTGCTTTTTTAGGAGCAGGTTTGGAATCTACCTTTGGTACTTCTACTTTAGCAGGTGCTTTAGGCGGATTTTTTTTCATTTCAGCGGCAATTTCAGCCCGAATACGAGGCCGCATAAAGTTGATAATTAAGGTTTGTAAGCAGGCAAAAATCCCGCCCACAAAGAAGTAAAGACCTAATCCGGCTGGGGAAACCCAAGTCATAAAGGTAATCATCAAAGGACTGATAATCATCATGCTTTGCATTTGCTTTTTTTGTGCTTCCGGTACGCCCAAAAGCGAAATCCAACCTTGCAAAGCATAAATCGCAAAGGTTACCAAAGCTAAGATAAAGTCGTTTTTTTGCCCTAAATTAATACCAAAGAAGGCATATTTAGATAAAGCGGGTGAATATTGGATGGCCGCGTACAAAGCTGCAAAGATTGGCATCTGAATTAGCAGGGGTAAACAGCCGATACCGCCGGTCATCGAAATGTTATTTTCGCGGTAAAGCCGCATCATTTCTTGGTTGATAGCCATTTTTTCGGCTTCAGTTTGAGCAGCTTTTTGTCTTTTAGTGATGTCTTCTAATAAAGGCTTAATGTGAGCCATCCGTTCTTGTTGAATGGTGGCATTTTTGGATTGATTAAGCATGATTGGCATCAAAATTAAACGGACGATAAAGGTCAATAAAATAATTGCCCAGCCCAAACTATTGCCCATCAAATGGGTCAGCCACATCAAAAAGTGCTGTGTTGGAATGGCCATATTTTCATAAACCCAGCCGTATGGTTTGCCAGAAGAAGTGCGTTGAACACATCCTGACAGGACCATTGAAGCGGTCAATAAGGCTGGCAATAGGGCCAAAAGCTTTTTGTTCTTCAAAATATCATTATCCTTTCATCTACACTATCTTTATAAATATATCCTAATCTGCAAACATTTTCAACCTTTATCAGCATAAACCACGTTAAAGCGGGTGTATGATTTGGGCTGCATCGATGCTATAGAAAAAGAATCTACCCGGCCGGCTGGCGTAGGTGAATTTTTGATTCCTTCAATAAAGCGACTTAAGGCATCTGTATCATCGCTTTGTGCTTCAATATAAACGGATCCGTCAGGCATATTTTGAACCTTGCCTTTAATTTTAAGTTCATTTGCCAAGATAAGGGTCATATAGCGAAAACCGACTCCTTGAACTAAACCGTTGACTGTCATTTGATATGCTTGCATAATGTTCCTGCTTTCTTTTCGATTCTTCTTTAATTAATTATGGGACACTTTTTAAATTTTGCAACTAAATATTTGCTCGTTTGAAAAAATAAGCATGATTAGTTAAACTAGTATTAGTAAAACAGTAAGGTAGGAAACAATATGCAAATAGGAATCGATAAATTAGGTTTTTATACATCTGATTTATATGTCGATATGGCTGAATTAGCCCAGGCACGTAATGAAGATCCCAATAAATATTTAATCGGAATCGGACAAGCAAAAATGGCAGTTATTCCTCCCACCCAAGATGCGGTGACTTTAGCGGCTAATGCTTGTTCAAAAATCTTAACAGAAGAAGATAAAAAGCAGATTGATCTGGTTATTTTTGCGACCGAATCAGGTATCGATAATTCAAAATCCTCGGCTGTTTACCTCAGCCGTCTTTTAGGTCTTTCACACTATTTGCGCGCAGTTGAGTTAAAGCAGGCTTGTTATGGTGCTACAGCTGCTTTGCAATTGGCTAAGGGGCACGTTGCTTTGCATCCTGATAAAAAAGCACTGGTTGTTGGAGCAGATATTGCTCGTTATGGTTTACATACCAAAGGCGAACCAACCCAGGGTGGGGGAGCTTGTGCCATGGTAATTGCTGCTAATCCGCGGATTTTAGCTTTGGAAGATACTTGCAGCTATTATATGGATGATGCAATGGATTTTTGGCGTCCTTTCGACCATACGGAAGCTTTAGTTGATGGTAAATTTTCGGCTAACATTTATGTTGAATTTTTCCAAAAAGTTTTTGAAGCATATCAAGCTCAAACAGGAATTCGAATAGAAGAATTTAAGGCACTTTTATTCCATCTGCCATACACTAAACAAGGCTTAAAAGGCTTAAGAGCCGCTTTGGCGGGGGTTGATCCACTGGTGGCTGGCAAATTGCTGCGGCAATTTGAATTTTCACGGCAATATAGTCGTCAAGTAGGTAATTTGTACACAGGCTCACTGTATTTAGGTCTGCTTTCCCTGCTTAATTTGTCTGATTCTTTAAAAGCACATGAACGGCTAGGATTGTTCAGTTACGGGTCAGGAGCGCAAGGCGAATTCTTTAGCGGCTTATTAATGCCTGGTTTTGAAAAAATGCTTGATCCTGTTTTCTATGAACAGCTGCTAGCTCACAGAAAACAGGTTAGTGTAGCTGAATATGAACAAATCTTCAGTGCTTTGGATATGCGAGCTAAAGATTTAGTGTTGGACGTAAGCCAAGATCAAGCACCGTTTGTTTTTACAGGAATTAGCGAATATCAACGCCAATATCTTGCCAGATAAATAATAAATAAAATCGCTCTTTTTTGCGTCTTTACTAATAGATGGAAAAAAGGGGGATTTTTTTTTGAAAGCAGTATTTTTAAATAAGGGGCAACGGCAATTATTTGTTAAATTAACCCAGCTTAGTTTGCGCATGGAAACAGAGTATCGTTTGTTGCGGTCTTTGATGGGAAAAAAGCCGTCTTTGTTGAATTTGAGGGCTAAGTATCTAAACCGGGCTAAAGGAAGCCATAACTTAGCTTTTCAAATGACACTCAATTTGACACTGTTGGCACTTAAAAAGGGCTTTTTCCCCAAAAGCGGGTTAGCCAGTGGGGTAATTATCGACTTGCCGCAGCAAATATTATTTGAAATAAATGGTGAAATTTATCGTAAAGAAATCCGTTGGCAGACAGCTTCAATTAACTTGGAACCGGAGATTTTACGGCTGGGCAATAAGATTTTATGCCAAAAATCAAGCGGGATTTGCCTAGCTTATTTTGAAAAATTGAGTAAAAGACAGCTGCGACAGTTAAAAATACGTTATCAAAAGCAGGCTAAAAGCAAATATTTGACCATTTCGGCCCGGCAGCTTGTGGAAAAAGCTCCCAAGATGCTTTATATTGTGGTTGAAATGCAGGCTTTAGGGAGATACCAGGCTGAACAGCAACTTTTTTTGCACGCTTTAATTTGGCAGTGCCAAAAGTGTCAGCAGCAATATCAGCTTTTTTATGAAAATGTCCGGCCCAAAACAGAGCTTAAGCAACTAGCGGCACTGTATAATTAAAAAAAATATAAAAATAATAAAATTGTCTACGATTTCTTCTTGGTTCACGCTAAAATAGTTTTATAATTAAGGTGATTATGAAGAATCGAGGAATAGCAATGAGTAATTCAAATCAATTTACACTAGTGGATCATGGCCAAGCTACGAAAGCTTTGGCGATGGTCTTGAAAAATAAAACCGACTATCTCCAAACTTTGGCTCAAGCTGTAGCCAACCAAGATGATCGGCAGGTTTATCAGCTAATTAATGGTGAAAAGTATGCTACTGAAATTCAAAAAGCCCGTCATATTCAGGCTGATAAGGCTAATGAACAATTGGTTGTGGATGCCAACGATTATTTGAGCGATTATTTAAGTCAAAAATTAATCGCCTTTTTAAACGAACGATATCCTTTCTTTTATTTTGAAGAAACCGGTCGGGGCCACTTCCAATTTTACTTTGGCAATTGGTGGGGAAGACGTTTATTCGGCACACTTGATGTTTTAAATGTGGCTTTTGTTTTTGATGAAGAAGAGTACCAAAAATTAGCCCGCTCTTTTGAATTTGAAGCGCAAAATAAGCGTTTAAACACTGATACGATTGAACGTTTGTCACAAGAAAACGATGAAATTAAGGAACTTTTGGATTCAAAAAATGCTCGTGATGCTGAACAAGAGCGGATTCGCCGTAAATTAAAAGACTTGAATCAAATGAAGGTTATGCCTTGGGAAGCTTCTAAGCAAAGGGAAAGAAAACAGCAGCTGGAAGATGAATTAAACCGTTACGAAAAATTAGATGCTAAAGTATTTGATGGATATCAAAGAATCCATGATAACGAAAAAAAGATTTTAGCTTTATCAAAAGAAGATACTTTACTAGGGTATGAAAAGCAAAGTATCTTGGCCAAGTTTGGCAGCTTTGCTGATTTTGAAGCGCAAAATAAAGTTTTATATCGTGATTATATTGCAAATTTAATTGCACATGATAATCAGGAGGTTTAATTATGAAATTAGAAACAGTGGTTTTTTATCCTCATGAATCAGAATTTGATGTTGAATCAGCCGGAGCTTTTGCGCCGGCCCAATCGACGGCCGACCGTTTGGTTGAATATAATCAGCAATTAAAAGATAATTTAAATGCTGGCCTTTATTTCACCGAAGTTTTGGATACTTTAATTAAAACGGACGATGTCAATGAATTGTTGAAAGCTGTCCAAATTTTAGCCTCCTATCAGCTTGATAGCAGCTATTTAGTCTATCCGCTGCAATATAGCCGTGCTGATTTTTATTTGATTTTTGTTAACCGTCTACTAGGTTTGCATGAAGACGAAACGATTATTTTGCAATCCAGTGAACAAAAGCAAAGTTTATACCATGAATTTCCAGGCATTAATGACCGGGGGATTTTTAAATTTGCAGTTAATCCAGCCAATAATCAGCAGGCTTTTTATGTTGAAGAAAAAACCGGCTTGAGGTTATTTTTCATTGATTTTGAAAAAAAGCAATTGTACTTCAATAGCCAAGATTTAACTAAATTATTATTAGTCAATTATCGTGATCAAGTTCAAAAACATATTTTAAAGCATTTTGAGAGGTATTTAGTAGCTTTAGGTCAATATCTCCAAGCCGATTATGGTTATGAAGTGGACTTTAACTTCTTTGATGCCACATATGATAAGCTTTATCAAATGCAAACCGCAACTGATCCTGATGATGCGCTTGATAAGCTTTTTGTCAAAAGTTCGCAAGCTGGCTTGATGCTTATTTCCGGTATGAACGGGGAAGCGGTGCTAAAGCTTAAGGGCCAAGTTGTTTTAACCTTGTTCAACAAGGATTTAGTTCAAGCTACACAGCCTTGCTGGGTAATGAAAGTTGATGACCCTGATAATCAGGTCTCGTTGTTTGATTTGTTAGTTGATAACGATTTTTTGGTTGACTGGTACTTGGAAAATGAAAATGATGTGCAAATTAGGTGTCATGAAGTTTTTATGGAAGCAGATGATAAGTGATGGATATAGCTGCGATGGCTAAAAGGGCGCTGCACCATTATCCGCGCCAAGTTATTCCTTTAAAAAAATATAGCGACCAAGAACGTTTAAATGGATTATACACTGACTTGTTGTGTTCTTTGAGTGACTTGATGGAAGTATCAAATAAAGGCTCAAATCCAGAAAAATATCAAGCATATGCAAAAGTATTATTGGCCTTTTTTATGATTTCCAATGAACAAAAGACCAGTTATAAACTGTTATTATCAGACGAAGAATTGCAAAAGATGCGCGCTAAATGGCAAAGCCAGTCTTTTAACGCCGTTTATTTAATCGCTGTCCGTTTATTGGAAAAAAGTCACTTTGAGCACCAGTTGAGCGATTTTGTGCGGGCTTGGCATGTTATCTTAAAATATGGCTTGGTTGATTTGGCTTTAGACGAACAAAAAATTGTTGCTTATTATAATGAACTAACAGCTTGAAAAAAGTATCTGCTTTACACAGCAGATACTTTTTTGTTTTACAGCAGATAGCACATACAAGTGACATTTGTTTTAGAGAATGATATAATCGAAAGCAGGTTAACTGTTGTTAAAACAGCAGTTGGTGATATTTTCTGACCTTAGGGCAGGACAATCAAAGCCCTTTGCCAACTAACTAATAAATCAGCTTGAGTTGGATAATTATTTGAGGGGTGGATTTTGATTCACCTCTTCTTTATTGCAGAAAATGCTGAATTTTGAAAGAAAGCAGGAAAAGCTAATGGATTATGAAAAAATGAAAGAGCGGCAAAAACATATTCGCAACTTTTCAATTGTTGCTCATATTGATCATGGTAAATCAACGTTAGCGGACCGCATCCTTGAATTAACAGATACTGTTTCTAAGCGCGAAATGAAGGATCAATTACTGGATTCAATGGATTTGGAACGGGAACGTGGGATTACGATCAAATTAAATGCTGTTGAATTGCACTATCATGCTGAAGATGGCGAAGATTATATCTTCCATTTGATTGATACGCCAGGACATGTCGATTTTTCTTATGAAGTTTCACGTTCACTGGCTGCGTGTGAAGGTGCTGTATTAGTTGTTGATGCTGCACAAGGGGTTGAAGCTCAAACACTAGCCAATGTTTACTTGGCCTTAGATGATGATTTGGAAATTGTGCCGGTCATCAACAAAATTGACTTGCCTTCAGCTGAACCGGAAAAGGTGCGGCAAGAAATTGAAGATGTCATTGGTTTAGACGCTTCTGAAGCGGTTTTAGCTTCGGCTAAAGAAGGTATTGGCATTAAAGAAATGCTGGAACAAATTGTGCAAAAAGTACCGGCACCAGCTGGGGATTTAAAGGCACCTTTGAAAGCTTTAGTCTTTGATTCAGTCTATGATGATTATCGGGGTGTTGTTTTGAGTATTCGCGTGGTTGAAGGGACAGTTAAGCCAGGAGACCGTATTTTAATGATGAATAGCAATACCAGTTATGAAGTTGTTGAAGTAGGGGTTAACTCACCTAAGCCTTTGAAAAGAGATTATTTGATGGCTGGGGACGTTGGTTATTTAACCGCCAGCATTAAAGATATTCAAGATACACGTGTTGGTGATACGGTAACAAACGCTGACAACCCAACCGCTAAACCTTTAGCTGGTTATCGGGAAATGAATCCAATGGTTTTTGCCGGCCTTTATCCTACCGATAATGCCAAATATAACGATTTAAGAGAAGCTTTGGAAAAGCTCAAATTAAATGATGCGGCACTTGAATTTGAACCAGAAACTTCACAAGCTTTAGGCTTTGGTTTTCGCTGCGGCTTTTTAGGCCTTTTGCATATGGATGTTATCCAAGAACGTTTGGAACGTGAATTTGGGATGGATTTGATTACAACGGCTCCTTCTGTTACCTATGATGTTGAATTGACAGACGGCAGCCACATCAGTGTCACTAATCCTTCGGAAATGCCTGAAGCACCGCAGATTAAACAAATAAATGAGCCTTTTGTCAAGGCTGAAGTCATGGTGCCAAATGATTATGTTGGCCCCGTTATGGAATTATGCCAGCGCAAACGGGGAAATTTTGTAACGATGGAATACTTAGATGATTATCGGGTTAATGTCATTTACGAAATGCCGCTGTCAGAAATTATCTTTGATTTCTTTGATAAATTAAAATCCAGCACACGCGGATATGCTTCACTTGATTATGAATTAGATGGAACACGTCCAAGTGATTTGGTTAAAATTGATATTTTGCTTAATGGGGATAAGGTTGATGCCTTGAGCTTTATTACGCACCGTCAATTTGCGGCACAACGCGGTCGGGTGATTGCCGACAAGCTTAAAACAATTATTCCACGGCAAAACTTTGAAATTCCAATTCAAGCAGCTATTGGTGCGAAGATTATTGCCCGTACCAATATCAAAGCTTATCGCAAAGATGTAACGGCTAGGATTCATACGGGTGATCCTGACCGCCGTGCGAAGCTATTGGATAAACAAAAACGCGGTAAAAAACGGATGAAGGCCGTTGGACGGGTTGTTGTGCCGCAAGAAGCCTTTATGGCTGTTTTGAAGACGGATGAAGAAGTTAAATAAGGGGGGCTAATTTTTGGATGCACATCATTTGTCAAAGCGCTTGAAGACAGTTGCTTCGTTTGTGCCAAAGGGGGCAAGGTTAGCTGATATCGGCTCTGATCATGCCTATTTGCCGGCTTACCTGGCTTTAAATAAGCAAATTACTTTTGCAATTGCCGGCGAAGTAGTTAAGGGTCCTTTTGAAAATGCGCAAAATGAAATTTTAAAAGAAGGTTTAACCGGCGTCGTGCAAGCACGGTTAAAAGACGGTTTAGCTGCCGTTGAATTAACCGATAACATTGATACGATTACAATTTGCGGGATGGGCGGGCCTTTGATTGCTGATATTTTGCAGGCGGGTAAAGCTAAATTACAAAATCATCCGCGCCTTATTTTACAGCCAAATGTGGGTGAAAAAAATGTCCGCCTCTTTTTAGATGCTAATGGTTATACCATCAAAGCAGAAGAAATTTTAGCAGAAGACGGCCATACTTATGAAATTATCGTGGCAGACTGGACGGGTGCTGAACCTAGCTTATCTGAATTAGACTTATTATTTGGTCCAGCCTTGCGCCAGGAGCAAAATCAAGTCTTTAAGGCGAAGTGGACTAAGGAAAAAGACAAGTTAAAAAAGGTTTTAGCGCAAATGCAAAAAGCTAAACAGGTTCCCACAGCTAAAATCAAAGAAATTGAAGCTGAAATTGCTCAAATTGAAGGTGTTTTACATGGTTAAAGTAAAAGATATCGTCGACCGTTTTTATCAATTTGCACCGCCTTTTATTGCCGAAAAAGGCGATCCTGTTGGCTTACAGTTAGGATCATTAGATCATGAAGTCAAAAAAATGCTTGTGACGCTTGATGTGAGACCGGCTGTGGTTAAAGAAGCACTTGAAATAGGTGCTGATTTTATTTTTGCTCACCACCCTGCCATGTTTGTGCCGGTTAAATCAATAGATTTGAGTATACCGCAGCATAAAATGTATGCTGATATTTTAAAAAACAACTTAACTGTTTTTGGAGCCCATACTTTGTTGGATAATGCGCAAGGCGGCACCAGTGATTGGCTGGCAGAAGAATTAGGATTGATTGAAACGCAGCCATTTGTTTCTTTAAAACAGGAAACGTGGTATAAATTGGCAGTTTTTGTGCCTACGCAAAATGCAGCTGAATTGCGGCAAGCTTTAGGCGACGCTGGCGCGGGCCATTTAGGGGCTTATTCGCGTTGCTCATATTCTTTAGCGGGGACTGGACGCTTTTTACCTGAGACTGGGTCTCACCCTTATATTGGAACGAAGGGTACCGCTGAAGAAGTGCAGGAACAAAAGGTTGAAGTCGTTTTTCCAAGCCGGTTAAAAAACCAAGTCTTGGATGCAATGTGTGCTCACCATCCTTATGAAGAAATTGCTTTTGACCTTTATCAAGTTGAAAATTTAGGGCCAACCTATGGCATGGGCCGGATTGGAACGTTGGACAAGCCGATGACAGTTGCGGACTATGCACAGTTTGTTAAGGAAAAAACCGGGATGGATGGAGTAAAATTAATTGCTAAAGATCCTGCTAAAATGGTGCAGCGGGTGGCTGTTTTAGGCGGTTCCGGCTCTAAATTCTTTACGGAAGCTATGAAGCAAAAGGCTGATGTCTATGTTACCGGTGATGTTACTTACCACACGGGTCATGATATTTATGAATCAGGTCTGGCTGTCATTGATCCAGGACATTATTTTGAAGTCATCTGCAAGACTAAGATGACAGCTTTATTTAAGCAATGGGCGCAAAGTGAAAAGTGGCAGCTTGAAGTTATTGAATCAAAAGTTAACACTAACCCATTTAAATTTATCTGAAAAAATGCGACAATAATAAAAGGCAATTGCCAAAGAAAGGTTGTTAGTATGATGAGTAAGTACGAAACATTACTCCCACGTTTTATCAAATATGTCAAAAAAGAAACACGTTCTGATGAAAATTCAACGACGATTCCTTCAACACCAAATCAAGTTGAATTTGCTAAAGAATTAGTGGCAGAATTAAAAGAAATCGGCTTGGATAATGTCCGCATTTCACCTGTTAGCGGATATGTCTTTGCTACTTTGAAGAGCAATCTCGACCATGATGTCAAAAAAGTCGGCTTTATTTCACACTTAGATACAGCCGATTTTAATGCAACGAATGTTAATCCGCAAATCGTGGAAAACTATGATGGTCAAAGTGATATCAAATTAGATAGTGAAGGCAAGTATGTTTTATCACCAAAAGAATTTCCTAATTTGAAAAATTACCAAGGCCATACTTTGATTACAACAGACGGGACAACGCTGCTTGGTGCTGATGACAAGTCTGGTGTTGCTGAAATCATTACAGCGATGGAATATTTGGTTAACCATCCTGAAATTAAGCACGGTGAAATCGAAATCGGAATCGGACCTGATGAAGAAATCGGTACTGGTGCTGATCATTTTGACGTTAAAGATTTTGGCGCTGATATTGCCTATACGGTTGATGGCGGTCCTTTAGGCGAACTTGAATATGAAACGTTCAATGCCGCTGCGGCTAAATTGACCTTTATCGGCAAGGACGTGCACCCTGCAACAGCTAAGGGCGTTATGGTTAACGCTATCCGGTTGGCGATGGAATTTAATAATCGCTTGCCACAAGGCGAAGTACCGGAAGAAACAGAAGGACGCGAAGGCTTCTATCATATCTTAGAAGTTGACGGTACGGTTGATGAAGCGCATAGTCAATACATTATTCGCGATCATGATCGGGCTAAATTTGAAGCACGTAAGCAAGTTATGCAAGATATCGCAGCTAAGATGAATGAAGAATTAGGTGAAAAGCGGGTTGTTATGGATCTTAAAGACCAATACTACAACATGCGCGAAGTCATTGAAAAAGATATGACAGTAGTTGATTTAGCTAAGCAAGCCATGGAAGACTTGGATATCACCCCTGTTATCTACCCTGTACGTGGCGGTACAGATGGTTCTAAGATTTCCTTTATGGGCTTGCCAACACCTAACTTATTTGCCGGTGGCGAAAACATGCATGCACGCTATGAATATGTATCGCAACAAGTTATGGAACAAGCAACGGATGTAATTTTGCAAATTGTGAAATTAGTCGCACAAGACTAATTTTTAAAGAGCTAGGTTACTTACTTAGCTCTTTTTTTATTTGGGAGAGAGAAAATGCATCTTATTATTTTTAATTTAGAATTGATTGTTGTCGGCCTTTTGGCGGGCATTGTCAGCACAGCTGCTGGGTTAGCCTCGCTGGTGTCTTATCCGGCCTTGCTGATGTTAGGTTTGTCGCCGGTAATGGCCAATGTTACTAATACTTTTGGGACAATTACCAGCTCTTTTAGTTCAGTGATTACTTCGCTGCCGGAACTGAAAAAATCAGTCAAACAGCTGCTTTATTTGATTCCAATTACCTTTATCGGCGCCATTATGGGTTCGCTGCTGCTTTTTATGCTGCCGGGCAAAACATTTCAAAATTTGGTGCCTTTATTTATGCTGTTGGCGGCCTTTATGTTGTTAAAGCCCGGCAAAAAAGCACCGGCTGAGGGTGAATTTGTTAAAATTGAGCCTTCCTTTTTGAAAAAGGCGCTATCGTTTGGCGGCATTTTTATCGTCAGTATCTATCAAGGGTATTTTGGAGCCGGATCAGGCGCTTTGCTGCTGGCTTTAATGATGGTTATTTACTCTGATAAAACGTTTGCCGAAAATAATGCGCTAAAAAATGCTTCCGCCGGCTTAACCAATGTGATTTCAATTATTATTTATGCGACTAAAACTACGATTTTGTGGGGATATGTGCTGCCAATGGCAATCGGCTTTTTTGTAGGCGGTATTTTAGGCCCCATGATTGCGCGCAGAGTTCCGCAAAAAATCATGAAAACCATTGTTGGTTTAGGCGCGATTTTACTGGCTATTGTGCTCTTTTTCCGCAATCATTAATTTTTTTGAATAACCCTTTGACAAATTACAAAAAGTAAGTTAAAATTAACTTATTATTTGTAAGGAAGGAGACATTCACAATGATTAACGCAAGCAAACAATGTTGTTGTTTACATAACCTTGGTGAAGTGTGTCTAAACGGGGCCTGTTGTCTCTAGTTATAGAGACAAATTATTTTGGCTAAGACCTGCATTTCACCATTTTTTTGGTGCTGTGCAGGTCTTTTTTTGCACACTTTTAAATTAATTGAGGGGTTATTAAGCATGAATAAAAAAAGTATTTTGGTATTATCACTGGCATTAGCGTTTGTTTTAGCGGGCTGCACCAAGCAGCAGACACAAAGCTCAAAACAGGTTTTAAAACTGTCCGCACAAGCACCGCTAGATACGATTGATATTTCCAAGGCAACAGGTTATGGACAGACAGGCAATGTTTACGAAAGCTTTTATCGGTTAGGCAAGAAAGGCAAGCCAGTGGCAGGTTTAGCCAAGTCAGGGACAGTGTCAAAAGACGGGTTAACTTGGACTTTTAAATTGCGAAATGCCAAATGGTCTAATGGTGATCAAATTACAGCCCAAGATTTTGTGTACTCATGGAAACGGACCATTAATCCGAAGACCAAATCACCATATGCTAATCTTTTTTCCAGTATCAAAAATGCTGATGCCATTATGGCGGGAAAAAAGAAAGCTGATACTTTAGGCATTAAAGCTACAGATAAAAATACGGTGGTGGTAACCTTGGATAAGCCGATTGTTTATTTCAAGGTACTGATGGCATATCCATTATTTGCACCACAAAATCAAAAAGTAGTTGAAAAATATGGTAAAAAATATGCTACTAAGTCTAAATATATGGTTTATTCAGGTCCATTTAAAATTTCGGGTTGGACGGGAACCAATGACAAGTGGTCATTTGTCAAAAATAAGCAATATTGGGATCAAAAAAAGGTTAAATTACAAAAAATCACTTATAAAGTTGTCGAAAATACCAACACCGGCTACCAGCTCTATTCCCAAAAAAAGCTTGATATGACACCACTTTCTAATCAGCAGGTTAAAAATCTCAAGCACAGCAGTGAATTTAAAGAATATCCGTATTCATATGTTGCTTATCTGGCATATAATTTCAATGATGCTAACGATATCAATAAAAAAGCCTTTAACAACCGTAATATCCGGCTAGCCTTTTCACTGGCCTTAGATCGCAAAGTTTTAACAAAGAAAGTTTTTGGTGACGGTTCGCAGGTTCCAAGTGGTTTTGTAGCAACAGGTCTAGCCGCCAACCCTAAAACAGGCGTTGATTTTGCCAAGGAACAAGCCGTTAAAGGCACAGTAGAATACAATGAAAAAAAGGCTCAAGCATACTGGAAGAAGGGCTTGGCCCAGATTGGCGCCAAAAATTTGACTATTAATATTCTCGCTTCAAATGAAAACAGCAATAACACGCCTTTAACCCAGTATTTGCAATCACAATATACCAAGGTTTTACCGGGAACTAAAGTTAATGTTGAAGCCATTCCAGGAAATTCTGCTTTAACTAAAGCAAGAAATGGCGACTTTGATATCTATGTCTCAGGTTGGGGTGGCGATTTCAATGATCCGATTACTTTTTTGCAGATTCCTTTGCAAAATACATCATATAATTACGGTAATTACTACAATCCAACGTATGATGCTTTAATTAAGAAAGCTGAAAATGAGGATGCAAATGATGTTGATAAACGCTGGTCAGACCTGGTTGCGGCAGCAAAAATTTTCAATCAAGATCAAGGGGTAACCCCAATTTATCAGCAGACGACCGCATATATGCAAAGTTCTAAGGTACATGGAATTATTCATAATACTGCCGGCACGCAGTGGAATTATAAATATGCTTATATCAAGTAAAGACGCAAAAAAGCAGGATTTTATGCCTGCTTTTTTTATTTTTTAAAACTATAATTCAAAAAATATTGATTTGTTATTTATCGAATTAAAGATACCCGTGGTGCAGTTAGTGCATCACGGGTATTTTAGCTTAATCAGGGACTTTATATGCTAATCATTCAGCAATTCTTCCAAGGCTTTCAAGACACCGGACTCGTTGTTGGAAAGGGTCGAGTATTGGGATACCTTCTTTACCTCTGGGTCGGCGTTTGCCATGGCATAACTGTATTTGGCGAACCTTAGCATTTCAATGTCATTGCCGCCGTCGCCGAATGCCGCCAGGTCCTCGCCGGTCAGGTTCCATCGCTTAAGCATTGTTTCTAAGCCCTGGGCCTTGTTGACACCTTTTTTGATGATGTCGATATCGCCGAAGCCCGAAGAGGTGACGTGGACTTCAGCGCCAAACATTTCCGTAAGTCTTGCGACAGTTTGTTTTATGTCTTCAGCCGGGACGGCCAGGTTTAATTTTATGAAGCGGTCGTCTGGAAGTTTGTCGAATGAATCAACTAAGGTGTGGCTGGGGCAGTAGTAAAACCTGCTTTTTAGGTAGTCTTTGTCTTCACTTTTCAGCATATAGGCGCTCTTGATGCCGTTTAGTGCCAGGTGACTGTCCTTGATGTTTTTTTGAAATTGGACGATTTTTTCGACCGTTTTTGGATTTAAAGTTTGGGCCAGCATTTCCTTGCCCTTGCCTAAAAGGTAGGCGCCGTTTTCTGCGACAAAATCGATTTCTTGAAAGCATTCTCTGAAATCATCCTGCAGGCGGGCATATTGGTTGCCGCTGGCTACGATAAGGTGGACGCCCTGGTCTTTCATCTTGGCTAAAAGTTTGCCAAACAAGGCGCGGTCATAGTTTTTGGGGTTATCTAGAAAGGTGCCGTCCATTGAAAGTATCGATGCACCTGTTGAAGGTGAAGTTATCCAATTATCAGAAGTTAAAGATGAAGTATTCTCATCCGGCACAATGGGAGAGGGCTTTGCTGTTAAGCCTGCAAACGGTAAGATTGTCGCACCATGCGATGCAGAAGTTATCGCAGTCTTTGAAACAGGCCACGCCATTGGTTTAACAACTATGGCAGGGGCAGAAGTCTTAATCCACGTCGGAATTGACACTGTTATGCTTAAGGTCCAAGGCTTTGACACTAAGGTTAAAGCCGGAGACCTGGTCAAGAAGGGCGACCTTTTAATGGATGTTGACATGGATGCGGTCCAAAAGGCCGGCTATGACACAACTGTTATGGTAATCGTAACGGATCCGCATAATGTTGACGTAAGCATGCCTGTTTTAGCTTAAAATCGAAGCATATCTCCGACATAAGAAGACGAGAACAATCAGCTAAACTTTAGCAGGCATTGTCAGTGTTATTGTTTTAGGCAGTTTTGCAGTATTCTGTTAAATTGAGATTGTTGCTGGTAAAAGCCTTTTCACATATGTGGGAAGGCTTTTTTAATAGACTTGCCTATAACCGCTTTGAAATCTTTGTTTTGGCAAGAAAGCTTTATTACCATTTCTAAGCGTCAACATCCGAAGAAGTAAATTAAAAGCCAACTAAAAAATTAAGAAATGTTTAAGTTTTGACCTTCTTTGACCAAATGAATACAAAAAAACTGAAATCAGCTGTTAAAGGGTATAAAATATACTTGTAAGTTACGAATGGAGGTTTTTTAAATGAATGAAGGGCCAAAAATGACTGAAGCAGTTCAAAGTGCGCTTGCTGAAGCACAAAAAATTGCTCAAACGAGACACCACCAAGAAATTGATATTTTTCATCTTTTTAAATTTCTGGTGCAACCCGGTGAAATATTAAGAGATTTATATCAAAAAGCCGGAATTAACGTTAATGAATTTGAAACCAAAATTGATCAAGCTTTAGATAAACTGCCGGTTGTTGAAGGCAGTCAGGCTTATGGTCAAAATATGTCACAAACGCTCTATCAATTGATGCAGGATGCTGATCAAGTCAGACAGCAATTAGGTGATGAATATATTGCCGTTGATACTTTGGCTTTGGCTTTGGCTAAACAAAAGTATAATCCTTTAAGCGAATATCTGGCTGCTAAGGGCGTTAATTATAAAAAATTAAAGCAAGTTATTTCAGAGATGCGAAAGGGTGAAAAGGTTACGTCTAAAAACCAGGAAGAACAATATAAAGTCCTTGAAAAATACGGGGTAGACCTTGTTAAGCAGGTTAGATCAGGCAAGCAAGACCCAATTATTGGACGTGATGAAGAAATTCGCGATGTAATCAGAATCCTGTCCCGCAAGACCAAAAACAACCCTGTTTTAATTGGCGAACCCGGTGTCGGCAAAACGGCTATTGTTGAAGGGTTAGCTCAGCGGATTGTTAATCAAGATGTTCCTGATAATCTAAAAGATAAGACTATCTTTTCTTTGGATATGGGAGCTTTAATTGCCGGGGCTAAATACCGTGGTGAATTTGAGGAACGTTTAAAGGCTGTTTTAAAAGAAATCACTAAGAGCCAAGGCCAAATTATTCTTTTTATCGATGAAATCCATACGATTGTCGGTGCTGGCAAAACAGAAGGCTCGATGGATGCCGGAAACCTCTTAAAGCCGATGCTGGCTCGCGGCGAACTGCATTTAATCGGGGCAACAACCTTGGATGAATATCGCGAATATATGGAAAAAGACAAGGCCCTAGAGCGCAGGTTCCAAAAAGTTTTGGTTAAAGAACCAACCGTTGCAGATACCATCACTATTTTGCGTGGCTTAAAGGAACGTTACGAAATCCACCATGGTGTCAAAATTCATGATAATGCCTTAGTTGCTGCAGCTACTTTGTCAAATCGCTATATTACAGATCGGTTCTTGCCGGATAAGGCTATTGATTTAATTGATGAAGCCTGTGCTGAAATCCGGGTAGAAATGAATTCAGTGCCAACGGAGTTAGATCAAGTTAAGCGGCAATTAATGCGCCAGGAAGTTGAAGAAGCAGCTTTGAAAAAAGAAACGGATTTAGCTTCGAAAAAGCGGTTGGAAGAATTACAAAAGGATTTAGCCGATTCGAGGGAAAAAGCTAATAAGTTAACTATGCGGTGGGAAAATGAAAAAGCTTCTATTAAACAGGTTTCTGATAAAAAAGAAGCTTTAGACAAAGCCAAGCATGAATTTGAAGACGCCAAGAACCGCTACGATTTAGAAGAAGCTTCCCGCCTGCAATACGAAGTTATTCCTAAGTTGGAAAAAGAAGTTAACGAACTGGAAAATCAAAAGAAGCCGGCTGATTTTCTGGTCGAAGAATCAGTTACTGAAAATGAAATCGCTGAAGTTGTCAGTCGTATGACCGGGATTCCAGTTGCCAAATTAGTCCAGGGAGAACGGCAAAAATTGCTCCATTTAGCTGATAATTTGCACGAAAGAGTTATTGGCCAAGACGAAGCAGTAACAGCTGTTTCTGATGCAGTGCTCCGGTCACGTGCCGGTTTGCAAGATCCATCCAAACCTTTAGGCTCATTTATGTTTTTAGGCCCAACCGGTGTTGGTAAGACTGAGTTGGCTAAAGCATTAGCAGAGGCTTTGTTTGATTCTGAAAAGCATATGGTCAGAATTGATATGTCTGAATATATGGAAAAAGCGTCAGTTTCAAGACTGGTCGGTGCAGCTCCGGGCTATATCGGTTACGAAGAAGGCGGCCAACTGACAGAGGCGGTTAGAAGAAATCCATATACCATTGTTTTGTTTGATGAAATTGAAAAAGCTCATCCTGATGTCTTTAATATTTTACTGCAGGTCTTAGATGATGGCCGTTTGACTGATGGCCAGGGTCGTACGGTTGATTTTAAGAATACCATTTTGATTATGACCTCAAACCTCGGCTCTGATATTTTACTTGATAAAGTCAAAGATACAGGTGTTGTTGATGAAGAAACGCGCAGGCAGGTCTTGGATTTGGCTAAGATGCATTTTAAACCGGAATTTTTGAACCGGATTGACGATATAATCATGTTTACACCGCTCAATCAGGCTGCTATTCAAAAAATTGTGGAAAAATTCATTAAACTCTTATCTAACCGGTTGGAAAATCAAGAAATTACACTCAAGATTACGCCGCAAGCTGAAAGCTGGTTAGCCGAAGAAGGTTATAATCCTGCCTTTGGTGCCCGTCCTTTACAACGGTTTATTACCAATAAAGTCGAAACACCTCTGGCCAAAGAAATTATTGCCGGGCATATTTTGCCTCATTCTGAAGTAACCATTGAGCTTGAAAACGATAAACTTGTTTTTCATGCCCGTCAATTGATTGAAGCCTAATTAATTGTACCGCTTGGAATTTCCAAGCGGTTTTTTGTATCCTTTTCTTAGAATTTGCCGGTAAACATGTTATAATATGCTTAATTTAAGATAAATGGGGTGGGTAAATGCTTTTTGTAACAGATGAAATGTCAAAAAGACGTGTCGCAAACCTGCGGCAAAAAATGCAAAAAATGAGTGTGGACGCTTATTTAGTCACTGATCCCTCTAATCGCTACTATCTAAGCGGTTTTACCGGTGATGACGGTGTTTTGCTCATCACGGAAAATCACCGCTATTTGATTACGGATTCACGCTTTGAAGAACAAATTGCACATGATCAACCGGCATGGGAAAGTTTTATTACGCGTGATTATTTAAAGACAGCTTGCGAATTGTGTACGAAAGAACATTTAGCGGCGATGGCTTTTGAAGCAAGTCTTTCCTATAGTGCATATGATATTATTGATGAATTGTCAACGGCTGATATTGTACCTTTAAGCGGAGTTATTGAAGCTTTGCGTTCCGTTAAAGAACCCGAAGAAATTGCAGCGATTAAAGAAGCCTGCCTCTTGTCAGGCAAAGGCTACCAATATATCTTAGATACGCTTGAGCCGGGGATGACTGAACTGGAAGTTTCAAATGAACTTGATTATTTCATGAAAAAGCAGGGGGCTTTTGGCTGGTCATTTGAAAGTATTGTGGCTTCAGGTGAAAGAACGACGTGGCCACATGGTACAGCTACCGCTAAAAAAATTGCCCCTAATGATTTGGTAACAGTTGATTTTGGCTACTTCAAAGACGGCTATACTTCTGATGTAACGCGGACCTTTGCTTTAGGAAAGCAAAGCGATGCGGTTAAAAAAATTTATGCGACCGTTTTAAAAGCTAATGAGCTGACCGTAGCAGCGGTCAAGGCCGGAGTTAACGGCCAAGAATTAGATAGAATTGGACGCGACTTCATTACGCAGCAGGGTTATGGCAAATATTTCAACCATGGCATGGGACATGGCATTGGCTTAGATATTCATGAATTGCCTAATGTAGGTCGGACCTATGAAGAATATATGCAGCCTGGGCAAATTATTACGATTGAACCAGGTATTTATGTACCCGGTGTTGGCGGGGTTCGGATTGAAGATGATATCTTAGTAACAGAAGATGGTTATGAAATTTTAACCGACTTTTCAAGAAATTACATTGAAGTCTAATTTTAAAATTATTCATTATCCTTGCATACAGATATGTTTTTTTGTTATTATGAAATGTATGAGTTATATTTGGATGAGTAGTTATTAATCCATTCAATAAGGTCAAGGAGGATCATTAAATGATTTCTGTAAACGAATTTAAAAATGGTTTAACCATTACAGTTGATGGCGAATTATGGCGCGTGGTTGAATTTCAACATGTTAAGCCTGGTAAGGGCTCTGCTTTCGTACGTTCTAAGCTTAAGAACTTGCGTACAGGTGCTGTTCAAGAAAAGACTTTCCGCGCTGGTGAAAAAGTTGAACAAGCACAAATCGACCGTCGTAAGATGCAATACTTGTATGCTGACGGCAACAACTATGTTTTCATGGATACTGAAACATATGAACAACTTGAACTTCCAGGTGAAGAATTAACTGAAGAATTGAAGTTTTTGAAGGAGAACATGGTTGTCAGTGTTATCATGTATGGTGCTGAAACATTAGGGATTGAATTGCCAAATACAGTTGATTTGGTTGTTAAGGAAACTGAACCTGGCATCAAAGGCGATACAGCTTCCGGCGGTTCTAAGCCTGCTACGATGGAAACTGGTTTGGTTGTTCAAGTACCATTCTTCGTTAATGAAGGCGATGTTTTGACCATCAACACAGTTGATGGTTCATACATTTCTCGTGCTAACTAATTGTCTTTAACAAGGACATAAGGAGGTCTTACAATGGCTGAGGATAATAATATTGTCTTAGCAACAAGAGAACAAGGCCTAGGCGACGTTTCAATTGCTCCTGAAGTGATTGAAGTTATCATTGGAATTGCTACTAGCCAAGTTGAAGGCGTATATTCTATGCGTGGTTCATTGAAAAACAGTTTATCTGAATTATTGGGCAAGAAGAATCGCGGCCGTGGCGTTAAGCTTGAAAATGGTGATAACGGTTTAAATGTCGACGTTTACGTCTTTTTAAATTATGGCGTGGCTGTTCCTCAAGTTGCTCGTGAAATTCAAGATAAGGTGCGTCAACAAGTCTTATTTATGACAGGCTTGGAGATCAGCGGGGTTGATGTGCATATTTGCGGTGTTATTCCAGAAAAAGAACAACCGGCAATTGATCCTAACAATCCCTTTGGCGTAGAAGATGGTGAACAAAATTGAGTATGTCTAGACACGAAGTACGTAAGGTAGCCTTTCAAACCCTTTTTGCTTTAAATAGCAATCCTGATGCTAATCCGACGGATGTTTATGAAGCATTATTGGGCGAAGAAACAGCAGCACCTGCTTATTTAATCCAATTAGTGGATGGTGTTAGATCTAAGCAAACTGAAATCGATGAATTGATTTCAGCTCATTTGAAAAAGGGTTGGCCTATTTCACGGCTTAACAAAACGGATTTAATTTTAATGCGGCTTGCAGTTTATGAAATGAAATTTGTTGATGATTTGCCAGCCAAGGTTGCTTTGAATGAAGCATTAGAATTATCCAAAGAATTTAGTGATGAAACTTCCCGCCGTTTTATTAATGGGGTTTTATCTAACTTGCTGTAAGCAAATTCAGACAGTCTTAGTTAATAGCTAAGACTGTTTTTTTTTGATTTCTAATGATAGAATGGTAATTAAGTATACTTAGATGAGGTGGGTTAAAGTGACGATTTTAATGAATGGACGCGACTTGGCGCAAAAAGTTAGAGAATCGCTGAAGGAACGGGTCAACAAGTTAAAAAAAAGAGGGGTTACGCCAACTTTAGCGGTAATTTTAGTTGGGGACGATGAAGCCAGCAAGGTGTATGTGCGCAATAAACACCGCGCAGCTGAAAAAATCGGTATTAAAACGATTGATAAGAAATTGCCGCAAAATGCCGGCCAAGAAGAGGTCATTAAAGTTGTTAAAAGCTATAATAATGATCCTAATGTGCACGGCGTTTTAGTGCAAATGCCTTTGCCAAAGCAGATTGATGAAAAAGCCGTCATTGATGCTATCAGTCCTAAAAAAGATGTTGATGGGTCACACCCGGAAAATATGGGGCGTTTATTCATGAATGAAGCTAGAGCTTTGCCATGTACTCCTAGGGGCATTATGGAACTTCTCGATGAATATGATATTGATGTTCGTGGACAAGAAGTGGTCATTGTCGGTCGAAGCAACTTAGTGGGCCGTCCTTTAGCTGCTTTGATGATTAATGCCAGTGCAACGGTTACCGTAGCACATAGTGTAACGCATAAGCTGCAGGAAGTTACCAAAAAAGCTGATATTTTAGTGGTAGCTGTAGGACAAGCAGGGATGATTGATGAAAGCTACATTAAACCAGGCGCAGTTGTGATTGATGTTGGCATTAACCGGACCGCCGAGGGCAAATTAAGCGGCGATGTTAACGAAGCCAGTGTGATGGGAAAAGCTTCCTTCCTTACGCCTGTACCTGGTGGTGTCGGACCGATGACTGTTTCAATGCTGATGAAGCAAACAGTAGAATTTGCTGAAAGAAGTGTTGTGGATGACTGAAAATAACTATTTAACAGTCACTGCTTTGACTAAATATTTAAAGCGCAAATTTACAGCTGATCCATATCTGAAAAAGGTTTGGCTTGTGGGCGAAATTTCCAATTTTCGTTTACGCCGTGGCCACCAGTATTTTTCTTTAAAAGATGAAAAAGCAGTGATTAACGCGGTGATGTTTGCCAGCAATTTCAATAAAATTAAATTTACGCCTGAATCAGGCATGAAGGTGATTGTTTCAGGGCGGATTGATATTTATGAGGCCAGCGGCAATTATCAATTTTATATTGAAACGATGGAACCAGAAGGCGTGGGAGCTTTATATCAAGCTTTGGAAGAATTGAAGGCGAAATTAGCCAAAGAAGGACTTTTTTCAGGACCCAAACGAAAAATCACGCCATTTCCTAGGCGCATTGCGGTTATTACGAGCCGGTCAGGGGCCGTTATTCGCGATATTATTACCACAGTAACCCGCCGGTATCCGATTGCTCAATTGGTGCTTTTTCCTGCTGAAGTGCAGGGTGAAAGAGCCGCTGATGCTTTGGTCGGCCGTTTAAAAGAAGTTAACGAACGGGGCGATTTTGACACAATTATTATTGGCCGCGGTGGCGGTTCAATTGAAGACTTATGGCCTTTTAACGAGGAAAAAGTGGTCAGAGCTATTTATGCCAGCCAAATTCCGATTATTTCTTCGGTTGGGCATGAAACAGATACCACTTTGGCTGATTTAGCTGCTGATGTCAGAGCAGCAACGCCAACAGCAGCGGCCGAATTAGCTACCTCGGTTTTAAGTGAAGATTTGGTTAAAATTGATCAATTAAAAAATCGGCTTTTGCAGGCCATGCAGGCTAGATTGGCTTACTTGAAGCAGCGTCTGCAAAAAAACAGGAATTCATATATTTTTGCGACACCGGAACGCTTATATGACAGTTATGTGCAAAAATTAGACCAGCTTAACTATCAGCTGCAGGTTAATTTTAACCGCAGACTTAAGGATCGGCAAAATAGACTGCAGCTTTTACAACAGCACTTATACAGCCGCACTTTAAGTGATCGCTTAAAGCTGTTGGAAAGCGACGTTAAACAACAAGATTATCGCTTGGAAAAGGCAGGCCGCTATTTATTGGAGCAAAAAAAAGAACAACTGGCTAAAGCAGCTAATGCCTTAGATATGCTCAGTCCGCTGAAGGTGATGGGACGCGGCTTTTCATATGTAACTAAAGAAGAGCAGGTTGTAAAACAGGTTAGCCAGTTAGAGGTTGGCACAGCAGTTGATCTGCATTTACGCGATGGCCAAGCCAAAGCAACCATTACCCAAATTATTGAGGAGGAAAAATGATGAATGAAGAAAACACATTTGAAGCTCAAATGGATGAATTAGAAAAAATTGTTACTCAGCTTGAACGAGGAGATGTACCTTTGGAACAGGCTTTAGAACAGTTTAAGCAAGGGGTTGCTTTAAGCAATCAGCTGCAAAAGAAATTGGCTGAGGCTGAACATACTTTGACCAAGGTGATTAATGACCAAGGCGATGAAGTTCCATATGAACGGGCTGAAAGCAATGACTAATGATTTAAAAGCATTTCAAGACCAATATCGGCCCTTGTTAGAACAAACAATGGACCAATATTTAAAAGATTTAAATACTCGTCCGCTTTTGCGTGATGCGATGGCTTATTCGGTTGATGCCGGTGGTAAAAGGATTAGGCCACTAATTATCATGCTGGTTTGTGATGCTTTTGGCCGTGAAATTGACGCTGATGTTTTAGCCTGTGGCAGTGCCTTGGAATTCATCCATACGTATTCTTTAATTCACGATGATCTTCCAGAAATGGATAATGATGACTTAAGGCGGGGCAAGCCAACCAATCATAAAGTTTTTGGGCCAGCCATGGCTGTTTTAGCCGGGGATGGCTTATTAACGACGGCTTTTGAAATTATGAGCCAAACCAAGCTAACTGCAGCCGTTAAAACCCAGCTGATAGCTGATTTGGCCTTGGCTTCTGGTCCGCAAGGCATGGTTAATGGACAAGTCGGCGATATTGAAGGCGAAACAAAAAAATTGACTTTAGACCAGCTAAAGGATGTCCATGCTCAAAAAACCGGAGCTTTACTGGTATATGCCTTTATGGCCGGCGGGCTTTTAGCAGGAAAGCAGTCAGCAGAGCTTGCGCTATTAAAACGCATTGGCGCAAACTTTGGTTTAGCTTTTCAAATCTATGATGACATTATGGATGTCGTATCGGATACGGCTACAATGGGTAAAAAGACGCAAAAAGATCAAGCCGAACATAAGAATACCTATCCAGGGTTATTAGGGCTTGAAGGCGCCTATCAAGAATTAGCTAAGGTCAAAAAGCTGGTTTCCAGTGATTTAGAAACGTTGGCGAAGACCACTGATTGCAAGATTGACTTATTAGCGGCATTGTTGAATTATTTTAAAGTAGGTAATAAGAATGAAAAAAGAACGAATTGATGTTTTACTGGTGCAGCAAGGCTTATTTGATACCAGAGAACAAGCTAAAAGAGCAGTGATGGCGGGGGAAATTTTAGGCGAAAATGAAGAACGTTTAGACAAGCCGGGCATGAAAATCGACCCTGAAACTAAATTGCATTTTAAGGGTACCAAAATGCCTTATGTCAGTCGTGGCGGCTTAAAGTTGGAAAAAGCCCTGAAGGTATTTGATTTGACCATCCGCAATAAGACGGTTTTAGATATAGGCTCTTCAACCGGCGGTTTTACCGATGTAGCCCTGCAAAAAGGGGCTAAAATGAGTTATGCCTTAGATGTCGGCACGAACCAGCTCGCTTGGAAATTAAGGCAAGATCCGCGGGTAGTGGTGATGGAAAATACCAATTTCCGCTATTCGAAGCTGGAAGATTTTACCAGCGGGCAACCCGATTTTGCGACCATTGATGTTTCATTTATTTCCCTGCACCTGATTTTGCCTAATTTGCATACCATCATTAAAAATCAAGGCGATGTTGTGGCACTTATCAAGCCGCAATTTGAAGCCGGACGCGAAAAAGTCGGTAAGCATGGTATTGTACGTGATCCCCAAACACATTTAGAAGTGGTTCAAGATATTATGGCTTTTGCAGCGGCGAGCGGCTATGATGTGTGCGAATTAGACTTTTCACCGATTACCGGTGGTCAGGGAAATATCGAATTTTTGATTCACTTAAAAGCCGTTGACAGCGAAGGGCAAATTTGGACTGAAGTTGATCCTGAGGCTGTAGTTAAACAAGCTCATGCTGTTTTAGAACAAAAATAGGGGTGATTGCATGAAAAAGAGTGATCGTCAACGTATTATCCGACATTTGATTAAGGAAAATGACATTTATCGGCAAGAAGATTTAGTAGCTAAATTGCTTGAAAAAGGCATTACAGTTACCCAAGCAACTATTTCGCGCGATGTTAAAGAGATGCAGCTGATGAAAGTACCAACGGAAAATGGCTCTTACCGCTACAGTATTCCTGTGTCTACTAAAATTGATGCGCAAAACAAATTAAACCAGCTCTTAAAAGAAGTTTACCTCTCTTCGGCCTGTCACCGTGATTTATGCATGCTCAAAGTTTTACCCGGTAACGGGCCTGTTGTCAGCAATTTGTTGTCACAACTAAACTATGATGGATTATTTGCTGTTTTAGGCGATGATGATACGGTAATGCTATTTACCGAATCTGAGGCTGATGCACAAAGATTCCAACATCAAATAATTGAAATTTCCAATCGCTAAGGGGGATTTTAATGTTACAGGAGTTAATGATTCATAATTTTGCGATTATTGATAATTTAGATTTGGCTTTTAAACCCAAAATGACGGTTTTGACTGGTGAAACAGGGGCCGGCAAGTCGATTATTATTGATGCTTTAGGTTTATTAGCTGGGGGACGCGGTTCCAGCGATTTTGTACGCAAAGGCGAAAACAAAGCCAGCATTCAAGGGTTATTTGAAGTACCGCAAAATGCCAAAACAGTTGACATTTTAACTGATTTGGGCATTGATTATGAAGCAGACGGATTAATTTTGCAGCGGGATTTGTATCGAAGCGGCAAAAATGTATGTCGGATTAATGGCAACTTGGTTAATTTGGCTTCTTTAAGACGGGTCGGGGAGACTTTGATTGATATTCACGGACAAAATGAACATCAATCCTTGATGCATCCTGAAAATCATTTGGATTTGCTGGACCATTTTGATAAAAGTCTGCAAGAGGACTTAGACCAATACCATAGTTATTACCATGATTACCAGACTAAAAAGCAGGCCTTGAATTTGCGTAAAGAAAATGAAAAACAATGGGCCCAACGGTTAGATATGCTGCAATTTCAAGTTAAAGAAATAGCGGCTGCCAAACTGGTTGATGGTGAAGAAGAAGCTTTGCGGACTGAAAAAGAGCAGCTTGATAATTATCAAGCGATTCATGCCGCACTTGAAAATGGCTATGAGGCTTTAAATGGCGGCAGCCCTGATTTGATGGGCGTTTTAGGCGGTATGATGGATGATTTAGGTAAAGTAGCTTCAATCAATGCGCATTTGCAAGATATATATACAAAAATTTCGGATGCCTTTTATGGTTTGCAAGATGCCGGCTATGATATTTCCAATGAACTGGATTCGATGGAGTGGGATGAAGGCCGGCTTGATAACATTGAAGCCCGGTTAGAAATGATTCATCAGTTGAAACGTAAATATGGTGATTCTATTGCCCAGATTTTAGCTTATTATCAAAAAATCACCCAAGAATTAGACAGTATGCAAGACACCGAGCTTGACGCCAAGCAGCAAGAAGAAGCTGTTGCTTTGGCTTATCAAAAAGCGCTTGAACAGGCAAAAATTTTAGCTACCAAGCGGCACAAAATTGCGCAAAAACTGGAGCAAGAAATTCACGTGCAATTAAGTGAACTTTACATGGATAAGGCTTTGTTTAAGGTTAAATTTACACCTTGTGATTTAAATGCACAGGGGATGGAACGGGTTGAATTTTATATTCAAACGAATTTAGGCGAAGAAATGGGACCTTTGGCTAAGATTGCTTCAGGGGGCGAATTATCCCGGATAATGCTGGCTTTGAAGACGATTTTTGCTCAAAATAAAGGCGTTACGAGCATTATTTTTGATGAAGTAGATACTGGTGTTTCCGGACGTGTAGCTCAAGCAATTGCAGAAAAAATCAGCTTGATTGCGCAGCATTCCCAAGTTTTATGCATCACCCACCTGCCGCAAGTCGCTGCGATTGCTGATAATCACTACTTCATTTATAAAAAAGTTGTCTCTCAGCGTACCGAAACACAAGTGGTAGTTTTGGATGAAAACAAGCGGATTAATGAAATTGCGCGGATGTTATCAGGTTCTACGATTACTGAATTGACCTTGGAGCATGCTAAAGAATTGTTAGCAATGGCACAAAAAGCATAATAAAAAAAGCAAACTTTAAGTTTGCTTTTTTTAATGCAGCATATTGCGGTATAAGCCGACAACTTTGCCTAAAATGGCTACGTTTTGCAAGATAATTGGAGCCATCGTATCGTTTTCCGGCTGCAGGCGGTAATGGTCTGATTCTTTGAAGAAACGTTTGCAAGTAGCTTCATTTTCATCCGTAAGCGCGATAATAATGTCGCCATTGTCGGCGTAAGTTTGCTTGCGGACAATTACTTGGTCGCCGTTTAAAATGCCGGCATTAATCATACTTTCACCACGAATGGTCAGCATAAACAAGTCGGCAGCATCTTCGAATTCAGGCGGCAATGGGAAATAATCGGAGGTGTCTTCCACGGCTAAAATAGGTGCGCCGGCGGTAACTGTACCGACAACCGGAATTTTAGTCGGCTTCGGAGCTTGACCAATTGCTTCCAAGCCGGCCAAGGTAACTTCCATCGCTCTAGGCTTGGTAGGGTCTTTTTCTAAAAAGCCGTTTTTGACTAAGCGCGCTAAATGCCCATGGACGGTTGAGGTTGATGATAAGTCAACCGCCTTGCAAATTTCACGTACAGTTGGAGGATAACCCTTTTCTTTTACAGTTTCATAGATATAACGCAAAATTCTTAATTGGCGCTTTTCTGATGAAGTCTTAGGCATAGTGTACACCTCTTTCAGTTATTTTATCTCATTATAGCATAAATTAAAGGCTAATCAAACTAAAGTTCGCTTTAATGAGCGTAAGGCTTGTTTTTTAACCTTTTTTTAGATATGATGGTATGTATTGAAGTGTAATGAGGAGGAATTTACGGATGGATAATGGTAATGGGCAAATCCCACAAAATCTGATTAATCGGATTAATGAACTTGCTAATAAGAAAAAAACAGTCGGCTTAACCAAAGAAGAATTAGCCGAACAAAAGAGTTTACGTGAAACATACCTGGCTATTTTTAGAGAAGGCTTCCGGAGTCGTATTGAGATGCTGCAGGTTTTTGATAAAGAGGGCAAGGAAGTTACTCCGGAAAAGATCAAAAATATTCAAAGAAAGCGGGGCTTGCGCGATAATTAACCATTGAGTGGTGCGCAGGCTGTTATTGATATTTTTATATGATATAATCAAAAGGTAACTGATTTTAAAGCACTTTTAAGTGATGAAGATACACTTTTTGAAGAGTAAAGCATTAAGTTTTACTTTATTTTTTCTTAAAAGTTGTGTAAAATTACTTATTGAAACTAGTGCTTAATACGGAAGGGAGAGTACATCATGTCAACACCAGTTGTTGTGCTGATTGTCGTAGTGGTAGGTTTAGCCTGCTTTGCCGGCGGTTTTTTTGCTGCTCGCAAGTACATGGAAGACTATTTAAAGAAAAATCCACCGATTAACGAACAAATGTTAAGAACGATGATGATCCAAATGGGTCAGAAGCCTTCTGAAAAGAAACTTCACCAAATGATGTCAGCAATGAAAGCAAATATGGGAAAACAAAAATAAGCCTGATTTTGTGCTGAAATCAACTAAGGACGCGATTTTAGCGTCCTTATTTTTTTATTTGAGAGAGGAGCGGGTTTTGTGGGTATTTTTATGCGCTTAGGCTGGTTTTTTAAAGAAGAGAAAAAACGTTATTTGCTCGGCCTTTTAGCCTTATTTGTGACGGCTATCATGACGATTATTCCGCCTAAAATTATTGGTGGAATTGTCGATGCTATTGCTAAGCATCAATTAACAATCAGCTATTTGAGTTTAATGCTGCTTATTTTTTTGGCAAGTGCTGTAATCCGTTACTTGATGCGCTATTTATGGCGTAAATATATTTTCGGCACATCTTTTATTTTGGAAAGAAAAATGCGCAGCCGCTTATTTAAGCATTTTATGCAAATGGACCAAACCTTCTATTCTGAACACCGTGTGGGTGATTTGATGGCACATGCGACTAATGACGTTGATGCAGTCCGTGATGTGGCTGGTGGAGGAATTTTGACTTTAGCAGATTCTTTGATGACCGGCTGTTCGACTTTAGTGGCGATGTGTCTTTTTGTTGACTGGCATTTGACCATTTTGGCGATTATTCCCCTGCCTTTTTTAGCTTTAACAGCTAGTTTTTTAGGCAATAAAATTCATGATGCTTTCGGCGATGCGCAGGCGGCTTTTTCTGAATTAAATAATAAAACGCAAGAAAGCATGACTGGCATTAAGGTAATTAAAACCTTAGGCCAGGAGCAAGAAGATATTGAAGATTTTAAAAAGCACATTGAAAAAACCATTGCGGCCGATAAAAAAACCTATCAAATTGATGCTTTGTTTGATCCGGCTACGACGATCATTTTAGGCTTTTCATACTTGATGACCATTGTTTATGGCGGGTCTAGTGTGTTAAATGGTACGATTTCGATTGGACAGTTGGTGTCATTTGTTTCTTATTTGGCGGAGCTGATTTGGCCGATGTTTGCTATTGGGCACTTATTTAACATTTTGGAAAAAGGTTCCGCCAGCTATGACCGTATCAGTGTTTTGTTGGCTAAAAAAAGCCAGCAAGCACCAGCAAGTCTTGCGTTGGGCAATAAACCCAGCGGAGATTTGCAGGTCAATATTGATGAATTCTTTTATCCTGATAACCAAACACAAAAAGCTGACCTGCATGATATTCATTTTACTGTTAAAGAAGGGACAAAAGTTGGGATTGTTGGTAAAACAGGTGCCGGCAAAACCAGTATTTTGCGTCTTTTAATGCGGGATTTTGACAATTATCAAGGCCAAATTGTTTGGGGAAAGCAAGACATTAGAGCTTATCATAGCGATGACTTGCTGGAGATGATGGGATATGTGCCCCAGACAAGTTTTTTATTTTCCAAAACCATTAAAGAAAATATTGCTTTTGCGCGGCCGCATGCTAGTGAGCAGGAAGTTAGAAAAGCTGCCTACTTAGCTGATTTGGAAGCTGACATTGATGCAATGCCGCAAAATTTTATGACTGAAGTCGGTGAAATGGGGGTTTCGCTTTCCGGTGGACAAAAACAGCGGTTGGCGATTGCTAGAGCTTTGATGGTTAATCCTAAATTGCTGCTGTTAGACGATTCCTTGTCAGCCGTCGATGCCAAGACTGAAAAACATATTTTAGACCGGATTGGCGACGTGCGCCAAGGACAAACCACGATTATGGTTGCCAGCCGTTTAAGTTCCGTGATGGACTGTGATGAAATTATTGTGGTCGACCATGGAACCATTATTGAAAGAGGGACCCATGCTTCACTAAGCACGAATGGTGGTTGGTATCAAAAGACATTTGAAATGCAAAAACTTGAAGAAGATTTAAAAGGCGGTGATTAAGATGCAAGACGAATCAATTTGGGAAAAATCTTTTACCAGAAAAGAACAGCGCACCATCATTAAGCGGCTGTTGCCTTATACCTATGAATTTAAAGGACAATTCATCACCGCGTTAATTTTTGCCATTCTTTTAAGTGTAGTTAATGTTGCTTTGCCACGATCTTTGCAGTATTACATGGATCATTTTTTGACAAGGTCGCATACTGAAATGAAGGTGATTTGGGCTTTTGCGGGTTTATACTTTATAGGTACAATCATCAAAGCACTGACACAATTTATCCAGCAATATGCTTTTAGTATGGGTGCTGAAAGAACCTTGGAAAAGATTCGGGTGGCTTTATATCAAAAATTGCAAACGTTAGGTTTAAAGTATTTTGATAATGTTCCGGCCGGCTCGATTGTCTCACGGGTAACCAATGATACGAAGACTTTGTTTGATTTTTGGACCTTATTTTTGACCATTTTGGTGGCTAGCTTTTCCATTATTTCCGCTTTTTTAGCGATGGTCAGTGTTAGTTTGAAATTAGCCTTGTTAATTTTGATTTTCTTGCCGCTGGTGATTTTGACCACCCTGTTGTATGAAAAATTAAGTTCCAAAATTTATCGGCAATTGCGGGAAAAATTGAGTGATATTAATACAAAGCTTAATGAATCGCTGATGGGAATCAGTATTATTAAACAATTTTTGCAAGAACAACGGATTATGGACGAATTTGAAGAGCAAAACGCTTCTTACATGCAGCTACGCTTCAAAATGATTAAGATTAATTCACTATTGTTATATCCGATTGTGACTTTGATGTATAATTTAGCCGAATTAGTGGCTTTGACTTATTTTGGCTTGAGCAGTTCGGAAAATTTTGTCAAAGCAGGTGTTATTTATGCTTTTTTGGCATATATTCAAAACTTTTTCAATCCTTTGACCAATGTGATGGATTACATGGCAACTTTTCAAGATGGAATCGTTGCGGGCAGTCGTATTTTAAAAATTATGGATGAGCAAACCCTCGCTCCTAAGCAAAATGAAAATTCAACTGCCAAAATTACGCAAGGACGGATTGAATTTAAAGATGTGACTTTTGGCTACAACGAAGCCGAGCCGGTGTTAAAGCATATTACCTTTACACTTGAACCGGGACAAACAGTCGCCTTAGTCGGACATACAGGCAGTGGTAAAAGTTCTATTATTAATGTTTTATTGCGTTTTTATGAATTTTCCAGCGGTCAAATTTTAATTGATGGTCACGATATCCGCGATTATTCAACTAAGGAATTGCGGCAAAAAATGGGGCTGGTCTTGCAGGAACCCTACTTATTTTACGGCGATGTAAAAGGAAATATCCGCATGTATGACCAAAATTTGACTGATGAGCAGGTTAAAGCAGCTGCGGCCTTTGTTGATGCTGACAAATTTATCGAGGCGTTGCCGCAAAAATATAATGCCAAAGTGTTTGAAAGAGGGGCTTCTTTTTCAGCAGGGCAAAGGCAACTGATTTCTTTTGCCCGAACCATTATCCGCAACCCCAAGATTTTGATTTTGGATGAGGCAACGGCCAATATTGATACGCAAACTGAAAATTTAATTCAAAAAGGAATGGCGCAGATGCGCAAAGGGCGGACCACTGTGGCAATTGCCCACCGTTTATCGACCATTAGGGATGCAGATTTGATTTTGGTGCTGGATAAGGGAGAAATTGTTGAACGTGGCAATCATCAAAGTTTATTAGCTAAAAACGGGCGCTATGCAGAACTTTACCGGTTGCAAAGTGCGCAAACAAATGGCTAAATATTATCAAAAAAGCAACATAGCGGGGCTTTGTATCACCCCAGCGATCCAAGTATTATGCAAGAGCAAGTCAAGTGGATGGAAAAATTGTATGATTTTAACCAAACTCGTCTAAGCGATCAAAAAAGAGCGGCCATGTTAAAAGAAATGTTTGCTCAAATTGGTGATCATGTCTACATCGAGCCACCTTTGCATGCTAATTGGGCAGGGAAATCTGACCATTTTGGCGATTATATCTATGCTAACTATAATCTAACTATGGTGGATGATACTAAAATATACTTGGGAGATTACACCATGTTTGGACCCAATGGCACCTTGGCTACCGCAGGACACCCCGTTGAACCTACACTAAGAAAACAAGGTTATCAGCATAATCAAGGCATTCATATTGGGGAAAATTGCTGGTTTGGGGCTGGTGCAATTGTTTTGCCAGGGGTCACAATTGGAGATAATACGGTTATTTGGTGCCGGCAGTGTCGTCACCAAAGATATTCCGGCTAATGTGGTCGCAGTCGTGAACCTTTGTCGCGTTTTACGGCCGATTAATGAGCATGATCAAAAATATTATTTTAAAGATTTAAAAATTAACCTATAAAAAAATAATGTCCCTAAGGAAAGGGACATTATTTTTTTTGCGGATGAGGATCAACATAGTGATAGTTTGGATCGATTTCCTTATCTAATTTGTCAAAAGCCGCGGTCATTTCAGCGATTATTTTTTGCTGATTTTCATCGCTTAATTTCATTTTGCGGTCAACATAGATGGAGTCGCCAAAGCGGACAGTTACTTTTTTGCGGGTGCATAACCGTTTAAAAGTAGATGGTCCTTGGTAAACGACCGGAACTAAGGGTTTACCGGAAAGTTTAGCAACTAAAACGGCTCCTCCCCGCATGGTTTGGCTATGCCTTGTGCCTGAAGGAAACATGATTAAAGACAGGTCGGAATCTTTAAGATATTTAACAGGCTTTTTGATGGCTGAAGCTCCCGGATTTTGCCGGTCAACGGGAAAAGCATTGCAGTGGGTTAGGATAAAGCGTAAAATAGGGTTTTCAAAAAGTTCTTTTTTAGCCATAAAACAAAACTTTTTAGGCGATGCTCCCAAGGCAAAATATAACATATCAAACCAGGCACGGTGGGGAGCAACTAAGATATAGTTTCCTTTGGGAAGTTTATCTTTATTCTCATAGCGGACATTGCCGTTGACCAAAGTCGTTACCAGCCATACGACCGCGCGGATAAATGAATAGAACAAATTCTATCTTCCTTTCAAATATATTTCACTTAATTATAGTATGCTGAAAAGAGAAAAAAAACAAGTATTTTTAGTAGGTGCAAAAATGGATGTCAAGATTTATGATAACGAACGGGTGGATGCTTTATTTGCTAACCAGGTAAAAATAATCCAAAGCGATGAAGTCTTTGCTTTTTCTTTGGATGCAGTGTTGCTGGCTAATTTTACCAACCCAGCTAAAAAAAAGCAGCAGAAAATTGTTGATTTATGCGCAGGTAATGGGGCTGTGGGGCTTTTTTTGACGGCTAAGACCAGTGCTAAAATCTACGAAGTTGAGATTCAAAAACGCTTAGCCAATATGGCCCAAAGAAGTGTGATTTTAAACGATTTAGACCAGCAAGTTGAAGTTATCAATGCCGATTTAAATGATATTTTAACCTACCTGCCCAAAGATTCCATCGATACAATTACCTGCAATCCGCCATATTTTACCAACCAACCTGACAGCAAAAAAAATCCCAATCATTATTTGGCTTTAGCACGGCATGAATTAACAGTTACCTTAGCGCAAACGATTGAGCAGTCGGCTAATTTATTGAAGATGAATGGTAAGGTGTGCTTTGTGCACCGGCCTGAACGCTTGCTTGAAATGGGTGCTTTGATGCAAAAAAATCGGCTAGCACCTAAAAGGATTCAACTCGTCTATCCCAAAGCCGGCCGCGAAGCCAATATGGTTTTGGTTGAAGCAATTAAGGATGGTAAGCCGGGTGGGGTGCGCTTTTTAGAGCCGCTGGTGGTTTATGGGCCCGACGGCAATTATACGCCGGCAATTAGGAAAATGATTTATGGCTGAGACAAAAGCATATTTTTTTTATGTCCTATTGTGTGCTGACCGCAGCTTTTATGGCGGCTTTACCAACGATTTAACCGCCCGCTTAGCAAAGCATAACGCTGGTAAAGGCGCTAAATATACCAAATATCGCCGTCCTTGCCGCTTGATTTACCATGAATGTTTTGCTGATAAATCAAGCGCGCTTAAAGCTGAATATGCCTTTAAACACCAATCGAGGAGTAAAAAGGAAGCTTATTTAAGGCAGCATGGAGTGGGTGAACAATATTTGCGCAAATAAAAAAAGGCCAAGCTTGGCCTTTTTCTTATTTTTCAGGACTCTTAACGAATAGTGATAAGATATTAATGGCAATTACACCAGCAATGGCAGGAATAATTGCACTCAGGGTAGGATCAAAAGTCGTACCGCCCAAAGCTGAAAGCACATAACCGATGACTTCACCGTAAATGGCGCCCCAAACTAAGGCTGTTAATTGTTTTGCCATAGAAAACACCTCTCATTCGTAAATCATTGTAGCACAATTTCGCGTTTTTTTCCTAAACAAATGCAAATGTTTATCGCAAAAAGTAAGAAGCAAATCTGATTTTTTTAGGATTGCGCGTTTTTTGTCTGATTTTTTTGAATAAGGTATAATAAGAATAATAGTTAATGCAGAAAAGAGGGGATAAAATGTTTGCTCCAATCCAAGTCAAAAGCTCTTATACTTTATTGAAAAGCCCGCTTAAAATTGACAACTATGTTAAGTTGGCCAGTCAGCAGGGGTATGATAGCCTCGTTTTGGCGGATGAAGACGTTTTGTATGGGGCCTATGAATTTTATGAGGCTTGTGCCAAATATGGAATTAAGCATCCGGTTTTAGGAATTGACTTGAACCTGCAGGGCGATGGCCAAAATGAGCCGCAAAAGCTGCTTTTATTAGCTCAAAACGAACAAGGATATCGTCATTTAGTCAAAATATCATCGCTTAAACTGTCTAAAAATCAAGCGGATATTCATGATAACCCACTTACCTGTCAAGTTTTAGCTCCTTATTTGTCTGGCTTAGCCGTAATTGTGACGCCTTTTGTAGCAGCTCAAAATAGTCAGCCTAAATTTTTAGCTACATTGCAACAGGTGGGAGCTAAAGTATTTTTGGGAATCGGTCCCCAATATGATAAAAACCTGCTTCTTAACAGCTATCGGCTGGCTAAAGAGTATCAGCTACCAACCTTAGGCTTAGCTGAAGTTGAGTATTTGACACCAGATGCGGTGTTTGAGCAAAGAGTGCTTAAAGCTTTAGCTGCGGATACAAAAGTTAGTTACTTAGATCAAAATAATGGCGACAAATATTTAAAAAAACCGGCTGTCTATCAAGCTGAATTTGAGCAAAACGGGATGCTTGAAGCTTATGAGCAGACCAAAAATTTGCTAGAAAACTGCCATTTTTGGTTAAAAAAAGAACAAACGAGACTGCCGCATTATCCTTTGGCTGAAGGCATGAATTTTTCCGCTCAAACTTATTTAAGCCGTTTGTGTCATGAAGGTTTAAAAAGATGCTTAAATAAACACCCGAAGCAGGCGGCCAAATATCAAGCCCGCCTTGAACGTGAATTAGCTGTGATTGCCAAGATGGGTTTTGATGATTATTTTTTAATCGTAGCAGGGATTACCAATTACGCGCGTGACCATCACATCACTTTGGGTCCTGGACGGGGCTCGGCTGCGGGATCATTAGCTGCTTACACGTTAAGGATTACAGACGTGGATCCTTTGGAATATGGCTTGCTATTTGAACGCTTTTTAAATGAAGAAAGAGCGCAAATGCCAGATATTGATTTAGATATTCCTGATGATAAAAGGGATCTCTTGCTAAAATATTTGCAAAAAACGTATGGCAAAAAGCATATGGGGCAAATCATCACCTTTGATACCTTTGGACCTAAGCAGGCTTTGCGCGACTGTGGCCGGGTATTTAACTTGCCGCCGCAAGTTATCGATACCTGGGTTAAAGCTTTGCCTAAAAATCAAAGTTTGATAGAAGCTCAAAAAACGACACTTAAAATTCAAAACATAATCAGTGATAGCCCAACAAATGCGTTGATGTATCAGACAGCTGCTAAAATAGAAGGCTTGCCGAGACACTATTCAACGCATGCAGCCGGGGTGGTTTTAAGCGACCGCCCTTTAGCAGATTTAGTGCCAGTGCAGTTAGGCAATGACGGTTTTTTGATGGCGCAATTTGCTAAAAAAGCCGTTGAAAAAGCGGGCCTTTTAAAAATTGATTTGCTGGGTTTAAAAAATTTACGGGTCTTAAATACAGCTAAAGACTTGGTTAATACACAGCAAAGCAGCAAAATTGAACTCACGCAAATACCTTTAGACGATGAGAAAACATTACAATTATTTCAAAGGGCTGATACAGAAGGTATTTTCCAGTTTGATTCTTATGGTATTCGCCAAAAGATGCGGCAATTGGCCCCGCAAAACTTTGCGGATATTGTCGCTTTAAATGCCCTCTATCGCCCCGGACCTATTAAAAATATCGATACTTTTATTGCACGCAGGCACCGGCAAAGTCAGCCGTCTGACCCAAACCAGGCATTAGCCAAAGTTTTAAAAAGCACCTATGGGATTATTGTTTATCAAGAACAGGTAATGCAGGTTTCAGCCCTGATGGCGGGCTTTTCTTTAGGACAAGCAGATATTTTAAGAGCAGCTATCAGTAAAAAAAATACTGCTTTAATCGGCAAATTAAAAGATGATTTTATTAAAGGTTCACTCAAACGGGGATACAGCGAAGAAGAAGCTTTACAGGTATATGACTATATTGCCCGTTTTGGTGATTACGGCTTTAACAAGTCACATGCGGTGGCCTATTCTAAAATGGCTTTTCAGATGGCTTATTTTAAAGCGCATTACCCTAAAGCATTTTATTGTGCGCTCCTGCAAGCGACAACCGGTAATGCTACTAAAACGATTAATTATTTAACAGCCGCTAAAAAAATGGGGGTAGCATTGCTTTTTCCTGATATTAACCGGGCGCAAAGGGATTTTTCACTGGTTAAAGAAGGGTTGATGTTTGGCTTTTCATCTGTCAAGGGATTAAGAATGGACTTTATTAAGCAACTTTTAATTGAAAGGCAAGCCGGCGGGTACCATCCTTATCAGAGCTTAAGTGATTTTACTAACCGCATGGTGGAAGCAGTTGCTAGAAGTCAACTGTTAAAGCAGCATCAAAAAGACCCTGACCGTAAAAAAATTGCTGCAAGCCTTAAGCCCATGGTAGAAGCTTTGATTTATGCCGGGGCTTTCGACAGTTTTAAGCAAAAGCGACAAGCAATGCTCAATGAACTGGATAGTGATTTAGAATATGAAGAATTAGCCGGGAAAAGTCAGCTATTGCTAGATCTATTAAAACCTAAAACAAATTCAGGACAAAAAGAACTAATGGATAGTGAGTTGCTCGATCAAGAAAAAGCCCACCTGGGACTCTACTTAAGCGCTCATCCGCTTGACCGCTATCAAAAGCAGGCTTTATTGCTGCATACCAGCTTGCTTGAACAGTTAAATGTCAACCAGTCTGCCAAAGTTTTGGCTGTGGTTAAAAATGTCAAAGAAATTACGACTAAACAAAATAAACCGATGGCGTTTATGACTTTAAGCGATCAGTCAGGCGAATTAGAGGCAACGATTTTTCCGCGGCAATTTGCCCGCTACCGTCCGTTGATTAAACCGGGGCAGGTATTGGTAGTGACCGGCAAGACGCAAGCCCGGAATGATTTGTCTTTATTAGTCGATACACTGATACCAATCCAAAGTGTTAGAATACAATACTTGTGGCTGCACTTTGAACCGCAAATTACGCAAGATCAAAAGAAGGCTTTACTTTATCAAATGAAAAAACATCCAGGAACAACCCCGGTGTTAGTAGTCGATGAACAAAAAAAGACTACTAAGCTATTGGATGCTAAATTTTGGGTTCAGCCTAATGAAGCAACTTTAAGTGATTTACAAAATATTATCGGATCTAAGGATGCTTTATTTAAAGTGACTTAGGCAGATTAAAAAGCAGCTCATTGAGCTGCTTTTTTATATAAAAAAAACCAGGCACAAGGCCTGGCACGAAGTTATGATTCGGGTGAGATTCGAACTCACGACCGTCCGCTTAGAAGGCGGATGCTCTATCCAGCTGAGCTACCGAACCATCACAACGTTATTTATTATATAACTAACCGCAAGGCATGTCAACCAAAAGCATAGAAAAATTTAAATCAAACTTTACTTGGTTAAATAGGAGATGAGTTGATTGTGGACGTCATGGGCATCTTTAAGGCCACTTTCGTATAACTCAGTTAATTTTTTAGTGTTTCGTTCTAAGCGGCCGACTTTAACGGGACCTTTAGGAGCGATACAGAAGATGTCGCCAGTTTGTTCTAAGCGGTTAATCATTTTAACCTGATTGTTATAATTTTCAGGCCGGTTAATGACTTGTTTACAAAAGGCAGGGTATTTTTTAAATTCCATTTCAATGGCTGTAGCAACTGCTTTATTAGTCGGTTTCTTGCGGTACTCGCGGTCTCTGGTCCGGATAACGACGACCTTGTCAAAACCTAATTCTTTAGCTAAATCGTAAGGAATAGAGTCAGCAATCCCGCCGTCTAAGCAGTATCCCTGTGACGTCTTTTTAGGCTTTGAAATGATCGGCATCGAAGAAGAAGCCTCTAAGGCATCAATCAGTTCGCGGCCGACTTTAGGTTTGTGAAATTCAACCCTTTTACCGGTATTAAGGCTGGTGGCAACGATAACAAAGTCGGTTTCAGCTAAATTGTACGCATTTTCATCCAGGTTATGCCAGTAAGTTCCGTGGTCATTGAAAAGGTAATCTAAGTTAATGATGCTTTCTTTGTGGAAAAGCCGGCCCAGAGAAATGTAGTCTTTATCATCACGATATTTAGTGTTGATTTCAAAAGTACGGCCATATTGTTTGGAAACGTAATTTGCCCCCGCCAAAGAACCGGCTGAAACGCCGATGACACAGCGGAATTGAATATCATCTTTAATAAATTGATCTAAAACACCAGCGGTATAACATCCCCGCATGGCGCCGCCTTCTAAAACAAGTGCAGCGTTATAATACATAGTCTCAACCCTCTCATCTAATTTATTTAATTATAGCATTTTTAGCAATTTTAATATTAAAAAGAAGCTTTAAAATTTCACTAAAAGCCAGCGCCTGTGTTAAAATTGAAAAGTTAGTATATTAAGAAAGGAAGATTACAGTGGGACTTGATAAAAAAGCTATGTTTCAAAAGCTGCTTGAACAAATTAAGTGGCAAGCCGAAGCTGATGAATCAGGGTTATTTGAAGACGCTGAGATTGAAAAGGTCGCTGTCCATACACAATCCAAGCGTTGGGACTTTTATCTGAAATTGAATGATATTTTGCCCTATGCTTCATTTAATAGACTCAATATGCAAGTGAAACACGCCTTTCAGCCTATTTGTCAAACGAAGCTGATTATTCAAACCACTAACCCCCGTATGACCGATGTCAAATTACGTGATTATTGGGATTACGTGGTAGAAAATGCTGATGATCCCGGCAAGGTCAATATGTTGCAGAAAATGCTGCAAGATACAGTGCCACAGCTGCAAAATGGGCAGGTTACGCTTTTATTAAATAGCGAAGTTGTCAAAAATTTTTTGGAAAATAAAATGTTGGACCTTTTAACAGCTGGTTATATACGGGCAGGCTTTCCTAAATTTACCTTTAAAACTTATGTTGACCAGCAAAAAGCGCAAGACAAGCTGGCTGAAATTCAAAAGTTAAAAGCCAAAAATGATGTAGAATTGGCCAAAAAAGCCCTGGAGGCAATCAAACAAAAAAATACCCAAAAAGAACAGCATGATACTTTTGGTACCGTCAGTGACGGACCGCTTATGATTGGCAAGAAAATTTCTCCGGATGCACCGGTGACCCAGATGAAAGATATCTTGGAAGAAGAACGATCGGTAGTGGTTCAAGGCTATGTTTTTGACCATGAAGTTCGTGAGTTGCGGTCAGGCCGCAAGTTACTGACACTCAAGGTGACTGATTATTCTTCATCTTTTGTTGTGAAAAAATTTTCCAAAAATGATGAAGAAGCTGCTGTTTTTGAAGCATTTAAGGATGGTACATGGGTTAAGGCAAGAGGAAGCGTGCAAGAAGATTCTTATATGCGCGATTTAACCATTAATGCTTATGATATCAATGAAATTAAGCATGAAGGCCGCCAAGATACCGCTGAAACGAAGCGGGTTGAACTGCACCTGCATTCTAATATGAGTATGATGGATGCAACCAATTCAATTTCTGATTATGTCAAACAAGCAGCCAAATGGGGGCAAAAAGCTCTGGCTATTACCGATCACAGTACACTGCAGGCCTTTCCGGAAGCTCATGCGGCAGGTCAAAAAAATGGTGTCAAAATTATTTATGGTGTAGAGGTCAACATGGTTGAAGATAGCCAGCCGATTGCCTACAATGAACAGCATTTGGAATTAAAACATGCTACATATGTTATTTTTGATACCGAAACGACGGGCCTTTCTGCTGAATATAATAAAGTCATCGAACTGGCAGCTGTTAAGATGCGGGATGGTGAAAAAATTGCTGAATTTGAAGAATTTATCGACCCAGGCCATCCCTTATCGCAAACGACCATTAATTTAACCCACATTACCGATGAAATGGTTAAAGGCTCCAAAAGTGAAGCTGAAGTGTTCCAAATGTTCCGTGATTTTTGCAAAGATTGCATTATCGTTGGACACAATGCTACTTTTGACGTGGACTTTATGAACACCGGCTATCGTAGGCATAATATGCCAGAAATTAGTGAACCATGGCTGGATACCCTGCCTTTAGGGCGGATTTTATATCCTGACATGAAACGTTTTACCTTGGATACGTTGGCTAAAAGACTCAAAGTTGAATTAGAACACCACCACCGGGCTATTTATGATGCGGAAGCCACGGGGTATATCTTTTTTAAGATGTTAAAGGATGCACGGGAGCAGTTTAATATTTTATACCATGATGATTTCAACTTGCATGCTGTGCAACTTGAAACCTATAAACAGCAGCACCCGTTTCATGCTGTCGTGCTGGCTAAAACGCAAGCTGGATTGAAAAATTTGTTTAAACTGGTTTCAGATTCAATGGTCAACCACTTTTATCGGGTAGCGCGGGTTCCACGGTCGGTACTGGATGAGTATCGCGAAGGTTTACTAGTGGGTTCGGCGTGTGCCAGTGGGGAAGTTTTCACGGCGATGATGCAAAAGGGTTACGAAGCTGCTAAAGCTAAAGCCAAATATTATGACTATTTGGAAATTCAGCCTAAAGCCTTATATGAACCATTATTTGAACGGGAATTAGTCAAGGATGATAGTGAATTAGAAGATATCATCCAAAAGATGATTAAATTAGGCCAAGAATTAGATATTCCTGTGGTTGCCAGTGGTGATGTGCACTTTATGAATCCTGAAGATGCAATTTATCGCAAAATTTTGATTAGCTCGCAAAGCGGGGCCAATCCATTAAATAAGTTAAAGAATTTACCTGATGCGCATTTTAGAACGACTGATGAAATGCTCAATGATTTTGCCTTCTTAGGGCCAAAATTAGCTCAAAAAGTGGTTGTTGATGATCCTAACCAAGTGGCGGATATGTGTGATGAAATTACGCCGGTTAAAGATAAGCTTTATACGCCTAAAATGCCTGGGGCTGAGGATGATATCCGCAATTTGACCATGAATAAAGCCCATGAATTGTATGGCAATCCTTTGCCTAAATTGGTGCAGGAACGGTTAGATAAAGAATTAAAGTCAATCATCGGTAACGGCTTTTCGGTTATTTACCTGATTTCACAAAAATTAGTGTACAAGTCAAACAAAGACGGTTACTTGGTTGGTTCCCGTGGATCGGTTGGGTCCAGCTTGGTGGCGACGATGACAGGAATTACCGAGGTCAACCCACTGCCTCCCCACTACCGGTGTCCTAAGTGCAAATGGTCGGAATTTTTCACTAAAGGCGAATACGGCAGCGGTTATGATTTGCCGGATAAGAATTGTCCTGAATGTCAAACACCTTTAGTTAAAGACGGCCAAGAAATTCCTTTCGAAACTTTCTTAGGTTTTAAGGGGAATAAAGTGCCTGATATCGATTTGAACTTTTCAGGCGATTACCAGCCGGTGGCGCATAATTACACTAAAGTTTTATTTGGGGAAAATAATGTGTTTAGGGCCGGAACCATCGGTACAGTAGCTGATAAGACGGCTTATGGCTATGTGAAAGCCTATGAGCGGGAGCATGATTTGACTTTGCGGTCGGCTGAAGTTGATCGTTTAGCCAAAGGTGCTACCGGGGTTAAACGGACCACAGGCCAGCACCCGGCCGGAATTTTGGTTGTGCCGGATTATATGGATATTTATGATTTTACACCAATTCAATATCCGGCTGATGATATGACCGCAGCTTGGCGGACCACGCACTTTGATTTCCACTCAATCCACGATAATATCTTAAAACTTGATTGCCTTGGTCATGATGATCCAACGATGATCAGAATGCTGCAAGACTTGTCAGGCATTGAACCTAAGAGTATTCCAACTGATGACCCAGGTGTGATGGCGCTTTTTTCCGGGACCGATATTTTAGGTGTTACTGAAGAGCAGATTCAATCTAAAACGGGGACTTTAGGGGTACCTGAATTTGGTACCAGATTTGTCCGCGGTATGCTGGAAGAAACGAAACCCAAGACTTTTGCGGAATTGCTGAAAATTTCCGGTCTGTCACACGGGACAGATGTTTGGTTAGGCAATGCTGAAGAATTAATTCAAAATGGGACAGTTACCATGCCGCAAGTTATCGGCTGTCGTGATGATATTATGATGGATTTAATTCATATGGGTGTCGAAAGTGATTTGGCCTTTAAGATTATGGAACATGTGCGTAAGGGCCGGGGAATTCCTGATGAATGGCAGGCTAAAATGCGGGAAGCTAATGTACCGGAATGGTATATTGGTGCTTGTTTGAAGATTAAATATATGTTCCCGAAGGCTCACGCCGCAGCTTATGTGCTGATGGCTTTACGGATTGCCTACTTCAAAGTGTATTATCCTTTGATTTATTATTCAGCCTATTTCTCTGTTAGAGCAGATGATTTTGATTTAGTAGCGATGGCCAATGGCAAAAAATCAGTCAAAGCTAGAATGCAAGAAATCAATAGTAAAGGCAATGATGCTTCCACTAAGGAAAAGAATCTCTTGACAGTGTTGGAATTGGCCAATGAAATGTTGGAACGCGGCTTTAAGTTTAAAATGGTTGATTTAGAGCGTTCCGATGCTTCAGATTGGCTGATTGACGGGGATGCTTTGTTGGCACCATTTTCCGCTATTCCAGGCCTAGGCGATAATGTTGCTAAGCAGATTGTGGCAGCTCGTGCCGAAAAGCCGTTTATTTCTAAACAGGATTTAAGTGAACGCGGCAAAGTGTCGGCAACATTGATTGATTTTATGACAGAAAACCATGTTTTGGACGGATTGTCGAATTCCAATCAGCTTAATTTGTTCGATGATTTCTGATATATCAACGTTTTTGAAGATTAGGTAAATTTAATAAATGGGATGTCTATTTTTCAAATGGGCAACAAATGGGCAAAAATTTTGAGCGATACTGTAACAGGTATCGCTTTTTTATCACAGAAAATTATCAATTTGAGCTATCTTAGCTTCAAAGTCTTGACGTGCCTTTTTAGTCACGTGCATATAGATTTTTTCTGTGATGTTTGTGTCAGCATGCCCAATGCGATCTTTGATCACACGTAAAGGAACATCCATATCAGCAAGTACCGAAACATGTGTATGTCTGAAATAGTGTGTAGTAACATCTTTATCTATTTTCTGACGTTCAATTATGCGCTTTAGCATAGTATTTGCGTTGTTGATGTTGAGTGGCTTTTGATCAGCAAAATGGGGCGCTGATGGATTATAAGCAAACAGTAATGCATCTAGATCTTTGTTACACATATGTCTTTCAACGATCTTTGTAGCTTCAGGGGATAAGATTATTTTACGCATCCCTGCAAAAGTCTTAGTAGAATCTGATAGATAGTAACGTGATGGAGAACTCAAGAAAACAAGTGAATGGTTAATATCAAGATAAGTTTTACCGTTTTCTTTGATCACGTCTTGAACACGTAAGCCAGACGCCTCGCCAAAGCGCATGCCAGTCAAGTATTGCAGCTTGAAGACATCAGCATAGTGATCTGCACCATTTATCAAACAATCGTCAATTATCTTTCTATACTCATCTTGCGTCAAATACTTATTTTCTATTTGATTTCTTTTACGAGCATTTTCATTTTTCCATTCGATCTTGACCTTTTTGATATTATTATCTTTTAAATATCCATATGTTACAGCAAAATCAAACAAGACAGACACTTTATTTTTTATAGCTCGAACAGTTCCATTTGTCAGATCTCGTTCGTTGTTATATAACATGTCGTTGAAGTAACGATTTAGACTTCGTTGTGAAATATTGCTTATGATAGTGTCATGACCAAAATCATCGACAAATTTTTTGATAAACAATGCACCATTTTTATAAGTGCTAGGTTGGACCCGCTTTTGATACTGCTCTAAAAAGGCAGTTGACACTTGCGAAAGTGTTGCGGTTTGAACAAATTCACTTTCTTCAGCTAATGCCTTATTGATCTTGCGCTCTAATTCTTGTGTAGCTGCTTTTACTACTTGCGGTGTTTTCTTTCCATACGTTACAGAAACCTTGCGATATTTCCCAGTCAAAGTTGATTTGTAACGCTCGACAAAGCAGTATCGCTTTTCAAGTTTTCCATTGACTAGAACCTCTCTGTTCTCGATCCACATAATTATATCTCCTATTGGTTAACGATGGAATCATAAGATTGTATCCAAGTTTGCTTTGCTTGATCAAAAGCATCTTTCTTTTCTTGCAACGACGCACGTAGCGTTTCTGCAGTGTCAGATGTAGTATTAGGGTTGTTTAGTGAAGGTACATCAGTTTGGTATTCAATAGCATAGTCATAAAGTGTTTCAAGATAATTATTGACGGACTTCGTGTAGTTTGATAACTGTGAGTAATGCTCACTATCTAAGTTAGCTTTCTCTTCTTTTAAAATTTTATTATTCTGCTTCTGTAAACGTTGGAGGTTCTTAGTGCGTGAGTCGAACCGTTTAAGCGCATATGGAGTTTCGCTGCTATTGTCGTTAACATCATCGACCTTAGCAGCTTCTAAGACTCCATCTTCAATATTTTGATAGGAGTCTTTAGTCATTGTAGAAGTGACCGCAGCTTTTAGTTCTGCAGTGTAATCAATAGAGGATGAAGACTCTGCTGACGATGATGAACTAGAACTTGAAGATGAGTTGTCTATAGCGTCACTATCTTCCTCCTCATCTTCCTCTTCATAATCCTCCTCATCGGAGACGGTAGAACTATCTTGGGATGTCGATGAAGTATTAGTATCGTTAAAAGGAATGAAAAATGTAGATATTGCACATACTGCACCGATAGTCATGAGTATAGCGGGTACTTTAAAATTCTTAGATTTTTTAATTAAAGAAAAAATTAGCCAACCTAGACCAACTATAAAAATTAGCATCCCTACAAAAAATAATATTGATAAAAAAGTAATCATAAAAAATCCTCCTAGTTAATAATAAATCCTTAGTTTTTATTTTGTTTATTGGAAGTTAAGATTGCTACCGGTTTTAATGTATGTGCAATTAACTTTCTAAATAACCTTTAATTATTCCACGTATAATTCTTTTGTCTTCTTCTTAGCTGCTTTTTGCATTTTCGCAACGTCAGCTTTAAAACTATCAAAAAATCCCATATTTTTACCTCCTTACGGTTTTATAAAGTTTACCATGCAATCTGACAGTTGATAAGATCTAACAAAATCCAGTGCGTTAAAGTCAGGACTGACATCAACTTTTTTCAGCAATAAAGCCAATGCGAACTCGTTAGCCTCAGCCTCAATTTTAGACACCTGCGTACTGGATTCCAATCGTCTGAAGAACGTCGTAGATTCTCCCGAGTGGAGTATAATATGTCCAAGCTCATGCGCCAAGACAAAATCTTTTTTGGGGTATTCCAGTTTAGGACTGATAAGCATGGTAGTTTGTCCATAGCTGCTAACAGTCATTCCTAAAGTGCTGTCTGGCAAATCTATAGTATCAACTATGCACGCACCTGTTTCTTTAATCAGATTAGCAGGGTCAGTAGTTCCACAACTGTCAACCAAGTAATTGACTTCTTTTTAATATCCAAGCAGCATCAATCCTTTTGCTTACTTCTCTTTTTATTCATCTCTAATGCCACTAACAAGGCAGTCTTTAAGCTAGCCTTGTCCTCATCGCTCATCGGCTCCCCATAAAAATTTACACTGTTTTCAGACTCGAGACCGTTTATCATCCTGTCGGCCATCTGACCAATATCTTCGATTTCTTTTGGAGACAGCGAAGCCTTATCGTCTGTTCTGCCTAAAAGATAGTCTGTAGATACCCCAAAATAGTCGGCAAGTTTTGAAAGTTTATCTGATGAAGGAGCTTGCTTTTTTAGAGAGTATAAATAATTTTTACTAAAACCAAGTTCTAAAGATACTTCTTTTAAGTTCTTATCTTTTTTCTGTGCAAGCTCTTGGATACGTTCAAGTATTGTCATAATAGCAACTAACGTCCTTTCCATAAGCGTTTGCAAGAAAAAGTATAAAATAATTGGATAATTTTGTTGACTATCACATTATTATGGGTTATACTCATTCTTGTAAGTGAGATTGATAGAAAAAAGCAACGATAAAAACACGATTATTCCGCCAAGAATATATTAAGTGATAGTTTTGTCGTGCTTATTAACTACGCTTTAATAGTACATTATTGTGGGTTATTAGTCAATATTTTTGTACAAAAATATTCTATGTAAATTTCTATCATTTTGACTTACGGGAGGGCGGGACGGATAAAGAAAGGATGTGAACAAAAATGCCCGAAACACTGAACGGACGAGAAAAAATTATCAAGTATCTATCTGACAACGATATATCAATCAGTAGTCTAGCTGTGATGTACGGTGTGGCTAAGCAAGATTTAGCTGACTATCTGTCAGGGCGAAAAAAGAACCCAAGAGGAAATCAGATTATTTTGAAAATTATTTCTGATTTCAAGATTAGCTAAGGAGGTATCAGAAAATGAACGAACTGAAAGTTTTAGGTAAGGAAAAGGTTGGTGCTTTTGAATTCACTGGAATCGAAGGTGGTTTCGGTGAAGATAAGAAAGCGATGTTGGTTAAGGATATTGCGGTAATCCACGGAAAAGAAGTTCGCCAAATCAATCAAGCAATCAATATGAATAGAAAAAGATTTAAAGATGGTATTGATGTATCGATTTAAAGGGAAATAATTTCGCTATCAATTTGATGGATAGCGGATTTACTCAAAACCAAATCAATGCTTCTAACAACATTTATCTATTATCTGAACGTGGATATGCTAAGCTGCTTAAAATCCTTGAAGATGACAAGGCTTGGGAAATTTACGATGAGTTGGTTGACAACTATTTCAACATGCGGCAGGCAATCAAGGCGGACAACAAAGCACTGGTTGCCAACAAACGATTAACGATTATGGAAGAAAATGCAAAAACGCGTAAAGCAAATTTACTTTTCAAGGTTGCAACTGGTACGGCTTCAAATAGCGCTCGTGAAAGAATTTTCGCTCATATTGCTACTGAGCTGACCGGTGAAAAATTTATCCCAGAAATTCAGAAGAAAGAATTTAGTGCAAAGGAAGTCGGCGATGAACTTGGTATTACTGCTAATAAAGTTGGTAGAATTGCAAACATTCTCGACTTGAAAGCTGAACAACCGGGTGAAAATCAATTCGGGCGCTGGGCGATGAGCAAATCACAGTATAGCAATAAAGAAGTAGCGCAGTGGTTATATTACCAAGCTGGTGTAAATGAAATTAACAAATATTTAAGCAAATGACAGCAATACTTTATCAATAAATTTCTGAAAGAGACCGCTTAATAATTTTAAGGAGGTGGGCGACATGATGGCGAATGGGTGGAAAACACCACAGGAAATCATGAAAGACTACGGATTAGAAAAATCAGCATTTGCAGAGCGTAAGCGAGATTGTATTGCTAATCCAGAGTATCGGGATGCGATAGTCCAAGACGGTCGCAAGATGACATACATCATTGAAGAGCGTTGGCAAGCATACTTGAGATATCGATCAGAGCAATACCGAATTAGGATGCTAGATCCACATATTAGGAAAAACACGGCTAATTGATATTGAAGGCTAAACAATGGATGGAAGAGAACCGTCAGCGGATTGACTGGCGGGCCAAGTTGCCAAGATAAGGAGATGAAAATAATGTTTGTAAAAACAAACACAAGCTCATAATAATATCCGTACTCGCAATAAAAACGATGCGGAAGATATGGAAAAGGCAATCAAGGATATTGAAGAAGGTGCAATAAATGAACATCATTAAAAAATTAAAATTGCGGAAGCTTAACAAGAAACGTGAATGCTTGCTCAATGAATTCACGGTCGAAGATATCACTGTACAGGACGTTTGGTCGCTTAGAAAAAGCATGAACAACGCCGCCAAAAGAGCATGTTTGATGGATGGTTTGGAAAAACTGGACGCAGAGATCAAAGTAATTGTGGAGGGATAAATTATGAGCGAAATTAAAACAACAGAAAACGGTTTGGAAATTCAAGCCAACAAAATCACATTGGAAGGCCCGGAAACAAAGTACATTACGTTGGCGGTAGTCGAGTACGATCCTTACGAGGGCATGGATTGCGAAGGAAACGATAAAGACAAGACGCTTGTTCGTTTGCCGACATTCTGCCATCAAGTCAACAGAGGCGACTTAATTACTTTTAAAACGGGTTCGTCTTCTAAGCCTTTCCAGGGAAAGGTGCTTGCTAAGCAAACATACAACGTTGAAGACGATTATTTGCCTATGCTGCTACTGGCGTTTAACCAAGACTTAGGGTGCCTACCTACCATTGAAGTGAAAATTGAGGAGGTGAGAGTAACTTGGTAAATAAAAAGCTGCTCAATTCGAGCAGCCACCAATAAAAACACCTTAATTATAACACATGGAGGAAAATAAGAATGAATCTTTTTAAACTGAACCAAAACTTTGATTCCATCGTGGCAATGATTGATGATGAAGAAACTGAAATTGACGAACAAACGCTTTTTGACACTCTTGAATCAATTAAGCTAAACCGTGAAGTAACACTCGATAACATTGCAACTTTGATTGAGAAAAACAAGGCGTATGCGACCGCATATGCTGAAAAAGTAAAGTCACTGCAGAACGAGAAGAAGCGGCTCGAAAAAGTCAATGACAGTCTGCAAAGCTACATGACACAAGCCATGGACCAAGCCGGCTTGAAAGAATTAAAGACAGAAAACCACGTACTCAAGCCACGCAACTACAAGGCAAGCGTGGTTGTCGATGACACGTCGGTAATCCCGGAAAAGTACATGGTCACGAAAACGACCGTCACACCGGACAAGACGACAATTTATAAGGCGCTCAAAGCCGGCGAAGAAGTTCCCGGAGCGCACGCTGAGCCGAATCGAAAGACCGTGATTAAGTGACATTCAAACTTCGCAGCTATCAGAAGGAGTGCTTAGACAGCGTCTATCGCTCTTTAAGAAAGGGCAACAAGTGCATTGTTGTTCAATCTCCGCCGCGGACCGGCAAAACGGTTATCATGGCAGAAATTGCAAGGCGGACCACGGCGAAGGGAAATAGGATTCTGTTCATCGTTCACCGCAAAGAGATCGTGGATCAGGTGAAAAAGACGTTTGCCGAGCAGAGCGTAAAACCAGAATTCTGTCAAATTGGAATGGTTCAGACGTTTACAAGAAACATCAATCGATTAGCCAAACCCGACGTAATCCTTGTTGACGAAGCACATCACGCCTTGGCAAAGACTTACGTTAAAGTGTTAGACGCATTCCCAAACGCGGTTAAGTTATTATTTACGGCAACTCCCGTCAGAATGGGGCGGCTGCAGCTCGATCAAATCGCAACTGATTTGGTCGAAGGCAAACAGATACAAGAGCTGATGGATACTGGCTTTCTTGCTCCATTTCGTTACTTTGCCCGTAAAAAAATTGACGATGACAAGCTCAAAAAATCGTCAACGGGTGATTTTACAGTTGGATCAATGACGGATGCTATCGAAAAAGGCATTTATCAAGCCGTTGTAAGTGAATACCGCAAACGGGTTGACGGCAAACAAGCGGTGGTTTACTGGTTCTCTGTAGAAACGGCCAAACTGTGTGCACAAGCGTTCAAGGATGCAGGAATATCGGCTGAAGAAATCGACGGCACCACACCACCCGACGTCAGAGACAAAATAGTCAATGATTTTCGAGATGGCAAGGTCAAGATTCTGACGAACGTCAACCTTTTTACCGAAGGCATCGATTTGCCAAATGTAGATTGCGTAATCATGGCAAGACCTACCCAGTCACTGGCATTGTATCTTCAGTTTGCGATGCGGTGCCTAAACCCAAGGAATGGAAAAACCGCAACAATTATCGATATGGTCGGTAATTGGGAACGTCACGGGTTGCCTTCGGAAGAACGGGACTGGGCAGAAATGATGCACACCAAAGCAAGACGGCAAAAAAACGTTGACGGCCCGACTGTTTGCCAGTGCCCTGAATGCATGGCGGTATGGAATACGAAAGCTGTTCGGGAAAACGGCAACACGTGCCTTGACCCGTTTTGCAGATATAATCCTGTCATTCCACCGCCTAAACGAAAAATACACGTTGCCGAAGGCGAGATTGAAGAAATCGATACTGCCGAGCAAAAAAGGAGGAGATTCGCCGAGAAGTATATGAAGCAGCAGATAAGAAAAAACCTGGGGGATAAAGACCTGTGGGATTTGCAAAACTATCAAGAGTGTCTGCAGTATGCAATGCTCAAAGGTTGGAAAAGAGGCTGGGCATACCACTATGCAAAGAATCATAATTTGCCAGGCTTGCCAGGACGACGATAAAGGAGGATTTTTTAAATGAGTATTTTACCGGAAGACAAACCATGTCAACCAAAAAAAGAGCCGCATAACTTCTTTGTTTACGGCGCAACAATGAGCGGGAAAAGCTATTTCACTAGTTTCTTCCCACATCCGCTTGTACTTAACACTGACGGAAATTCGGAACAGGGCACTGCCCCAAGCATTCAGATCAGAAATGTGCGTGACGAGCACGGGGCTTTAAAGTCAAATTGCATTCAGCAGTTAGATGAAATTGTAACAGCGCTTCAGCAACCAAACTGCACGTTTCAGACGGTAATTGTTGACGTAATCGACGATATTTGCGTCATGATTGAACAGGCAATCTGCCTCAAACACAACGTACAGTCACTTGACCAGATCGGTTACGGACGGGGGTATGCGGCATTCAACGCTGTTTTACAACAGTTCGTGATGGATTTGAAGGCGTTGAACCAAGATGTTATCTACATCAGCCGTGAGTTAGCACTTGTTGATGAAAAAACGGGTGCGACGTCAAAGGTGCCGAGCCTCAAGAACAAATACTATAACGTTGTGAATGGGAATTGCGATTTGGTCATTCACACGGAAAAGTTTGGGAAGAACGTCTACAGACGTTCAGTGACGGATTACCGCCAAGTTTACAAAGCAGAAGACATTAAAAACGAACGTGTTCGGAAACTGTTAGGTTCAGTTGAAGGCATGTTTCAGGATAAATAACTAGGAGGAAAAAATATTATGAGTTTACAAGACGTAGTTAATGGAATTATGAAGAGTGGCTGGAATGCCAAGACGGACAGTGCTAATGACGGGTTTGACAACCTCAAGCCGGGTACATATGAGGTCATGCTTGACAAGGTCAACCATGCGTCGTTTCCGAGTGGATACGAATGCATTAATTTCAGTTTCCAAGTGATTGCCGGTGAAAACGCAGGACGCAAGGAATTTGTGCACGTCAACCTTGCTGACAAGAAGAAAGACGGGGCACCGATGCCGGATTTCGTTGTATCGAAAAACATCAAGCTGCTTTTCAAGATTGCCGCACTGAGCGAATTACAACTGACGCCTGATGACTTGGCAGGAGATGAAACCGGCATTTATGAGCGGGTGGTTGCCAAATTCAACGCAGGGCATGAAGGACAGGTTATGCAAATGAAGATTACGGAATCACCAAACAAAAAGGACCCATCAAGCCCGTACCGTAACTATGATTTTGTCGAATCAGACATCAAAGTAGAACAAGCAAAAGCGCCACAAGATCCGTTTGCTAATGCTGCAAGCGATGTTGACGACAGCGATTTGCCATTCTAACAAAAAATGAAGGCCAGTAAGCATATAACTGCCGAATGGGTGGGATGCCCGTTGGAGGTGAAGTCAATGAATAATTTAGTCAATTATGCCGTGAGTTATGCAGAACGTGGTTTTTACGTGATACCGACGATTGGCAAAAAGCCGCTCAAGAAGTTCGCCGGGCTGCCGGCTATGACTACAGATGAAATCAAAAAGTTTTGGGACAAGCACCCTTATGCAAACATTGCGTTGAAAACCGATAGATTTTTCGTAGTCGATATCGACCGTCACGCTGACGGGGCAGACGGAGTTGAGGAAATCAGAAAAACAGGCCATCCGGAGTGGTTTAAGAACACGCTGGCACAACGCACGGCGCACAACGGTTTTCAGTATTTTTTCAAGAAGCCGGCCGGTACGAAAATTGCACAAAATATTGCTTTTCTACCGGGTGTGGATATCAAGGCTCATGTCAACAACTATGTTGTAGTTGCACCATCTGTCGTTGATGATAAGCCATACCAATGGATCAGCAAAACCGGCGTCATGAGAGAACCCGACCGGGGGCTGCTTGACCTAATCAAGGAAAAATCAAAACCGGCTACACCTCAGGTGAACTTTACGGGAAGTTTCGGAGGCAAAACTCAGACTACACAACTGTTTGAGCAAATCATAACGGGTTTGGGTGAAACCGGAGGACGCAACAATGCGTTAACCGTGTTCGTTGGTGGTTTGCTCAGACGCAATGTTGATCCTCAGATAGCTTACAATCTTGCTTTGCTTGCAAACGAAAACACTGAGCATTCTTTGAGTGAAGCAGAGGTTGAGCGAACCGTACAAAGCATCATTACGGCAGAATTAAGACGAAGAGAGGAGGGAGGTTCTTGAAACTGATTAAAAGCGATGATGCGGAAAAGCTGAAAGGGCTCCAGGTCAACAAATCGCCTTTTCTGGTCGACTTAAAAGGTCATATCAAGCGAAATTCGATTTTTAACATCAAAGTTATTTTGGAAAATGATCCGCTGCTTGAAGGGATGTTTAAATACAATGAGTACACTGAGTGCGTCGAAGTTGTCAAAGATTGCCCCGAGCTGCACATCGCCAAGGGTTTTGTGCGTGACGGGTACGTCGATTCAATTGCCTGTTATATCGAAAGCAGCGCAAAGTATCAGCACGTGCTTTTTGACCAGTTGCGCATCAGAACCGCAATTGAACAGGTGGCGTACAACAACGGATACAATCCATTAAAAATGTATATGGAAGAAGCTGCTGAAAAGTGGGATGGCAAAGACAGGCTGACCACCATCTTTTGCGATTTTTTAGGAGCTGAAAGACGCGAAGAAGTGATTCTTTCAACGAAAATGTTTTTTTACGGGGGAGTTGCTAAGATTTTTGATCCGTCCGTAAAATTTGATTTCGTACTTGACCTGGTCGGCGGACAAGGCGCAGGTAAAACGTCATTTTGGCAGAACATCGCTCCGTTGGGATATTACACCGACCAGTTCTACACGTTTACCGACAAAGATGATTTTTCAGTTATGAGAAAAGCGCTGATCGTCAATGACGACGAAATGACCGCCACGAGAAAAGCCAGCTTTGAAGAACTGAAACGGTTCGTCACGATGCAGACGTTTGAGTACCGTGAACCGTACGGACACTCTGCTTCCAGATATGAAAAGAAATTCCTGTTGGTCAGGACAACTAATGATTTGTATTATCTGAAGGATAAAACCGGTGAACGGCGTTTCCTGCCAATTCTGGTAAACAAGGACAAGCAGAAAAAGAACCCAATCGAAGATTTAACGGAAGACTATGTCATGCAGCTGTGGGGGCAGGCGGTGGTCGAATATCGTCAGAAACCCGACTTCAAATTCACGTTCAATGCAGAACAAGATGAAATGGTTGCTGAATACCGCAAAAACTTTATGCATACCGATGATCTTGAAGATGAGATTGAAGATTTGGTTGAGAACAATTGGAAAGACAAGAATTTTATCAGCTCGGCTGACATTGAATTCGGCTTGTCGATTACAAGCTTGGCATCTGACAGAAAATTGTCTAACCGCATTTCGAACATCATGGTTAATCGTTTCGGCTTCAGGAAGGGGTACAAGAAAATCAATGGCAGGTCCAAGCGAGGATATCTGAGGTAGCACATGGTCACGCATAGTCACGCTTCCTCGTTTTAAAACCGTGACCGTCTGAATCCCTTGTGGCAGTAAGGCTAGAGCGCTTATTTGGCCTTAGCCGGTCACGGTATTTTTTGGGGACTGTGACCGCCCAAAAACCTTGAGGCTGTAGGGCTAGAGGGCTTAAGGTCACACTACTACCCTATATAATAATAATATATATATATAGGGGGGTAGTAGTAAGGGAGCTACTATAGGAAAGTTAAAAATAAGCGTGACCGTGTGACCAATTGCCGAAAGCGTTGTGAGAGTAAGAATACAGAGTTTTTTTTCATTTTATCGGGTCACGCTTCTAAGCGTGACCTTTATACAAAAAAAGCGTGTATAACCGCATAAATGAATGATAAGGAGTATATTTTTTCAATGAGTCCAGAACATAAAATTCAGAATGAAATTCAAATAGCACTGTCGGAAAATGGGTGCAGGGTGTTCCGAGCGAACGTCGGCAAAGTCCGGCTTGAAGATGGAAGATGGTTTGATACGGGGTTGCCAAAAGGCCATCCTGACCTGTACGGATTCCGGATTGATGACGGCAAAGTTTTTTACATTGAGGTCAAGACGGCAAGCGGTAGACCAAGGCCGGAACAAATCACCTTTCATAAAATGTTGAACCGATACGGAATTATTCATGGTATCGCACGGTCAGCAGATGATGCGGTCAAAATTGTTAAGGAGGAGTTGGTTGGATATGGATTCCAAGGATAAAGCAGGTTGTCTGGTAACAATGTTGTTACTGCTATGGTTTGCAGCAATGTGGGTATTATGTAAGGCATTACTGGGATAACGGAAGGAGATCGAAGATGGAGGTAAATAAGAAATGAAAATATTAGATGTTTGCTGTGGCTCGAGGATGTTCTGGTTTAATAAGCAAGAGAAACACACAACTTACATGGATATCAGAAATGAAATTCTTTACTACAAAGATAGACATCTAAAACGAAAAGTTGAAATTAGACCTGACTTAATAGGAGATTTTAGAAAGATACCATTTTCTGATAGTAGTTTTGACTTAGTGGTGTTTGATCCACCACATTTGATTCACGGCGGAGCAAACTCTTGGCTAGTCAAAAAATACGGTAAACTTAACAAAGACACTTGGAAACAAGATTTAAAACAGGGTTTTGAAGAATGTATACGAGTTCTTAAAGGTAATGGTGTGCTGCTGTTTAAATGGAACGAAGAGCAGATTAAAACTAAAGAAGTATTTGAAGTGTTTGGACAACAACCGATTTTAGGAGATAAACGCAGCAAGACAAGATGGAGTGTGTTCATAAAATGAAATTTAAACAACTAGTAGCAAAATTCTTACTGTTGCTAACTTACTTGGCTTGGGTTGCTGGGTTTATTACAAGTTTTGGAGAGGAAAGAGAAAGTGAAGGATTATTTAGTTTACGTTGAACTTAACGGCATCTGGACTAATATGCTAGTCAAAGCTACGAATTGGGAAGAGGCTGAGCAGTTAGCAGAGTTAGAAGTTAGAAAAGTAAGTGTAGAAGCCTAACAAAAAAGCCAAGGAGGAAAAAAATGGAATACAGAATCAAATATAGGATATGGGACAATCGTGGTCTTATAGAGGATGTTTCGGAGGTCGAAGCATGTGACTTTGAGATTAAAAAAGGGTTTGTCGGCATCTGGACTGTGTTCAACGATACTACAAGGCCTGACCTTTATATCAACGCTAACGACGTGCTTACGATTGAATCGCTCTAAAATGGCTTTCTAAGCGATTTTAAGGGTAACTGGTATAATCAGGCTCAAAACTATTTAGAATGGAGTGATATTGCTTGGAAGATATCTTCAAGGCAAATAAAGCATATCTTTTTCAGTATCGAAAGAAGATGGAAAAAATTCAGCGGCTGGAAGATAAACTGGCACAGATTGACAGTGATCTTATCGTGCTCAAGTCTCCGACCATGAGCAGTGAACCTAAATCATCGGTCAAAATAACGCTGACAGACAAGCTTATTCAAAGGGAAGAGTTGGAAGATAAAATCAATACGCTTCTCAAGTATGCACGTCAGGACAGGACAGACATTACACGATGCATCGATGCATTGGATAATCAGAAGCAGGCACTGGTATTGGACCGTTATTTCATCAGCGCTCAATCCTTGGAATACATCGCAGATGACATCGGATACAGTCGCAGCTATGTTACTAAACTGTATGTACAGGGGGTACAGTCAGTCATCGTGGTGTAGTAACCAACAGTATACAAACAGTGTACAAAGAGTATACAAACAGTGTACTGATAGTAACCATTGAACCATGCTATTATAGTATCGTTGAAAAGAAGGCAAGGAACAGTCCCCCTGTTACCTTGCTTTTTTTATGTCTTGGGGTCGATACGGTTTTCAGCATCCCCCCTATGTTTTTTTAATCCCCATGGGAGGTGGTCAGTATGGTCAGAGCGGACAGGCAAGGGCAACATAGGACAGCATTTGAGAAGAACAAGAAGCGCTTGTTGATGACGCAGAATACGTGCGGGATTTGTGGTATGCCGATTGACAAATCATTAAAGCCGCCTGATCCGATGTCACCAGTTGTTGATCACATCGTACCAATCAGCAAGGGTGGGCATCCGTCAAGCATAGACAATCTGCAACTGGCACATTGGACGTGCAACCGGCGGAAGTCTGACAAGCTTTACGCTGACGGGTTCAAACACAAGGCTCAAGTGATTGGCAATCGCAATCTTCCTCAGTCAATCAACTGGGCGGAATACAGAGAGGGGGGATAACCCCCTACCCGCGCATCACGCGGAGTTTCCCGCCGTCACTGTACATTTTTTCTCGCGCGACATGAAAGGAGTAGATAAATTGAGTGAATTAAAGGGCATTGCTTACCTCAAGCGCAAGCTGGCAACGGTCCGGTCACGTGTTTTGATGAGGTACAAGCAGTATGCGATGAAACACTATGACCCGCCAGTCGGTTTGACCATTCCGCCACAAATTCGTGACAGATACCGTGCTGTCTTGGGTTGGAATGCAAAGGGAGTTGACAGCCTGGCTGATAGATTGGTTTTTCGTGAATTTTGTAACGACGATTTTAACGTCAATGATATTTTCAAACAGAATAATCCCGATGTCTTTTTTGACAGCGCGGTTCTGTCCGCACTAATTGGTTCCTGCTGCTTCGTTTATATTTCGAGCGCAGACGATTCGGTCCGCCTGCAAGTTATTGAAGCAAGCAACGCAACGGGTGTTATTGATCCAATTACAGGCTTGCTGACTGAAGGCTATGCGGTTTTGCAACGTGACAATGATACCGATTCGCCTGTTTTGGAAGCGTATTTTACTTCTGACGAAACATGGTACTATCCTAAGGGCGGCAAACCGTATAGCATCGCTAATCCGGTTGGCGTGCCATTGCTCGTTCCGGTTATCCACAGGCCTGATGCAGTTCGCCCGTTTGGTCGCAGTCGAATCACACGGTCGGGTATGTACTATCAGTTGTACGCTAAACGCACGCTTGAACGGGCTGACATCACCGCCGAGTTCTATAGTTATCCACAAAAATACATTCTAGGTATGGACCCGGATGCCGAGCAGATGGATACTTGGAAAGCAACCGTTTCGTCTTTGCTCAGAATCGATAAAGATGATGAGGGTGGTCATCCGGTAGTTGGTCAGTTTACTACCGCTAGTATGTCGCCTTTTACCGAACAACTTAAAACCGCAGCTGCCGGATTTGCGGGCGAAATGGGATTGACCTTGGACGATTTGGGCTTTGCGTCCGACAATCCGGCTTCGGTTGAAGCAATCAAAGCAAGCCACGAAAACTTAAGGTTGGCTGGCAGAAAAGCGCAACGATCATTTGGCAGTGGATTGCTTAACGTAGCTTACGTATCAGCTTGCTTGAGAGACGGGTTCCATTATCTGCGCAAGCAATTTGTCAATACTACGGTTAAATGGGAGCCATTGTTTGAAGCTGATGCAAACACGCTGACGTTGATTGGTGATGGCGCAATCAAACTCAATCAAGCGTTGCCGGGCTATGTGACCGGCGAAACAATCCGCGATTTGACCGGTGTAGCCGGCAATCCTTCTGCTGTGCCTGCTGAAAGCGAGGCGGTGAGTGATGAATAATGATGTTTTGCCAGGCCTGCTTAAAGAAATTCAGGAGAAATTTGAAGCTGAATTTGGAAAAAGCAAGGTCGTTGAAGATGCTTTTAAAAAATTGAAAGCCAAAAAGGCAACCTATTCTACCGCAAACAATTTTGCAATTGAAGTTGGTGAAATGCTCGTGCGAGTGCTGAAATCGGTAGTGACGGCGGATCGATTACCTGATGGCAAAATGTATTACAACATCGCAAAGCGTTTGTTGGAGCCAGTTTTAGTCAACAGTTACAAAGTGGTTGCTGATTATGCGGTCAAAGTGCAGTCTGATTTAAACAAAAAAGCAAAAATCGGTTTGAACGCAAAAAAGCCTGTCTTGATTCAAGACAGGATTGATGGTTTTATCGATCGATTATCTTCTGAAGATGACTTTAATAAAGTGAAATGGATCCTTGATGAGCCGGTGGTCAATTTTACGCAGGCAGTTATTGATGATACTATCAAAATCAATGCTGAATTCCAGTATAGTGCCGGGCTCAATCCGACTATTGAGCGACGCACTTTTGGCCGTTGCTGCGAGTGGTGCGAAAACTTATCGGGGACATACAACTATCCGCATGTTCCCGAGGATTTCTATCACCGCCATCAACGATGCCGATGCACTATTGAATATGATCCAAAGACTGGCAGAAGACAAAATTCATGGTCAAAGAAGTGGTACAGGTCAGATCGGTCTGAACTTGAACGGCGACGTAAAATGAATATTGATATTCGTGATAACAACAGGAAAAGCGATATTCTGGAATACAGGAAAATCGTTGATGTTTTAGGGGTAGAAAAATCACCCATTTCGTTGGCTGAATTTCAAGATTTGAAGTATAATGACGTTGAAAGATACAAGGAGTTAAAAGACCGTGTCGTTTGGAGTGAAGCTAAGTTTCCAAGCGAAAAATCTTTAAATGGGCATTTTGAGAAACATGCTAAAGAATTTGTACAAAATATGACCAAGGAAGATTACCAGAAAGCTGCTGCAAGTCTGTTGTCACAACCAGTTGATGATGCTACTGTCGGTTACGAAACCGAGGAAGGTCGGAGAGTAAGATATGATAAAAAGAACAATATCATGGCTATCGGGAATGTCACCGCTGGTGGTAAAATCAGAATCAATACAATGCTGAGACCAGAAAAAGGAGAAGAATACTACAATGAAAACTACGACAGAGATCATAATGGTTGATGGAGAAGAATGTATCCATTGCCCTGTTTGTGGAAGACTAGTTCAATTGTTCGACGTCTGTGAATGCAATTGGGAAAATACAGGCGAAACGAATATCGATGGCGGTCCCAATAAAATGACGTTAGCAGAAGCTAAAGAGGCTTATGCTAAGGGTGAGCCGATTAAATAGAAGCACTTAACCAATTTGAGGTTAGGTGCTTTTCTTATGCTCAAAAAAAGGAGGGAGAACTTGCTGAAGTTAGACGAGAAGAAAGTCAGAAAAGGAAAGCCTATCGGATTGCCTTACATCGGAAGTAAGAAAAAGGTGTCTAAAAAGATTGTTGAAATAATAAAGCAGAACTTTGGGTGTGACAAGCCTGTTTATGACATCTTCGGTGGCGGTGGCGCCACAGATGGAATGACGGGCGATGAGGTGTTTGAACTCGTTGCAGAAGGGCTTAAATCATTAAAGCAACGGTATGAGGTTGATTCCAAAACAATGCTTGTATATCTTGAAAGTGTGATTGACGATGGGTAGATACAGACGTTGTCGTTATACTGGTTGTCATGCGATGGTAGCATACCCTGATCATTACTGTAACGAGCATAGTCAGTATGAAGCAGAATATCTAGCCAGGCGGAACCAGTGGGGCGTCAGAAATGAGATGCATGCCAAAAGACATAACCGGGAGTACAACCGGACAACGCGTGTGAGGGATGATGTCAAGGCAGAGCAGAATAAATTCTATCATACAAGACAATGGCGTTCATTGAGACACTATGTACTTGAACGAGATCATTATGTATGTGGATACTGTGGAGCATTCAACGCAGGAATCGTTGACCATATCGTGCCGATTGAGTATGACAAGAGCATGATGACTGATACAGACAACCTTACAGCATGCTGTAGAAACTGTCATATGACCAAAAGCAGATGGGAACGGGACTATTACGGGACTGGTTCGCAGAATGAATTGAAGCAGGTCGGCAAGGTGACGGATTTGAAGTTATTACGGGAGTTGCTGAAAAGCCGTGATAGGCTTTCTAAGCATTCCTAATCATTGCGAGTATGATTACACTCAATCTGTTTTATTTGTTAATCCCCCCGCCCTCATGCGCCGTGAGAAGAGCTACACACAGTGCCCACGTCTTACGTCGCGCGAATTTTTTTAAATTTTTAAAAAGGGGGGCTATCCCGAAGAAAGAGAGGTGAAAGTTGTGGCAACTAAGCCATATTATCTGCAGAATGACGGCAAAGTTTCCAGAACTCCGCCTAGTTATCTGGGGGTTCTGGCCAAGGAATGCTGGCGTAAGATTGTGCCGTTTCTCGAAGCAACCGGACGTGTTGAAAGAGTAGATACCAGTTTGGTTGAGCAGTATTGCACACAGTATGAGATTTACAGGGTTGCCTATGAGGATATCAAGGAAAATGGCATCCAAACGCCTATGTACAAGACTCTTCAAGATCAGATGGGGGAAATCATTGGCAAGGAGTTTGCGGGATTTAGGAAGAATCCTGCTGTCATGACTATGAAGGATGCAAGCAACCAGCTTAACACAATTGGTGCTCAGCTTGGATTGTCACCTAAATCCAGACAAGAATTAATGACGATTGCTGCTAAAACCGATAAATCGGCTACAGATGAGCTGAAGAATTTCTTTAAATAAGTTAAGGAGGTGATAAAATGCAGAAAATAGACCTTGTGCAATCGCACGATGTGATTGGTATGTATGAGAAACTCGATTTTAATCAAGAGCGAAGAAAATACACGGACCCTGGTACAGTGTATGCATTTGATGTGCTTGACGGAAAAATAACAACAGGATACCTCATTAAACTTGCTGCATTTCGTCACTTGAGAGACTTACAGAGACAAGGTCAAGCTGATTTTCCATATACTTATGATATTCACGAATCGGAAAAGCTGTTGAAGTTTGCTTCTATTTGTCCAAATGTTGACACAGGAGAGCCTACTAAACTTATGGACTGGCAGAAGTTTATTTTTTCAATGCTTTTTGGCTGGCGGAATCGGGAAGGAGGCAAGAGATTTACGCGAGCGATCGTTTCTGTTGCTCGTGGACAAGGAAAAACGTATTTGATGGCTATTTTAATGTGCTATTCGTATCTGATAGAAAGCCTTGGATTGTCCAACCAGGATTATCTGGTTGCTTCGATTAATTTTAAGCAAACTAACAAGTTGTATGGCTACATTAAGTCTATGCTGCGTCAGATAGCAGTTACCGAACCTTTTAAATCTTTAGCTGACGAGACGGAGCTGTCAACGCAGTCTGATCAAACAATCGAAAAAAGGACGAATAACGTTCTGAGAGCCATCTCGTTTGAGTCTGGACAGTTCGATTCTTTTCACTTTACTACAGCTATCGTTGACGAAATTGGTGAAGTAAAATCGCGTGACAAAGTTTCAAAAATTATCTCGGGACAAGTTAAAATCAAGAATAAACAGTTTATTCAGATATCGACATCATATCCTGATCCAAGTGTTCCTTTCCATGAAGATCAGAAGATGTTGCAACAGGCGATGGAGCAAGATTGGAATCGTGATGCGGACAGCTATTTAGGCTTAATATGGGCTCAAGATGACTTAGACGAGACTTTCAAAGATGAGACTTGGGTTAAGTCAAATCCTTTGCTGCAATTGCCAGACCAACATGATGTACTGTTAGCAGGTCTCAGAGACAAGCGCGACAGTGACATGCTGTCCGGCACCATCTCGGATTTTCAGAATAAAAATCTTAATTTGTGGCTTCAAGAAGCAGCAAACAGTTTCTTAAAACTCAGCGACATCGAAAGTGCAGTCATTGACAAATTCGACTATGACGGAATGGACGCGTACTTGGGGTTTGACTACTCCATGTCGTCCGACAACACCGCTCTGGCCTTCGTCATTCCTTACGCTGACAAGACGGGGCGCAAGTGGCATGTCATGCAACACTCGTTCATACCATGGCAAAGGGCCGGCTCTATCGAGGCCAAGGAGAAACAGGACGGTATCGCCTACAGGGAACTGGCTAAGAAGGGCTACTGTACAATCACGGCTCATGAACAGGGGCTTATCAGCACTGAGCAGGTCTTTAACTGGCTCGTTGATTTTGTTTCCGAGCACCGGCTGAAGGTCGTGTTCTTCGGATATGATGCGATGGGTGTCAATGAATTTATCAAACGTCTGGAGTATAACACCAGTTATCCACTACAGGCAGTACGTCAGAGAACAGGCGAACTGAAGGACCCGACGAAGTTTCTGCAGAAACTGTTTGTTGAAGGATCACTGACCCGTTTTGATGACAAAATCATGGAGAAAGCACTGATAAATGCACAACTGTACAAAGACAAGGTCGGAATACAGGTTGACAAGGCGAAGGCAACGCTCAAGATTGACGTTGTTGACGCAATAATAGACGCAATGTACCAGGCGATGTATCATTTCGAGGATTTCGGTATAGCAAACGACAAGAGCAATCAAGTTGACTTGATGACGGAACAGGACGTTCTCGACTGGTTCAACAGTGAGGACAGTGACACTATCTAAGGGGGTGGTAATCATCATTCTTAAGCTTATCTGGAAGGCGATTGACGTTATTTTCTACGTGGCGGCAATCGTCTTTTTCGTATGGGGTTTTTTTCGGCTGAACGCAACTGCGGGAATCTTTGCCACAGGTTTTGCATGCATTATTCTAGGACTTTTGAGTGAGGCTGTTGCCGGCAAAGGGGGTGATTAACAATGCCTATTTTTAATCTGATGTCCGTTCCTGACTCTGATAATTATACGGTTTCCAATTTTTTAACCGGAGAAACTGAAAATAATTATGTTTCAGCACGTGAAGCACTGCATAATTCCGATGTCTTCGCAATCGTCAACCTCATTTCAGGTGACCTCGCAACATCTAGAATACGTGCGTCAGCATCTAGAATGCAGGGTATGATTGACAATCCGTCAACCATGACAAACGGCCATCTGTTCTGGAAGTCTGTTTTCCTGCAGCTACTACTAGGCGGAGAAGCCTACATATACCGATGGCGTAACAGAAACGGGGTTGACTTGAGCTGGGAGTATCTCAGACCGTCACAGGTTGACGTTTTCGAACTGGATGACGGCTCTTCACTTGTCTATAACGTCACGTTTGACGAGCCGGGAATCGGAATTGTCAACTCGATTCCCCAATCTGACATGCTGCACTTCCGGCTTATCAGCAGAAACGGCGGCAAGACTGGCATTTCTCCGCTTGCGTCACTGTCTTCGGAGATGGCAATCAAGAAGGCCAACACGAATCTGACATTGACTGCGCTTAAACAGGCAGTAGTATCGCCGGGCATTCTGATTATCAAGAAGGGCGGCCTGCTTAATGAGCAACAGAAAGCCGCTCGGTCAAGGCGTTTTATGGCACAGCAGAAGTCATCTAATTATGGTCCCGTGGTGCTTGATGACCTGGAAGAATACAAGCCGCTTGAAATCAAGTCCGATGTGTCGGCACTGCTCAATCAGACTGACTGGACGGCTAATCAGATTGCCAAGGTATACGGGATACCGGACAGTTATCTGAACGGACAGGGCGATCAGCAGTCATCACTTGACCAAATTAAGGGAATGTACACGAACGCTCTTAACCGCTACATGGGGACGATTCTCGGAGAGTTGAACAACAAGCTGAACTGTCGGTTCACTGCTGATTTGCGCCCTGCTGTTGATCCGTTGGGTGATGGCTATGCAACAAAGATTTCCGATATGGTCAAGACCAACGCCATTGACGGCAACCAGGCACGATACATTCTGCAGAAATCCGGCTACTTCCCGGAAGACATGCCTGAATACTCGGGAATCTTGAAGGGGGGTGAAGACAATGACAGTAATTGAAGTCAAGGCGGATATTGTTGATAACGATACAGGTAAGTTCTATGACTGGATAGGATGGGATGCGGTATATCCGGGCAAGGTCTCTACTCTGCTTGATGGTGCCGATGAAGTTGAGGTCAACATCAATTCGAACGGAGGTGACGTGTTTGCCGCGTCAGAGATTTACACGCTGCTGTCACAGCATTCGGGCAGGGTTACGGTTAACATTCAGGGCCTTGCGGCGTCAGCTGCGTCAGTCATCGCAATGGCCGGCGATGTAGTGCATATCAGTCCTACGGCGCAGATCATGATCCACAAAGCGTGGACGACTGCTGACGGCAACGCTGATGATATGGCTCATACGTCAGAATTTCTTGAAGGAATTGATGATTCAATCATGAATGCATATGTTGCCAAAACAGGGCTCAACAAGTCGGAATTGTCAAACATGATGGCCAATGAGACGTGGCTTACTGCAAATCAGGCGGTCGACTACGGTTTTGCTGATGACGTTATGGACTTTGGCAGATCAAGAGAGCCCGTACTTAACTCTATCGGTTATCCACAGGTCAGCCGAGCTGTTGTGGACAGATGGAAGAAGGCCATGGCAAGCGCAGAAGCCTATGAAAAGATTCAGAAAAAAACTGTTGAAAATAGAGATGCGGATAGTTTGAATAAGGAAAGATTGCAGGCCAAGATTGACCTGCTTTTTTAGTAGAAAGGAAGTAAAGCAATGCACGTAATGAACGTTAACGAATTGAAGCTGGCCTTCGATGAAGCCGGCGCAAAGGTACAGGAGCTCGAAGATAAGCGCGCCGACCTCATTCTCGACCTGAAGAAGGATGCAGATTCGCATTCTGCAGACGAGCTCAAGGCCGTCAAGGATGAGTTGTCAAAGGCTGTTGTAGTCCGGGACGCGGCAGAAGAGGCATATGCCGATGCCCGAGCGGAACAGGTCGCAAACATTAAGGCAGAGGACAGGGAGCCGCTAACTGCCGATGAGAAAACACTCAAGAACAAGTTCGTATCAGATTTCAAGGATATGGTTACAGGCGCAAAGGTGTTCAATAAGGTTGATTCCACTGTTGATACGTCCGGTTCAGCTGCAGGATTGACGATTCCGGAGGACGTGCAGACGACTATCCACACTCTGGTCCGCCAGTATGATGCACTCCAGAACTACGTCAATGTTGAGAATGTCGGTACGGCCACAGGTTCCCGTGTCTACGAAAAGTGGTCTGACGTTACACCGCTTGCCTCTATTGATACGGAAGATGCGAAGATTGGCGACAATGACGATCCAAAGCTCACAACGGTTAAGTATGTCATTAAGCGCTATGCCGGCATTACTACGGCCACAAATACGTTGCTTGCAGACACGGCAGAGAACATTCTCGCCTGGCTGACCGGCTGGATTGCCAAGAAGGTTGTCGTAACACGTAATCAGGCTATTCTCACTAAGATTGCTGCTTTCGAGAAGAAGCCGACACTGGCCAAGTGGGATGACATCATTGACCTTGAGAACTCTGTTGACCCTGCCATCAAGGCAACATCGGTCTTCATGACTAACTCTTCCGGCATGAACGCTCTGCGCAAGGTCAAGAATGCAATGGGCGACTATCTTATGCAGCGTGACGTCACTGAACCGGGCAAATACACAATTGACGGCTACCGTGTGATTGAAATTTCAGACCGTTGGCTTGCCGATAATACTGGATCACACCCGCTCTACTTCGGCGACCTCAAGCAGGCGGTCACACTGTTTGACCGTCAGGCTATGTCTCTTATGACAACTAATATCGGTGGTGGAGCGTTCGAAACGGATACGACCAAGATTCGTGTCATTGACCGCTTTGATGTCGCCTCAACTGATGCCGAAGCGTTTGTTCCCGGCTCGTTTAAGAGCATTGCCAATCAGTCTGCTAATTTTGCAGCAACTTCCACAGCTTCTAAATAAGGAGTGATTTAGATGGCGGTTAGCTTAGAGACATTGAAGGATTCACTGCGAGTTGATGATACTGTTGATGATGAATTGCTGACCGGCTATCTTGATGCCGCTTCGTCATTCATCATGAATGCTGTTGGGGCCGATGACGCAAGTTATTACGATAACAACGGGCGGTTTGATACGGCCGTTCTTGCGCTTGCGTCAACGTACTATATGTATCGCATGACAGCATTTACAGGCTCGGTTACTACAATCAACGCAACTATGAATTCGCTTATAGGACAGATGCGCGGGGAGGTGGCGGCACTTGAAGAATCTCAATCCAAGCCGGATGAGGGGTAAGGCCGCATTTGGGCATATGGGAGCAACCGACAGGAAAAATCCCAACACAGGACGTCCGATTCAGGGGTTTGTTTCCGACTTCTCCGTGTGGTATGGAGAGTATTCCCTGTCAATGGCCGACAGTATAGCATACCACGGCATTGACCAAAGCATAGCGATGGTCATCTTCGTTCGCCACAACCATATCTTGAGTGACAAGTTTAAGGTACAGATTAGCGGCGAAGTTTATGACATTGTGAACATCAAGGAAGATGACGGTATTCCGCCGGTCGGATTTGACTTGATTACGCTGAAGAAGGTGGATAAGAATGGGTAACTCAAACGGTGTTAACTCAATCGGTCACGAAGAGTCATTTGAAGGAGTACTTACCAGATTGGCCGAAGGGCTGACACTGGAGGACAGAAAACGTGCCAATAAGGCCGGTGCTGACATCTTTGCCGCAGAACTTAAGGCGAAGACACCTCGCTCTGACAGGATATACCATGACGGGACACCCCATATTCAAGATGCGGTGCTCGTCATTACAGAGCCGAGTGGACGTGTTGACGTCGGCTATTCGGATGAGTCAAAGCGTGGCTATATTGCACGTTTCCAGAATGACGGCTGGATAGCGACTGATCGCAATGGATACAGTCACAAACACGTTCCGGGCAAGCATTTCTGGGAGGCGGCCGAGGTTGCCTCAAAGGACAGAATACAGGAAGCTATCAGGCAATCTCTGGAAGATGCCTTTGCAAGGAAGGTGAGTGGCAAATGACACCTGCCGCATATGTTTATGGAATTCTTGCTGATAACATTGATTCAATTCCAGGTCTTAAGTCAGATGATATTTGCACATTCGACGTGGACGATTCTGCAGGTTCCAATGTGATTGTGCTGATTACAGAAGAACCGGGGATGGGTGATGATTATGGCAACGACAATATTCTATATGCTAATAAACGGATACAGATTGATTTCTACTATCCTAAAAATTATGAAGAAGACATGAACGCACTGGAACAGAGCTTGAAGAAGGTACTTAGAGACAACGGAGTGTACTGTTACTCCGATGCGGGACATGTCTTGAGCCTGGATAGCAGGAACATTACTAATACACTTAAATTCAACATTAAAATGGAGGTCTGAAAATGGCTGTAGTAGGTTTATATACAACTTATGTAGGAATCAAGGGCGAAGACGGGAACGTCATCGTCGGCGTGGACAAGGGCGGAGTTTCTGAAACAGGTGTCTACGAAATTGATACATCGAAGAAGAACGGTAACCTTGGTGCAACAACCGCCAACATCACGGGTCTTTCGGGCACGCTTGCAAAGATTTACGGCAATGACGCTCTTGTGGATGTAAGTAATCCACCGTCTGCACCGTCCGTAGCACTGACATATAACCAGATTAACGTTGGGGTCAAGCAGGCACTGCTTGGTCGCAAGCTTTCGAATGGCGGTTATGTCGATACTGATGATACCGTAGAGAGCGCTCTTATCGTTGCGTCTCACGACGAAATCGAAAACAAGGCAATCTATTTCGCCTTTCCTCGTGGTGTTTTCAACGAAACTCAGCAGAATGTTCAGTCCAACACTGACACGGCTCAGACTAGAGAAACTGAGCAGATGACATTTACTGCACTTGCTGCTCCCGTGCTTGGCAACAAGACATACAAGATTTACTATGAAGGCGCAAAGGATTTCAGCATGAAGAAGATGTTTGACGAGGTTTTCGGCTCTGCACAGACATTCATCAAAGCTGATACTCAGAATTCGGCACCGCAAGTTTCAGAATCACACTAGTTGATCAGACAGAGACGAGAGATGTGAGACGAATTACAGAAAGGATGTTTAATAAATGGCAAAGGTAGTAAAGATTGATGGTACCGTTCTCGGCTTCCCTGAAAAGAATTGGAAACTGATTGACTCAAACGCAAACGTGAAGAAGTTTATCAGGAATTTTACCGAATGGAATGACAATTTACTTGAGTTGGATGAAAATCCAATCTCCTTGATGAACTTCATTGTCGATAAGGTTCCGGACATTCTGGAAGACATGCTGGAGCTCAGCAAGACGGAGCGTAAGAAGCTTGATGAGGCTTCGTTTTCCGACCAGTATGATGTGTTTCGTGAGATGGCACGTCAGTTTCTGGGCATTGACATGGGGTCGCTCAATGATGACGGTGATGAGGTGACTGAAGACCCAAAAAAGCAAGAAGAAGAATGAATCTTCAGTTAAGGCAGCTAAGCGATGATATTGACTACATGGCTAAGCAGCTGCTTACTGAAAACGGTGTTTTACCGGAAGATTACTATAATTCTTCTTATTCTGACATGCAGACGGCACTGGTTTCACGACCACGTGAAGAGCGTGTGGTTGATGCCGGCGAGTTTGCAAGATCTTTGATGAAAGGGGGAAGCTAAATGCCTAAAATCGAAGGTTATACATTTTCAATCGATCTTGATGATCGCGGTGTTGGTCGTAAGTTACAAACAATCAAGCAGGAAGCTTATGCACTGAAGAATGCAATGCGCACCAACTTTGAAGAGATTCGAGCAGGCGAGGGTGTAATGGCAGCATACGCCAATAAGGTTACGGATGCCGAGAATGCAATTAAGGCACAGAATGTGCTTATTGAACGTTTAAGAAAAGAACAGTCGGGGCTTAATACTGACACCGATAAAGGTCAGAAGTCGTGGCTTAGATACGAAAACCAGATTAATGCTGCCAAAAGGGCAATTAACAGTTTGACTGCCCAGCAGGAAAAGGCACGCCAGATTAGTTCTCAGGAGAATCAGCTTCACCTTCAGGCAATACGAAATCTTGAAACGCTGACTAAGAGGACTGACGAAGTCCGCAACGCAACGTCGAGAGTGACGGACATTACCACCTCATATGCTCATGCTCTTGAAACCGAGGGACGGACAAATGAAGCCGCCAGAGCAAAGCTGAAGGGGTTGGAAAGCGTTCGGAAATCACTTGAAATTCAGTTGAAACAGGAAAAATTGCTTCTTCAGGAAACGGCAAGGGTTTCCGGTGAAACCTCAAGTGCATACCAGTCACAGAAGGCAAAGGTCGAGGACCTCACTCTCAGCTACAGACAGAATGAAGCTGAGATTAGGAATCAGATAAAGGTCACGAAAATGTGGCCGGAGCATGCCAGCTTTTCACTTGAAAAAGTAAAGAACAAATTCACCAAAATCACTCCGATAGCATTGGCTGCAGTAAGCTCTGTCACTGCAGCAACATCGAGTGTTATCAGCAAGCTTGAAGAAGGTTCGGAGAAGGCGTCTGAACTCAGCAGTCAGTACAATGTCATCAAGAATAACCTGGTGACGGGTGGTGAAAGCGTCGTTGAAGCAACCAGGGCGGTTGCAATCATGCAGTCTGACGGGGAGAAATACTCACTGAAATATGGGAAGTCTCAAAAAGATATTGCTGACGCTTATCTGGAACTTGTCAAGCGTGGCTATACAAGCAAATAGGCAATTGGTGCAATGAACACCGAACTTCAAGGTTCCATTGCTTCGGGGGATGATTTCTCCGATGTCGTCGAAGTTGCGTCGCAGACTCTTGAAGGATTTGGAATGACCGTTGACAAGAACGGTAAACAACTAAGTTCTACAAAGGAGATGACGGTGCAGACCAAGAAGGCCGTCAACACCTTGGCCTATTCTGCTGACGTTACGTCAACATCGTTCCAGTCTCTGGG
>FOCC01000004.1 GCA_900110005.1 Ligilactobacillus sp. WC1T17 | reverse complement strand
GTTCCAATTTTTTCGGTTATAGTTAAGTCCACTGCCAATATCACTGATTACATCATCTAAAATAACGCCCTTAGCATTAACGTATTGTCTAATAAAGTTAATTTGATTTTTTAAATCATCTTTTTGACTAGTATTTGATACTCTAGCGTAAGCTACGTTCAGACGTTTATTTTGCAATGATTGGCCAGTATATTCCAGGTACTGTTCTTCTGTATAGTATCTTCGATTAGTGGGTGTTCGATAAGCTTTTAGAATTCCCTTTTTATCCCATATCTGTAAGGTTCTAACCGTAACGCCTAATCGTTCAGCCATTTCTTTTGGTTTCATCATTGTCATAATAATAACCACCTACATTTTTTCTTTCTGTGGTTATATTATAACGTATAATTCTATTTTATTCTATATTTTCTTGAGTAGTTAATCAACTCCTTGATAACGATAAAAAGTCAATTCAGTAATACCATAATCGGTATGTTTTAAAAAAGTATACCCCGTTAAATCTTCCGGCAGTTTAGCCATTTGATCGGTTTCACAAATAATCAAGGCTTCTGGATTAAGCAAGCGCAACTGATCAATTTGCTGCAACAATTTCACAATTTGCTGTTCTTTATAAGGCGGATCTAAAAAGACATAATCAAATTTTTGAGCTTCTTTGGCTAACGCTAAAATAACTTTATTAGTATCGCCTTTAATGACGCGAAAACGGTCTTTGGCCTTAGTCAATGCAATATTTTCATTGATAGTCTTAATAGCTTGATATTGCCGATCAATTAAGGTTGCACTATCAGCTCCACGCGAAACAGCTTCAATACTTAAACCGCCACTGCCGCCAAATAAGTCTAAAACATTTCCGCCGTCAAAATAAGGCCCGATAATATTAAACATTGATTCTTTAACTTTATCAGTCGTCGGTCTTGTCTTCATTCCCGGAACCGCTTTTAACCGCCGTCCGCCAAATTCGCCTGCAATCACTCTCATACAATCTTACCTGCCTCTTTTAGTTGTTTGAATTTTTCTTGATCTTCTTCGGTCGGTTTAAATTCCGAAGCAGTTTGGCTGCTGTATTCTGTTCTTAATGTTGGCCGCGCTGAAATTTCTATTTTTTTAATAAAACGCAGCTTTTGCATTTTTTTTACGTTTTCTTCAACCTTAGCTTGATCCATATAAAGCACTACATATTTCATATTACGGGATACATAGTTGATGGTGCCAAATTTACGTAATTGTTTTGCCTGTCTTAAATGACTTAAATAAACAATGACGCTTTGACGCGGATTAATTTCAAATTCCACCTAATCCCTCCTTACATATAATTTATTATTTAAGCAAAAGAATATTTTGTCAATCAAAAAAATCCCCTGATAAAAGCAAAAAACAAGTTTGGCACCGTAATACCAAACCTGTCTTTTTGCTTATTTAACGGGTTCTAATTCCAACAGCAGATCTTGACTTTCAAGCACATCGCCTGCTTTAACATAGATATGACTGACACGCCCATCGTGTGGAGCTTTAATGGTTGTTTCCATTTTCATTGCTTCTGTAACCAACAATGGTTCGCCTTTCTTAACGACTTGATTCTTTTGAACCAAAACTTCAGTAACTGAACCGCTCAAAGTTGCCCCGATATGATTTGGATTTGTTGGTTCTGCCTTTGGAATAGCCTTAATCTTAGCCTTTTTGCTCTTATCATGAATAATGATTCGGGTATTTTGCCCATTCAAAGAGAAGAAGACGACCCGGTTACCTTCTTCATCAGCTTCAGAAATCGAATCTAAGCGGATAATCGCTGACCGGCCTGGTGCAAAATCAACATGGATGGTTTCATCTTGCCGCATGCCTTGATAAAAGACCGTTGTAGCTAAATATTGCATTGAACCGAAACGTTCGGATGTTTCGTTGTATGTCAAGAAGACATCAGGATATAAAATATAACTCAAAACTTCTTCATCGCTTGGATCACGCTTAATCTTCGCTGCCAACTCTGTACGTACCTGATCAAAGTCCACATCTTTTAACAAACTACCTGGACGAACCGTAATTGGCTTTTTGTCCTTCAAAACTACTTTTTGCAAGTCCTTTGGGAAGCCGCCATATGGCTGACCTAAGCCACCATAAAAGAAGTTAACCACTGAGTCTGGAAAGTCTAGCACTTTTCCTCGTTCCAAAATATTGTCAGCATCAAGATTATTTTGAATCATAAAGATAGCCATATCGCCTACTACTTTAGAACTTGGGGTTACCTTGATGATATTGCCCAAAAGTTTATTTACTTCGCGATACTTAGCCTTGACCAATTCAAAATCGCTAATACCTAAGGCTTTGGCTTGCTGTTCCAAATTAGAATATTGCCCACCAGGCATCTCAGTTTGATAAATTGATGGTTGTGGCGAAGTAATTCCATTCATGAAATCTTGGTAAAATGGCTTAATACCAGCCCAATAATTGTTAACTTTTTCAAGATTTTCCATATTAATTTGTGGTTGGCGGACATTGCCCTCCATCGCATAATACAAACTGCCCATACTTGGTTGACTGGTGGTCCCAGCTAAAGCACTGCAGGCAACATCAACCACATCAACCCCAGCTCTGGCAGCTTGTACATAAGTAGCAACCCCATTACCTGTGGTATCATGCGTATGCAGATGGATTGGCACATCAACGGCTTCTTTCAAGGCACCAACCAATTCATATGCTGCCTTTGGCTTCAACAAACCTGCCATATCTTTAATTGCAATAATTTGTGAACCGCAATCAACCAGCTGCTTAGCCAATTTGACGTAGTAATCAATCGTATACTTAGTTTCAGCTGGGTTTAAAACATCACTGGTGTAGCACATCGTACCTTCAGCAATCTTACCCGCGTCTCTGACATACTTCAATGGATTTTCCATTTGTTCAATCCAATTTAAGCAGTCAAAAACTCTAAAGACATCGACCCCATCTTGGGCACTCTTTTCGATAAAGGCTTTTAAAACGTTGTCGGGATAATTTTTATAACCAACCGCATTGGAACCGCGTAAAAGCATTTGCAGCAAAGTATGCGGCATCTTTTGCCGCATTAATTTCAACCGTTCCCATGGATCTTCATTTAAGAAGCGGTAAGCTACATCAAAAGTTGCGCCCCCCCAACATTCAGCTGAGAAGAGGTGCGGGAAGGCTTTGTCATAAACATTGATGACAGGTGCCATATCTTTCGTCCGCATGCGCGTTGCAAATAGGCTTTGGTGGGCATCCCGCATTGAGGTATCTGTCAATAAGACGCGATTTTGATCTTTAACCCATTGCATCGCCTTATCAGCACCCTGTTCATCAAAAATGCTCTTGGCATTAACGACTTGTGATTCACTAGCAAAATCATCTTCTAATCTAACATCAGGCACAAAGGCTTTATCATGTCTAGTAACCCCTGGAAAGCCATTAACGGTCACGTCACTGATATATTTCAATAACTGGGTATCGGTGCTTGGCTTTTTTTGAACCTTAAATAATTCCGGCGTATTATCAATAAAGGTTGTATGTGCTTTGCCTGCTCTAAACACAGGATGGTTAATAACCTTGCGCATAAATTCAATATTTGTCTTAACACCACGAATTCTAAATTCACTTAAAACCCGGTCCATTTTATTGGCAGCATCATTGAATTCTTTAGCTTGCACACAAGCTTTAACTAATAAAGAATCAAAGTATGGCGTTACTACAGCCCCAGCATAAGCATTCCCGCCGTCTAACCGAACGCCAAAACCACCTGGTGACCGGTACGTTTCAATCTTGCCAGTATCCGGCATAAAGTTATTTTCGGGATCTTCCGTGGTAATCCGGCATTGGATTGCACAACCGTGGAAGGTTAATTTATCTTGTGTCGGCAGATGCAAATCTTTAAACAATTCCTTGCCAGCTGCAATTTGAATTTGCGCCTGCACTAAATCAATTTCCGTAATCATTTCAGTCGTGGTGTGTTCCACTTGGATTCTAGGGTTGACTTCAATGAAGTAAAATTCATCTTTGGTCACCAAAAATTCAACTGTCCCGGCATTTTGATAGTGCACGCTTTTAGCTAAATTAACCGCTGCTTGACAAATTTCTTGACGCCGTTTGGGACTTAAAACGATGCTTGGTGCAAATTCAATTACCTTTTGATGCCGGCGCTGCACAGAACAATCACGTTCGAACAGGTGCAAAACATTTCCATGCTTATCACCTAAAATTTGAACTTCGATATGCTTAGGATTTTCCAAATATTTTTCCACGTATAAGTCAGAATCGCCAAATGATTGCTTAGCTTCTGAACGAGCCCGATCATAAGCTTCCGGCAATTCATCATCACTATGAACAACCCGCATACCGCGGCCACCGCCACCCATGATGGCTTTTACCATAATCGGATAGCCATATTTGTGGGCAAAAGCTTGAACTTCTTCTAAGGATTTTACCGGATCATCTGAACCTGGAATCGTCTTCAGCCCAGCTTTATGAGCCACTTCTTTGGCTTCAACTTTATCACCGAACATTTGCAATTGTCTGACTGTTGGTCCGATAAAAATAATACCGGCATCTTCACATTTTTGCGCAAATTCTTCATTTTCAGATAAAAAACCGTAGCCTGGATGAATCGCATCGGCACCAGTCATTTTGGCAATCCGGATAATATCATCCATATCTAAATAAGCATCAATCGGTTTTTTGCCCTTACCGACTAAATATGCTTCGTCAGCTCTAAAGCGATGGACCCCATATTCATCTTCCTTAGCATAAATAGCTACGGTCTTTAAATGGAGTTCATGACAAGCGCGAATAATGCGAATAGCAATTTCCCCACGATTAGCAATCAAGATTTTCTTCATCGATAACACCGCTTTCTATAATACTTAATTATGATTTTTATTTAACATTTTCTTACGTTGCTTGTGAGCTTTTTGTCGCCCTGAGATATTAAAGACAATGCCTAAACAAGTGGACAGCATCAACATGCTGGATCCACCATATGATACAAAAGGCAACGTAACCCCAGTAATCGGCAACAAACCGCAAACAGCCCCAATATTTAAACTGGCTTGAATCAGCATCAAAGTGGCAATACCATAGCACACTAACCGTTCATACACTGTCCCAGCCCTAGCACCGATAATAATCGTTCGGATAATCAAAAAAGCAAGACAAATAAGCACAAATAAGACACCCAATATGCCAACTTCTTCAGCAATAACCGATAAAATAAAGTCGGTATAAGGCTCTGGTAAATAGCCACGTTTTTGAATACTATTCCCCAGCCCTAAGCCAAGCAAGCCGCCATTTCCTAGGGCAATGTAAGAATTAACTAGCTGTTTACCAGAAGAAGCGACATATTTAAATGGTTGTGCAAAACCTTCAAAACGTTTTAAAACATAGTTTTTCAAGAAAGGGATTTGTAGATGCGCATAATTCAGCTTCTTCATTCCAACTAACACTATTGTTACTACACTTGGAATTACTAAAAAGACGCTTCCCTCTACTAATAATTCATTCTTCCGCGAAATTCCGGCCAAAAAAGACATCAGCATCATGAAAATAATGGCTAAATCAATTAACAAACCGCCATAATCCGGTTCCTTGATTAATAAGAACAGCATCAAAAGTGTCATAATTACAGTGAAACGCCAGTGTTTTAACGTCTTTTTTTTCATAAAATAGGGAATTGCACCATCAAAATAATTGGCAAAATATAAAATAAAAAATAATTTCAAAAATTCTGACGGTTGAATATTAACAGGCCCTAAACTAAGCCAAGCTTTAGCCCCATTGATAGTGTCACCCACCGCTAAGACCAGCACAAGTCCCAAAAACACTAGCAGCATAAATCCTAAAAGCACGTTGGCCGACCTGAAAAAGCTTAAGTTTACCAGGCCTGCCGCAAAAAAGAGCCCTATTCCACCCGTAACATACATCAATTGTCTAACCATATAAGATGAATCATTGACTGATACATAAGTTAAATTAATTGAACTAGCTGAAAAAATCATCAAACAGCCGAAAATGCTCAGCAAAACATAAGGTACAAAAATTTCAAAATCAAAATTATGCACCAAACGATTCATTATCTTCATTTACTTTGCCCCTTTTTATCTTTTAAAGCTTCAAGGCGCATTTGGTCTAAATCATTTTCTAAATCTTTAATTAATGCCTGCCCTTCCGTTGGTGATAAAAGGCCGCAATTAACAGCAAATTTAACTTCGCACGTTAAGCCGTAAATTTTAGTATCCGCTACTTCTTCAAAAGCAGGACAATCAGTTAAACACAAGAAATTGCGCTGCTTGCTCAGTGAGTAACGAATATTATCAGCATCTTTATATAAAATATTGAGAGCTTCACTTTTTGAAAGGGTTTCACTCATCTGATTTTCCTCCCATACCCGAATTATAACATAAACAGCTCTTACAGTGTTGTGATAAAATGAGCAATTTATCCTACTGCCTTTGGAGCCTAACTTCCTTTCAATTATCCTTGTTTTAAAAATAAATTGCAAGTTCAACCACAAAAAAACCACCGCTGACAAGCGATGGTCTTATTTTTTAGTCTTGTGTTTGACGAGCAGCCTTCTTGGCAGCCTTTTCACGTGCGTTAGTTTCCAAAATAGTCTTGCGCAAGCGAATTGATTCTGGAGTGATTTCCAAAAGTTCATCTTCGTTCAAGAATTCAAGTGATTCTTCAAGTGTTAAGTGAGTTGGCTTCTTGATTGTAGCTGTTTGGTCCTTGTTAGATGAACGAACGTTAGTCATGTTCTTGCCTTTAGTAACATTAACGGAAATATCACGTTCACGGGAAGATTGACCAACAATCATACCTTCATAAACTTCTGTACCTGGATCTACAAAGATTGTCCCACGGCCTTCAACACCCATGATAGCATAAGTCGTTGCCTTACCTTGATTAATAGAAACCAAAGCACCATTACGACGACCTGGTTCCCAGTTGCGGATAACCGGCTTGTATTCTGCGAAAGTATGGTTCAAAATACCATAACCGCGTGTCATAGACAAGAATTGTGAATCGTAACCGATTAAGCCACGTGTTGGTGTTGAGAATTCCAATCTTGTGGTCCCATTGCCGTTTGGTTCCATATTGAGCATGTCACCCTTGCGTTGTGCCATTGAATCAATAACAGCACCAGTATATTCATCCGGTGTATCAATAATAACACTTTCGAATGGTTCGCATAATTGACCGTCGACTTCACGATAAATAACCTTTGGACGGGAAACAGCAAGTTCAAAGCCTTCACGGCGCAACATTTCAATCAAGATTGACAAGTGCAATTCACCACGGCCGGAAACAGTCCAAGCATCTGGTGATTCAGTATCTTCAACCCGCAAAGAAACATCAGTATGAAGTTGAACTTTAAGACGATCTTCCAACTTGCGTGCAGTAACATGTTCACCTTCACGGCCAACAAATGGGCTGGTGTTAGTCATAAAAGTCATTTGCAAAGTAGGTGGATCAATCCGCAAAATAGGCAAAGCTTCTGGATGATCAACTGGACAAACTGTTTCACCAACGAAGATATCATCCATACCGGAAACAGCAATCAAGTCGCCGGCCTTAGCTTCGTTAATTTCAACCCGTTGCAAACCTAAGAAACCAAATAGCTTCGTAACACGGAAGTTCTTTTGGGAACCATCAAGTTTCATAACCGTAACTTGATCTCCCACCTTGATTGTACCGCGGAAGACACGGCCAATCCCGATACGGCCAACAAATTCATTATAATCAAGCATTGAAACTTGGAATTGTAATGGTTCATCTGAGTTATCAACTGGTGCTGGAATTGTATCTAAAATAGTGTTGAAGATTGGATCCATGGTATGTTCTTGTTTATCAGGATTTGAATCAAAAGAGCAAGTCCCGTTCATAGCTGACGCATAAATAACAGGGAATTCCAATTGATCTTCATCAGCGCCAAGTTCAATGAACAAGTCTAAAACTTCATCAACAACTTCTTCAGGACGAGCGCCAGGACGGTCAATCTTGTTGATAACAACGATTGGTGTCAAGTGTTGATCTAACGCTTTTTTCAAAACAAAACGTGTTTGAGGCATAGTACCTTCAAAAGCATCAACAATCAATAAAACACCGTCAACCATTTTCATGATACGTTCAACTTCACCACCGAAGTCAGCGTGCCCTGGTGTATCAACAATGTTAATTTGCTTATCTTTATATTTAACCGCTGTCGTCTTGGAAAGGATAGTAATCCCACGTTCCTTTTCAATATCGTTAGAATCAAGTGCACGATCGCCGATTTCTGTATGTGCATTTAAAGTATCAGACTGCTTCAATAATTCGTTAACTAAAGTTGTCTTACCATGATCGACATGGGCAATAATCGCAACGTTACGAATATCATCACGTGTTTTCAAAATTTTTTCTTCCTTTCAAATCGGTATGCTGGAAATAATGCTTTCAAGAAAACTAGTTAATCATTTTCACTTTCTTTAAGAAAAAATAGGTAGGTATTTTCATAAATCAGCATATAAAAACTGTGACCTTCGTCACAGCTAACTAACTATCTCAACCATTTGAGAATTCCTTGTTGCGCATTTTTCGTCGCTACTAATACATCACTTGATGATAGCACAGCAAGAGGGTTTCCGTCAATCGTTTTCACGACTAAACCTAAAGTTTCTGCCATTATTTTTCCAGCAGCATAATCCCAAGGCTTGAGATGCGACAGGTAGGCAATTGTTTTTCCGCTCAAGACATTTATAAATTCCATCCCAGCACTACCTGAAATTCTGATTCCCAAGCTAGCTTGGCAGGCATCCTGTACATGCAGATAATTAGCCAGCAGCATCCTGCCGCCAATTCCGATTAGTCCTTGCTCCAAAGCTAAGTTTTCAGGCGGATTGAGCTTTGTTTCGTTACAAAAAACACCACACTCAGGTCCCCCCCAGTAAAGCTTATTTTGAGCTACATCTAAGATATATCCCAGCTTTTCATGACCATTTTCATAAATAGCAATCATGCTGGCATAGTTAGCAGCCTGCTTAATAAAATTCATCGTCCCGTCAATCGGGTCGATAATCCATAACAGGTCTGCCTGCTTAGTTTCATGCTGTTTTCCGTGTTCTTCACCAAAAATTTCTGAATTGGGAAAAGCTGCCATGATTTTTTTTGTATAAAAGCTTTCAATTTCACAATCAACGTTGGTAACCAAGTCCAAGCGGCTGGTTTTTTCGTCAATTTTAAGTGCTTGAGTGCGTCTTTTTAAAATAAGCTGCCGCGCTTCTTGCATCCAAGCCTGCACCTTTTCATTAATTATTGTCCAATCCATGCTTTCACTTTCCCGTAAATTTAACGTTTTTTTGTTCATGAGCTAAAACATATTGTACCGAGCGGTAAATGGAAAAACCTGTTTCTTTTTCAAAAGCCTTATCCAACTGTTTTTGAGCTGCTTTAGCCGGTTCAATTGCCAAAAAATGGTGATAGTGCTCCATAAATTCATCCCGCTTAATCCCTACTGTATTCAGGTCTTCCACAGCTGCATAAAAGGCAGACATTGCAATAATTTCAGCTGTTGACCATTCTGGCATCAGAGGGTAGGAAACATTACTTGTACTCATCTTAGCACCGCTTTCATTTTAATTTAACTATATTATTTTATTATATCACATCTATTTTCAAAAAAAATCAAGCAAAAAAGTTAAAGTCTAAGTAAAAACATGTTATGATTAATTTTAGAAACTAAATTTTTGGAGGAATGTAATTTTGCTAACAATGGATGACATTATCCGCGAAGGGCACCCTACTTTACGTGAAAGAGCAGAAAAGTTTACCTTCCCATTGAGTGACGATGATAAAAAATTGGCTCATGATCTGATGGAATTTTTGGAAAATAGCCAAAATGAAGAAATTGCCAAAAAATATAAATTGCGTGCCGGTGTAGGCTTAGCTGCTCCACAAGTCAACGCTTCTAAACGAATGACAGCTGTTTTGGTGCCTGATGAAAATGGCGAACCTCTTTTCAAACATGTTTTGGTCAACCCCACCATTTTAAGCGAATCGGTTCAAATGATGGCCCTGGCTGAAGGCGAAGGTTGTCTTTCCGTCGACCGTGACGTTCCAGGCTATGTTCCGCGTCATGAAAAAATTAAATTACGCTGGTATGACCTTGACGGTAATGAACACATTGAACGCTTGCGCGACTATACTGCAATTGTCGTTCAACATGAAATCGACCACTTAAACGGTATCATGTTCTTTGACCACATTAACAAGGAAAATCCGTTCTATAAACCTGATAATTTATTATTACTATAAAAAAGACTGGGATTTTTCCCAGCCTTTTTTGTAATCTAAACACATGCTTTTGTATCATTTAGCTTTTTATCGGAGCTTATTGTCAAACACGGCTTTTCTAACGTAGACTAGTTCCTAAAGTCCACCAGCCGGCAACCCGCTTGACACACTTCTTTAATCTGTTTAAAGAAATCAATGCAGCTTGCCAAAAACCGGAGTTTCATTATGACACAACAAATGTGTAAAACTTCAAATCATATAAGCCAAACACGTATTTTTTATACATCGTTGCTTTTTATTCATTAGCAGCTTTAATGTCATGCAGGTAGTTTTTCGTGGCATCGTTGACTACATAAGAAATATCGATATGCAAAACACCGGCAAACAACCAAATATCAGACACCACAAAAGTTTTACAGCCTTCTAAGTGCGCCAAGTGATTTTTTTGGGCATAAATAGCAAGGGATGCTGTCAGTTGTTCTTTGATATCTGCTAATTCTTTAACCGTCAGTTCAGGTGTATCAAACATATACTCAAAAGCCATCACACCCTTGCCCCAAACATCAGCTATCAAGGCTGGCTCTTTAAACTTTTGGGCCCTTTTTCCATCAAAGTGGGCGGTGCTGACCGCTTCAACGCTGTCAAAAAATGCTTGACTGGTAACCTTTAAATTTGTATTTTGCAGTAAGAGTAAGGCTTTTTTCCGATGCATTCGGTTTATAATATAGCCGCCTATTAAGACAATCATCATTACTATCAAAATATAAATAATACTCATATTCACCGCTTCTTTTCCTCGTTAGTCTTCTTTGTTATATTATACCGCATCAGCACATAAAAGATGGCTTTTGACACCTGCAAAGTCGGCTTAGTATACTTGCAGCCAAAGTTATGTTAAAATATTAGTAACTGTTGTGAAAACAATCGATGTTCGGAAAGCTAATTTTTTGTAAATGCCTTTCTTGGCAAATTATTTTTTAAAGGAGGATCATTATGATCTTTAAAGTATATTACCAACCATCAAAACGTATCAACCCACGCCGTGAAAATACGGAAGTGTTGTACCTTGAGGCTAGTTCAGAACCTGAAGCTCGGATTTTAGTTGAATCTAACACCGAATACAATGTTGAATTCATTGAACAACTCGACGAAGCTTCTTTGGAATATGAAAAAAACAGCCCTAATTATAAGCTCACGGAGTTTAACAAATAATGAAAAAACTCAACGTTAGAAATAATGAAACCGCCGTTTTTGCACTCGGCGGATTGGGTGAAATCGGAAAAAATACCTATGGTATCCAATTTCAAGACGAGATTATCGTCGTAGATGCCGGGATTAAATTTCCTGAAGATGACCTTTTAGGCATCGATTATGTCATCCCTAACTATCAATACTTAGTTGCAAATCAGCAAAAAATTAAAGCTTTGGTTATCACCCACGGTCACGAAGACCATATCGGTGGTATCCCTTATTTGCTTAAGCAAGTAAATGTCCCTATTTACGCTGGACCTTTGGCGCTTGCTTTAATCAAAAGCAAATTAGAAGAACATGGATTGCTGAAAACTACAGAACTGCATGAAATTAACGAAGATACGGTTCTTAAGTTCCGCAAAACCAGTGTTTCTTTTTTCAGAACAACTCACTCAATTCCCGATACTTTGGGTGCTGCTATTAAGACACCATCCGGTACCATTGTCTGCACGGGGGATTACAAATTTGACCTGACGCCGATTACCAACCAGCCGCCTAACTTGCAAAAGATGGCTCGGCTCGGTGACGAAGGCGTGTTGTGTCTCTTATCTGATAGTACGAATGCTGAAATTCCCAACTTCACGAAATCAGAACGCTGGGTCGGTAAATCGATTCGCCGTATCTTTGAAGAAGTTGAAGGACGTGTTATTTTTGCCACCTTTGCTTCTAATATTTCTCGTATCCAACAAGCTGCCGATGCTGCCGTAAATAAAGGGCGTAAAATTGCTGTTTTTGGACGTAGTATGGAAGCAGCTATCGTCAACGGCCGGGAATTAGGCTATTTAAATATTCCTGATGACGCTTTGGTTGATGCTCGTGAAATCAACAGTTTGCCCGCAAACCAGGTCATGATTCTTTGCACAGGTTCGCAAGGTGAACCTATGGCCGCTTTAAGTCGAATTGCTAACGGTACTCACCGGCAGGTTTCCATTCAACCAGGCGACACGGTAGTCTTCTCCAGTTCACCTATTCCAGGTAATACCTTAAGTGTTAATAAAGTCATTAATGAACTTGAAGAAGCCGGTGCAACTGTTATCCATGGTAAAGTTAATAATATCCATGCTTCCGGTCACGGTGGCCAAGAAGAACAAAAATTGATGCTGCGCTTAATGAAGCCTAAATTCTTCATGCCGGTTCACGGTGAATACCGGATGCTGAAAATTCATACCGGTTTGGCTCAAGATTGTGATGTTCTTAAGGAAAATTGCTTTATCTTGCAAAATGGTGATGTTTTAGCCTTAACTAGCGATTCAGCCCGGGTTGCCGGACATTTCAATGCTGAAGATGTCTATGTTGACGGCTCCGGTATTGGTGATATCGGCAATGTAGTCTTACGTGACCGCAAAGTCTTGTCGGAAGAAGGTTTAGTTGTGGTTGTTGCCACTATCGATATGAAGAAGAAGACCGTTTTAGCTGGCCCTGATTTATTATCACGCGGCTTTATCTATATGCGTGAATCAGGTGAATTAATCACTCAAGGACGTAGACGGGTCTTCAGATCTATTAAGCATACCTTTAAAAATGAACACGTCACTGAAGCTATGCTCAAAGAAGCCATCGTTTCTGACTTGCAAAACTTCTTATTTGATAAAACAGAACGGCGGCCACTAATTTTGCCAATGCTCGTGACTATTTAATACGACAAAAAGGACTGAGTATTCCTCAGTCCTTTTTTAGCTGAACTTGTATCTTTATAATTTTTAGTATACAATGCTTACAGAAGTATTGAATGGAGGAAAAAAACGTTGAAAACGTTTTTCATTATCGTAAATGACCAAGCTGCTAACGGAAAAAGTGTCAGTACTTGGACTGAAATCCGACAGCGCCTTGATCAGCGGCATATCGCCTATAGCTTTCATAAAACCAAAAAAACTGGTCATGCTAGGAAATTAACCAGTCGCTATTTAGCTAAATTAAATGAACCAGAAGCTAAGGAAACAGTTGTAATGGTAGTCGGCGGTAATGGGACTTTAACCGAAGTTTTGAATGGCATTAAAGATACCCCTTACGACCAAACTCCGCTTGCCTTCATTCCTACAGGTGAGACCAATGCTTTTGCTCAAGGCATTGGCATCGCAACTAACCCGTTAGATGCCCTAGACCAGGTATTATCTGCCACAGAACCGGTTTATTACGATATTGGCGAATACCATGAATTAACACATGATGACCACGGTTTTTTCGTCAACGATTTCGGTATTGGCTTAGATGCCTTTATTGTCAGTCTCGATGCGCAAGCACATAAACATAAGCGCTTGCAGCGCTGGCTTAATAAAATGCATCTGAAGTTTTTAGCTTACCTCGTTTGTGTTTTTGACGCCTTGCTTAATCAAGAGGCATTTGCCACTACCCTGCGTATTGCGGATAAATATTATTTTTATAAAAAAGTCGCTTTTATCAATGTCGCCAACCATCCTATTTTCGACAATGGTATTGTCTTAAATCCAACTGCTAATGCTAAAGATCATCAACTTGATTTATTAATTGCCGAAAATCTTAATTTTTTCAAATTTTTGCTATTAGTCATCTTGATGTATTTTAATAAGCAGTTAAAGTTGCCTTATCTGCATCATTATAAGAGTTCTGAAATTCACCTCATCGTTAATTCTTTAGAATTTGGTCAAATTGACGGTGAAGAAATTGGCAACAAATACTTTGATATTTTCTTTAATGTCACCCAATATCCATTTTGGATGAATATTTCCGGTATTGAGTTAGAAAAGCGTAAACCAGCAAAATAACCGTTGAAACCAGCGTTTCAACGGTTATTTTTTACATAAAATCTTTGGGCGTCAAACCTTCCATCCCAATCATAGGGTCAATTTGCGCATAATTCACTAGTTGTGGTGTCAAAATAAAAGCAGTTTTACCATCCTTAACTACTTGCGTTTTTTTTGATTCGCCATCTTTTTTGGGTACCACTTCAACACCAAACTGCTCACATAAAAAGTCTTTGAGTGTTGTTTTCCGGTTTAATGACTCAGTCATAATACAATCAGCATAAGCCTGCAAATCGCCAATTAAAATTAATTTTTCTTTTGCACGCGTAATAGCAGTATATAGCAAATTACGCGCATACATCCGCTGATATTGCTTTACCATCGGAATAATGACCAACGGAAATTCACTGCCCTGTGATTTGTGAATCGACATGGCATAAGCAAGGGTTAAATTATACAAATCATTAGGCGCTAAAACGACTTCCCGTCCTTCAAAGTTAACATAGACCATCGCATCACTTTCCTTTTTGGCCTCCGTAATTGACGTGATATAGCCTATATCGCCGTTATAAATACCTTTTTCAGCATCATTTTTTAACTGCAATACACGGTCGCCAATCCTAAATTCCCGCTCACCTATACTGATTTTTTTAGCATCAGCCCGTTTAGGATTTAAAAGTGGCGCCAAAGCAGCATTTAGTTGGTCAATGCCTGCACTACCCCTATACATTGGCGCTAAAACTTGTATATTTTTTGCCGGAGCCAATTTTTTAGCCGTGATTTTCTCTACGATATTAGCAATTGTACCTGAAACTTGATTGTCTTGACATGCGATAAAAGATCGGTCGGATGTCTTAATTGCCAAATCAGAAGGAATTTGGCCTTCCACAATGTCCTTGGCTAAAGTAACAATCGTCGATCCTGCACCTTGGCGGTAAATTTTTTTGAGTTCTACTTGCGGAATAACTTTGGATGCAAGCATATCGGAAAAAATGCTGCCGGGTCCCACGGATGGCAACTGATTTTTATCCCCGCAAAAGATAACCTGCGTGCCATCATCAATACAGCTCACTAAAAACTGCATTAATTGGGTATCAATCATCGAAGATTCATCCACAATCAAAAGGCGTCCGTAAATTTCTTTTAAATCATTAACATCAGTCGTATCCGCTGTAATTCCCAGTAAGTGATGAATTGTTGAAGCATCTAGGGTCGTAGCACTAGCTAATTTTTGGGCTGCTCTACCAGTCGGAGCTGCTAATTTAATTAAGTTGTCATCACTATCAATTGAGTTCAACCGCAAATATAATTCGCAAATGCCACGAATAATCGTTGTTTTCCCGGTTCCTGGACCACCTGTCAGCAAAAAGATAGGAGTTTGCAACGCTTGTTTAATAGCTTGGGCTTGATCTTTGCCGTAGCTAATCCCTAATTCCTGCTCAATCTCTTCTAATTGCTCATCTAATACCTGCTCTTCATAATGAGGCAAAGTATCATTTTGCATCAAACGTGCCAATCCTGCGGCAATCTCTCTTTCAGCATCATACAATTTTTTCAAATAAACACGCTGCTCAATAATAACGACCTGTCCTTTTTGTCCAGCTTGAATCAGCACATCACTGATTTTATCAAAAGATAACTCTGCTCCAGTAGGTCGGCTTTCTTTTAAGAGCTTCAATACCTGCTCGAGCAAAGCATCAGCTGTCATATAAGTATCACCATTATCTCGGCACGTTTTACTTAAAACAGCCAATAGCCCGCCTAAAATTCTTTTAGGATCATCAGCTGCGATTTGATTAGCTATGTGGTCAAGACGCTTAAAACTCATTCCTGAGACCTTACCGACTAAATCATAAGGGTTATAGCGGATAACCTCTAGCGTTTTTTCTTGATAGCAATCAATAATCGTTTCAACCATGTGGTTTGAAAAACCCATCTTTTCCAGTTCCACAATTACTTGTGAAGTCCCATTATTTTCCAAAAGTCCCTGCATTAAAACGCCTTTTTGTTTTTCAGTCAAACCTAGTTTATCAACTTGATTTTCATCACTGAGTAAAATATTAATAGCATCTTTACCTAAAATGGAGACAATTTTTTCAGCCGTCTTAGTTCCAATACCTGGAAAATAATCAGAAGCTAAATATTTAATAACTCCATCTGACGTTGAGAGGGCTTTAGCTTGATATGTCTGGGCTTTAAATTGCTGTCCATAACGATTGTGGGTTATTAAATTACCTTCAAAATGATAATCGCTTCCTGTTAAAATATCAGCAAAATTGCCAACGACAGTAATTTCTTTGTCGTCCCAAGAAAATGATTTATCATGTAAGCTAACCAAAAGCACCTTATAAAAGCCGGTTTTAGCTTCAAATAAAATATTGCTGACCCTTCCATCAACATATTCAACTGTCACTTTCTAACTCCTTATTGTGATTTAACGTCTGGGAAATATCATCTAAATTTGACATCTTCGCCAGATAATATTTTTCATCGATTTGTTTTACTTTATCAAAATACGCTGTTCCATCCAGACCTAAGCCTAACTGTACCACACCTCTAGCAAATAAAATCCGCTTGTCTTTTGGTCTAGCTTTTAAGTACAAGTCATAATACGTCTTAGCTTGCGCAAAATTACCTAAGGCTAAAAAAGCATCCGCCATCACACTGCAAGCCGCTAAAGCCGTATCGTCTTGCCCTTTTTCATACGCTGTCAACGCATAAGCCAAGGCTTTTTGATGGTTTGAGACAGCTTCTTCACTTTGAGCCAGCATTAGCATCGCTTCAGCCTGCAAAGCTGAATCTTTCAAATAAGCATATTCCTGCTCAGCTTCTTTAAAAAGCCCCGTCGAATAAAAAACATTACCTAAACCATAATGCAGCAAAGCCTGTTTTTGTGGATCACTTTCAAAAACATTGAGGGCTCTTTTAAAGAGTTCTTCGGCTTGCTCAAAACTGCCTAATTGCGTTAATAAACTGCCCAAAGCATAATAATTTTGCGGATTATAAGGATCAGCATCAATCTTAGCAATTAAAGCTTCAACTTTTTTTTGCGTTTGTTCGTCTTCCATTTTTTCTGTCACAAAAACACCTTCTATACAATATCAGTTGGATCAAGCTTTTTTTTGAGGTAATCTGTTTGGTTCCAAGCTAAACACTTGAAGGTTTCACCCAGGTCAGTGCTTTCCAAAATAGTTGTGCTGGTATTGGCCAAACCGCCTTTAGCTCTAAGATCTGCTAAAGGGACACCCATTAAATGTCTAATTTCGGCACATAAAGCCGCTCCGTGACTGACCAATAAAATATTTTCTTGAGGGTAGCGTTGACAAATTTTTTTAATTTCGGGTGTCATTCTGTCAATTACATCTTGATAATTCTCGCCCCCAATTTTGTGACCATCATATTGGTCAGGGTGATTTTTAAAAGCCGCTAATGCTTGCGGAAATTTGGCCTTAGCATCACTAACTTTCATACCTTCCATCTGACCCAAATTGAATTCTTGAAAAGCTTGATTTTCTTCTAATTTGACCGGCTTTTCTAACAGCATAACTAGTTTTTGCGCCGTCACACGTGCTCTTTTAATCGGGCTTGCATAGGCTTTAGCAAAGTCAACATCTTTTAAATGCTCAGCTAATAATGCAATTTCCAAATAGCTTTGCTTAAGCAAAGGCGAATCGCCATGTGCCCCTTGATACCGGCCTTCAAGGTTCCATTCTGTTTTACCGTGGCGAACAAAATATATCTTTGTCATTTAATCGGTCCTTTTTACATTTTACTTTTATTATCTCACAAATTGCCTTCAGTTTAAAATAATAAAAAAACCGGCTTAAAGCCGGCTCTTTTTTTAATTTTGGGTATTCAATTTAGCTTTTTTAATATTGCTTTTAACTGTATCCAATCGCTTATTTTGATGGTTATAGAAGAGTAAAGCAACTACACCAAAGAAGATTGGACCGATAATCGTCCAAAATGCCGTTGCATAATCATGATCTAAAATTGGTTGCAAGCAAGTCATCGCAATCCCGCCAATTAAAATAACCATGACTATCGTTACAATCACATTCATAAATGTTTGGTTTTTAAATGCAACAAACGGCCGCTTAATATCTTGACGCTTCTTGAAGAATGGGAAAGCTCCCACCAAGAAGAGATAAGGAACCGTCGTCGAAACATTGGACATGTTAGTCAAAATTACATAGAATTTTTGTGCAGCACTGCCACCAAAGGATACCAAAAAGATGATGACACAAACAACAGCTGCTTGCATCCACATTGCATTTTCGGGTACACCATTTTTGTTAACTTCCGTCATCTTCTTAGGAAGCAAACGTGGATCAGCCCCTAAAACAAAAGCCTTAAGTGGTGAAGAAATCAAAACAAAGAAAGCCCCAACATAACTGATAAACATGCCTAAGCCGGTGTATCTTGTGAGCCAAGCACCAATTGCCAAAGAAGTATTAGCCGAAAGTCCCATGGCTTTGCCTAATTGGAAGCCAAGATTATGCATCATAACGTAGGTAATATTTCCCAGGTTAACATTGCTCTTACCTAAAACTTCACTCCAGTTAGTACTAATCCCCCACAAGAAAATCATCAAAGCATAACTTAAAGTAACTAAGAATGTGGCAACCAATAAACCCTTTGGGAAAGTCTTTTCGGGCTGATCAATATCATCCATCATCCCACCGATTGATTCAATGCCGGCATATGCAAATACGGCATAAACCACAAAAGACATAACCGCAAGCGGTGAAGAAAAACTTGGGTTAGGTGAATGGGTTAAAGCATGCATCGTAACTGTTTGTTCCATTTGGCCATGATTCAAAAATAACGTTGCTAAGCTGGCTAAAATAAAGATAATATCCAGCGAAATAACAAAGACACCGCCAACCGCTGAAACCTTCGCTACGGCATCCATTCCCCGGCTGGAGAAATAAGTAACTGCGATAATCCAAGCAATTGCCAACAAACCAATTGTTTGGGTCGATGTCAAGCTAAAGAAATGCCATACTTGAGTAGCATCATGCCCCGCAAAAATGGTTGAAAATGGAATCCAAACCTTAGAAGATGTTGACAACAACCATACAAACCAAGAAGCCAACCAGATAAAAGTCCCGATAAAAGCCCATTTTTCACCAATTGAGCCTGCTAACCAAGAATAAATCCCGCCTTTAGCTTCCTTAAAAGTAGCCCCATATTCAGCTATCATCAATGATACTGGTAAAAAGAATAAAATGGCTGCTAAAATATACCAGGCAATACTTGCATAACCCATTTGGTCAAAGGCCACCGGCGCATTAGCAAAACCAAAAATGGTTGACAAAATCGTCATAACTAAGCCCGCTGTCTTAATTTTTTCTTTTTTCATAAGCTAAAACCTCATTTTTGTCATAATAAATACAAATAATATTTTAGCATTTGTACATTAAAATTCACAAAACACCCTTTAATTAAGCTTTTAGCTTGCATAAATAGTCGTATCATTTCCCCCTTAATTCTCATTTAAGACCTAATTTTTACTTTTAAAAGTCTACTTTTATGAATAAAGCGTTTTAATTTAGCTTTTACGTATCTTCATTAAATATTTATCTTTATTCAAAAAAAAGAGCCTAATTATTAGGCTCTTTTTTTTAGACATATTGTAATACGCGGTCGTTTTGGTAAGCATGGTCGATTGTCCCACTGCCTAAGCATTCAGCACCATCATAAAAGACCACTTCTTGACCAGGCGTAATGGCACGTACCGGTTCATCAAAAATAACTTCAACCTTGTCACGCGCCTCATTAAATTTAACAGTTACGCCAGAATCTTTTTGACGGTAGCGGAATTTAGCCGTACAATGAAATTCTTGTCCTCGGTCTTCAATTGGAGCAACAAAACTCAATTTAGTTGCATCTAAACTTGTTGCATAAAGATGCTCATTTTCGTATCCTTGACCAACATATAAAGTATTAGTCTTTAAATCTTTACCAACCACAAACCATGGATCATTAGACTTACCGTCACCACCGATGCCAAGACCTTTTCTTTGCCCAATCGTGTAGTTCATCAAGCCATAGTGTTCACCTTTGACTTCACCATCGAAAGTCATCATTTTGCCAGGCTTAGCCGGTAAAAATTCACTTAAAAACTGACTAAAATTCCTTTCGCCAATAAAACAAATTCCCGTTGAATCTTTCTTTTCAGCAGTTGCTAAGCCGGCTTTTTTAGCGATTTCTCTAACTTGAGACTTTTGCATCCCACCGATAGGAAACATCACTTTATCTAATTGCTCGGCTGACAATTGGCTTAAGAAATAAGTTTGGTCTTTGTTGTTATCAGCCCCCCGCAGCAAATGTACTTGGCCATTTTCATCCCGCTTTACTTGGGCATAATGACCCATGGCAATATAGTCAGCATCGAGTTCCATTGCATAATCTAAGAAAGCTTTAAATTTAACTTCCTTATTGCACATTACATCCGGGTTAGGGGTGCGCCCATTTTTATATTCATCTAAAAAGTATGTGAAAACCCGATCCCAATATTCTTTTTCGAAATTGACCGAATAATAAGGAATACCAATCTCATTAGCTACTTTAGCCACGTCTTGATAGTCTTCTGTAACGGTACAAACCCCGCTATCATTTGTGTCGTCCCAGTTTTTCATAAAAACTCCGACAACGTCGTATCCTTGCTGCTTCAATAGATAAGCACACACAGACGAATCAACGCCCCCGCTCATGCCGACCACAACACGGATATTGCTGTTATCTGTCATAATAAAACCTCACCATCATTTTTAAAATTCTGAATTAACAATTTGAAGGTTGTTTTACTCAGTGCTTACAATTATAGCAAATGCCGGTCAAATAAGCAAAAAAATAAAATCAGCCGGGTGTTTCTTCCGGCTGATTTTACTTACATCTCTTCAATAATTTGGTGATCTTTTAAATCATTTAAAATGAAATTCAATTGTTCAATATGTTCAGCAGCATCGTTGCCCTTAAAAATATTAACTTCTTTGATGCCATTGGCTGTAGTTGTGACCATTTTAAAATGTGCTAAATCAGGATTGACCGTCATCTTAAACTTAAAGCCTTGATTAAACGGTGAATTGGGATCTAAGGAGCGTTCTAAAGTAAATTTGCCGCCCTTTGATTCCATAAAACCTGTATCACGCAGCGCATATTTTTTCACATCACTAGTTAATTTAAAAGTCCGTGTATCCCCGGTAATTTTTGCTGTTGTCAAATAAGCCATTATCTTCCCGCCTTTTCTTTCAATCTTTTGACCGCTTTAGCTGTTACTTCAACGACCTTTTTTATTTCAGCTTCCGTATTATACCTGCCAAAGCTAAAACGCAATGATTCATGCACCCGTGGGCTATCTCCATACATGGCTAATAAAACATGTGACGGCTCTAAGGAACCTGCCGTGCAGGCCGAACCGGCTGCTGCAGCAATCCCGCTCAAATCAAGATTCGTTAGTAAAGCATCGTTAGGGCAGCCTTTGAACCAAATGTTAACGATTTGCGGTAATTCGTCTTCATTGCATTTACCGTTAACTTCAAAATCAATCCCAGCTTCTTTTAAACCGGCAAGTAAATGCAATTTCAAAGTCATATCTTGTTTTTGCCATTCGTGCTTATGCGCTTGTGCAATTTCAACCGCCTTGGCAAAACCGGCAATTGCGGGAATATTTTCAGTTCCCGCTCTACGCTTAAGCTCTTGATCGCCTCCGCGCAGGTAAGGTCCTAAATTCAGTCCATTTCTTTCATATAAGAATCCTAAAAATTTGGGACCATTTAATTTATGGGCTGATGTTGATAAAAGATCAATGTGGTCTTTTTGCACATCGACATCCAAAATGCCATAGGCTTGAACAGAATCGGTATGGAACCAAGCATTAGATTCAGCCACAATTTCACCAATTTCGTGAATAGGCTGATGGCTTCCCACTTCATTATTGCCGGACATAACCGAGACCAAAATGGTATCCTCTCTTAAAGCGGCTTTTAAATCATTTAAAGAAATGAGCCCATTTTGATCAACTGGTAAATAGGTCACTTCAAAGCCTAGGCTCTCTAAATACTCCATGGGCTTTAAAACCGCCTCATGTTCAATCGCAGTTGTGATTAAATGCCGTCCTTGCTTTTGGCGTTTTAAAGCTGTTTTAATGATGGCAGTATTATCACTTTCCGTTCCGCCACTAGTAAAAATAATTTCATTGTCGTTTTGAGCATTAATGGATTGAGCAATGATATGGCGGCTATTGTCCAAAACTTGACGTGCTTTGCGGCCAAAGGCATTAACAGCCGAAGCATTGCCGAACACATTTTTCATCATTTCATCCATAACATCAATAACTTCACTGGCCATTGGCGTTGTCCCAGCGTTATCTACATAAATATTTTCCACAAAAATCCTCCTAAGCTTCCAATAAAGCTAAAATCATCTGAGCTGAGCGCTTGCCAGCATCGATAATAAATTCATCAAATGATTGCGAGGCTTCTTCATCTCCTATATCAGACATTGCTCTGACAATTACAAAAGGTGTCTTAAATTGCACTGCAGCTTGAGCAATCGAAGCCCCTTCCATTTCACAGCATAAAGCTTCTGGATAAATTGCCTTAATCTGAGCAATCTTTTCCTTAGATGAAACAAATTGATCCCCCGTCACAATCAGGCCTTCTTTAACATGCAATCCAGTCTTTTCAGCGGCTTTTTTCAAAGCTTTCAACAATTTTTCATCTGCTGTAAAAATTCTTGGCTGGCCCGGCAGCTGCCCTGGTTCATAGCCAAAAGCCGTTCCATCAGCATCATGGTAAGCTGCTCCGGTTGACAACACCACATCACCTACATGCAACCCTTGACCAATCCCGCCGGCAGAGCCGGAATTGATAACACAATCAACTTTAAATTCTACAATCAATAAAGCAGTGGTAATAGCTGACTGAACCTTGCCAATTCCGCATCGAACTAAGACCACATCTTGCCCTTTGATTTGGCCGGTGTAAAAAAGCAAGCCTTTGATTTCTTTATCTTCACGCTTGTCTAAATTAGCCACTAATTCTTTGATTTCTTCATCCATGGCACAAATAATACCGTAACGCATATCTAACTTCCTTTCGTATTTAAAAATTAACAAAACGCATAAATAGATAAACCAAGATAATCGCTGCTATTAAAACGATGATAGCTCGATTAAGTCTTTTTTTCAGACGCTGAACTTTAAAATCGTCAGCTGATCTTGTTCTGTGCAACGTTTCCGGCTCATCTGCCACTTCTTTAGGCCGAGATGCAAAAAAGAACCGGTTTTTTTTACGCGGGCGCCGTCTTCTTAAAGGCTGTTCTTCCTGGTCAAAAAATTCACGTTCATCATCTTTATTCATTTAAATCATCCTATTGCATTAATTGCCAAAAAAGCAGTCCCATAATAGTTTTACTATCACAGATGACCCCTGCCTGCATTTGCTTAAAGGCTTCCGGCAAAGTCAATTCAACTAATTCTAAAAATTCATCATCATCTTGTGGCAAGGGATCGCTGACCGATTTCAACCCTGAAGCATGGTAGAGGTAAATTTTTTCATCTGCAAACCCAGGCGAGGTGAAAAACGGCGTGACTAGCTCAACATTTTGCGCTTGATATCTTGTCTCTTCATTTAATTCACGAATAGCAGTCTTTTTAGGATCATCATATTCATTAGGCTCCATCTTGCCGGCCGGAATTTCTAAAGTAACTTGTCTTAAGGGTGCCCGCCATTGCTTAATTAAGACAATTTTATTGTCATCAGTAATTGGAATTAAGGCTACCGCACCGTGGTGGTGGACAATTTCCCGGTAAGCTTTTTTGCCATTTGGTAAAGCAACCGTTTCTTTATCAACTTTGATAACTTTGCCATCAAAAATATTTTCCACACTTTGTACTTTTTCTTCAAAATCCAAAACAAAACACTCCCATCATGAGTAAAATTCCATTTATATCATATCATCTCTGCGACAATTGGGCAAAAAAAGAGCCGAGTTGCCCCAGCTCTTTTAATCTTATTTTTCCAAACCTTCTGTTAAAGCTTCAGGATAATTTTCGCGAACAATCTTAGCACAATCGGCACAAAGTTGTGGTAACGCTTCGTCAGAGCCAACTGTTGGTGTTGTCCGACGGCAACGTGGACAAACTTCCCCCTGAGCATGTTCAACCAAAACTTTAATTTCATCATAGCTATCAGCATTTTCAGGTGCATCAGCTAAATCTGCAATATCTAAAGCCGAAACAATCATTAATTGGCGGATATTAGCAGCTAACTTATCAAGTTTAGCTTTAACATCAGCTGAAACATATAAGGAAACATGTGCTTCAAATGATTTACCAATTAATTTTTCATTACGTGCATTTTCAAGTGACTTGAAGACATCTGAACGAACTTTCATAAAGTCTTGCCAATTTTCCAATAATTCAACTTCACCATCATAATGGTTAACTGCTGGCATTTCAGCTAATTGGACAAAGTCTTCAGGTTCTTTCAAATATTCCCAAATTTCTTCAGTTGTATGTGGCAAGACCGGTGTCATCAATTTTGTTAAGCGAACCAAAATATCATACAAAACAGTTTGCATTGAGCGACGCTTATGTGAATCAGCTGCTTCAATGTAAACAACATCCTTAGCCACATCCAAGTAAAAGGCTGATAAATCTGTCGTCAAGAAATTAATTAACTTCTTGTAAATGTCCATGAAGTTGTAGTTAGCATAATCATCCAAAATATCTTTGGTAAACTTATTAACCATAACTTCCATGTATTTATCGCAAGCTTCCAAATCAGCAAAAGCAACTGTATTTTCATTTGGTTCAAAATCAGTTGTGTTAGCTAACATAAACCGCATCGTATTTCTAAACTTACGGTAGCTTTCTGAGATTTGGTTGAAGCTCTCCATTGAAACCCGCACGTCAGCTGAAGTATCCACACTCAAGACCCACAAACGGATGATTTCTGCACCCATTTTTTTGATAACTTCACTTGGAACAATTGTATTGCCTAAAGATTTACTCATCTTGCGGCCTTTGCTATCCAAAGTAAAGCCTTGTGATACAATTTGTTTATAAGGAGCCTTGCCAGAAACAGCTACACTGGTAATCAAACTTGAGTTAAACCAGCCACGGTATTGGTCAGAACCTTCCAAGTATAAGTCAGCTGGATAAGTTAAATAATCACGCTGTGCTAATACACCTTGATGCGAAGAACCTGAATCAAACCAAACATCCATAATATCAGTTTCCTTGGTAAATTCGCCATTTGGTGAATGTTCATTGGTATATCCTGCTGGTAATAAGTCTTTAGCTTCTCTTTGGAACCAAACGTTGGAGCCGTATTTTTCAATTAATTGAGCGACATGTTCGATCGTTTCAGGTTCCATAATAGCTGTACCGTCTTCAGCATAGAAGATTGGCAATGGAACACCCCAAACACGTTGACGTGAGATAACCCAATCGCCACGGTCACGAATCATGTTGTGTAAACGTACCTTGCCCCAATCAGGCATAAACTTAACGTCTTCGATGGCATCTAAGATTTGGCTTCTAATCTTATCAACTGAAGCAAACCATTGTGGCGTTGCCCGGAAAATGATCGGCTTCTTTGTCCGCCAGTCAAATGGGTAGCTGTGTTCATAGTCCATTTGCTTAAGCAAGACATTAGCATCAGCTAATTTCCGCAAAGCAACCGCATTGGCATCGTCATAAAAGACGCCTGCAAAATCAGCTCCGCATTCTTCAGTCAAATAACCTTGATTGTTGACCGGTGCAAAAACAGGCAAACCATATTTCATGCCGACCTTGTAGTCATCGTCACCATAACCTGGTGCCGTATGAACTAAACCAGTACCGGCATCTAAAGTAACAAAGTCACCCAACATCGTGAGCAATTCACGGTCTGCATAAGTTTCATCATCATGGAAAGGATGGTAAGCTGTAACATTTTCTAATTCTTCACCCTTAACGGTCTTTAAAAATTTAACATTCTTCCAACCGAAGAGTTCAGCATTCTTATCAACTAATTCAGCTGCCAAAACAAATTTACGGATTTCCCCTTCAGGTTGTACCACAGCATAATCAAACTTAGCATCAATTGTTACCCCTTCAGAAGCTGGAATGGTCCATGGCGTTGTCGTCCACACAACTAAATAAGTATCATTATCTAAGATTCCCTTGCCATCTTTGACTTGAACCCCATAAAAAGCAGATGGTGAAACAACATCATGATATTCAACTTCAGCTTCAGCCAAGGCTGATTCAGATGACCATGACCAGTATACTGGACGTAAACCCTTGTAAATCAAACCTTTGGCTGCCATTTTGCCAAAGATACGGATTTGAGCTGCTTCAAATTCAGGTTTTAAAGTCAAATAAGGGTTATCCCATTCACCACTAACACCCAAACGCTTGAAATCAGCTTTTTGGCCTGCGACTTGCTTTAGGGCATATTCACGGCATTTTTCTCTAAAATCAGCTACTGTCAAGGTTTTCCGGTCGACACCAGCTTTTTTAAGTTGTTGTTCGATTGGAAGACCATGTGTATCCCAACCAGGCACATAAGGAGCTCTAAAGCCCATCATCGATTTAGAACGAACAATAATATCCTTGGAAATTTTGTTCATAGCATGACCCATATGAATATTACCATTAGCATATGGAGGGCCATCATGCAAAATAAAGGTTGGTTTTCCTTCATTTAATTTTTGACGGCGTTCATAAATTTTATTTTCTTCCCAAATGTTTTGGCGCTCGGCTTCACGCACAGGAAGATTGCCCCGCATTGGGAACTTGGTCTTGCCCAAGTTTAAAGTGTCTTTAACTCTCATCTTGCACCCTGCTGCTTTTGGCAGCATCCTTTCTTAAAAGTATCTTTTTTCCACAATCTAATCACGAATTTGCAGCAAAATAAAAAAATCCCGTCCAGTAAGGGACGAGATTTTCGTGGTACCACCCAAATTCAAGACTAAAAAGTCTAACTTTACAGTAGATAACGGTACCACCCGATTAAACTTACTTACTTACTTCAGTTTAACAACCAACGAGATGATAAATATATTCTTCAAATTATTGACCTTGCACCCATCGTCAACTCGCTGCTATCGTCCAAATATATTCGTGTTCTCGCACATTTATTAATTATAAGCGGCTATCGGCTTCATCATCAGCAAAATGCTGGCCGCCAAGTTCATCATCAGATTCTGGGAAAATGACAACGGTGTCTGTTTCTGCGGAATCAGCACTTTCAAGTACTGGTTCATCTTGATAGAAATCTTCACCATCGTTTGAGAATGATTTTACTTCTTTAGCGGTCTCTTTGTCAAGTTCTTCGTCACGCCGAATAGCTTCTTGAATCTCTTCGTAGCTGGTTGTATCCCCTTGCCGCAAAATTTCATCCCATTCGCTGCCTTTGACAACTTCTAATTGTGATTCCATCATAACCTGCAATTTTTGTCTGAAGATACGGGCTTGCTTCCGCAAATCATCAGTCTCAACCGCTAATTTTTTAGCTTTGTTTGAAGCTTCCTCAATGATATGGCGCGCTTTATCATTTGCCTGGTCGATGATATCCTGGCCTTGCTTTTGGGCTTCATGGTTGATAATTTCGGCTTCACGTTGGGAATTAGCCTTGACTTTATCGGCTGCTTCTTGGGCCACAATAATTGATTGATTCAAAGAATCTTTCAAATCATTAAAGTATTTCAACTTCTCTTGACTTTGTTTCAAATCTTCACTTAAGCGCTCATTTTCTTTTAAAGCTGCTTCATAATCCTTAATAATTTGATCCAAAAAATCATTAACTTCATCTTTGTCATACCCGCGCAGCCTTACATCAAATTCTTTATTATGAATATCTAAAGGGGTCAATGCCATTTCCCCGTCACCTCCAAAATTATCGTGTTTTTCTCAGCACTGAAACCTGTGCGATTAACTTGCCTTTTTTTGAAATGCCTGTTAATTCATCCAACCGGATTCGCCCATAACCACGCACTGAAATAATATCATGTAACCCAATTTCTAAGTCAGCTTTATTTTGCAATACCCAATTCAGGTTAACCTTATCAGCTGCCAATAAATCTTTGACATGTTTGCGCGACAAATTATACGCCGCTGCAATCACGGTGTCACACCGCTTTGATGCTAAAATTAAGGTGGTCTGTTCCCACTCGGTTAAAAGATTAATAATTTCAGTTAAAGCCAGCTCTACTAAACGGACTTTTATTTTGCCAATCCGGTCAATATTATTTTCCAAATAGGTAGCAATTTCTTGTTCACAGACAACCTGGAACCGCACTCCATCTGTCAGAATATCGCCTAAAACTTCGCGGTCTAACCCGCAATTGGCTAAAGTACCTAAAACTCGGCCATGCTGCAGCTGGGCAAATTTAACTGGATACTTAATTTCCAAAAGAGCCAATGAAAAATCAGAATCTTCTGGTTGATAATATTCAGGATAAAATAAAGCCCGTTTGCGTTCACTAGCATCTAAGCCACCTGCAAAAGCCAGCTTAACTTCAATCGTATCAGCAACTACTTTAGCAAGATATTGCTGCCTAGGATTTAAAAAATGCGTCAAAATCGGTCGATACTCATCTTGCGCACGCCCTGCTAAATCCCACAAGCTGTCAATCATGCTGGCTTCTTCCGGCCTAAAGTGCTGATAAATTCCTTCCTTCAACTTAACCACCAAATCCTAGTAAATACCTAATATTCCCATCAATAAAAGCAGGCCGCGTTCCACAAAATCAAGCACTATTAAGGCTATAATCGGCGAAAAACTAATGCCTGCAATTGGCGGAATAAAGTCAAACAAACTCAAATATGGTTCGCAAATGCGGCTAATGTAATAGCCAAATTTGCTATTTTGGGCATTGGGAAACCACGATAAAAAGCAATAAACCACAATCAGCAAACCATAAATTCTAAATAAATCTGCAACAATTAAAGTGAGCAATTAAACACCTCGCATTTCAAAGCCGTCTTCTTTTCTCATATCAGTTAAATCGCCTTCCACCACAAAATCTTCTGGTGTACATAAGAAAATTTTTTCACCTACACGGCTGATTTTGCCATTAATCGCAAAAGTCACCCCTGATAAAAAATCAATCACACGATGTGCTTGTGCATCATCGATTCTTTGAAAATTAACTACTGCAGCCTGACCATTCAATAACCGCTGTGAAATACCCTTAACATCGGAAAAAATCCGCGGTTCAAACAGCATAATCTTCTTTTCAGAGGCATGGTTAACTAAAGACATGACTTTTTTGTTATTTTCTGGTGCTACTTCTGGCGTAGGCTTTGAAGTTTCATAGTCATCATAATCTTCATATTCGTCGTCGGTAGGATGAATAAGTTCATTCAAAAAGTTAAACGCCATTTTTAAACTCCTTTTATCTCTTAGTTACCGCGGTGATTTAAAAATGGCGGTGTACTCAAATCGTCATTATCATCATCACCAAAGGAAGAATTTGAGCCGAAAACATTGAATTCAGTCTTTTCGACATTTTCAAACTCTGTCTCGCGCGCTGTATTTTTGGTTCCGTTGATTTCACGGGTAATATCCCAATCGCTCAAAGAATCTGCTTTACGCGTCTGAACTGGGCTAACACTTGTTTTAACATCATTAGCACTCGGACGAGCTTTTTTTTGAGCAGGTGCTTCCGTTTTTTTGCTATCAATGCCGGTAGCTACCACTGTTACAATTACTTCATCTTCCAAATCAGGATTAATTGAAGTCCCAAAGATGATATTCGGGTTCTTATTAGCTGCTTGAGAAACAATATTTGATGCTTCTTCAGCGGCTACCAAGGAAAGATTTAAGCCACCAGTAACATTTAACAAAACATTTTCAGCGCCATCAATTGAAACTTCAAGCAATGGAGAAGAAATCGCTTGTTTTGTTGCTTCAGCAGCAGCATTTTCGCCAGTAGCTGACCCAATGCCCATCAAAGCAGCACCTTGATTTTGCATAACGGTTTTGACATCGGCAAAGTCCAAATTAACCACACCAGGTGATGTAATTAAATCAGAAATACCTTGCACACCTTGACGCAAGACATTATCAGCTTCCTTGAAAGCTTCAAGAATCGGAGTTTTCTTGTCAACAATTTCTAATAAGCGATTGTTGGCAATCACCACTAAAGTATCAACCTGAGCTTTTAATTGAGCTAAGCCTTCAGCGGCAAATTTAGCTCGCTTAGGGCCTTCAAAAGAAAATGGACGCGTAACAACCCCAACGGTTAAAGCTCCCTGTTCTTTAGCAATTTTAGCAATAATTGGGGCTGCACCAGTTCCTGTTCCGCCGCCCATTCCGGCAGTCACAAAGACCATATCGGCCCCTTTTAAAGTTTCTGAAATAGCTTCTTCACTTTCTTGAGCAGCTTTGCTACCTGTATCAGGATTAGAACCTGCACCCAACCCTCTGGTCAGTTTAGGTCCCAACTGAATTTTTGTTTCAGCTCTTGAACCTTTTAAAGCTTGCACATCTGTGTTAGCTACAATAAATTCAACGCCTTTGACGTCATCTTCAATCATACGGTTAACAGCGTTGCTACCAGCCCCACCGACACCGATGACCTTAATTCTGGCGTTTTCTGTTGTGATATCATCCATTGAAAAATCCATTTTTCATCCTCCATTGTGCCCTATTGATCATCACCATTAAAGAGATCAGTTAATTTCTTTTTTAAACCAGCCAACCAGCCTGATTTAAGCTCGATGTCATCTTCTGTTTCAGCAAAATCTTCTCTGGTACTAGTATTTATTTGTGGTTCATTTGTCATTGTTTCCACTTTATTTGCAGCGATTGTCGGATAAGTTCCGTCTACTGTGTGCCGCACAATTTGATTAATTTCACTTTCACGCGTAATGTAATCAACAATTCCAATCACTTGTGAATAAGCCGGAATTCTTAAATTCATCTCTTGCGGGGTATAGATTGAAACATGTACACCCAAAATTTTAGCTGCTAATTCAGCTACCCCAGGCAGTGAAGCCAACCCGCCGGTTATGACAACACCACCCGGCAAATTCAAAGCATGAATATGATTTAAATCAGCCGCCAGTTTTTCAAAAATTTGCCGCATGCGTGCCTCGATAATTTCTGCCAAATGTTTTTCCGTTATCATCATCGGCTCTTGTTTACCGACGACCTTAACCGGAAAACGTTCTTCATCAGAGGCCATCGTTGCGTCAGCAAAACCATAATTTTGCTTTAATAATTCAGCATTTTCCAGTGAAGTATTTAAAACAACAGAGATATCACGTGTTACAAAATTGCCGCCTTCTTGATCAACATAAGTATACTTTAGCTTATGATCATGAATCACAGCAGCCGTAGTTTGACCACCGCCTAAGTCAACCAAAATAGCACCAAAATCCTGTTCACCATCACTTAAAGCAATATTAGCTAAAGCTAAAGGCGCAACCACTAAATCTCTTACCCTTAAACCAGCTTTTTGCACACATTTTTTGATATTGTGCAAAATCGTCTTAGGTCCGGTATATTTGACGCCATTCATTTCCATTCTAACGCCAACCATTCCTCGCGGATCTTTAATCCCATTAAATCCATCGACAATAAATTCATCTGGAATAATATCAATTACAGCGCGTTCTGGTGGCAGATTATGCACTAATGAAGCTTCTGTAACTTTTCTTACATCATCATCAGTTATTTCTCTGGAACTACCGTCATCATTTCCAACAGCAATTATTCCCTTACAACGTTCGATGGCAAGTAAGTTAGCTGGAACTCCAACACTAACTTCGGTAATCGAACGTGATGCTTTTTCTTCGGCTTGCTTAACAGCATTTTTGATTGCCAAAACGACTTGATCAATATCAACAATCACTCCACGATTCAGACCTGCAGAACGGGTATTGCCATAACCGATGATGTTCATCTGATTCTTTATATATTCAGCAATGACAACCTTGATTGACGTTGTCCCAATGTCTAAGCCAACATAAATACCAGAATTATCCATCGATTTGCCTCCCTTAATTTATTTTAATAAAATACTATATTATTCGCATGGTATAATTTTAACATAAAAAAAACACATATAGCTAGCTTTCACGACAATTGTCAAGTATTATTAGTTTAATCTTCACGTTTTTTTAATTTTTTGGATAAGCATAAGCACCAACTTCTAAATCGATGATACCTTTGAAGTTCATTTTAGCCGTGTACTGCGGATAATAATTCATTTTTTTAGCCAAAGTTGAAATCTGTGCCAAAACTTCATTGCCATCATTCATGTACAAGTGCAATTTATCAGGGTCAACTTTGGTTGGCGTAAAATGAATTTCCGAAATACAATTTTCAATCTTACTGTCAATCTCAGCTAACTGCTTGCTTAACTGCTTAAGCTGACTTTTTTTGCAATCACCGATAATCACCGGATAAACTCCCGTCATTTTTGAAGTCCCTGTTTGATTCATTAATCCCGACTGCGTAATCCGGTAATATTGGTTATTTTTTTCGAAATAAGCAATCGTCGCATACTCTTTAACTTCAATGGTTAAACGATTACCTTTGAAGTTAAAGTTAACTGCTTTTAAGCTGGGAATCTTGTGCTTTAATTTTTGTATCAGCTTTTCTTCGTTAATTTTTAAAAGTGGAATTGAGCTGTAATACTTAAGTCCGCTTTGTTGAATAATTTCTTTGCGGGTTTGATAATCACATCCCGTAACCTTGACTTGTTCCAAGCGGCTTTGCGGTGAAGAAAGGTAAAAAGAAATTAGACCTGTAATGAAAAAGAACAGTAACAAAGGAACCGTTTTTCTTAAAAGACGCTTTTTTTGTAATTGCATCGTTTGGGGAACCTGGGCTATCGGATGATAACGTGCACTGGTTGAAGTTTTCTTTCTTTGTGCTTGAACTTTACGCCATTTAGTCAACTTGGAGGAGCTTTTTTTATTATTCATTTTTTTAGGCTCCTCCTTTCAATTACTTAACCAAATTTGTTAACACTTTAAGCACGCGATCAGCTGCATCTGGTACGCCGGCTTTTTTGGCATTTTGCGCCATCGTTTGCATTTTTTGAGCATCATTTTCCAGACTAGACACTGCTTCAAATAGGCTTTCCCCGGTTAAATCAGCTTCTTTAATCATTAAAGCTGCTTTTTGATCAACCAAACTTTGTGCATTATGCGTTTGGTGGTCATGGGTGACATAAGGGCTTGGAATTAAAATAGCCGGAATACCTAAAGCCGTAATTTCAGCTAAACTTGTCGCCCCTGCCCGTCCTACAATAAGCGAAATTTCAGGCAAAATCGACGGCATGTCATTAATATATGGTACAATAACAACATTTTTAGGCAAATTTTGCGCTTCTTTAGACTGCATTAATTTATCATAATGAACTTGACCAGTCACAAATAAAACCTGCCACGGCTGGTCTTTAAAATACTTGATACTTGCCAAGGCACTTTCATTAATATGCAAAGCTCCTCTAGATCCGCCAAAAATCAAAACGGTCTTTTGCTGCGAATCTAAGCCAAATTCCTTTAAGCGTCCGCTTTTTTGCATACCAGCCACTTGTTGGGCCCGTGGATTACCGGTAAAAACCAATTTATCTTTTTGTGGGAAATCTTTTTTTACATTATCAAAACAAATACAAATCTTATCAACAAAATGGGCTAAAAATTTATTTGTTACCCCAGCAATACTGTTTTGTTCATGAATAACTGTAGGAATATGCATTCTTGATGCTGCATATACAACTGCACCGCAGACATAGCCACCGGTGCCAATTACTACATCAGGTTTGAATTCTTTGATAATTTTCTTTGATTCATGCACACTCTTCAAGAAAAGGTAAATGGTTTTTAAATTTTCGAGGGATAAAGACCGTTTAAAACCTTGAATCTCAATTGCTTTGAATTTAATCCCAGCATTAGGTACAATGCGTGATTCGAGTCCTTTATTTGTCCCCACATATAAAATTTCAGCATCCTTATCTTTGGCTTTTAAGGCTTCAATTAAAGCTAGAGCCGGATAAATATGTCCACCGGTACCCCCGCCAGAAACTAATAACCGCATTTATTTGGAACCTCCTGTTAGTGACATCACTTCATCAACAAAGGCATCCCCGCGGGCTTCAAACGTTGGCCACTGATCCCAGCTAGCACACGCAGGTGACAGCAAAATTACATCGCCTTGTTCGCTAAATTCAAAGGCTGGCTTTACAGCAGCCGTTGAATCTGCTACTTTTAAAATTTTTTCGATACCGGCAGCTTTACCAGCTTCAGCCAACAAATCAGCAGTTTGTCCAAAGACAACCATGGCTTTAACATGTTCTTTTAAAAATGGCACTAAACGTTCAAAGGTAAAGCCCCGATCCAGCCCGCCGCACAGCAAAACAATCGGTGCTTTAAAGCCGGCTAAAGCCTTTTGCGTTGCTTCAATATTGGTTGCTTTTGAATCATTATAAAATTTACGGCCTTGATATTCTGTCACATATTGCGTCCGGTGTCTAACCCCTGAAAAAGTCTTCAAGACTTCCACAATATCTTCATTGGCTACTCCTTCAATCTTGGCAACCGCAATCGCTGCTAAGGCATTTTCTACATTGTGGGAGCCAGGAACTTTAATGTCTGCTTCATTCAATAATTTTTCCTGTTTGAAGTAGATAGCGCCATCTTTAACATAAGCGCCCGTTTCAACTTTGCCTTGCCGTGAAAAAGGCACAACTTGAGCCTTGGCTTCTTTGGCCAAAGCAACCCATTCAGCATCATCATAGTTGACGACAAAGTAATCATTTTCAGTTTGATTCATCAAAAGACGCTTTTTGGCAGCCAGGTAATTAGCCCTTGAGCCGTGATAATCAATATGAGCTTCATAGACATTGGTTAAAACAGCAATGTGCGGTCTTAATTGATCAATTCCCATCAATTGGAAACTCGATAATTCAGTAACCATGACATCCTTTTTAGTAGCTTTTTGTGCCACTTCAGTAGCTGGAATACCAATATTGCCACAAGTATATGCATGGTCAAATTTGGCAGCATGTGCCAGCATTAAGGCAATCATTGTGGTCGTGGTCGTCTTGCCGTTGGTACCGGTAACGCCAATAAATTCTGCTTCAGCAATTTCATAAGCTAATTCCGGTTCAGTAATAATTTTTATTTGCCGTTTAACAGCTTCGGCAATTAACTCATTATGATAGGGAATCCCTGGATTTTTAACTACCAAATCGGCTTGATCAAGCAACGACAAAGGGTGGGAACCTGTCACGCACTTAATTGATAAATCCGCAAAAATCTTCAGCTGCGCTTGATCTGTTAATTCTTTTTTATCATTGATTGTTACCTGTGCACCTAATTTGTGCAACAGGTAGGCGGCATTGATGCCGCTTTTGCCTAAACCAACAACTAATACATTTTTTCCACGATAATCATTAATGTCTTTCATCAAAAATACCTTCCTTATCCAATAACAGCGTATACGCCAATAATGGCGGCAATCAAACCGATTGCCCAAAATGTCAAGTCAATTTTCCATTCGCTCCAGCCGCACAATTCAAAGTGGTGATGAATTGGGCTCATCTTGAAAATCCGCTTGCCCGTCAGTTTAAACGAAGCAACCTGCAAGATAACACTGAGCGTTTCACAAACAAAAATAATCCCAATCAGCAGCAGCAAAAATTCATGGTGCACAACGATAGATACCGCAGCCAAGGCCCCGCCTAACGCTAATGAACCCATGTCACCCATAAAAATTTTAGCTGGTTTATGGTTAAAGCCTAAAAAGGCTAATAAAGCACCGATGACGGCTAAACAAAACATCACAACGTCAAATTGCCGTTGGTGATAGGCAATAATCCCAAAAGCGCCAAAAGCAATAATGGCCTGTCCGGAAACCAAACCGTCAAGTCCATCGGTTAAATTAACTGCATTTGAAAAACCAACCAACCAAAAAATAACAAAAATGGTGAAAAAGATGGGGCCGACATTTAAGTTATAGTCAAATAAACTCAACGAAAAAGGCAGATGTTCATGCGCGTAAAATGCGATAAAAATCAAGCCGCCCACAATCTGGCAGAATAATTTTTGCCCTGGCGTAAAGCCTTCATTTTGCCGTTTAAATAACTTAATGGAATCATCCCAAAAACCGATGAGTCCATATAAAACCATGGTAATGTCTAAAGCTACACCCATCGGGGTCATAACCTTAAAGCACAAGGGCACCCAAATACCGGTAACTAAGATCGCCGTATTAAACACTAACCCCCCCATCGTTGGCGTACCGGCCTTCTTTTGATGCCATTGCGGCCCATCTTCTCTAATCATTTGCCCTTGATTTTTTTTATGAGCAAAATTGATAAAAAGTGGTGTAAAAAGTGCTGTCAAGATGAAACTTGACAAAGTACTTACTAATATTGGAAACAAATTCATTTCTTTGTTCTTCCTTCCTCTTAATGCCTTTTATTTTAATATAACTTCAAGTTGGTTGATTTTATTTAAAGCACTGCCAGCTTTCACATTTTGTGAAGCCACATAGCCTGAACCTTTAAGGTTGATTTTAAGTTTGGTTAATTGCTGCAATTTAAGCACATCCGCTCGTGACCAGCCTTTAAGATCCGGCAGTGTTTGATTTTTATTTGTTAATAAAATAATTCTTTGCCCCAAAAGCACAGTCTTATTAGCTGCAATTGACTGCTTTACTATCTTAGTACCATTTCCAATCGTTGTCACTATCAAACCGGATTGCGTTAATTTTTTACGCATGATACTTGGATTTTCACCGACCATGTTTGTAAGTTTAACCGTCGTTGCTGTTTGACTTTCATCTTTTGACCTGTCCAAAATGCGCTTCATCAAAGGATTAAAGATACCTGCCAACATTTGCGTTGCTTCTTTGCCGGCAAAAGTCTGCGGCTGCTTCATCGTAATATATAAAATATATTTGGGGTTATTTAAAGGAGCCATTCCTGCAACAGAAAAGACATAGTTTGTATCTCCAGTTAAATACCCCCCACTGCTGGAAGCTATTTGAGCTGTCCCTGTTTTAACCCCAATATCATAACCGGAAATTTTATATGATTGCCCCGTACCTTCTTTGCTGGTAACGACTTCGCGCATCATTTCCCTAACCTGCTTAGCGCTTTGAGCACTAATCGGTTTGCCGACAACGGTCTTTTTCCCCGTTTTAAGCACCTTGCCTGTGGTCGAATCGACAATTTTTTTAATTAAATAAGGCTTAACCATCACACCATCATTAGCCACGGCTGAGATAGCCTGCACAACTTGAAAAGGCGTTACATTAATTCCTTGACCAAAAGCTGTGTTAGCCTGCTCAATCGGATATTTAAATTCAATACTTCCGCTTGATTCATTATTAGATAAACCGGAATTAGTTGATTTGAGCAAACCAAATTTTTTAATATATTTTTCCCACAGCTTAGCGCCCATCTTTTCTTCCAGCTTAGCCATGCCAACATTAGACGAACGGATAAAACCCTGCCGATAGGTTAAATACCCCCATCCGCTTGGCACCCAGTCTGTTACTTGCTGCGTACCGACTTTCATCGTACCTGATTTATAATAAGCGCTGGCATTATAATTGCCGCTATCAATAGCTGCTGCCATCGTTAAAATTTTCATCACGGAACCTGGTTCATAAGTATCTTCCAATAAAGTATTTTTCCATTGGTCTGAAATACCGTCTTTAGTTTGCGGATTAAAAGTTGGTCGCTGGCTGGCAGCAATAATCGCACCTGTTTTGGCATTCATCAAAATAGCATTAATCACTTTAGGATGGTAAGTATTTTGAGCCTGCGTCAGCAAAGACTCCAAATAAAGCTGTGTTCTGGAATCAAGGGTTGTATAAATATCAGACCCGTTTTTGGCTTTGACTGATTTTTCCTTGATATTATTCAGCTTAATACCCCGAGCATCAAGAGCCTCTTTATTAACGCCGTTTTTACCGCTTAAAATATTGTTAAAAACAGCTTCAAGTCCCATAGTGCCATACAGCGTTCCGTCTTTGCTTTTAGACGTTACACCAATCAAATGCGAAGCAAAAGTACCATTAGGATAAAGCCGGTCAGCAAAAGATGTAAAGTGAATCCCATGAATATTATTTTTTTTCATTTCCAATTCAATACTGCTTTTAGTTGACAGTGAGATATTTTTACCTTTATTACCGACTTCAACTTGATATGCCATGGGGGTGTTAAAGTATGCTAGCAAGCTTTCTTTACTGATACCCAAATATTTATTTAAAATAACCGCAGCCTGTTCTTTTTTATTATCCTGCAGGCCATTAGCATTTTTGACCTTGGATAAGACAATATAGATTGAATATCTTTTCGTATCTTCTACAATTGCTTGACCTGCATTATCATAAATACTGCCTCTTTTAGCTTTAATTTCATTTGTACTTAAATAAAGTTTGCGGGCTTCTTCAGTTAAATTATGCCCGGACACATTTTTACTGAAAGCAATATAAAAAAAACGACTGCCAAACACTAAAAAAATAACAATGACAAGCAGGGTAAACCACATTCCGAAATTCCGCTGTCTTTGAGTCACTTTTTGCATGTTATTTGGTCGTTTCTTTTGTCCACTCATTTATTTACGTTCCTTATTTTACTATCATTCATCTTAAGGCCAGCTTGCTTAGCTAAATTACTTAAGCGTTCACTATTAGTTAATTCAGCTACTTTAAGCTTCAAATCATCATTTTTATTTTTCAAAGCCTTAGCCTTTTTTTCAGTCTGTTCCAATTTAATCTGTGTCCGGTTAATATCAGAATTAGTTGATACTACTGCAGAGCCGCAAACAAAGCAAACCGCTAAGGACAATACGGTTAAAATAATCTTTTTTTGACGAAATTTACGGCTATACGGTGATAAAACTGGCTGAAAATTGATTTGGGGCTGTTCTTTTTCTTCAAATATTCTTTTTTCTACTGCGTTATTCATTAAATTTCCCCGCTTTTTATTTTACCTAATCTAATTTAACTCTTTCAATCACTCTTAATTTAGCTGAATGAGCCCGATGGTTAGCTTTTAGTTCAGCTTCCGTGGGCAAAATTGGCTTTCGGTTAACCAACCGGTATGATGGCTGCATTTCATCAGGAATCACCGGCAGCCCTGCTGGCAATTCCGGCAAGGTCGTTTTTTCTTTAAACATTGACTTAACCAGCCGATCTTCCAAAGATTGGAAGGTAATCACACTAACACGGCCGTCAATTTTCAGCAAAGCCAAAGCCTGTTCCAACGACTCCTCCAAGGCCCCCAATTCATCATTAACGGCAATTCTAATTGCTTGAAAAACTTTTTTAGCAGGATGTCCGCCTTTGCGTCTGGCCTTAGCTGGAATCCCTGCTTTAATCAATTCAACCAGCTGACCGGTCGTCTTAATCGCCTGTGTTTGGCGATAGCTTTCAATTCGACGGGCAATTGATTTAGCAAATTTTTCTTCACCATATCTGGTAAAAATGCGTACCAGTTCTTGGTAGGGCCATTCATTAACAATCACTGCCGCATTCAAAGACTGGCTTTGATCCATGCGCATATCCAATAAAGCATCGTGCTGGTAGCTAAAACCTCTGTCTCCTATATCAAACTGTGGTGAAGAGACGCCTAAGTCATACAAAACACCATCGACTTGCGTGACATTATTTTGAGCTAAAGCTTCTGTCAAATGCCTAAAGTTGCTTTTAATGAGTGTCAGCTTGCCCGAAGCAATCTCGGATGCTAATTGTTCTTTATTATAATCAATGGCCGTTTGGTCTTGATCAAAAGAATATAATTTTCCTGTGGTCAGCTGTCCCAAAATCTTTTTGGTATGTCCGCCCCCGCCTAAAGTACAATCAACATAAACACCATCAGGCTTGATGCTTAACCCTTCAACAGCTTCATTCAGCAAAACCGTCACATGTTCAAATTCTGTCATTTCTTCACCTGCCTACAATCCAAAATCAAGTAAATCTTCTGCTAGTTCATCAAATTTAGTCAAAGCAGCTGCATTTTGGTCTTGCCACCGTTCATTTGACCAAATTTCAATCCGGTTGGCTACACCGATAATCATACATTTATCATCTAAAGCAGCATAATCAATCAGCGTGGGAGATAATTTAATTCTCCCCTGTTTATCAAATTCACATTCCAGAGCCGCCGCATAAAAGAACCGCATAAAAGTCCGCGCTTCTTTGCGGGCTAAGGGTAATGTTTGCAATTTAGCCTGCAAAAGTTCCCATCCTTGCGCCGTATATCCAAATAAACAGCCGTCAAGTCCCCGCGTTAGATAAAATTTGGGGCCTAATTCTGTTCGAAATTTAGCAGGCATAATCAGGCGGCCTTTAGCATCTAAACTATGCTGATATTCGCCAAAAAACATACCCACTGCCCCCCATTTTTATACTACAGTTAATAGTACCACAAGTCCCCACTTTTCACCACCATGTAAAAAGCTTTATAAAACAAAAAAACCGGTCAAGCCGTTTTTTTCACAAAATGCCTAATTTATCTGCTAGAGTCCATATACTCAAAGCTAAAAAAATAACACTGCCAAATAAAACAAAATATGCCAAATATTCCCTAATAAAATTTTTAAGCATCAATTCGCCTTCATAATAAGCTGTCAATAAAACTTTAAAAAAGCCATACACTGAAAAAATAAAAATGATAAAGGGTAAAAAAGAAATGCCAAAACTAGTCACTGACAAACCATGAATTGACAGCAATAAAAAAGGTAATAAAATAAGCATATCTAAGAGGCGTATTTTGCTATTCTGATGACTAGTCTGGCGTCCAATAAACCACAAACAACTTAATCCTATCGGTAAGATAATTTGCAAAACCCAATTATTAATTAATAAATCCATCTTTTATCCTCGCATATCTTCTAAAAGATATTATAAGTGCTTAACTAAAGCAATTCAAATTTTTGTCAGTTAATTTGACAGTTAAGCCATCGTGAAGGTATAGTTAAATTAATAATTGGGAAAGGACATATCAGATGGCTAAGAAGAAAAAAACAACATTTCAAAAAATCACCATGGTCGTTGTTTGGCTGATGTTGATTTTCACAATCGGCGCTGTAATTTTAGGTTCCTTAAGTTCCTTTATTACAGGTTAAAAAAGCTGGGGTACCCCAGCTTTTTTTATTTGAGATATTTACTAAAAAAGTGGCCCACTTTTTGGGTATATGTTTTAGGATAATTATAATAAGCCATGGCATGAGCCGTTTTTTTAACCAACCATTTTTCTTTATGCGTTTTAACCGCACGATAATTTTCATTTAACATCGCCGTTGGTACAAAAGCATCTGAATCACCATGAATCAACAGCATCGGACGCGTATTTTTCTTTAATTGTGCCACTGCGCTGCCTTGCTTAGTAAAGTTATAGCCGATTTTACTTTGGGCCATTAAAGCAGCTGTTGATAAAATCGGTTCTTTCGGCATTTTAAATTGAGCGGTCAATTGTGTGCCTAATTCACGATATACACTCGAATAACCGCAATCTTCCACCACTGCTTTGACCTGCTTCGGTAATTTTTCGCCACTAATCATCATCACAGTAGCACCGCCCATACTTACGCCAAAAAGACCAATTTGCGCCTTTTTCCCGTCTTTTTGGATAATCTTGTTAATCCATTTAAGATAATCCAACCGATCTTTCCAGCCAAAAGTGATATACTTGCCACTGCTTTGTCCAGCAGCCCGATCATCTGGAGCCAGCACATTATACCCCAACTGATGAAACATCTTAATATAGCTGGCCATACTTTTAGCATCACCTCGATAGCCATGTGCAATCACAATGCTTTTATCGGTCTTCTTTTCAGCCGGCAAATAAATCGCTTTTAACTTAGTTTTAGCCCCTACTGCCGTTTGACTCCAACGGGTTATTTTTTGCCGAGATAACCATTTTTGATCTTTTTTAAGTGCAACTCTTTTCTTTTTAGCCGGCTGTCCCATTGATGTAAAATTACGTTCAAAAGCATATCTTACCAAGTAAATATTAGCCCCACCATAAATCAGTGCGGCCAAAAAAGCGACAATAATAACAATTCTCCATTTATTTTTCAAAAAAATTCTCCTTATAAAATCGGCGATAAGAGCCGTGAAAAATATTGTTTAAATTTTTTCCAACTCGATTGTTGGGCAAAATAATCCGTATCAAGCAATGTACTCTTTTTGACGTCTAACAAGAAAATGTCAGCTAAATCCTGCGCTAATTGCCGGTCATAGCAAAAAGCGTTACTTTCAAAATTCAATTTGAAACTGCGAATGTCAAAATTAGCGGAACCGACCGAAGCCATTTGATTATCAATCACACAGGTCTTAGCATGCAAAAAGCCGTTATCATAGCGATAAACGCTAATACCTTTTTCAACTAAAGCTTTAGCATAATATTCTGTTGCCCGGTACACAAAAGGATGGTCCGGCATGGCTGGAATCATGACTTTAACATCGACACCCGAATGCGCTGCTAAACATAATGCTTCATAAATGGCATCATCAGGAATCAAGTAAGGTGTTTGAATATAGATATAGTCATCAGCTTCAGCAATCAGTTTTAAATAACCGGCTTTGATTGCCTGATCATCAGAATCCGGTCCTGAAGAAACAATCTGCATGCTAGTCTTTCCAGTTCCTTGCGTCAACGGAAAATACCGCTCTTGATATTCCAATTGCGGCTTTTTAGGATCGCGCTTAATTGTTGCATTCCAATCCATAAAAAAACGTGATTGCAAAGCAACACAGGCATTGCCTACAACCCTTAAATGCGTATCGCGCCAGTAACCAAATTTTTCTGACAAGCCTAAGTATTGATCACCAACGTTAAAACCACCGATGTAACCTATTTTGCCATCAATGACGACTAATTTGCGATGCAAGCGGTAATTTAGCCGTGGACTGTGAATTGGGGCTGATTTAGATCCGAAGAAAACTTCAGCCTGCCCGCCAAATTTTTCCAGCCGCTTAAAAAAGTCGTGTCTTTGTCCCCGTGAACCCATGCTGTCATAAATAATTTTAACTTCAACGCCCCTCTCAGCAGCATCTTCCAGCGCTTTTAACAGCCGTGTCCCGATGCCGTCTGACAAAAGAGCATAATATTCCAAGTGAACGTGATCAACAGCTTGCTTAATATCGTCAATTAATGCGTTAAATTTTTCTTTGCCATCCGTAAAAATTTTTACTTGATTATTTTTAGTTAAGATGGCTGAATCAATGTCTAGCAGGGCTCTAACCGTCTGTCGAGCTTCATTAGTCGCTAAATCAGCCGGCAGCAGCTCTTTTTCATTCCACTGCTCTTTTTGTAAAGCAACCAGTTGCTTAATTCCGATGCGATCTTGCGATTTCAAATCAAAAATTTTCTCTTTAGAAATCTTTTTGCCAGCAAACAAATAAATTAAAAAACCCAAGATTGGCAGCAAATTTAAAACTAATAACCAAGCCCAAGTCGCTGCAATATCTCTTTTATCTTTAAAAACTGTTACAATGGCAACAATTGTATTAAGTAATAAAATCACACCAATAATTAAGTTAATGGTTTCCAAAACAATCCCTCCTTTTAAAATTACTTATCCAATTTTAAAACAAAAATTAATTTTTGTCAGTTATTTTAACGGTCCCAAACCATTTCTGCTTTAACTTGGCGATGGTTCCGTCCTTTTTTAATTCTGTTAAAGCCTGGTTTAATTTGTTACGCAAGGTTTTGTCTCCTTTGCGCAACCCGACTGCAAATTTTTCATCGGGGTAGCCTATTTTTAACTGCAGATAAGCTTCAGGATTATTTTTATGTGCAATAATATATGAAGCATATACACTATCAATTACAATGCCGTCAATGCGCTTAGCATCAAGATCTAAAAAAGCATTATTAAAATTATCATATTGTACACTAGAAGCTGTTTGTTGTTTTAACAATTGCGGATATTGATTGAAACTGGCAAAACCAGATGAGCCACTTTGGAGGCCAACTATCTTATGATTCATTTGGCTTAGATGCCTAATATGCTTTTTTTTGGTAACTAAAATCTGTTCATTAATGAGATAAGTCTTGGAAAAAGCCACTTTTTCCTGCCGTTCTTTGGTTTGGCTATAACCATTCCAAATCATATCAATTGTTCCATTGCGCAACTCGGTTTCTTTCATAGACCAATCAATCGTTTGAAAATCAGCTTTAAGGTGTAATTTTTTCATAGCTGCCTTAGCTAAATCGATATCATAGCCGACCAGCTGGCCGTTTTTTTGACGAAAACCCATCGGAACAAAACTATCATCTAAACCAATAACAACTTTTTTACTAGCTTTTATTTTTTGCCAACTATCGACTTGGTCGGCTTGCATTTTGACATTGCCGCAGGCAGTTAAAATAAGCAGGAGGCCTAATCCCAACATAACAGTACTAATTTTTTTTACCATTAAGCCTCACTTCCTTTTTGATTCAAAGGTTTAACTTTAAGCATGTCATCTGCAATTTCATTTGCAAAATCAAGGTCGTGTGTCACAATAATCTGCGTCATTTTTTGTGCTTTCAGTTTTAAAATAATCTCTTTTACGGTATCTCTCAAGCCAGGGTCAAGCGCACTGGTTGGTTCGTCGTAACACAAAATTTTAGGATGCATAGCTAAGGCTCTGGCAATGGCAACTCTTTGTTTTTGCCCGCCGGATAATTGCCAGGGATAAAGCTTTTCTTTACCGGTCAAAGCTAATTTTTGAAGTAAATCTTTAGCCTGTATTTCAGCTGTTGTTTGATCTTTTTTCAACACTAATTGGGGCGCTAAGGTAATATTTTGCAAAACCGTCAAATGCGGAAATAAGTTATAATCTTGAAAAACAACACCCATAATGGTATCAGCTGGTGTTAAATCCGTCGGATCAAAATGTTTGCCGTCTAATAAGATTTCACCGCTATCAATATGTTCCAACCCGCTAATACATCTTAATAGCGTGGTTTTGCCTCCACCAGACTGGCCGACAATACACATAATTGAGCCGTCTTTTACTTTTAAATCAACTTGATTCAAAATCTTTTTACCTGCAAAACTTTTCGTTATCTTTTTTAGTTCGAGCATTTAATCACCCCTATTTCCAACGTCCATAATAAGCTTCAATTTTTTGCAATAACTTCGTAAAAAGCGCCGTCAAAGCTAAATAAATCACCCCGACCATCACCAAAGGAACTAAAGTGACATCACGGCTGGCGGCTACATTGCCGGCCCTAAGCAAATCGCCTAAACCGATAACATAAACTAAACTTGAATCTTTAATTAAATTAATGACTTCATTACCGATAGATGGAATAACAATTTTCATAACCTGTGGCGCAATGATATGTGTAATTGTTTGCCAATAATTCAACCGTAAAACTTTCGCACTTTCAACTTGACCAGGATCAATAGCCTGCAGGCCGCCACGAAAGATTTCGGCAAAATAAGCCGTATAATTTAAAATAAAAGCAACTAAAGCTGCTGTATAACGCGGTAAAACAATCCCTGTTCCTAAAAGAGGCAAACCGTAAAAAACAAAAATCAATTGCAATAACAATGGTGTCCCCCGCATCAGCCAAATATAAAAACGCAATAAGCTGCTCAAAATTTTAAAATGTGTCATACGCCCTAAAGCACAAACCAAACCCAAAGGCAGTGAAAATAACAAGGTAAGTCCAAAAATACTCAGTGTCAGCTTAGTTCCTGCCAACAAGGAGGGCAAAATTTCAAATAAATAATGCATATACATTTTCCTTTCAAAATAAAAACCCCCTTAGACTTAAAGTCTAAGAGGGCGTTTTTACGCGGTTCCACCTCATATTCACTATTTTTTTGCAAAAACAGTCTCAGCGAGTCAGTAACTCAACGATAACGGGGTTGTCCCGAGCAGATATGCTAACTCACGGGTGTGGTTCAAATAGTCTCATCTCTTCTTTGCAGCTACCAGAAGTTCTCTAAGCACTCAACTATCCTACTCTTCCGCTCAACGTTCATAAATATAAGTTAATGTAATTCATTAAACTACTTTTATCATAACTTGTCAAATTATTTTTTCTTAAACCATGTCGATAATTTGCTAAAGAAGCCTTGATTGCTGTCTTCTTTCATGGTCATCAAAGGTACAGTCTGTCCTTCTAAGCGGCGGGCAATATTGCGGTAGCCGATTGAAGCAGGGCTTTTTTCATTTAGCACAATCGGTTCGCCTTTATTAGACGTTCCAATTACTTGATCGTCATCAAAAACAATTCCGATTAATTTGATAGCCAAATGACTGGTAATTTCATCAACGTCCATCATTGAACCATCATTAACCATCCGCTTTTTAATCCGGTTAATTACCAACATCGGCGGATTATCCAATTTGGCTTGTTCAAGTAAGCCGACGACCCGGTCAGCATCTCTTACGGCTGAAATTTCCGGTGTTGAAACAACAATGGCTTCATCTGCGCCGGCAACCGCATTTTCAAAACCTTGCTCGATCCCAGCGGGGCAATCTAACAGGATATAATCATAATCACCTTTTAATTCAGCCACAATTTTCTTCACTTCATCTGGTTCAATAGCCGACTTATCCGTATTTTGCGCTGCCGGCAATAAAAATAGGTTATCTTCAAAACGTTTATCTTTGATGATAGCCTGGTGTAATTTGCACCTGCCCTTAGCGACATCGACAATATCATAGATAATCCGGTTGTCTAACCCTAAAACAACATCCAAATTACGCAAGCCGATATCCAAATCCAGCATAATGACTTTTTTGCCCATCAACGCTAAGGCGGAACCTAAATTGGCGGTGGTAGTAGTTTTACCAACGCCACCCTTACCGGAAGTAATAACGATTGCTTTTCCCATTAAATAAAACCTCCAATTTGTGTAAAGACTTTGGGGCGGATCTTCTTCAAAGCAGCTATCGCACCTACCTCAAGTGCGTGCAAATCATTAACATATATCAGCTTAGGTCCAATACCATAATCAGCTTCGGACACAACACTGACCAAGTCGGCAATCCTTATCTGCTGGGCCGCTGCTACATCTCCGCAAATCACAGTTAAAGCATCCCCGCTTGCCCCGGCATAGACAATACCCTCTGCTGTCCCTAAAAGAAAAATACTGCCGGTTGCTTTTAAAATACCGCCTTTGTGGATGGCTCCGCAAAACAAAACATCACCCACAATTTCTCTAACCTGGCCATTGCGGATAATGTCACCGCACAAGTGTACCGTGCGTTCTTCAATGAAGGTGCCGAATTGTTTTTTTGACACAACATTACTACTGAATGTCTTGATTGAAAAACGCCGGTATTGTTTAAAAATATCAGCTAAAGTCGTCATTTGCTCTTCGGTTAAAAGACGATTCTGGGTATTAAGCGCAAAGCTTAATTTATCACCCTTCGCTAAGGTTTCATTTTGAACCTGGTCCAATAGAGCCACCAAATCCGTTAAAATGGTTTCAAAAGCATATTCATCTTTTAACAAGATTTCATAACCATTTTGATTTCCTTTTAAAACAGCTGCCGGCATCGATAACACCCCTTATTTTTTACGCTTATTCGACAAAAATACGCCGCAGCGGTACAAAAAGCACCACCAGCAAGGCAAGATTATAAATTAAAGTTGGCCATAAAACCTGCGTCACATAGCTGGCCAAAGAAACGCCCGCTTGTCCAATCAAAGTCATGGCCCAATAGTTAAGCGTTGTCAATAGCGTAACATCAATTAGATATATTAATAGTACCACAATAAACGAAGATTTAAAAAAAGGAAAAACCGCCCGATTTAAATAGACCAAAAATGGCAGCAAAAGCGCCATTAAACCTAAAAAACTGGTATAGTACATATCATAAAAAATTCCTGCACAAAAAGCCCATATATAGATATGTTCAATTGTATCATCAGTTAAGAAAATGGCTAATACAAACCACAATAAAAGAAGGCGCGATTCAACTGCAATACTGCTGGTAAAAAAATAACCCGCAAAAATTTTCGAACAAACTCCATCTAAAACAAAAGCTAATAAAAGTCCGATGGGAAAAACAAACTTCATGCGTGATTCTGCCATACGTCTGCCCCCTAATCTGTCCTTTTAGCCACAGTAACGACATTTAAATTCGTCATATCGGCTGCTGGTTTGATATAAATTTTTGATGGCAGGCCGTAATCATCATCAGCGACCCGCACGACTGTCCCAACAAAAAGGCCTTTGGGCGTATTGCCGCCCATTCCTGAGGTAATAACCTTAGTACCTTTTTTGATCTTGACTTTGGACGTAACCTGCCCCATAATCAATTGATTTTTTTCCGTGTTATAACCGGTAATTAAACCATTGACGATCTCATTTTTCGTATTGATTAATTGCACTGAAAAGCGGTTGGCACTGTCATTTTTAGTCGTTACCAATTCAACTTTACTGTTGGTTTGGTTAACTTCTACTACTCGACCAACTAAACCTTCTTTTGACATCACAGCAGCATTTTTAACTACACCAGCTGTTCTGCCTTTTGAAATAATCACTTGGTTTTGCCAAGCCGATGGTGTACGTGATAAAACATAGGCACTGATTTTATCATAGTCAGTCAAAGACTTATTTAATTTAACTTGTTGCTTTAACTGCTTATTTTCCTGGCGCAAGGTTTGATTTTCAACTTTTTGAGCTGCCAAACTATCAACTTGCTTTTTTAATTTTTGATTTTCTTGATAAGTATTCAATAAATCACCGACTGCACTGCCGGCTTTAGCAATTCCCGTAGCAGGATAGCTAACAATTGCGTTGACTAAACCAGAGGCTTCGTTGCCAATTTGTTGAATAACGGGCGGCATCGACCGGTTATTGCGCACATTAATTGAAAAAGCCACAAGTAAAAAGGCCACAATCAAGCCGATTAAGGTCACAACGAGTTTTTTATTGAAAAAGAACTTTTGCATTATTTCACCCCATAAAAATTAAGAGGTTGGACGATTAACCCAACCTCCTAAATTGAACTGACTTAACCGCTAAGTCTATTTCTTCTTCATAACATCAATACTCTTGAGTGATTCGCCAGTACCGACAGCTACACAATCAAGCGGATCTTGTGCTACAAATACAGGAACTTTCGTTGCTTCAGAAATAACTTCTGGTAAGTGGCGTAACAAAGCACCGCCACCAGTCAAAACAATTCCATGGTCAATAACATCAGCTGCAATTTCAGGAGATGTTTCTTCCAAGGTTTCCTTAATAGCTGTGATGATTTCTTCAACAACTTCTTGAATAGCTTCGGCAACATCTTCAGCCTTAATTTCAATTGTCTTAGGCAAACCAGTTACCAAATCACGACCGCGAATTGTTTGAGCTTCTAATTCACGTGCTCTTTCAACTGAAGCAGAAGCAATATCAATCTTAAGTTGTTCAGCTGTACGTTCACCAATCAACAAGTTATAGTTCTTGCGAACATAGTAGATAATTGAATCATCAATCTTGTCGCCTGCCATCCGGATTGAACGGCTGGAAACAATCCCGCCTAAGGAAATAGTTGCAACATCAGTTGTACCGCCACCGATATCAACAACCATGCTGCCGGTTGGATCCATAACAGGAAGCCCAGCACCAATAGCAGCTGCAAATGGTTCTTCAATAACGTAAGCATCACGTGCACCGGCAATACGAGTCGCATCAATCACGGCACGCTTTTCCACTTCCGTAACACCACTAGGCACACAAACCATAACATATGGCTTAGAACCACGACGACCTAAAGCTTTTTCAATGTAATATTTCATCATGGCTACAGTTGTATCATAATCAGCGATAACACCATCTTTCATTGGACGGATAGCTACGATGCTGGCTGGTGTTCTACCAATCATTGCACGTGCTTCTGAACCAACGGAAACAATTTCACCTGTTTTAGTATTTTTTGCGACTACTGATGGTTCACGTAAGACGATGCCTTTACCTTCAGCGTAAACGATTGTATTTGCTGTACCTAAATCGATACCAATATTTTTTGTTCCGATTCCGAACACTTCTGTTTCATCCCTTCATGTTTCTCAAACTCTGAGCATATTTCTAACTTTAGTAGTAATTTTGAAAATACTTTCCAAAATATTTTCAAAATAAATTCACCGATTAATTATAGCATACATTTTCACCTAATTAAATTACTGAATGGTTAAATTTAACATGAAAGCATGATTATTGATTATCTTTAAAAAAAAATTAAGCATTAAGCGTTTTAACCATGGCAGCTTGAAAACCTTTTTTACCCTCAACTTCGCAAAATTCAACTCTTTGTCCAGCTTCCAAAGTCTTGAAACCCGGTTCAATCAAGGCTGAATAATGGACAAACAAGTCTTCTTTACTGCCATCCGGCGTAATAAACCCATATCCTTTTTGCTTATCAAAACTGCGTACTGTTCCTTGTAACATTTTTTTACCTCTCTTATTTTATTAAACGTTCTTCGCGAAAACTCAAATATCCTTGTGAGCTGACAATTATGTGGTCAAGCAGGGGAATTCCTAAAATTTCACCACATTTAGCTAGTCTTTTAGTCAAATTAAGATCATTTTTCGAAGGAGTTACATCTCCGCTGGGATGATTGTGGACAATCATTACTTTCGAACTGCTGAACTTAACGGCAAATTTAAAAACTTCTCGTGGATGAACCGTCGCGGAATTCAGTGTTCCTAAAAACAACTCTTTTTGTGCAATCAGCTGATTTTTAGTATCTAAAAAGACCCCTACTAGTACTTCTTGCTTATATCCGCCATACTTATCACTCATATATGCGCCAATTTCTAAACTAGAGCAGACTTTACCCGGCTTCAGAAAAGTCGTTTGCCGACTCTTTTTTCCGAAAGCTAGGCAGATTTGCAGCAAATTGCTCGCTTTTTTATCCCCTAATTGGGCTAAATCCTGCTTTGAAAATTCATTAAGCTGACTTAAACTGGAAAAATTATGAAAGAATTTCTGACAAAATTGCCGGCTTTCACTAACTTTCAGATGCTGATTTAAAATGTAAAATAAAATCTCAAAATCAGATAAAGTCTCAATGCCTGCTTGCTCCAACTGCCGCTCAATTGCAGCTGACGTTACTTTTTTTACTTGCGTCATATAATCACCTCTGAATTATAAAGACGCAATTATTTCGCCTAACTATTTAAATTAGCCAAATATTCTTTAACGTCAAGCAAACTATCTAAAATAGCTGTTGTATGCTCCTTTTCAAAAGCCCCTGGCTTAAGCTGATCAGGCACCATGATAACCGGGATTTCAGCCCGGTTAGCTGCTAAAATACCATTATGCGAATCTTCAATGACAACAGCTTTGTGTTTATCTTGTGTTTTTGCTTTAGCAAAGGCTTGGTTAAAAATATCCGGGGCTGGTTTAGCTTGGTTCACATCATCGGCTGAAATAATCAATTCAAATTGGTCAAGCACGCCCAGTTTGGCTAAATAATATAAAATATCAGCTTTATTATTGCTGGAAGCCAGCACAAATTGAATGCCATTTTTCTTTAAATAAGCCAACAATTCCTTAACGCCAGGCTTTAAAGCCAACTTGCCGGCTTCAACAATCGGTTTGATTTTTTTAACACTCAAATCATTGAAACGTTCGATTAGGGCTGCATCACCATAATGATGTGTCATAATTTTAAGCATATTTTCCGTACCGGCGCCGATGAATTGCCGATAGTACTCTTGCGTAAATCCCTGCATTCCCAATTCTTCTGCTGCCAAACGGCTTGATTCAAAATACATTTTTTCAGAATCAATAATAACGCCATCCATATCAAAAATAACTAATTCAGTTTTCATCTTCTGCTCCTAAAATTTCAGATCTAACTTCAGAAATAAAATATAGCGAACCTGCCATTAAAATCAGCTCCGGCTGCTTTTTTTGCGCCACTTTTAAAGCATCATGCCAATCGTCATAAAACAAGGTTTGGCTATAGCGGGCATGTAATTTACCCGGAGATATAACTTGACGTGGACCGTTAAAAGTCGTCAAAATAAGGGTTACATTAGGGATTGTTAGTAAAATTTCCACCATTTTAGCAGCATCCTTGTCAGCTAAAATTCCTAAAATAACAACAATTTTTTGCTTTGCATAATCTATGTTCAGCGTTTCTTTTAAAACAGCTACTGCCGCAGGATTATGCGCGCCATCGACCACTAATAGCGGCTTTTCAGCTAATTTTTCAAATCGAGCTGGCCAAAAAGTCTTAGCTAACCCTTGACGGCATAACTCAAGGTCAATTTCAAAATGCTCTAGGCGCCCTAAAACCAAGAGGGCTGTTAAAGCACAAGCTGCATTATCAACTTGAAAAATACCTTTTAACCCCGTCTTGAACTCACCCAAATGCTTATTTTCAAAGCGGTAGCTGAAAATTTCACCATCTGCTTGACTTTGGCTAAAACGAGCTTGATAATCCTGTCCAAATGTATAAACCCGGCTTTGTGTCTTTTGGGCTTTAGCCAAAATAACTGTTAAAGCTTCTTTAGGAAGTCTTCCCAAAACGACAGGCCGCCAATCTTTGATAATACCGGCCTTATTTTGGGCCACATCAGTCAGCGTCGGTCCTAAAATTTTCGCATGGTCCATAGCCACTGTGGTAATCACCGATAATAGCGGATCAATAATATTGGTGGAATCAAAGGTCCCGCCAATGCCAACTTCAACCAAAACATAGTCAACCTTCTTTTTAGCAAAATATACCAGCATCATCGCGGTTAAAACTTCAAATTCCTTGGGTCCTTCTTTTGGCCCTAATTTTTGATCAAGTTCCAATACAACCGGTTTTATTTGCTGAACTAATTGGACTAGTTCCTGGTCGCTAATCATTTGCCCATTAATGGCAATTCGTTCATTGAAACGCTCGATAAAAGGCGATGTAAAGGTTCCAACGGTAAAATGGCAGGCCCTAAGCAAGTCCCTTAAATCAGCGGTAACCGACCCTTTGCCATTAGTACCTGTAATGTGAACCATTTTCAGCTTTTTTTCAGGATTGCCTAACAAATCCATCATGGTCCGCATTTTATTTAGACTAGGATCTTTAGTAAATTTGCGTCTGCTGTGAATAAAAGCGACAGCCTCTTCATACTGCTTATTCATATAATCCTTCTTTACCTTGTTTTGAAAATTATAACATAAAAAAGCACTGGCATTTTACCTCCAGTGCTTAAAGCTTAGTTTAATTCATTTTTGAGTTCAGCTAAACGTTCATTAGTTGATGCCAATTTAGCTTGGTAATCAACCAATTTAGCCTTTTCTCCATCAACAACATCTTGGGGAGCATTAGCTACAAAACGTTCGTTAGAAAGCTTCTTTTCAGCGCGCGTAACTTCGCTGACTAACTTCTTGGCTTCCTTTTCCAAACGGGCAACTTCATCATTTAAATCTACCAAATCACCTAAAGGAATATAAACTTCCGCCCCTGTAATCACAGCCGTCATCGCTAAGGATGGTGCTTTGACCTCAGGTGATACCATTAACTTCTTAGGGTGGCAGAAGCGGTTGATATAATCGATGTTATTTTCAAACACAGCCTTAGTATCGTCATCTTTGGTCTTAATCAATAAATCAATGGCGCTTGACATTGGCGCATTAACTTCGGACCGCTTATTTCTAACCGCTTTGATTAAATCAATCAATTTTTCCATTTGCTTTTCAGCATCCGCATTATCAAAAGCAGGATTTTTTACTGGATACTTAGCTGTTACTAATGATTGGCCTTCATGCGGCATCGTCAGCCAAATCTTTTCGGTCACAAATGGCATAATCGGGTGCATTAAGCGTAAAGTCTGATCTAGAACATAGCACAAAATATTTTGAGTGTTATGCTTCAATTGTTGATCATCGCCGCTCAAATTTTCCTTAGCCATTTCGATGTACCAATCACAAAAATCGTTCCAAATAAAGTTGTAAAGAGCACGCCCTGCTTCACCGAATTCAAAGCCATCAAATAAGCGGGTTACTTCTTTAACTGTATTATTCAACCGGCTCAAAATCCACTTGTCGGCTAATTGCCATTCACTTTGATCTGGCAACTGAGCCTTAGTATCATCATCAAGGTTCATAATGACAAAACGGCTGGCATTCCAAATCTTGTTGATAAAGTTCCAAGCAGCATCCATCTTCGTATATGAGAAACGCACATCTTGACCAGGTGTTGAGCCTGTAGATAAGAACCAACGCAAAGCATCAGCCCCGTATTTATCGATGACATCCATTGGATCAATCCCGTTACCCAAGGATTTACTCATCTTACGTCCTTGTTCATCACGAATTAAACCGTGCAATAAAACATGCTTGAAAGGACGTTTGCCGGTAAATTCAAGACTTTGGAAGATCATGCGGGAAACCCAGAAGAAGATAATATCGTATCCTGTAACCAAGGTGTTGGTTGGAAAGTAGCGCTGATAATCTTTTGAATCTGTATCTGGCCAGCCCATTGTTGAAAATGGCCACAAAGCACTTGAAAACCAAGTATCCAAGACATCAGTTTCTTGTTCCCAATTTTCAATGTCAGCTGGAGCTGTTTCGCCCACATATATTTCACCAGTTTGCTTATGATACCAGGCAGGAATTTGGTGGCCCCACCATAATTGCCGTGAAATAACCCAGTCATGAATATTTTCCATCCATTGGGTAAAGGTCTTTTCAAAACGTTCTGGCACAAAGGAAACAGCATCATCAGTTTGTTGATTCTTCAAAGCTGCTTGAGCTAATGGCTTCATCTTGACAAACCATTGCGTTGATAACCGTGCTTCTACTTGAACTCCTGTCCGTTCAGAGTGGCCGACAGAGTGTACAATAGGTTCAATATTTAACATGTAACCTTGATCTTGCAGGTCTTTAACAATTGCTTCACGAGCTTCAAAACGGTCCATACCGCAATATTTACCCGCTTTTTCATTCATCGTAGCATCTTCATTCATCGTGTTGATGCGTTCAAGGTTATGACGGTTGCCGACTTCAAAGTCATTAGGGTCATGGGCTGGCGTAATCTTAACCATCCCTGTCCCAAATTCGGGATCAACGTATTGATCGGCAATAATTGGAATATGCCGGCCTTGCAAAGGCAAAACAACTTCCTTACCGACCAAAGCTTTATACCGTTCATCTTTAGGGTTAACAGCAACAGCCACATCCCCCATCATCGTTTCAGGACGGGTGGTAGCAATTTCAATATAATGTTTGCCGTTAAAGGTTTGGCTTTCATCGACAAAAGGATATTTAACATGGTAAAAGGCACCCTTATCATCTTTATGAATAACTTCAATATCGGATAAGGCTGTACGAGCTTTAGGATCCCAGTTAATAATATATTCGCCACGATAAATTAAGCCTTTTTTATAAAGGGTCACAAAAACTTTGCGCACGGCTTTAGATAAGCCTTCATCCAAAGTAAAACGTTCACGACTATAGTCCAGTGATAAACCTAGCTTAGCCCATTGCTGCTTAATAATTGAAGCATATTCATCTTTCCATTCCCAAACCTTAGCCACAAATTTTTCACGGCCTAAATCATAGCGGGAAATGCCTTCTTCGGCTAAACGAGCTTCAACCTTGGCTTGGGTAGCAATCCCAGCATGGTCCATCCCTGGAAGCCATAAAGTATCAAAGCCTTGCATCCGTTTTTGGCGGATTAACATATCTTGCAGCGTTGTATCCCAAGCATGTCCCAAGTGCAACTTGCCGGTAACATTTGGCGGTGGAATAACAATTGAATATGGTTTAGCTTTTGGATCACCACTTGGCTTGAAGAAGCCTGCTTCAACCCATTGTTCGTAACGTCCAGGTTCAACTTGACTTGGATCGTACTTGGTCGACATTTCAATTTCTTTTGTCATGTCAAAAATCCTTTCATTTTTATGATTAGATATCTTCGCTAAAAAAAAGCACTATCATCCTCATATAGGACGACAGTGCCGTGGTACCACCTAAATTGGGCTTTTATGCCCCGCTTAAATCAGTGTTAACGAATTGATATCCGGTCAAACTTACTTAATTTCAGTCTAACAGCTCACAAGCTACAATCTAACGGCTATTGGTGAAACTTCACAGCTAACGTTTCTCTCTTGGACCTAAGACCGTTAAACCCTCTTGTTCAAAGCTTATACGAGTATTTTAGCTTGCATTTAAAGACGCGTCAAGCCTTTCTTTAAATTACAGCAATTCAGCAAATTCATCATGATCTTCATTCATGAAGTGGTCGCCAATTTTGATATTAGTAACTTTAATACCGGCTAAAGCCCGTTGAATTAAGCCGTCAACATCAAGCCTTTCTTCGTAGTAACGGGCTCGGTCAATCTTGGGCTTGGTTTTTGGTGCAGGTGGTGCAAAAACAGTGCAGCAGTCTTCAAATGGCATGATTGAAAGGTCAAAAGTATCAATTTGCTGAGCAATCTTGATAATTTCATTTTTATCCATAGAAACCACTGGACGTAAAACAGGCATGGTAGTGACATCATTGATGGCTGCCATACTTTCCAAAGTCTGTGAAGCTACTTGTCCTAAAGCTTCCCCGTTAAAAATGGCTAAGCCGCCACGCTTATGTGCCAAAGCTTCCGTTAACCGCAACATAAAGCGCCGTTGGACGGTCATTAAATAACCTGATGGCACATCATGTTTAACCGTTTCTTGAATCTCCGTAAAGGGAACTTCGATAAATTGAATCCGGCCAACATATGGTGTTAATTTAGCAGTTAATTCCTTAGCCTTATTTAAGGCTTGTTCGCTGGTATATGGCGGGCTGAAGAAGTGCACCATTTCAATATCAACACCACGTTTCATTGCTAAATAGCCTGCTACTGGCGAATCAATCCCACCTGAAAGCATCAGCATCGCCTTACCGGCCGTTCCAACTGGAAGTCCGCCGGCACCTTGAATTTTTTCATGTGACAAATAAATACCGTCAGATCTAACTTCTACCCGTAAAGTCAAGTCAGGATCTTTCATCTTAACTTTAATGCCGGGAACATGCGTCAAAATATAATCGCCTAACATTTCATTTAATTCGTTGGTATCATAAATGAAGTGGTGGTCTGATCTTCTGGTATTAACCTTAAAAGTCATGCCGTCAAAGAATTTTTCTTGAACTAATTGAGCCGCAACCTGCTTAACAGCTTCAACATCACGTTCAACCCGCAAAGAAGGTGAAAAATTTTGAATTCCAAAAACTTGTTTTAAGCGGGCAATCACTTTGTCGGAGTCTTCACCGTTTAAATAGATGTGCATCCGATCGCGACGCGCTTTAATTTGCAGCGCTGGAAAATCATGCATGGCTGACCGGACGTTAAAAGCCAAACGGTCAATAAAATTGCGCCGGTTTTTACCCTTAGTTGATAATTCGCCATAGCGAACCATTATTTCTGTATATTGCATTAATTGTTCCTTTCGTACTATGAATTAATCATTTTAAATTTATCGTATAAAATATCAAAGATCCGGTTAAATTCATCTGCTTGGTCTAAGGTGTTGTTTTCATCTAAGCTAACCCGCACAGCACATTGAGCCAACTTATCAGCAACACCCATGGCATGCAACGTTGATGAAACAGTGCCTTTTTTGGATGAGCAAGCACTCGTTGTGGAAATATAGATATCATAGCTTTCAAAGGCATGAACCACCGTCTCACCACGTACCCCTTGGATAGCAAAGCACAAGATATGCGGGGCAAAATGCTCTTTTCGGTTAGAAAAGATGGTTACTTTTTCAAATTGTGCCAAGTGATCATAAATTTTTTCCTTGATAGCCTGCTGTTTTTTGACATGCTCAGCTTCATTTTCGATAACTAAGCGCAATGCCTTAGACATTCCCGCAATGGCAGGCAAATTTTCTGTGCCGGAACGAAGATTTTTTTCTTGCCCGCCACCCGTCAGTAAAGGCGCCACCATGCGGCCTTTTTTTTTGTACATAATCCCAATTCCACGCGGAGCATGAAATTTATGCCCTGATAAAGAAAGCATATCAATCCGGTCGTTAAGCAGCATCTCTCTTAAGCCTTTGCCAACAGCCTGCACCGCATCCACATGGAAATGAATCCGCGGATATTGCTTTAAGATTTCACTGACTTCATTAAGCGGTTGTACGGCCCCAACTTCATTATTAACGGCCATAATCGATACTAAAATTGTATCTTTGCGGATAGCTTTTTTTAAATCATCACAATTAATCCGACCTGTTTCATCAACCGGCAGATAGGTTACTTCAAAGCCTAATTTTTCCAGTTGTTTCATTGTATTGATAACCGCTGGATGTTCCACATTAGTTGTGATTAAATGTTTACCATAAATATGTTTTTCAATTGCAGTCCCTTTGATAGCCCAATTATCACTTTCAGTCCCGCCACTGGTGAAATAAATTTCAGATGGCTTTTTTTCAAGCAAGGCAGCTACCTGACTACGCGCTTGTTCAAGCAAATGAAAGGCAGTTTCTCCCAAGTTGTGCAAAGAAGACGGGTTACCCCAAATCTTTTCTGAAACAGTTTGATATGTCTTTAAAACTTCTTGTGTGACTTTAGTAGTCGCACTATTATCAAAATATATCATGACGAACCCTTTCTTTTATTGACATTCTTTATCATTCTAACTAATTAAAAGTAAAAATACAAGCAAATAACCTAAATAAAAAAGCAGGCTTTACCCTGCTTTAGTGTTGTTGCTTATAATTTTGTTCCAGACGCTTATAAGAACCTTCTTCAACCTGTTCTAAAGCTTGAGCAATCACATCCAGTGATTCGATATATTGGCAGTGTTCAAACAAGTCCATTCCTTCTTGTTGGGCCTTAGCCACTGCCGGATACTTATGGCGGTAGCGGTTGGCATATTGGAAGCATTCTTGTGCTAAAGTTGAAGCGTCAATAATCTCTTGGGTTTTCTTTGTCAAAGCATCAAGATCAGATTGGGTATTAAGCAATTCTTTTTCAATTTGATCCATATCAATTTGTTCTTGATTCAATAACTTAGCCAAGGCTACGACTTCATGTGAAACCCTTAAAAAGTATTCATTATATTCACCAGGCAGTCCCGGCAGATTTAAATTATCCAAAGACCGCTTTAAGCGATGCATTTCAGCATCAAAATTTTGAATCGCATTTTTAGCTTCTTTTTCATCTTGGAACAAAGAAGCCACGCTGTCAGCAATCGCCTTTTGCTTTTGCTCAATTTCTGTTAAACTAGCCGTATCCTGCTTCAAAAGAGCTAATTGATCAGAATAGCAGATTTTTTCTTCCAAATCGCGGCGATTGTAATCCTCCAAACGCTTTTGAATCCGGGCTAATTGTTTATTTAAGTCATGGGCATCTTCTTGTTCATGATGATTCAAGAGATAATTATTGCTTAAATGATCCAATTCAACCAATAATTTGTTTTCTTGCTGCACGGCGTGTTCTAAAAATTGTCTAAAAGTCGGCAGTCTCTTTTCAAAGTGCAAGCGCGCACTATATTCTTTTTCAATTTCTGTATATAAACTTTCAATATCATCATGTAGTTTAAGGTCAAGCTCTTCACAAGCTTCGAGTTCGACGTCATCTAAAGCCTTGGTTAACCCCGCTAATTGCTGATCAATTTTGGCTATTAATTGCTTGGTATCAATTTCAAAGCCGTATCCATCTGTGTCCATCTTTTCTAAGGCAGATTTTAATTCAGCAATTTGATCAGGATAAACGTTCTTAAAATTACGGTAAATATTTGGCAGTTTATCTAACGCCATCCCTAGCGTATAGGTATCAGCTCTTAATTCTTTGAGCAGTTTATCTGTTTGCTTTAAATCACCGCTTTCAAGAACCTTAAGATATTCCTCAAATTTTCCCTCCAACGCCTTAAGCTGTGCTTCTAAGTTTTTAGCACTTGGACCATACGAAAAATTCTTGGTTAAAAGCGTCTTGCGCATCGCTTGATATTTTTCTTTCAGCTCAGTGACCGCCTTTTGATAATCCAAAGCCTGCTTTTTAAGCCGTGAAATTTTATTAGCCAGTTCTTGGTATTGACTCTTAGCATCAGCCAGTTTTTTTTCGGTCATCTGCAACTGGCCTTTGATTTGGAATAATTTAAATGAAGCCAGCTGTTCTTTAATATCAGCTAATTCTTCCGTAATTTCAGGTAAACGCCGATTCATCAAATAGCGGTAAGAATTGTCCATATTTTCAACTTCCTTGAGACTGTCCCCTGAAAGGGCAATTTTACTAATCTCTGCCATTTGACTATCAAGTGATTTTTGCGCTAAGTCATCAATCTGAAACTCTATTGTTTCTGCTTGATTTGTATATTGATGTCTAATAATAGCTGCTGCAATATAGCCAATGACCGCCAATGTGACGATAATCGTCAATCCTACTACCATACTTCTCGCCCCTCAAACTTCCAAATTCATTGCAAAATGCTTGCTTTCACGTTTTTTTCTGTTTACAATACTTACATCATTATATCATATCAACAAATATGAAACAGTAAAAAATAGGGAGGATAATATGAAAAATCAACTTTTACTTGACCAACTGGATGCTTTATTGACTGGTGAAACGAACCTCATTTCAAATTTAGCCAATGCTTCAGCCCTTTTGTATGACAGCTTGCCTGATCTAAATTGGGCCGGATTTTACCTCTACGATCAAAAACAAGATGAACTTTACTTAGGACCTTTTCAAGGCAAAGTCGCCTGCATGCATATTAAAAATAAGGCCGGCGTTTGCGGAACGGCCTTAGCTGAGCAAAAAATCCTGCGTGTCGCTGACGTGCATACCTTTAAAGGACACATTGCCTGTGACTCAGCTTCAAACGCTGAAATCGTCGTACCTTTAACCAAGGATGGTCAAAAAATTGGCGTCATGGATCTTGATTCACCTGTCAAAAACCGCTTCAGCGCTGATGATGAGGCAACATTAAGTGCTTTTGCCCAAATTTTATTAAAACATCTATCTTAATCATTGACATTGTCTCTGCTTTCTGCTATGCTACACTTTGTGTAAAATAATGCAGCAGTGAGCGGTAAGAACGTCAACATTTTGTTGCCGTTTTGGTTCGAACTAGTACCCCTTCGGCTGCAAGGGTGAACATCGCAAAACAAAATGCACGAATACTAAACTCACACGGATTATTTTACTCCAAACAAATTATTGGAGGAATTTTTAATGTCACGTTATACAGGTCCATCTTGGAAGGTTTCTCGTCGTTTAGGCATTTCCCTTTCAGGTACAGGTAAAGAATTAGCTCGTCGTCCATACGCACCAGGCCAACATGGTCAAAACAACCGTCGTAAGCTTTCCGAATACGGAATGCAATTACGCGAAAAGCAAAAGCTTCGTATGACATATGGCTTATCAGAACGTCAATTTGCTAACCTCTTCGTTAAGGCTGGCAAGATTCGCGAAGGTAAGCACGGTGACAACTTCATGATTCTTTTGGAACGCCGTTTAGACAATATCGTTTATCGTTTAGGTTTGGCTACTACTCGTCGTCAAGCCCGTCAATTGGTAAACCATGGCCACATCACTGTTGATGGCAAGCGCGTTGATATTCCATCATACGAAGTTACACCAGGCCAAGTTATTTCCTTGCGCGAACGTTCTATGAACCTTCAAGTTGTTAAGGATGCTTTGGAAAGCGTTGTTGGCCGTCCAGCTTTCGTTTCATTTGACGAAAACAAGATGGAAGGTTCTTTGGTTCGTTTGCCAGAACGTGAAGAACTCGATGCTAACATCGACGAAGCCTTAGTTGTTGAATATTACAACAAGCTTTAATTCTAGATATCAAAAGGTTGGAATTTCTCCAGCCTTTTTTTTACAGAAGGGATTATGCATGAGTTTAAATTTAGAAAATCATTTAAATCAAGGCCTCTATGGTACACCGCAAGTTAATCCTGATGAAAGACGCAAATACTTGGGAACTTTTCGTGAACGGGTTGATTTAACTGTTACTTTTGACCAAAGCCAAGCTGATAATTTACTCGATGCTTTGGCAGCTGAAATGGACTTGCACCCTGATTATTTATTGCTAATTAACGGTAAATTAGCCGATTCAATCAGTTCTAAGTTAATTCATTTGGCCACCAGCAAGCGAGTCGCTTTTAAATTAAACTCCGATTCCACACTTAAAAACGGTCCCCAGGATTTTGCCGTGGTTTTTTGTGCTAAAAAAGAAGCTTTGAACAAAACTGAAGTTGATTTTTTAACCTGCTACCCTGAAAAAAGCCCGCAAAAAAGCGTCAAAAAAGATTTTTGGCAACATTTTTTCAACTAATAAAAGCCTAGAAGCATAACTTCTGGGCTTTTATTTATTTTTCGTCATCAAACACAATTCCACTATCTTGGCGTAAAGCATAAAGGGTTTCATTAACCAGTCGACTGGTTTCCAACCATTTTTCTGCTACTTGCCTAGCTTTTTGATCTCTTGTTTCCAAAACTTTGCCAAAGGCTTGTGCTTCTTGCAACAACGGATTTTCCGCTGCTGATCTTTTAGCAATCACCATTTCAGCTTTAGGCCCCACTAATTTGACTTCATGCAAATCAGCCGCGTTATCCATTACAATGGTTTCCTGGCCGCCATAAATTTCACTAGGCAGATAAGAATTGGATGTTTTACCAATATGGATAGTGACATCAAAATCTGGATAGGTCAATAAAATGGTTCCCATCTTATCAACCCCGCTAGGGAGCATGCGGGCGTGGTAGCAAGCTTCTTTTGGCTTGCCAAACCAAGCAATTGCATCGTAAATCATATAAACGCCTAAATCCTGCAACGCTCCACCGGCAAATTTACTGGTAAAGATATTCGGTTTTTTCCCATCCAAATAGCTGTCATATTTGGATGAATATTTCATATAAGTCAAATTGGCACCTTGAATCTTCCCTAAAGAAGGTAAAGTTTCACTGACGGCCTTAAAAGCTTCCTCATGAAAATGGCGGGCTGCTTCAAAAATTAAATAATCTGGATGTTTTTGGTGCAGATCGTATAACAGCTGCCACTGGGTAGGATTAATCACAAAAGGTTTTTCAACGATGACATCCTTATCAGCCAAAATAGCTGCTTTAGCTTGAGCAAAATGTAAACTATTAGGCGAAGCAATATAAACAGCTGAAAAATCGCCTTCAGCAAAAAAACGCTCCAAGTCTGTGTAGATGTCTCCTGATACATTATTTTCTTTTAAAAACGCCTGACCTGTTTCTTCATGGCGTGAATAAACCGTCGTCAATTTAAAATAATCTGATTTTTGAGCTGCATCCACAAATAATTGCGCAATCCCGCCTGTACCGATAATACCTAATTTAATCATAAAAGTCCCTCCTTGGATACCTTATTTTAGCATTTTTAAAGCGTTTTCTAAAGCTTTTCCCAGCACAAAAAGACGGTTTACTTTGATGTAAACCGTCTTTTCTTATAAGCGTTCTAAAATTTTGACAGCAATATTTTGTGGACCAAAAACAACATTTTCATGCATTTCCAGCGGTGTGGTTGGATGAGCACTCAAAAAAATCAGCATTTTAGCTTCTTTAGGATTAAACGGCTGATAAATATTTGGGATAACTACATCTAAAGCGCCATCATGCAACTTCAAGGCCTGAGCTAACGCTTTTAACGGCTTGACGTAGCTGCTATCAAGTTCATCCAAGACTTCAAGACTACGGCAGCCAGTGCCAACTGTAGCATCATATCGCAATAAAACTTCTGTACCACGCGGAATAATCGTATCCATCCCCCAGCCTTGCACCGCAAGTGTAGCTTTTTCGCTGGCTCCTAAGGTTAAGTTTTTTAAAGTAATCAGCTGACTTAAAGTCTTGTGTCCATCTCCAACAACACTCTTAGGCAAGCGCTCAACCACACTTAAGAGCTCATCTTGGAAGAATAAAGCTCGATAAGTTGACCCTGGAATCACAGCTTCAATTAATGGCACTTGGCCTGCTTTAAGATAAGCCTGCACACAATTCCACAATGTTTCCTTAGCTGGCGGCAATCTAAATAGCATGGTCTTTTCATCGGAAAGGTTGCGCGCATTTTTAACAACCACGGCCAATCCTTCAAATTGAGGAAAATATTTTTCAAATTCAGCTTTGCTATGAATTTCAACATCCTCTAGTGTGGTAAAACCAGCGTTTTGGACCAAGGCTTTGGCCACTTGCTTATTTTGCCACAATTCAGTCATCAAAGCACTGTTTGAACTCGTTTGCAAGCCGTGTTTGACTAACTTGTTTTTGACCTGAATAATGCCTTCTTCATTTAAAATCAGCTGATAATCCTCACCTGCTAACAGCGCCTCTGCCAGCAAGCGGTAACTGTTAGTGTCTAAAGCCACTGTCTGTGGGTGTTGGCGGTCATTTTTACTTTGATTTAAAATGAACGTTTGAGCCGTATAATTACCTAAATTAAGTAAAAACTTCGCTGCGGGTGTATTTTCAGGCGACTTTAAGCGGTAAGCCAAACTATCCAACGTCTTTTGCGCATTGGCATAAGGAACTTGTGCTGCAAAATGAGCTAATTCGGCCAAAAAAAGCTGGGCTTGTTTTAAATTATCCTTGGCATAAGGACTTTCAAGCGCTGTTTGCTGAGCTAAAATCCGACCCTGGTCAATATCTTCTTGACTGACACTTTCCATCATCAAAAAATAACCGGCCATCAATTCCAGCGTCGTTAGCATCAAAAGATTAATGCCGCCTCTTTTGGTCAAATCATAATCAAGTGCTTCGATTTTTAAAGCCTGGATTCCTTTGGTTTTTAACTCATCTAACTGCAAGTAAGCCCCATAAGGCATTATTTTATCGGTGTTTTCACCGTCAGTTGTTTGCAGGTATTTATCTATCGACAGATAATTCAAGCTGGACGCCTGCTTTTCTTCAGCCAGGTCTAACGCATTGGACGCCGTACGTTTAGGCGCTGCTTTACCTTCAACTTCACCTTTAGCAAAATCATAAGGGCTTAATCCGAATATCTTTTCTAAAAACCAGCGATTAGCTACGAACCCCCGCAATACTTTGAGGTAAACCTGATTTCTGAATGTTAAATAACCCACCTGGGTTTGTTTAAATTCAGCCTCATACAGGGCTTGAAACAAACCTTCGGGCACTCTTAACAAGAAAGCCGGAACGCTTTTGGGACCTTTTTTAGCCAAGCGGTTGGACACTGTCCACAAAAAGGTATTTTGCGGAAGTTCTTTTTGAATAATATCTTCTTGTAAATTAATATCTTCAAGCGTTTTAGCAGCATTGAGCCACGATCTGGTAGTCAAAGTAAGGGTTGACTTATCAGTTACAAGACATGGTGTCTTTTTTTCAACCGGCAAAACAGCTAATTTTAAATTGGCTGTAACCACCTGCCTTGGACGTGAAACTTTCCAAGTAATATTATTAAGAGCTTCGATTAAATTTTCTCTTTGCATGACATTTCCGATTTCATCAAATTTCACGTTTATCACCCTTTGTACAAATTATCACCATTATTATACCAAAAGTCAGCCCATTAAACATTAATCTAATCACTTTAGTTTCAACCAAAAAAGCTGTAAAATAACAGCAAAGGAGGCAAAAAAATTGAAACCACTCGCATTCAGAATGCGTCCCCAAAATTTGGATGAAGTTGTCGGCCAGCAGCACTTGGTCGCCAAAGGTAAAATTATTCATCGCATGGTTGACGCCAAACTTTTATCATCAATGATTTTATATGGACCTCCGGGAACCGGCAAGACCAGTATCGCCAGTGCAATTGCCGGCTCAACTAAGTACGCTTTTCGTATTATCAATGCCGCTACTGATTCTAAAAAAGCTTTAGAAGATGTGGCCACAGAAGCCAAAATGAGTGGAACTGTTATTTTAATGCTAGATGAAATCCACCGCCTAACCAAACCTAAACAAGATTTTTTGTTACCCCTACTCGAATCGGGCAAAATTATTTTAATCGGCGCTACCACCGAAAATCCTTATATTTCAATCAATCCTGCCATCCGCAGCCGAACTCAAATTTTCGAAGTAAAACCCCTGACACCGGCTGATTTAAAGATTGCCCTGAACCGTGCTATTAAAGATTCCGACCGCGGGTTAGGTAAAAAAAATTTAAAGCTTGACCCTGACGCTTTAGAGCATCTTTGCCATGCTACCAACGGTGATTTAAGAAGTGCTTTAAACGGCTTGGAATTGGCTGCTTTATCGACTCCGCCAGATGACTTTGGAACCATTCATCTAACCCTGCCCATAATCGAAGAATGTCTGCAAAAAAAGACTTTAACTCAAGATAAAGACGGTGACGCCCATTATGATGTCATTTCCGCTTTTCAAAAATCTATTCGCGGCTCGGATGTCAATGCTGCCTTGCATTACATGGCGCGCCTCTTAGAAAGCGGCGATTTAATCAGTGTAATGCGGAGACTTTTAGTTATTGCTTACGAAGATATCGGCTTAGCTAACCCTCCCGCCTGCCAGCGAACCGTGGCTGCCGTCACCGCAGCTGAAAAATTAGGCTTACCCGAAGCTAGGATTCCCTTAGCAGATGCCGTGATTGAATTATGCTTATCGCCTAAATCTAATTCCGGTGTCTTGGCAATTGACAATGCTTTAGCTGATATTAAAAAGGGACTGGCGGGTGCTGTTCCGGACCATTTAAAAGACGCCCACTTTAAAGGGGCTAGCGCTTTAGGCCACGGTGTTAACTACCAATACCCACATGATTTTCCACATGATTGGGTAAAACAGCAATACTTGCCTGATGGGCTGCTTAATAAAAATTACTACCATCCAAAAGAAAACGGTTCCTTTGAACAAGCCTTAAAACAGCAATATTCAGCCTTGCAAAAAGCACGCTTTACTTCGCAGGATTTAAAAAAGCCAAACTAAAAATTTGAAATTATCGATTAGCTATGCTAAGATAATGGTGGAATTTCTGAGGTGTGCGCAAAGCTCCATAATGTAAGGTTGACCGAACAACTAACATGTTTGTCATCCGGATCTCAAGATAGCTGGCAGACCATTTCACGTGGTAACCACAAGTCTTGGTAGGGGTGCATTTTCCTGCATACACGCGGGTTCAACTACAGGAGTTGTTACGGCACTGCGGATTTTCAAGCGACCGAGTTTTTCTTGGCCGCTTTTTTATTTTTAGACAAAGGATTGATTCTATGCAGCAAGCTGCGACTGTTTTATTAGTTGTCCTAGGCTTAATTGTGGCCTTTTTAGGTTTTTATGTCTTTAGCCACCGCAACCGGCAAGTTATTATTTTCCACCCTGAAAAAGATCCCTCGCTGGCTAAAATTATGCAGGTTTTAGGCCTTATTTTGCTTTTTTGCGGCTGTTTGAGCATTATTTCAGCTTTTACAAATTTACTGCTATTTAAAATCGTCATGCTCATTTTAGATGCCGTCTTTGCCTCGAGCTTATCTTTAGTTATGCTGGCCTATTCCATGGGAAATTAACTTTTTTCAAATAAAGTGAGCGTTTTCACTTTATTTTTTGGCTTAAATAAAGTAAAATTAATATGAAAGTAAAGAAAGGGTGATTCAGATGTTACAAAATTATAAAAACATTCTCGTTCCTGTTGATGGTTCTCGTGAAGCTGAATTAGCTTTCAAAAAAGCTGTGGCCATAGCTAAACGTAATGACGCTGCCAAAATTCACTTGGTTCATGTTGTTGATACACGTGCTTTCCAAAATATTTCCAGTTTTGATACGGCCATGGTCGATCAAGTTACTGAAACAGCACAACAAACCATGGATGGATATATTGCCGATGCTAAAGCAGCCGGCGTAGAAAATATTACTGCTACGGTTGAATATGGTGCTCCTAAGGCTGTAATTGCCCGTGATATTCCTAAAGATGAAGACACTGATTTAATTGTTATCGGTGCTACCGGTTTGAATGCCGTTGAAAGATTGTTAATCGGTTCAGTAACCGAATATGTCACCCGGGTTGCTCCGTGTGATGTCTTAGTGGTTAGAACTAACCTTGAAAACAAAATTGACACTAAGAAAAAATAAATTAAAAAGGCTGGGATTAAAATTCCCGGCCTTTTTTAGTGCAGCAGCCATAAATTTAGATAAAACTTCCCTAACAGCTGCTCTTTTGGCGTGAGTTTAAGCCATTTTTTCACCTGACTGCCATGATCAGTAATCAGCCCGTCACAGCCTAAAAGGTAGGCATAAACAGTCTGAAAGCGGCTATTGACGGTCCAAGCATAAACTTCTTTGTGCTCTTGATGGGCTTTTTTAATAAAGGTTCGATTTAATAAAGTTATGTTAGCTGAATAAAAATCGGCCCTACATTTAGGCGGATAAAATACCGTAAATGGCATAACCCAACCAACTTTAAGGTGTGGAGCGCTTTTTTTAGTCTGCCGTACCGCTGTATAATCAATGGAATGCACCATCCCGCGGTTTTTTTGAACCTGGCTACCAAATTGCTTAAAAAAGCTGTCAACCATCGCTTGACTATTGCCATTGGTCTTAAATTCAGTCAGCAAAGGCTGTTTAATTTGCAAGGCCTTAGCTAAATAAATGCGATAAGTTTCTAAACTAAGTTTTCTGCGCGGATGAATCACCTGGCTTAAGGCAGCTTTTTCTAAAGACACATCCTGCCCTTTTAACTTGAAAAAATCATCATGGCTCACCACAAAATGCTGATCTTTAGTTTGACGAATATCTAATTCGCTATAACTTGGATGCAATTTTGCCGCCGTGGTGGTTAAACTAGTCGTATGATTTGGAAAATCATGGGCACTGTTTACCCCGCGGTGGGCAATCACCAGCATCTTATGCGGTTGTCCGTCCTGCAATTGCTGATAAAAAAAGCCTGTCCGCACCCCCAATGCCAGACTTAAGCACAGCAAAAGCCAGGGTTTGGGAATGGACTTTACCACCGCCGCATTTTTGGGCGGTGAAACTAGGCTAAAAATTAGCCAGCCATTAGCCCCTAAAAGATAAAGCCAAACAAGCGCTAAAAATAAAGCAGCTAAAATCTTACTAGCCACTAGCATTAAAACGGAACTTTCGGCTAAAATAAGCAGGAAGCCGCCTATTAAACTAATGAACAGCGCTCTTAAAAAAGGTCTTAACTTTTTTTGACGCTTTAAAAAAATTGCAGCTGCTAAGCTCCACAAAAGCCAGCTGCTAAAGATACCCAAGGCTATTTGATGCCGGTAAAGGAATAAAACATTTTGCTTTTGACTGCTTAAAGAAAGTTGAAACATGGCATGCAAAAATAACGGTCCTAAAAAAATGATCCTTAAAGGGCTCAAAAAAAACAAGCGCAGCCAGCCTTTGGCATTAAGCTGATGATTTAGCTGCAAAATAATGCCGTCAAAGGTAATTACCACTGCTAACAAAGCAAACAACGCGCCTTGGCTAGTCATCGTTATGATATCCGCACCTAAAAATAAAACGGCTAAAATTTTTAAATCCACCATTTTCGTTAATTGCGCCAATATTTTCACCCCATCTTAATTTATAAACAAAAAAAGGAACTGATAACCAGTTCCTTTTTATTATTTATTTTTTATCGTCGGCTGTCAACAAGCCTTCACCTAAATGTTCTGAACCTAATTCGACAAAATCATAGTGGAGTTTGCCATTTGCTTCAAATTCATCAAAGGCAAGTTGAATTAAGCGGTTAAGCAAGTCTTTATATTTAATACCCGATACAGCCCATAATTGTGGGTAAAGTGAGATATTAGTGAAGCCTGGCAAAGTATTAACTTCACCAAAGTATGGCACATCATTTTCGTCAACTAAGAAGTCCATGCGAGCCAAGCCGCGGTTATCTAAGACACGGAAAGCATCAAGGGACATTTGTTGAATTTCCTTGGTTAATTTTTCAGGCAATTCAACTGGGATTTCAAAGACCACACCAGAAGCATCAACAAATTTATTGTTGTAATCGTAGAAAGCATCTTCCTTAGGAACTTGAATAGCACCAAGCTTAGAAGCTTTGATATCACGGTTGCCTAAAACAGAACATTCAACTTCACGTGGGTTGGCAATCGTTTCTTCAACCAACACCTTGTAATCGTAATGGAAACCGTCTTGAATAGCTTTATCGAATTCTTCTTTATTTGAAACCTTGTGAATCCCAACAGAAGAACCTTGGCGTGCTGGCTTGATAAATAACGTTTCACCCAATTGAGCCGCACACTTTTCATAAGTGAATTCTGCTTGATTTTCCGGTGTAACCACAACATACTTGGTATTACGGATACCATGGTAAGTCAATAATTGTTTAGTCAAATCTTTATCAAAGGAAATCGCAGATGATGTAATACCGCTACCAATGTAAGGCTTATTGAGCAAGCGGAACAAACTTTGGACAGTACCATCTTCACCCATATTGCCGTGAATAACAGGGATGAACAAATCAATATCTTTAACTTCTGATAAACTTTGAATGTTAGCCAATGGATTGGAGAAATCAACATCTTTAGTTGCTTGAGCAACTACGCTATCTTCTGGTTCACCATTGAAAATCTTCATTGAAGCTTCATTACCAAGTAAAAAGCCTTGCTTAGTAAACATGAAAACAGAAACTTCATATTTATCTTTATCTAATGCATCGTAAACCGTGTGGGCAGAACGCTTGGAAACGTCGTGTTCTGATGAATTGCCCCCAAATAATAATGCAATGTGTAATTTTTCTGACATAATCTAATATCATCCTCTATAGATAAAATTTTCTTATACGGTTGTATTTATTATACAATAAGTTATAAATTAAATCACTAAAAATTTGCACATTTTTTTATTTAGCTGATAGTGCCTTAAATAAAGGCTTATAGCGCTTTATTTATTCACAATTTTATCAATAAATTCATCAAAGTTTATAACCTGTGCATCTTTTTTTGTTATCCTAGTAGTGTAGATTTATATTAATAATTTATAGGGGGGATTAATATGACTGCTAACAAACTCTGCGGCATTATCTATATGTCGCCTTTACAAATTAATTTAAAAATTATTGATTTAGACGATAATACAGTACTAGAAGAAGCCAGCTCTGCTTTGCTGGTACATAATAACCAGCAAAATCTCGTTTATGAACACGAACTTGCCAAAATAACAACTTCCTTGAAGGGATTTTTAGCCTTACTCAAAGCATATGGGGTTGACGACTACCATTTTTATGCCAATCAACAGCTGATACCAGCCCATATAGCGCATTATTTAAGCGACCAAATATATGTCAGAACCAAGCTTAAGACGACTTGGCTCAATACCAGCCAGCTTAATTACTATAAAACCATTGCCGTCATGTCAAATCCGGGTTTCAAAAAATTACCTAACAAAACGACTTACCTGATGAATATCGGCGCGGCTACCGTCACCTTATCCAAATTCAAAAAAAATGATTTTCAAACAGCTTAGAATATCAGCTTAGGATACCAAGAATTAGACGAAATCACCAGTGATTTGCGTAACATGGCCGCTAATCCTAATGAAGTGGTTAAAGATTATATCAATAGTAAGTTTGAATACTTGCGCCCTGAATTTAATCAAAATAAAGATGAAGTCAATATTTTACTACAAGATCCTTTTTTATTCAATAACTTGTTGCAAAATAAAGGCTCTGATACTTTTGAAAATTTGGATACAGCCGGTTTTAATGCTTTTAGTGCCGATTATTTGAATGCTCCTGATCAATTTATCAGCCAACACTTAAACATTGATACTCGTTTAGTTAAACGCGTGGTACCAGATATTTTGATGATCCAAAAACTGCTTAAATTTTCTAAAGCCAAACATTTAACGGTTACCACAGCCGATGTTATCGAAGGCTTAAGTACTTTTCATAGCTATCTAGCTAAAAATGAGACCCAAAAATTAAATAGTGTGATTTTAACGTCAGCTGAAAATATGGCCAACCGCTATGTCACGGACGCCAATCATCGCCATACGACCGTCACTTTTGCCCTGCACCTCTTTGATCAGCTCAAAAAGCTGCACCGCTTAGACGACCGTTGTCGCCTGCTTTTGCAAATTGCTGCAACTGTCGATGATATCGGCGCTTTTATTAACGCCCATGGCCACTACCGCCATTCCGCTTATATTTTAAAAGCTAACCCGCTTATCGGCTTATCAGATGAAGAAAATTCCATCATCGCTGCCATTTCCCGCTATCATTCAAGTGAAACACCGGAAGACTTTATCCAAGAATCGCAGCTTCCTTACACTTACCAGCTGATAGTCGCTAAATTATCAGCTATGCTGAGGCTGGCCGATGCCTTAGATGATTCCCGCAAACAAAAAATTAAAAAAATCTCGGTTTCTTTAAAATCAAATTACTTATTGATTACAGCTTTATCCTCACATAACCTGGCTTTAGAAAAATGGGCTTTTCAGCAAAAAGCTGCCCTTTTTGAAGAAGTCTTCGGAATTAAAGTTATTTTGAAACAAAGAAAGGCTGATAAATAATGGTTAAAAAATATGATAAAGACACTTATTTTAAAAATCGCGAATTAAGCTGGATTGACTTTAACGGTCGGGTCTTGGAAGAAGCCCGTGATGCCAATAATCCCTTGCTAGAACGCGTTAATTTTTTAGGCATCACTCAAAGTAATGTGGACGAATTTTTCATGGTCAGAGTAGCTTCACTAAGTAAAATGGTAGCCGTTAAAATCACCAGTACTGATGCTTCTGGGATGACACCTAAAGCTCAATTGGAAGATATCAATAAACAAGAGCACGATATGGTCGCCAAACGTTATTCGACTTATAACCGCTCGCTTTTGCCCTTATTAAATAAAGAAGAAATCCGCCTGCTTGATTTTGCAGCTTTATCGGAAGAACAAATTGATTTTTGCCAAAATTACTTTGAAAATGAATTATCCCCGTTTTTAACCCCGATGGCAGTCGATTCTTCCCGGCCTTTTCCTTTTATCAGCAATAACTCCCTTAATTTAGCTGTTAGACTGCAAGATTCCCTGGCTAAAAAAAATACCAACCTCTATGCGATTGTCCGTCTGCCGGAAAACTTCTCCCGTTTAGTGAAGCTGCCTGGGGGGGACAATGATTTTATCTTGTTAGAGGAAATCATTAAAGCCTACCTGAGCCAGCTTTTTGACGGTTACCAAGTCAACGAAGCTGCCTGCTTTAGAGTTATCCGCGATATGGATCTTGATGTGGCTGAAAAAGACAGTTCTGATTTACTAAAAGCCGTTCAAAATCAGCTCAAAGCAAGAGAACATGGCGGGGTAGTGCGCTTAGAAGTCGAAAATAGTATGTCGGCTGATTTGCAAAAACGTCTCCTCAAAAAATTGGCAGTAAACCAACATGCCCTTTATCAAATTAATGGTCCGATTGATTTAGCCTTCCTCAAGAAATGGCCGCACTTGATTACAGGTCATGATGATTTGCGCTATCCGCCTTTTTTGGGCTTTTTGGATCCAGCTTTATCAATGGATAACAATATTTTCCAAAGTATCCAGCAAAAAGACTTTTTATTACAGCATCCCTATGATTCTTTTGATGCTGTCACTAATTTTATCCACCAAGCAGCCATCGATCCACAAGTGTTAGCTATTAAAATGACCCTTTACCGCGTATCAGGCAATTCGCCTATCATTAATATCTCGGACAAGCTGCCCAAAGCGGCAAGCAAGTAACCGTCTTAGTTGAAGTCAAAGCCCGTTTTGATGAAGAAAATAATGTTCATTGGGCCCAAACGCTCGAACAAATGGGTTGCCACGTAATTTATGGCCTTGTCGGCTTAAAAACGCACTCTAAAATCGCCCTGGTCATTAGACGCGATGAAGACGGTATCAGACGGTACCTTCACCTAGGAACCGGCAATTACAATGATGTTACCGCCCATTTTTATACCGATATGGGTCTTTTGACATGTGACCGCGATATGGGCATTGATGCATCTAATCTTTTTAATATGCTGTCTGGTTTTTCTAGACCGCCGTACTTCCACAAACTGCATAATTCGCCCAACAATATTCGTCAATTTATTTATGCCAAAATTGATAATGAAATTGAAGCAGCCAAAAAAAATCTGCCTGCCGTCATCAAAATGAAGATGAACTCCTTGTCTGATCCTAAAATTATTGAAAAACTCTACGAAGCTTCGGCTAAGGGTGTTAAAATTCAACTAATTATCCGCGGTATCTGCTGTTTGAAAACCGAAATTCCAGGTGTCTCTGAAAACATTGAAGTTCATTCCATCGTTGGCCGTTTTCTCGAGCACAGCCGGATCTATTACTTCTACAACAACGGCAGCCAAGACATTTATTTATCCTCGGCTGATATGATGACGCGCAACTTAAACCGGCGTGTAGAATTATTATTCCCAATTTTGCAAACAGACCTTAAGAAGCGAGCTTTGGCTATTTTTGATGAAATGTGGGCTGACAATGTCAAAACCAGAGTATTGCATCAAGATACCTTTAAACGAATTAACCGCCGTAACCTGGCCGCTAATAATGCTCAGGCATTTTTTGTCAAAGAATCTGAACAAAAAAACGCCAGCAAGACCAAAAAAAGCCCCAGCAAAAGCCTTTTAAGCCTTTGACGAAGCATGACAATACCTTTTTAGAAAGTGAGGATTAAGCATGAGATATTATGCCGTAATTGATTTAGGCTCAAATTCGGCCCGCCTACGCATCACCGAAATTTTGCCAAATAATAACTTCAAATTAATTTGTCAGCTCAAAGAATATATCCGGCTTTCTGAAAATATGGGGCCCGAAAAAATTCTCAAAGAAGAACCCATCAAAAGAGCCTTGACCGCGCTGAAAAGTTTTCAGAAAACCTGCGCCAAGTATGATGATATCGTCATCAATCCTTTAGCGACTGCTGCTGTTAGACAAGCCAAAAATCAACAGGCTTTTTTAGATTTGGTTTTAGCTCAAACAGGTCTTAACTTTGTAGTTATTTCGGGGCAACAAGAAGCTTATTTAGATTTTTTAGGCGTCACCAGTACTTTAGATATTTCTGACTGCCTGATTATGGATACTGGTGGCGCCAGCACCGAACTTATTTTAGTGCAAGATATGCAAGCCAAAGAATTAATCAGCCTTCCCTTCGGTTCAGTCACCTTATCGACGGATTTTTCCCTGCAAGATAAAATTTCAGCTGCCAATCTGTTTTCTGCCATGACCTATGTTGAGCAAACTTTAACAAACCTTGATTGGCTAACTTCAGCCCACAAAATGCCGTTGGTCTGCCTTGGCGGAAGCAACCGGACCTTAGCTAAAGTTGCTCGCCGCAAAGCCTATGCCCCTGGTATTTTACCTGATCTGCATGGCTACCGTCTCAGCAGTCAAGAAGCCTTTGACCTTTTTAAAAATCTTTTGACCTTAAATAAAGTCAAACGTAGTCAAATTCCCGGCTTAGCCAAGGCCAGAGCCGATGTAGTCGTAGGCGGTTTAATTCCGATGATGCTGCTGCTTAGAAGCTGTCATATCAATGAAGTTATCTTTTCAAACCATGGCTTGCGTGAGGGAAGCTTGCTTAGCTATTTAAAGCAATCAAAAAATTAACCAAAAAAGGGCCTTTTTAGCGCCCTTTTTTTATTTTAAGGCTTGACATGGAACGCATTCCACATTTTACACTGAAATAAATTAATAAATCAGGTGTTATTATGAAAATTAAACATGTTTTTACTGATATGGATGGTACCTTACTCGCTTCAAATGGCCGCGTGACGACCACTAATGCTAGTCTAATCTCAAAAAGCAACCTTCCTTTGACACTCGTTTCGGCACGCGCCCCTTTAGAAATGCGTGAAGCTGTCACCGTTTTAAATTTAACCGGTCCCCAAATAGCCAGCGTCTACGTTGACCGTACCCAAAGCTATCAGGCTTTATTTTCTTATTTAAAAAAACAAAATATACACCATCTAGCCCTGCTTTTTTCATGCAATACACCTGCCAGTCCTACTTTTAGTCAAACGATGAAATTTTTTTTAGACAGTATGAGTGAAGTTAAATACCAAACATTCGGTAATATCTCTAGCCCTGAAGATGGCTTAAAATTAATTCCTCAACTTAAATCTAAAAAATTCGATGCTGTCTTAGCTAATCGTGATGATTTGGCCCTTGTCTTAAAGCAAAACCTTCCGGCTGATTTTATTGTTGTTAGTCAAGAAAGACAAATATCAGGCCAACTCAACCAAATCATTGGTGTTGATGGTATTGTTACTTTAATCCCAAAAGTTATTTTAGGCTCTTTTCCCTTTCATTTTTGATATATCATTTTAGCCGCTTGCAGTTGTCTTGTTTTGGGAACTTTTTTAACCCTCTTCAATCATAAGCAAAGCATCATCATCCAAAGTACAGTAGGTATCATTATCATTGCCGTACTACTTTTAGATAATTTTACCTGGGTTAAACCGATGCTAAGTCTGATAACGACTGTGTTAGGCCTTAAAATTTTTGTTCCTTTAGCTTTAATTATTTTATGTGCGCTTGAAATTTTATTAGCCCCAAAAGCCCGTAAATATTGATAAAAAAGAGCTTTCCAAAATGATGGGAAGCTCTTTTTCTTATTAGTCCAAATTAACAATCGCATCGCCTTTAGCAATTGTCTTCAACATCTGGTGCGGAATTTCACCAAATTTTTCCCTTTGATGGGTAACATGGAACCGGCAAATTTCAAGTGCACATAGCAGCATTAAGACCCGTTGCAATTCATATTGTGGAATCTCAAATTCACTAATGCTGCGATAGCCTTCAATGAAAGCTGTTCTTAGTTTGGGATCTTTGACTTCTGCAAAAAAGCACCGCAAAAAATCTTCATAGGCCACACCTACATGCGACCACTCAAAATCAATCAAAACATTGTGTCCTTGATACTCTTTGATGTTGCGTAAACTAAAATCACCATGCAAAACGACATGCGGTAATTGACGATACTCTTCGTCAGCCCGTTTCAAGTCTGCTTCTAAAAGCTTTAAACTGTCGTTAACTTCTTGTTCATATTCTGAGCCTTTAAGACTGGCAACCGTATTTAAAATTCGATCTGAAAGTTTTGTTTTGGTATCATCAGCCACTAAGACATTGCCTGTGACTTTTTGATGAAATTCACCCAACATCCGCCCATATTCCCTAGCATCTTCTTCATTAAAGTCTTGATTATCAGTATCGGCTAAAGTTCGATCACGCAAAACCACGATGTATTTATTTTCAAAAATGACACTATCAAGATAAATTTGTGGACAATATACCTGATTGACATTTTGTTCAGCATAGAACATTTCGCGGTCGGTGAAAATTTTAACAAATAAATCACAATCATAACGTACACTATGGCCCACCAAATGCTGATTTCCGGCAACATCGTGAATAACTTCAAAGTCTGCCGAATAATAGTCATTTAAAAAATCAATCAGCATAACATCCACTCCTTTAATCTTTCTTAAGAATATTTTAAAAAAAATCGCTTGCCTATGCAAGTATTAAGTCTTCTTGACTGCTAAAGCCTGCAAAAAACCGTCATTAAAATCAAAATAGCACCTAACGTTTGAAAACCACCCAACATTTCTTTAAGCCAAAGCACTGAAACAATATTGGCCGTTAGCGGTTCAAAGGCGCTCAACATTCCCGTGGTGGCTGCTGGAATAAATTTCACACTTTGCAAGTAGCAAAGGTAAGCCGCCATCGTCCCAAAAATGATAATATAGCCAAAAGACAGCAGCATGCTGCTATTCACCGTCGCTGGATGCTTAATGATAAGTAGTGGCCAAAACAGTAGACTGCCCATAAACATCCCTAAGCCTGTCACCAATTTAGCATCAAAGACTTGTAATAATTTTCGCGGCAAAAGGGTATAAGAAGCTTGGCTAAAGCCAGCCATAATCCCCCAAAACATCCCTAAGCCTGATAAAGCTAAGGACGAAAAACTTCCATTAGTTACGACTAAAATAGTACCTAATAAAGAAATTACTAAACAAATTAAATCAATTCGTGCCGGCATTTTTTGCGTTTTAAGTGCCAAATAAATCACAATGAAGCTGGGCCCTAAAAATTGCAAGATAGTTGCCGTGGAAGCATTGGCATAGCTAATTGCTAAAAAATAAGTCAATTGTGAAGGAACCATCCCAAACAAAGAAAATAGTAAAAGTCTTTTGAGATTATGCCATTCTAGCAGTTGCCTAAACTGCTCAGGATACTGAAGTGCGCCCCAGAAAGTCAAAATACTGCCGGCAATGGTTAGCCTCAAACCTACCAGCCACAACGGATTAATGTTTTGGGTAAAAAGATTTTGGGCAAAAGGTCCGGAAATCCCCCAAAAACTCGTGCCGATAATAGCCAACCAAATACCTTTAACTTCTTGTTTCATTTATTTTCTCCCTTAATTTTGTATAAATATTATTATCCTACAAAAGTAACTACTCTGCTTTTTTCGCTTTACTTTTTTTAACCTAAGCATGAAAAAGTTTCATCAATCTTTTTTTTGAGTGAATATTGATATTTTAAGCTTTGCATTCTATGATAGAGTCATTAAAAATATTTAAGGGGGCTTTTTCATGCAGCAATTTACTAAAAATGAGGATGGAACCATTCGATCCCTATCAAACCGCCACGTGCAGATGATTGCCATTGGTGGGACCATTGGGACTGGGCTTTTTTTAGGTGCCGGTACCACAATTGCCAAAACTGGACCGTCTATTTTATTGGTATATGCCATTATGGGTATTTTTTTCTTCTTTTTAATGCGGGCTTTGGGCGAAATGTTTTACGCTGATTCCAGCCACCATACCTTTGTTTCCTTTATCTCAAAATATCTCGGCCCAAGTGTCGGTCAATTTACCGGCTGGACTTATTGGTTAGGCCTCGTTTTTTTATGCATGTCTGAATTAACAGCTGTAGCTACCTACGTTCAATACTGGTTGCCTACCCTGCCAACCTGGGCGATTCAAATCGCTTTTTTAGGCCTGCTTGTCGGGATTAATTTGACCGCGGCCCGTTTTTTTGGTGAAACTGAATTTTGGTTTGCCATGATTAAAATCAGCGCCATTGTCGCCTTGATTTTGACCGGCTTATTTATGGTAATTACTGCCACTAAAACACCGTTAGGCAAAGCTTCATTTGCAAATTTAACCCATAATTACACCCTATTACCCAAGGGGCCTTACTCATTTATCACCGCTTTTCCCATGGTCTTTTTTGCTTTTGAGGGCATTGAATTTGTAACCATCACCATTGGTGAAGCTAAAAACCCTAAGCAAGTGATTAAAAAAGCCGTTAACGAAACTCTTCTGCGTATTTTACTCTTTTATATCGGCGCCTTACTGGTAATTATGACCATCATCCCTTGGACCTCTTTATCCAGCCATAGCAGCCCTTTTGTTCAAGTCTTTCAATTAGCCGGATTTGCCACTGCTGCCGGCATCATCAACTTTGTGGTTCTAATCTCAGCTGCTTCTGCTTTAAATTCCTCACTTTTTTCAGCTGGACGGCATTTTTATCAATTAGCCAAAGAAAGTACCCCAGACTCTTGGTTAAACCGCCATTTTGCTAAAATTTCTGACCAAGGGGTGCCAGCTTGGGGCATTTTAGCCACTGCCGCCCTTGTTTTGTTAACTCCTTTACTCAGCTTAACAAATGGTTTAAGTGCCTTATTTACAATTGTTACCGGTGCTTCCAGCGATATGTATATCATTGTTTATGTTTTAGCTTTGCTAGCGCACCGCCGCTACCGCCAATCAGCTGATTTTGATCCAAATGGGTTTAAAATGCCTTTTTATCAACTCATGTCGCCTTTAACCATCAGCTTTTTTATCGCGGTCTTTTGCTCCCTCTTTTTTGTTCCCGTCGATTTTACCGGTGCTTTAGGAGCCGTGATTTGGACCATACTTTTTGGACTTTTCACTTGGATTCGTCAAAGAAAGCTTTTCACAGCCATCAATTAAAAAAGCCAGCCTAATTAGGCTGGTTTTTTTAATTAGTTTTCTGTCACAAATATATATCCAAATCCACGTACTGTTTTTAAGTACTGGGGCTTTTTGGGATTAGGCTCGATTTTATCGCGCAAATGGCTGACATGAATATCGACCATTCTGGAGGTTCCGGCAATATCATAATGCCACACACCATTTAAAATTTGTTCCCGCGATAAAACTTGATTTTTATTCTCATAAAAATAGGCTAATAATTTAAATTCCTTAGGTGTCAAATCAATTTTTTGCCCCGCAATTTTTAAACTATATTGGTCATAATTGATAACCATATTGTCAATCTTAACAATTTTACCAGTATTCTTTTGTTTATGGATGGTGTAAGCTTTCATATCAAAAATTTGCTGGTACGCCCATACCCGCTGCTTTAATATTTCCAAAAAGATTTGCGGCTTCGTATCTAAATCTAAAACATCATCAACATGCACCTTGAATAATCGAATTTTATTTTTATCCGTAATTTCATCCACCAAGCAAATAATCGGTCCCTGCATAATTTGGCGAATAACTTCCATCGTTCCCATACAAGTTTCAAGCGTCGTCGCCCTAATATCCCAAATGATGGCTGTAAAATTATGCCGGTGTAATTTTGTCACTGTTTTAGCAGCTGTGGTTGTCCGATGTAAAAAGAAATTTTCTTCAACAAACGCCTGATTGGCATCCATATAAAGCTGGTCATCTTTAGTAAGAAGCAAAAAATTGTTATTTTCCATCTTCGTAGCCCCTTTATTTTCTTTTTGTCTTAATTGTAGCATACCATTGCTATTCAACATTTACATGCTACTTAATATTTACACGATTTTTACAAGCAGGCTACTTAACATTTACAAAACTTTTTTACACTAAAAATGAAATTAATTAAGAGGTGAAGGTTATGTCTAAAAAAAAGTTGCTAATAGTCATTTTGGTACTGCTAGCGGGTGGGTTAAGCTATTTAAAAGTACAAGCCAATAATGAACCGGCACGTCAAAAAATTACCATAGTTGGCTCAACTGCGCTGCAGCCTTTGGCTCAGCAGGTTGCCTTAGAATTTCAAAAGGAGTACAAGGGCGCCCAGGTTAATGTTCAAGGGGGCGGGTCTGGTACCGGCTTAAGCCAAATTCAAGAAAAAACCGTTGATATTGGGAACTCCGATATTTTCGCGGAAAACAAGGAAGGTATCGACGCTAAAAAATTAACTGACCACAAGGTGGCTGTCGTAGGGCTGGCACCTGTTCTTAACAAGGATATCGGGCTTAAAAACTTAACCAGCAAGCAGTTGGCAGACATCTTCACAGGAAAAATTACCAACTGGAAAGAAATCGGCGGCCCTGACTTAAAGATTACGGTTATCAACCGTGCTCAAGGCAGCGGGAGCCGGCAGACTTTTGAAGAAGCAGTCTTAAATGGTAAAAAAGCTGTCAATGCCCAAGAACAAGACTCAAACGGGACCGTAAGAAAAATCGTGGCCAACACCCCGGGGGCTATTTCATACTTGGCATTCGGCTACATCAACGATGAATTACAGGCCGCAAATATCGACAGTGTTGCCCCAACAGCAAAAAACGTTGCAACTAATAAATGGAAAATTTGGTCATATGAACATATGTACACTAACGGCAAGTTAAACAAGGTTACCAAAGCCTACCTTGATTACATCTTATCTGATGAAGTTCAAAACGGAACTTTAAGGGATGCCGGCTACGTCAGCACAAAACAAATGAAGGTCTACAAGGATAAGGACGGAAACGTTCACGCTAAGAAGAGCTAGGAGAGAGATATAATGAAGCAAAAATATGAAGAATTATTAGGCAGATCTATTACCGGAATCTCCATCACCATTATCTGCATCTTGGTATTTTCAATCTTATACTTTGTTGGAGCCAAGGGAATTTCAATGTTTGTCTCAGGCGATGGTTCTATTGTTGACTTCTTGACAGGAACCCAGTGGGATCCTGGTGATGGGCTGGTTGGCGCCTTGCCAATGCTTGTTACCTCGTTAATGGTAACTTTAACTTCAGCTTTGATTGCCAGTCCCTTAGCCTTGATTTTGGCAATCTATGTCAGTGAAGTTTCTGAAAGTAAACTGGCTCAGTTCATCCAGCCTTTAATCGAAGTTTTAGTCGGGATTCCTTCCGTTGTTTATGGGCTTTTAGGTTTGGAAGTCTTCGTGCCAATGGTCCGCAATGCCTTTGGCGGGACCGGTTTTTCCATCTTAACCGGGGTTATGGTCTTAACATTGATGATTTTGCCAACCGTAACGTCCTTAATGATTGACGGCTTGAAAGCTGTGCCTAAGCACTACCGGACTGCTTCTTTAGCTTTGGGTGCAACCCAGTTGCAAACTATCAACCGGATCGTTTTAAAGGCAGCCCGTCCCGCTTTATTAACTGCAATTATTTTTGGGATGACCCGTGCCTTTGGTGAAGCTTTGGCCGTACAAATGGTTATCGGTAACGTTTTGGTTATGCCGGGATCATTGCTCAGCCAGGGTTCAACTTTAACATCAACACTTACAATGGGGATTGGGAACACTATCTTAGGCACCCTGCCTAACAATGCGCTTTGGTCATTAGCTTTAGTTTTATTAATTATGGCCTTGTTCTTCAATATCTTAATCAGACTTGTCGGCCGGGGAGGTGACAACTAATGGATGCCAAAAAAATTAATCAAATAGTTTTAACAGCAATTAAAGTTGTTACAGTCTTAGTTGTTGCTTTACTTATCGTAATCATCGCCTACATCATCGGCAGAGGCCTGCCACACATGTCTTTGCACTTTCTCTTTACCGAATCAGAGGCCTTCTTGGCAGGCGGGGGGATTTCTACCCAGCTTTTTGATTCCTTTTATATCTTGGTTTTAACCCTGATTATTGCAGCACCGCTATCACTTTTTGCGGCCATCTACCTGGCCTTTTACGCACCGCAAAACAAGCTGACAGCTTTCTTGCGGATGGTGATTGAAGTCTTGTCTTCCCTGCCGTCAATCGTGGTTGGTTTGTTCACTTACCTGATTTTTGTTGTCAACTTTAACTTCGGCTTTTCTCTTTTAGCCGGGGCGATTTCTTTGACAATCTTCAACCTGCCGATCTTAACCAGAAACTTCGAAGAATCACTTGATGACATCGACGAAGCTCAAATGCAGGGGGGCTTGGCCTTAGGCTTGTCCAAGTGGAAGACGATCACTTCTATCATCTTGCCTGCAGCCTTGCCGGGACTTATCACCGGGATTATCCTGGGGGCCGGCCGTATTTTCGGGGAAGCCGCAGCCTTAATCTTTACCGCTGGGCAAAGTACTTCCCAAGTCGACTTTACAAACTGGAACCCATTTTCTTCAGACAGCTTCTTAAACATCATGCGTCCGGCAGAAACTTTGGCCGTTCACATCTGGAAGTTAAACTCTGAAGGTTTGGTTCAAGACGCAACCGAAGTTTCCGCAGCCAGTGCGACCGTTTTAGTATTAATAGTTATCATCTTTAACCTGGGGGCCCGGGCTTTAGGGGCCAACCTGAGAAATAAAATGATGGGTGACAGATAAAAAATGAAAGACTACGATTTAACCAAAAAAGCGATTTTTACACCTGATCCAGAAAATGTCATCATTGACCTTAAGGATGTTCAGGTTTCATATGGGCCAAAGCACATTTCAAAAGACGTGACTATGGGCTTTGAAAAAAACAAGGTTACCGCCTTAATCGGGGCTTCCGGTTCCGGAAAATCAACTCTTCTGCGGTCCTTAAACCGGCTTAACGACGGGATTGCGACGGTAGAAGGCCAAATCCTTTTCCACGGCCAAGACATCAATGCCAAGTCGGCTAACGTCTATGCTGTCCGCCAGCACATCGGAATGGTTTTTCAAAAGCCTAATCCCTTCTACAAGTCAGTAAGAAAAAACATCTTATTTGGTTTGCAGGACCAAAACTTAAGCAGGGACCAGGAAGACCAAATTTTGGAAGAATCCCTCAGACAGGCAGCCTTGTGGGATGAAGTCAAGGACTCTTTGACCCGGTCGGCCTTGGCCTTATCCGGTGGTCAGCAGCAAAGGCTCTGCATCGCCCGGGCCTTGGCGCTTAAACCTGAGGTAATCTTAATGGACGAACCAACCAGTGCCTTAGACCCCTTGGCCACAGCCAAGATTGAAGAAACAATTAACACTTTGAAAAAAGAACACACGATCATCATTGTGACCCACAGTATGCAGCAAGCCGGAAGAATTGCTGACAACACGGCTTTCTTCCACAAGGGTCTAGTGTTAGAATACAACCACACAAGTCGGCTATTCACCAACCCAAGCCTTGAAATCACCCAAGACTACTTGACTGGTGACTTTGGTTAGGAGGATAAAATGTTAGAAGTAAAGAATTTAAAGCTTTTTTACGGGGATAATGAAGCTTTACACGGAATTAACTTAGAATTTAAAGACAAGCAAATCACAGCCTTAATCGGGCCATCTGGCTGCGGGAAGTCAACTTTGCTTAGAACTTTAAACCGAATGCACGATGACAACCAAAACGTCCGCATCGAAGGTTTGGTCAGTTTGGATGGCAAGGATATCTACCAAAAAGATACCGACCTGCTTGATTTGCGGAAAAACGTCGGCATGGTTTTTCAACAGCCGATTGCTTTTCCAATGTCAGTCTACAACAATGTTGCCTATGGTCTCCAGGTAGCTGGAATTAAAGATAAGGCTGCCTTGGATGCTGCCGTTGAAAAGTCTCTTAAACAAGCAGCCTTATGGGATGAAGTCAAAGACATGCTTGATAAGTCTGGCTTATCTCTTTCCGGCGGTCAGCAGCAAAGGCTTTGCATCGCCCGGGCCTTGGCGGTTGAACCGGAAATTCTTCTCTTAGACGAACCAACCAGTGCCTTGGACCCAATTTCTGCTAACAAAGTTGAAGAAACTTTGGTATCATTAAAAGGTAAATATACCATGGTTGCTGTTACCCACAACATGCAGCAAGCGGCTCGAATCTCAGACTGGACAGCCTTTATGATGAATGGCGACCTGGTAGAATACGGCAAGACTAAGGAAATGTTTATCAGTCCTAAGGAACAAAGGACAGATGACTACCTCAATGGTAGATTCGGATAAAAAAATAGGAAGGATAGGAAAATGAGAGAAATTTTTAATGACGAACAAAAAAAGCTCCGCGGCCGTTTCATGGAAATGGGTATCGATGCCAGTGAACAAATCTACCTGGCAACCAAGTCATTCTTAGACAAAGACGTTAAATTAGCCCAAGAAGTTGTCGACCGCGACTCTTTGGTCAACGAAGAAGAACTCGTCTTAGAAAAGCAGGCCTTAAAGATTATAGCGCTCCACCAGCCGTTAGCCGCAGAATTTCGTTCAGTTATCACTGTTTTAAAAGCCTCAAGCGACGTTGAAAGAATCGCCGACCACGCGGTGCACATTGCACGGGAAACCTTGATTTTAGACGACTTGCGTCATGAATTAAAGACCTTGGATGAAGTCGATGAAATCTTAGCCAATGTGACTGCCGCGGTCCGCAAAATGTTGGAAGACGTTTTGGACGCTTATGTTAAAGGCGATGAACAAAAAGCTTACGAAGTTGCCAACGCCGACCTTGATATCGACCGGGCCTACGCTACAGCCCAAAAGATTGTGATTTCTGAAATGAAAGATAATCCTAAGGGTATCGAATACGGCAGCCACTATCTGACAACCGTCCGTCTTTTGGAAAGAATCGGCGACCACATCGTCAACCTGGCTGAATGGATTGTCTACTCGGCAACCGGACACTTGGTTGAATTAAACCCCGGCAAGGCTGACCGCCGTCAAATCGACAAGGCAGCTAAAGAAAATACTAAGAAAACTAAGCAGCAGGCGCCTAAAACAGAAGATAAGTAAATTAAAAGCCATCTGACAAAAGCCCTTCTCGGTTTCATACTTGAAAAAAAGTCAAAAAGTCTATATAATGAGCATATAAAAATAATAACTGAAAAGATTTACGATAGGCTGTTGTATGACAGTCTTCATAAAAGTTAATAGAACCAGCTGCAGGTCCTAGCAGAAAACTCCTGGTGTTGTCGTCAAGGCGCATCGGGAGTTTTTTGTCTATAAGGGGGGATTGAAGTTCTGTTAAAGACCGAGCCTAACGGGCAGTGCCGTTAAGAAAGATTTTTGAATTACAAGATTAAGTGCGAAAAGAGGTTATAAGATATGGAAAAGAAAAACTACCAGCTGACCAGAAAAGAGGTTTTGGAAAAATTTGACACCAGCCTTGATGGTTTGACTAATGCCGAAGTAAAGAAAAGACAGGAAAAAGACGGGAAAAATGTCCTGGAGGCCAAGCGCAAGACCACGCTTTTAGAAAAGTTTTTGGCCCAATTTAAGGACTTGATGATTATTATCCTGCTGGTGGCAGCTGCAATTTCTGTTTTTGCCGGCGAAGCAGCTGATGCCATTATCATTTTCTTAGTTGTGATTTTAAATGCCGTCTTCGGGGTTTTCCAAGAAGCCAAGGCGGAAAACGCCATTGATGCCTTAAAGGAAATGACCAGTCCTTACACCCGGGTCAGAAGAGAGGGTCAGGTTACCCAGATTTCCAGTGAAGACCTGGTTGTCGGCGACATCGTCTTGCTTGAAGCCGGCGACGTCATCCCGGCCGATGTTAGATTCTTAGAAGCCGCCTCTCTTAAGGTTGAAGAAGCAGCTCTGACCGGGGAGTCTGTGGCGGTTGAAAAAAATGCCAACGACTTGACCAAAGACGATCTGCCTTTAGGCGAACAGGAAAACTCCGGCTTCATGAACACCAACGTGACCTATGGGACAGCGGTGGCTGTGGTTACCGATATCGGGATGAACACCCAGGTGGGCCAAATTGCCAAGATGCTTGACAACGTGGAAAAAGAAACTACGCCTCTGCAAAAGTCCATTGCCCACTTAAGCAAGATTTTGACAGTTTTAATCCTGGTTATTGCTGTAGTAATCTTTGCCGTGGGCCTTTTGACTGGCCGGGAAAGTTTCTTAGACATGCTTTTGACCTCTATTTCTTTGGCGGTTGCAGCTATTCCAGAAGGTCTGCCAGCTATTGTTACTATTACCCTGGCCCTTGGAACCCAAGCCATGTCTAAGAAAAACGCCCTGGTAAGAAAACTGCCGGCAGTAGAAACTTTGGGGGCCACCGAAATTATCGCTTCCGATAAGACCGGGACTTTAACCCAAAACAAGATGACTGTCGAAAAGCTCTACTCTGACATGAAATTGGTTAATGCCAATGACTTTGAAGCCGATGCCGACAGCCGCTTGGCCCAGGCCATGATTTTAGCCAATGACTCGGTTATGACCGACAATGGCCTAGCCGGCGACCCGACTGAAACCGCCTTGATTCAATACTACTTAGACGGCGGTTTAGTCTATGTTAAAGATGTAGAAGATCGTTTGGTTCGGCAAAACTCCATTCCTTTTGACTCCGAAAGAAAGCTGATGTCAGCTATCGTTAAGGACCAAAAGGACGGCAAAATTTACGTCTTTACCAAGGGGGCGCCGGATGAACTTCTAAAGCGGGCCGATAAAATTTTACTTAACGGCAGGGTTTTAGAATTAACAGCTGACCTCAGAGACAAAATCTTAAAGACCAACCATGACCTTGCCCTTCAAGCTTTGCGGGTCTTGGCTTACGCTTACAAGGAGCTTCCTGAAGTGCCGGAAGATCCGTCTTCGGAAAGAGAAGAAAATGGCTTGATTTTTGTCGGTTTAACTGGGATGATTGACCCTGAAAGGCCGGAAGTTAAAGATGCCGTAGCCGAAGCAAAACGTGCCGGCATCCGTCCGTTGATGATTACTGGTGACCACAAGGATACTGCCACCGCTATTGCCCTTCGTTTAGGTATCTTGGATAAAAAAGACGATAGCCAGGTTATCACCGGTGCCCAATTAGACCAAATGTCTGATGAAGAGCTCAAACAAAATGTTGAACATTACACGGTTTACGCCCGGGTTGCTCCGGAACACAAGGTCCGGATTGTGAATGCCTGGAAGTCCCATGACAAGGTGGTAGCCATGACTGGAGACGGGGTTAACGATGCCCCGGCCTTAAAGACCGCTGATATCGGGGTCGGCATGGGAATTACCGGGACCGAAGTTTCCAAAAATGCGGCTGACATTATCCTGGCCGATGATAACTTTGCCACCATTATCTACGCTGTCAAGGCTGGCCGCAAGGTTTACGCCAATATCCAAAAGGCTATCCAATACCTCTTGTCAGCTAACTTGGGTGAGGTCTTGACCTTATCTATGATGACCTTCTTAGGCTGGTCAATCTTTGCTCCGGTACAAATTCTTTGGATTAACCTGGTGACCGACACCTTTCCGGCCATTGCTTTAGGGGTAGAAAAAGGTGAAAAAGACCTGATGGACCGAAAGCCGCGTGGGCTTAAGACCAACTTCTTATCAAACGGGGTCGGAACCGGTATCCTCTACCAGGGTATCTTAGAAGGACTCTTGACTTTGGGTGTTTACCTTTACGCGGTAACCTTCCCAGTCCACAGCTCTTCAGCAGCTATCCACGCTGATGCCTTGACTATGGCATACGTAACCCTAGGCCTCTTGCAATTAGTCCACGCCTTTAACTGCAAGTCCTTACACGGAACTATCTTTACTAAAGATATCTTTGACAACAAGTTCTTCAACTGGGCTATCTTAGCTTCAGCAGTGCTTTTGTGTGCAACTATCTTTGTACCGGCCTTCAACACGATTTTCCACGTGACAAGCCTGGCTTTGGCTCAATGGCTGGTTGTCTTGGCTGCAGCGGTAATCTTGGTGGCCGTGGTTGAAATCGTTAAGTTCTTCCAAAGAAAAAGCTTTAATAGTTAAAACTAAAGGTCTTTACCATTACCATATTTAAATAAATTGAGTAAGGAGAAAAAAGATGAAAATTTTAGTTACCGGATTTGATCCTTTTGGAAAAGAGACAATTAATCCAGCTTTAGAAGCTGTTAAAAGACTGCCTGATGAAATCTTAGGCGCGCAAATTATTAAATTAGAAATTCCTACTTCGTTTGACCAATCAGCCCAAGTCGTTCATGCTGCCATTCAAAAAAATCAGCCCGACTATGTTTTAAATGTTGGTCAAGCCGGCGGACGCGCTGCTTTAACACCTGAAAGAGTCGCCATTAATCTTGACGACGCCTCAATTGCCGATAATGCTGGTGTAAAGCCCTTAAACCGTGTGATTGAACCCACAGGACAAACCGCTTATTTTACTCAATTGCCCATCAAGGCGATGGTCAAAATGATCAGAGAAGCTGGCCTGCCCGCCCAAATTTCTAATACTGCCGGGACTTTTGTCTGCAACCACATTATGTATCAGGTCCAATACATGCGAGCCAACGAATTTCCCCAGCTTAAAGCCGGTTTTATCCATATTCCTTACCTTCCCCAGCAAGTTATTGCTAAGCCTCACTTGCCTTCCATGTCCCTAGATGATAGTATTAAAGGTCTTACCCAAGCCATTGGCGCTATTGTTAAATGGGACGGCCAAGAAGATTTACAAAATTTTGCATAAAAAAGCGCCACTATTGCGATAGTGGCGCTTTTTTATGCAACTGATTTCCAATCGACATTCTTCAAAAGCCACTTTCAACAGCCCTCAAAAGAGGCTGATGATACTTGCCAAAACCGGCCGGCTTTACCGATTATAAACGTGTAAATCAGCTTAAAAAAAGTCTGCTCAACAATGGCTTTTATTGCCTTTGATAGTTGTGATATTTGGCTAATAAGTGTTGATAGGCTGCTAAAACTTTTGCGGGCACATCAACATGGGCTAAATAACCAGCCCCTTTAGGTCCATACCCATTTTCATCATCAAGCACCCGCTTCATTTCGCCTAAAACGAGGGCTAGATAGCGTTCTTGACTCCACAAACCCCAAATCTGATTAGTTAGACGTAAATCCTTAACATGCGGTAAAAAGCAACGGTAATTATCAAACGAAACGACGGGCTGCTGCAAGCGAGCTGTGGCATCAACCCTGCGCTGCATCAGCGGGTCATGCACTAGGAGGACATTTTTAACCTCAATATTATGCTTTTTTAGTTCTGCAAAAGCCAAAGTAATATTTTCACCACTGTTGGTAGATTTTTTCTCCATTAAAATACTGTCATCGCGTCCAAACTGCTTTTCAATTGCCATTTTAAACAATTCGGCCTCGCTTTGTCCGCTTTTAACTTCATATTTAGTTTGCAATGTTTTTTCTAAAATATCGGTGGTATGCCCCCGGCCTCCGGCAATCATAAAATATGTTGCCTGTCCTTTTTGGTACAAATCATAAGCCATCAAACCCGTTTGGGCTACAGCATTACCCAAAAGCAAAATTAAATCATAATGCTTATTTTTGTCATACGTATCCAGCGCCAAAAATTCATTCACTAAATTTAATTCATCATCCATAATCAATTCCTCCTTGTTTATTAAGTTAATTTTTTCACGATTTTTTAATGAACATAGCTTGTTTTTATTATCTTTATCTAATATAATCAAAAATGCTTTTAAATATTTTTATATAAGGAGTAACAAATGCTGACTTTAGTACAAAAAAGCCCAATTAATACGCCGTAATGAATGACGATAAACTAGTTGCACAAAGCAATACCTATTATAACAATTTCCACCATACTTATTGCTATTTAAACATTGAACTTTTTGCCGATTGGCACTCTACAAGTCATGTCTTTTCACAATTAAAGCAAAAAGTGAAAACAGGATTGCAAGTCATGCTCCCTTCAAATAATCACAGCCTGATTGCTTTACTTAAGGCAAATGATTTTCAACTTAAAAGGCGCTGTTTCGAATGCGTTTTCACTCAAAATGATTTAAAAGAGCCGCTGTTAGCCTCCAAAAGTCAACTGATTAAATTAGAAGCCAATAATCTGGATAAATGTGCTCAAACCTATGCCAAATATTATCAACAAGTTCATGCTGATATCAGTCCTTTAACTGCCTCTTTAGCTGACTTAATTGCTGCTTTTCTTCAAGCAAGCTTTGCTTAGTTTAAAAAAGTTTCCCGAAATCTATCACTTTACCCTAATTTACAGCTTAATTAATATGCTTGGCGCAGGTATGGGAATCTTAGTTGAATGATCACTTTTATCAGATTATTCTTTGTGCTTGGGAACATATGGCTTTTCCGTCGCCCTAGTTACCGGAATTGAATCAATTGGTGTCGTTTTAGGGTCATTTTATGTCCTGCCTTTTTTACAGAAAAAATCCTTAGAATTTTTAACCTTCTTAGAAATTTAATTATTATCTGTTACATTCTCAATGCTGCAGTACTTAAAAGCAACTACCTTCTCCTGTTGACATCCATGTGTACTGGTTATTTTATCGGCGTAACTAATCCCCAAACAGATACTTTTATTATGTCTCGTATTCCTGAAGAAACGCTGGGAACCATTATGAGTAGTTTTTATTCTCTAATTACCATTACCTTACCGCTGAAAACAGCCCTTTTTTTCTGTTAGGTTCTCTTTCCTTAAATTTGGTCTGGCTTTTACTACTAATCCTAGCGCTTTTTTGTCTCGGATATGGCTTTAGCCTCCAAAAAAAGATCAATCAATTATCTAAAAAAAGAGGTCAGACAAGCTGTCTGACCTCTTTTTTTTAGCCTACCGACCCTTCCATTTGATAATTAATCAAACGATTAAGTTCTACAGCATATTCCATTGGCAATTCTTTTGTAAATGGCTCAACAAAGCCCATTACAATCATTTCAGTCGCTTTTTCTTCCGAGATTCCCCGACTCATCAAATAATAGAGTTGTTCTTCGGAAATCTTGGAAACCTTAGCTTCATGTTCCATTGAAACATTACCATTTAAAATCTCATTGAAAGGAATCGTATCACTGGCAGATTTATCATCCATGATGATTGTATCGCATTCTACGTGGGCAAATGACCCATCTGACTTGCGTCCAAAGCGAACATGGCCCCGATAGTCAACGCGTCCACCATCTTTACACAGGGACTTGGAGATAATTGAACTGGTCGTATTAGGCGCATTATGAATCATCCTAGCGCCCGTATCTGAATCAATACCCTTGCCGGCAAAGGCAATCGATAACATCGTCCCCCGGGCCCCTTTTCCATCTAAATAAACACTAGGATATTTCATGGTAACTTTAGACCCAAGGTTGCCGTCAACCCATTCCATGGTGGCATTTTCCAAGGCCCGAGCCCTTTTAGTTTCCAAACTATACACATTATCGGACCAATTTTGGATGGTGGTATACCGGCAATAAGCATCCTTTAACACATTAACTTCAACGACCGCCGCATGCAGGCTGTCTTTGGAATAATTAGGTGCAGTACAGCCTTCTACATAGTTAATGCTGGCACCTTCATCAACAATAATCAAAGTTCTTTCAAATTGACCGGAATTGCCGGCATTAATTCTAAAATAGCTTTGAATTGGTACTGAGACTTTAACCCCTTTAGGCACATAAATAAAAGATCCGCCTGACCACACGGCTGAATTTAAGGCAGCCATCTTATTATCAGATGGCGGTACCAACTTGCCAAAATATTTTTTAACTAAATCAGGATATTCCTTCACCGCTGAATCAGTATCCATAAAAATAATACCCAATTTATTAAAGTCTTCGCGCATATTGTGGTAAACCACTTCTGATTCGTACTGGGCTGAAGAACCGGCTAAATATTTTCTTTCGGCTTGCGGAACACCCAAACGGTCAAAGGTCTTTTTGATATCATCGGGCACATCTTCCCATTTGCGGGCAACTTTATCGGTATCACGTCTGAAATAGTTAATATGTTCAAAATCAAGCGGGCTCAAATCAGGACCAAAATCCGGCATTGATAACTTCTTGTATGTTTCATAAGCCTTCAGCCTAAATTCAAGCATCCATTCCGGTTCCTGCTTAGCAGCTGAAATCTCCCGGACGATTTCTTCAGTTAACCCTTCACCCGTGGTATAAATCGGCTTGACATCATCTTTAAAACCGTATTTATATTCACCGCCAAGTTCTGGCATTGCTTCAGTCATGTTCTTCACCTTCCTTATTTACCGCTTGATAAATTGCCTTCCAAGCTAAGGTAGCGCATTTAATCCGAGCTGGAAATTGCGCAACACCCTCTAACACCGAGGCGTCACCTAACAATTCATCATAATCAGCTTTTTCATCTTTTTTACCTGTGACCATATCCGAAAAAGCCATCACCATTTTTTCCACTTCAGCTGGTGTCTTACCCCTTACTTCATCACACATCATTGAAGCTGATGCCTGCGAAATGGTGCAGCCACTGCCGGAAAAAGCGATGTCACTAATCTTGCCATCTTTTAAAGCCACTTGCAAATCTAAAACATCACCACAAGTTGGATTTCTTAATTCAAGCTCATGATCTAAATGTGCCAAAGTGCCATGGTGATGTGGCTGATTAGCATGTTCCAAAATCATTTGCCGATATAAATTATCTAATTTAGAAAGTGCCATTTGAAAAGAACTCCTTTGCTTTAACAATTGCTTCAATCAGTTGATCGGCATCGGCTTTAGTATTATAAAGGTAAAAACTGGCGCGGGCTGTTGCCGCAACATTCAAATATTTCATCAAAGGTTGCGCACAATGGTGACCAGCTCTAACAGCTACCCCTTCCATATCCAAAGCCGTTGCTAAATCATGCGGATGCAGGTGGTCCAAATTAAATGAAATGACACCCGTGTGGCGGTTAGAATCGTGTGGTCCATAAACTTCAAGGCCATCAATCGCTAATAATTTAGGCAGGGTATACGCTACTAAAGCTTGTTCTTGTTTTTGAATAGCAGGATAGCCGATTTGATTTAAATAATCAATCGCACTGCCTAGGCCAATCACACCAGCAATATTTTGCGTCCCGCCTTCAAATTTCCACGGAACCTCTTTGTAAGTCGAACGTTCAAGATCGACAAAATCGATCATTTCACCGCCATACTCTAAAGGAGCCATTTGTTCAAGTAAATCAAACCGGCCCCATAAAATACCAATTCCTGTAGGCCCCATCATTTTATGACCTGAAAAAGCCAAAAAATCGATATCTAAATCTTGAACATCAACTTGCATGTGGGGAACAGACTGCGCTCCATCCACAACCATATAAGCGCCATATTGATGGGCTAACTGTGCTATTTCTTTAATGGGGTTGACAACGCCCAAAACATTGGAAGCTTGTGCTAACGAAACAATTTTAGTTTTAGCATTAATCTTTTGCGCCACATCATCAAGGTCCAGCGTCCCGTCGGCGTTCAATTTAAGATATACCAATTTGGCACCCGTCTTTTGACAGGCCACTTGCCAGGGAACCAGGTTGGAATGGTGTTCAAGGTATGACACGACAACTTCATCACCGGCTTTTAACCTTGGGGTCGCAAAAGAAGCTGCCACCCAATTTAAGCCTTCAGTTGTTCCTTTGGTATAAACAATTTCCCTTTCACTTTTAGCATTAATTAGCTTTTGCACCTTAACCCGGACAGCTTCAAACTGATCTGTTGCTCTTTGAGCTAACGTATGCACGCCACGATGAACATTAGCATTATCGTAGGCATAATAGTGCCTTAAGGCATCCAAAACCTGTTTAGGCTTTTGGGCAGTCGCAGCACTATCCAAATAGGCCAAGCGCTCATCATTAACTGTTTGGTGTAAAATCGGAAAATCTTTGCTGTAATCATTCATCTGCTTGTCCATTGACCAATTTCTCCTCAATCATATCAGATAATTGACGGCGCACCGTCACATTTGGCACTGCCGTCAATACAGGGCCTAAGAAACCGCGAATAACCAGGCGTTCGGCGATTTTTTGCGGCAAACCGCGGCTCATCAAATAGTAAAGCTGGCTTTGATCAACCCGACCTACACTAGCAGCATGCCCTGCGGAAACATCATTATCATCAATTAATAAAATTGGGTTAGCATCCCCACGCGCCTTGGTTGACAGCATCAACACCCGGCTTTCCTGCTGGGCGTCAGCTCCCTTGGCGCCGTGAATAATATGGCCAATACCGTTAAAAATCAGCGCTGATTTAGCTAAAATAACCCCATGCTGCAAAATATGCCCGATGGAATGCTTTCCGTAATTTGTCACCCGCGTATCAATGCCTTGAACCTGCTTGCCGGTCGAAATGGCAATCACTTTTACTTCTGCATGAGAACCGGCCCCTTTTAAATCAGAATCAAAATCACCGACAATATTGCCGTCATTCATCATCCCCATTGACCAGTCAATTTTAGCATCATTTTCGAGATAGCCCCGCCGGTTCAAATAAGTTGTGGTGTTGGCACCTAACCGGTCAAAGCTGGCAAATTTGACATGCGAGCCGGCTTTGGCAATGACTTCGACAACAATATTTGCCGTATTTGCGACGTCACCAACTGTCAGTAAATTTTCTAAATATGAAACTTCACTGTTGGTATCTGCAATAATCAAAACATGGTGGACATAGTCTTTTTTTTGCAGAGCATTTTGGATGAAATAACTGGTAATTGGTTCTTTAATGACGGTATTTTTCGGAATATAAAGTAAAGCTCCGCTTGAAACCAAGGCTTGATGCTGAGCTGTCAGCTTATTTTCATCAGCTTTCACAGCTGTTGTCATAAAATAAGTTTCCATAAGGTCAGCGTGCTTTTTTAAAGCATCATCCAAGTCAGTTAATATAACCCCCTGTGCTGTCAATGCTTCATCTAATTGACACTTAACCGTCGTTGTACCGCATTCGACTAACTGATTTTCACTGGGCGTAAATAGCAAATCATCCGGCCAAGTATCTGCTTCTTTTTTCAAATCATTTTGCAATTGGATCGGCCATTTTTGGTAGCGGATTTTTTGAAAAGACGGCAAAGAAAGGCTGTCAGCCTTGATCCAGGCCGCTAATCTTTTCTCGGTAAAAAAGTTTGGCTCTTTTTTAAAAACGCTATAAGCTTCAATGGTTTCTTTTGTTAAAGTCATAAAAAAACCTCCTAAGCATTTTCATCAGTCAACTTGATATCTAAGCCAAGTTCATCTCTTAAGCCGGCGTACCCTTCATCTTCGAGCTTCTTAGCCAATTCTGGGCCCCCTGTTTTTACAATTTTGCCCCCCATCATCACATGAACTACATCGGGCACAATGTAGTTGAGTAAGCGTTGATAGTGGGTAATAATGAACGCTGAAAATTCCGGTCCACGCATTTCATTGACACCTTTTGAAACGACCTTCAAGGCATCAATGTCAAGCCCTGAATCAATTTCATCCAAAATAGCAAATTTAGGCTTAATCATCATCATCTGTAAAATTTCATTGCGCTTCTTTTCGCCACCCGAAAAGCCTTCATTAAGGTAGCGTTCAGCCATTTCATCAGTCATATCTAAAAAGTCCATGGTTTTAGACAAATCTTTTAAAAATTGGCGAATCGAAATGGGATTTTCTTTAGGGCGGCGGGCATTAATGGCTCCACGAATAAATTCAGCATTCGTTACTCCGGGAATTTCAGCTGGATACTGCATCGCCAAAAATAAGCCTAAACGGGCTCTTTCATCCACCGGTTTATCTAAGATGCTTTGACCATCAATTAAAATATCGCCTTGTGTAACTTTATAGGCTGGATTTCCCATAATTGATTCAGATAAAGTTGACTTACCTGTCCCATTAGGTCCCATAATGGCATGAATTTCACCAGATTTCATGGTTAAATTAACACCTTTTAAAATCTCTTTATTTTCAATTTCAACATGCAAATCTTTAATTTTAAGCGTTGACATTTGTATCCCTCCGCTAAATTTATTAATACAATTAATTATATGCTAATTGAGAATGCTTTTCAATTAAACAAGCTTAAGCAAAAAAGGCTGTACCCGTGGATACAGCCCTTTTTTAACGATTGCCAAAATCTTTTTCATTTGAGAACATATAACTCTTATTGTGGTACCTCATTGACATAATCATACCAATCCCAATCATATTTCCGATTAAAGCTGAACCACCTTGACTGATAAAAGGCAACGGAATCCCTGTCAAAGGCAAAAGTCCGATATTCATCCCAATATTTTCAAAAACGTGGAATAAAATCATCATAATAACCCCAGTGGAAATATAAGCATAAAATTCATTTTTCGTGTCAAAAGTAACCTGAATCATTTGAAAAATAAGCAGCATATAGATGAAAATCAGCAGGCAGCAGCCGATAAAACCAAAATTTTCACCAATAACTGAAAAAATCATATCTGATTCCCGTACCGGTACGTATACATGCGAAACATTGAACCCTTTACCCAAAAGCTGACCAGATCCAATAGCCTTCATACTTTGCCATAATTGATAACTCTTTGAGCTTGAGTCAGATGAAGGATTAAGCCAAGAATCAATCCGACTAAACTGATAAGCTTGAAAACCGAGTTTGGTTAAAATACTGCGGTCAAAAATAACCAAGAAAATCGCCAAACCGCCCACCAGCGTTGCTAAAGAAGCCAATGGAATAATGAGCCGCCATAAAATACCGGATACTAAAACGACCCCGGCAAAGATGGCAAAAAACACCAGCATCGTCCCAAAGTCATTTTGTAATTTAAGCAAAACGGCAATGGGCACCGTCCAAGCTAACATCTTGCCGATTAACAGCCAATCCGTTTTCACGGTATGTTCAGGAAATTCGCTATTATGTTGCGATACAGCCCGTCCCAGCATCAAAATATAAGCAGGCTTCATCACTTCTGACGGCTGAAAAGACAAGGGCCCCACTACAAACCAACTTTTAGCACCGTTATTAGCATAATAGGTTCGACTATAACAAAACAGCACCAGTATCAGCAAAAGAATACCTAGGCCATATACAATCGGGGCAATTTTCCACAGCTGTTCAGCATCAAACTGCATAACAAACCAAACAGCTCCCATCCCTAAAAGATACCAAACAGCCTGCGTAATCATCACCCGTGTCGGATTGGCAATACTGGTATCGTGATTTACAGCTACATACAAAGCGGTCATACCAATTACCGCCAAGACTAAGATACAAAAAATGATTCCCCAATCAATGCGGGCATCATCATCCGTGTCAGAGCGCTTTAAATATTCTTTATTTTCCATCACAAAATCCTTTCTCAGTCACCTTTTAAAAAAAGGCTGCGTTGCCACAGCCCCTTTATTAGTGATGTAAATGATATGCTCGCAAAATCCAGCTATAAGCTTCATCACGTGAAGCTAAGGTCATCTGTTCGCCATTGTGGTTTACAGCCTTAAAGCGACTTTCTTCTTCCGTAACGGTTCCCACAACTTCTCCATCTTGCGTTGCAAGTTCATAAACTTGCTTGCCGTTTAACATTTTTTCATTTTCTTGAATTTGAATGTTTTTTTCTTTTTTCGACATTTAACTTACTCCTGAGTCTTGTTTGCCTTATCTTTTTTTGGATTACGATTGCGTAAAAGGGTAACATGGTCGGGAACAGGATCATATCCGCCCCGAATAAAAGGATTACACCTGATAATGCGGCTGCATCCCATCAAAAAGCCCCAAAATGCCCCGTGCTTATTGATTGCCTCCAACATGTAGGTTGAACAGGTCGGATAATAACGGCAACTTGGTGGCAAAAGGGGCGAAATATATCTTTTATAAAATAAGATAGGCGCAATCAAAAGCTTTTTCATTATTTGTCCTTAGACAATTGTTCGATATGATCAAGCAACAAACCAGAACCCACAGCAACATCATCCAATGGTGTTTCCGCAACCATTACCGGCACCGTCAAAGCTTCAGCAAATCTCTCACTAATGCCATCCAGTAAAGCACCGCCACCAGTCATCACAATCCCACAATCAATAATATCAGAAGCAAGTTCTGGCGGTGTATCGCTCAAAACATCATGAGCTGCTGCAATCATACTTTCAACAGTGTCATTCATCGCATCAACCGTTTCATCAGAATGAAGTACAATGGTCTTAGGCAAGCCGGTAACCACATCGCGCCCTCTAACTTCAGTTTCTTCATGACGATGTCCACGAATAACACTGCCAATTTCAATTTTAATGCTTTCAGCTGTATGTTCACCAATCAAGAGACCATAATTTTTCTTCACGAAATTAACAATATCTTGATTCAACCGGTCGCCAGCGCTTCTCAAGGAACTAGCACAAACAATGTCACCTAAAGACAGCACAGCAATATCACTCGTACCACCACCGATATCAATGACCATATTACCTTGTGGTTGGAAAATATCCAAGCCCGCACCAATAGCGGCAACTTTTGGTTCTTCTTCTAAATAAACATTGCCGCCACCTGATTTTTCAGCTGCTTGGCGAATTGCCTTACGTTCAATATCAGTCGTATTTGTTGGGCAGCAAATCAAAATATTAGGTTTTGACATAAAGCCTTTGACATTTAATTTCTTGATAAAGTAAGAAAGCATTTGTTCTGTCATATCAAAATCAGCAATAACACCATCTTTTAAGGGACGGATAGCACGAATATTGCTTGGTGTCCGGCCTACCATCTTGTAAGCTTCTGAACCAACTGCCAATACACGGCCTGATTGAGTATCAATGGCAACAACAGAAGGTTCATTCAAAACAATGCCTTTGCCCTTCACGTTGATTAAAACATTTGCAGTACCTAAGTCGATACCGATATCCTTAGCCATAACAATCTCCTTTAATTAATTAGTAAATATAGTTTCAAAATAAATAGCATACTTTTTTATTATATCACATGTCAAGAGTACACAAAATAAAAAGATAACCAAAAAAGGCTGATTTTCCACAGCCTTTTTTCTTACGCATGTTGTCTGCTAGCCAATTTAAACGGTTCATCCGTAATATCATCAACCCGCTTAATCTCAGCACCTAATTGGGCTAATTTTTCATGAAATTTGTAATAACCGCGATCAAGATACTGTAAATGCGTTACTTGAGTAATCCCTCTAGCTTTTAAGCCGGCTAAAACTAAAGCTGCTGCCGCTCTTAAATCGGTTGCGGCTACTTCAGCCCCGCAAAAATCAGTTGGACCGTAAATAACCACAGAATTGCCTTCAATCTTGAAGTCGGCGTTCATCCGGCGCAACTCTTCTAAATGCATAAAGCGATTTTCAAAAACGGTTTCAGTTAAAACCGAAGTTCCGCTTGCAGCCAACTGTAAAATAGACATTTGCGGCTGCATATCGGTTGGAAAACCTGGATGCGGCAAGGTCTTAATCGTTGTTGCCTTTAACTTTTCAGGACCAATAACCCGAACTCCGCCTTCTTCTTCGAGCACTTTAACACCCATCTCTTCTAATTTTAAAATCAAGGGCTTATTATGTTCACTAATGGCATCTTTAATTAAAACATTGCCTTGTGTCAAAGCAGCAGCCACCATAAAAGTACCTGCTTCAATGCGGTCTTGAATAATAGCATGTTCTGTTCCATGCAAAACTTCTACCCCAACAATTTTAATGGTTTCAGTCCCAGCACCGTAAACTTTAGCCCCCATTTTATTCAAAATATTTGCTAAGTCAACAATTTCTGGTTCGCGCGCTACATTATCAATAATCGTAGTTCCCTTGGCTAAAGTAGCCGCCATCATAATATTTTGGGTCGCACCAACACTTGGAAAATCAAGGTAGATATTAGCCCCTTTTAAACCATCGGTTAAGGCTTCAATATAGCCATCATGCCTTTCAATAGTAGCACCCATTGCTTCTAGGCCTTTCAAATGTAAATCAATCGGCCTTGATCCAATCGCACAACCACCTGGCATAGCTACCTTGGCATGCCCCAATCGCGCCAAAAGCGGACCTAAAACAACAATCGAAGCGCGCATTTTAGATACATACTTAAAAGGTGCTTCATATGACAAATTACCCGTTGCATCTAAAGTAATGGTCTTGTTGGCTTCATCTAAACCAACTTGCACATTTAAAAAACGAATCACATTATTCATTGTATAAACATCTGATAAAATCGGGACGTTTGTCAAAAAAGTCCGTCCTTCGCTTGCTAGGATACTAGCTGCTAAAATGGGCAAAACTGCATTTTTGGCACCTTCAATTTCAACTGTGCCTTCTAAACGGTGCCCACCATGTACAATAATCTTTTCCAAGTGCCAATCCTCCATAATTACTTAATTAAATAGGTCATATTAGTCAAACTCGTCAAAAAGCTTAAAAAAAAGGAACTGACCGTATAGCCAATTGCAACTGAGAACAATACCAACGCCATCTTAAACTTATTTTGCTGCTGTTTATTAAAAAAGCGGTCTAAGCGCAAGCCTTGAAAAGCACTAAAGGTTAGCGCAATAAACACAAAATGGCTAATGATGGTTAATAACGCCATTACTCCAATATCTTGCATGTGTGTAAAACCTTTCAATTAATTCGAACTAATCATAGCATATTATCTTATTTAAGTCACGGCTAAAACGGGATTCTTAAGATTTAAATGCACTAAAAAAAGCCTGCCCTTAAGCAGACTTTTTACTTAATGCTTTGAAACATGCAAACGATTCATCGCACGCCGCAGGGACACTTCGGCCCGGCGCAAATCATCCACATTGTGTGTTTCTTTAGCATCTTGGATACGCTTTTCAGCACGTTGCCGTGCTCTTTCAGCACGTGACGCATCGATATTCTCTTTGCGTTCAGCTGCTGAGGAAACAACTGACAAAACATTATTAGAAAATTCAATAAAACCACCACTAACAGCAATTTCATCAAATTTATTTTCACCTGTCTTAACCCGAATTTCATCAATGGCAAGTGAAGCAAGCAAAGGTACACGGTTAGGCATAATACCAATTTCACCTAACGTCGTCTTGCAAACAGCTAAATCTGTCTTGTTGTCGTAAACAACACCATCGGGGGTAACGACATTGACAGTGAGTAAGGACTTATCATCCATTGGACGCTACCTCCTTAGTTATTGCTTGTCATTTTCTTTGCTTTTTCAACAACATCTTCGATTGGTCCTACCAAACGGAAGGCATCTTCTGGAAGATCATCGTATTTACCTTCAAGGATTTCCTTAAAGCCTTTAACAGTTTCTTCAACTGGTACATAAGAACCTGGAATACCAGTGAAACGTTCGGCAACGTTGAAACTTTGTGACAAGAAGAATTGAATACGACGGGCACGAGCCACGATAACCTTTTCTTCATCAGATAATTCATCCATACCTAAGATAGAGATGATATCTTGCAATTCACGGTAACGTTGCAAAACATGTTGTACTTCAGTAGCTACACGGTAATGTTCTTCACCAACAATTTCAGGTGTCAAAGCACTTGAAGTGGAAGCCAACGGATCAACGGCTGGATAAATACCTTGCTGTGTCAAGGAACGTTCCAAGTTGGTTGTAGCATCCAAGTGGGCGAAAGTGGTAGCTGGAGCAGGGTCGGTATAGTCATCAGCTGGAACATAAACAGCTTGAATAGATGTAACTGAACCCTTCTTCGTTGAAGTTATACGTTCTTGCAATTGACCCATTTCAGTAGCCAAAGTTGGTTGGTACCCAACGGCTGATGGAATACGGCCTAACAAGGCAGAAACTTCTGAACCGGCTTGTGTGAAACGGAAGATATTATCGATGAACAAAAGCACATCTTGGCCTTCAACATCACGGAAGTATTCAGCAATTGTCAAACCAGTCAAAGCAACACGCATACGTGCTCCAGGCGGTTCGTTCATCTGACCAAAGACCATGGCTGTTTTTTCCAAAACGCCAGATTCTTTCATTTCATAATACAAGTCATTACCTTCACGGGTACGTTCACCAACACCAGTGAAAACAGAAATACCGTTGTGTTCTTGGGCAATGTTGTGGATAAGTTCCTGAATCAAAACAGTCTTACCAACACCGGCACCACCGAACAAACCAATCTTACCACCTTTAATGTAAGGTGCTAAAAGGTCGATAACTTTAATCCCTGTTTCAAGGATTTCTGTACCTGTACTCAATTCATCGTATGAAGGTGCTTCACGGTGAATTGGGTCACGACGATGATTTTCATCAAATTCTGGACCATTATCAATTGGATCCCCTAAAACGTTGAAAACACGTCCCAAAGTATCTTTACCAACAGGCACACTGATTGAGCGGCCTGTATCAACAACTTGTGCCCCACGTTGCAAACCATCTGTTGAATCCATGGCAATTGTACGCATAACACCATCGCCAAGTTCAAGCGTAACTTCAATGACAAGTTCAGAACCGTCACTGCGCTTTACTTTTAAGGCGTTGTTGATAGCAGGTAAAGTATCACTAAGAGGGAATTGGACATCGACAACAGGGCCGATAACTTGAACTACTTTACCGTAACTCATTTCGTTAATTCCTCCTACATTTCTAATTCAAGGCAGCTTGTGCACCTGTGATTTCTGTAATTTCAGTTGTAATTGCACTCTGACGAGCTCGGTTGAATTGCAATTCCAAAGAAGAAATGATGTCCTTGGCATTATCTGTCGCAGACTTCATTGCTGTTGAACTGCAAGCATGTTCAGATGTTTTGGCATCTAAAATAGCCCCATAAACCAAACTTTCTGCATATTGAGGCAAAATAACTTCCAAGATGGCATCTTGTGAAGGTTCTGTTTCGTACTCAATTTGATAATCATGTTCATCAGTTGCAACTAAATCGTCAATCCCCATATTTTCAGCTGAAATAGGAAGCATTTGTTCAGCACGAAAGACAGAGGTTAATGTATTTACAAAGTGGCTGTAGCAAACGATAAGTTCATCGTATACGCCTTCGTCATACATTGAAACAATTTTTTTCACGATAGGCCGGATTTCCTTGAAAGTCGGAACATCTTTTACACCGCGATAATCATAAACAATGTCAAAGCCACGTTTACTAAAGAAATCAGCACCGGTACTGCCAATCGCAATAACCACTGTATCCTCTGGGGTATGGTTGCCTTGTTTCAGCAATTCTAATGTTGACTTGATAACATTGCTGTTATAACTGCCAACTAACCCACGATCGGAAGTGATTACAACTAAGCCAGTCTTTTTAACTGGTCTTTGCTTAAGCATCCCAAGTGTATTTGGTTTGCCATCTTGGCTCTTCCCAACTTCTCCGCTAACAGCGGCAGAATCAAGCAGGTGAGATTTTGCCAAATGGGTGATGACACTTCGAATCTTGGATGAGTAAACTTGATAGCTTGCAGCATGCTTTTGAATTTGGTTAAGCTTTGCTGTTGAAACCATCTGCATCGCACCCGTGATTTGTCCTGTCTTCTTTGTCGAATCAATTCGGCGTTTAACTTCTTGCATAGAAGCAGGCATCAGTTCTCACCATCCTTTCTTAATCTTTGCTTGGTTGGAAAGTTTCTGCAAATTCAGTAATTGCAGCATCCATCTTATCAGTATCAGGTAATTTACCCGTTGACTTGATTTCATCAAACAAATCTTGGTGATTTGCACTAAAGAAATCAAATAATTGATCTTGATAATCCAAAATGCTATCAACTGGAACTGAATCTAAGAAGCCGTGTGTCAAAGCATATAAAATGACAACTTGGTTTTCCACTGGAAGTGGCTTATGCAATGGCTGCTTCAAAACTTCCACTGTCCGACGGCCACGGTTCAACTTAGCCTGGGTAGCAGCATCCAAATCAGAACCAAATTGTGCAAATGATTCAAGTTCACGATATGAAGAAAGGTCCAAACGTAAAGTACCAGCAACTTTCTTCATCGCCTTAAGCTGCGCATCCCCACCAACACGGGAAACAGATGTACCAGCATCGATGGCTGGACGAACACCGGCATAGAAGTTATCACTATCAAGGAAGATTTGACCATCAGTGATAGAAATAACGTTAGTTGGAATATAAGCTGAAACGTCACCGGCTTTAGTTTCGATAAATGGCAAGGCAGTCATTGATCCGCCACCAAGTTCATCACTTAACTTAGCCGCACGTTCAAGCAAACGAGAGTGCAGATAGAAAACATCACCTGGGTAAGCTTCACGACCAGGAGGACGTCTCAAAATCAAAGAAAGTTCACGGTAAGCATCAGCCTGCTTAGATAAATCATCATAGATAATCAAGACATGCTTGCCGTTGAACATAAATTCTTCACCCATAGCAGCGCCAGCATATGGAGCTAACCAAAGCAATGGAGCTGGTGAAGAAGGACCAGCTGCTACGACAATGGTATAATCCATCGCACCATACTTGCGCAATGTTTCTACTTGAGCTCTAACAGTTGATTCCTTTTGACCAATAGCAACATAGATACAAATCATGTCTTCGGTCTTTTGGTTTAAAATTGTATCGATTGCCAAAGAAGTTTTACCTGTCTTACGGTCACCGATAATAAGTTCACGTTGCCCACGGCCAATAGGAACTAAAGCGTCAATCGCTTTAATACCTGTCTGCAGTGGTTCTGTAACAGATTGACGTTCCATAACGCCAGGAGCTTTACGTTCAACTGGACGTGTCTTATCTGTTTTAATTTCTCCTAAACCGTCAATAGGTTGTCCCAATGGGTTAACAACACGCCCGATAAGAGCTTCACCTACAGGGACTTCCATGATACGGCCAGTGCGCTTAACTGTATCGCCTTCGCGAATACCTTTAAAGTCACCCAGAACAACGATACCAACATCATTTGATTCCAAGTTTTGAGCCATTCCGTATGTTCCATCTTCAAATTGAACAAGTTCACCGGATAAGGCATTATCAAGTCCATTAGCACGGGCAACACCGTCACCAACATATGTTACTGTACCAACTTCATCAACTGTGAGTTCAGTTTGGTAATTTGCTAATTGTTGCTTGATAAGAGCACTGATTTCCTCAGCCTTAATGCTCATAAAAGTCTCACCTCTTTAAATTTACTGTAATAACAGACGCTTGATACCTTCAATTTTTGACTTAATTGAGCCATCATAAACAACGCTAGCTGATTGCATAATCACGCCGCCAATGATGTCAGGATCAACCACAGGATCAATCAAGACTTTTTCGGCACCCACAACATTAGCAAATGAAGTAGCAAGTTTTGCCTTTTGATCTTCATCTAGTTCGATAGCAGTTGTCACTTTAACTCTGACAACCTTTTCGAATTCGTCGTTTAATCTGTTAAATTCATCAATGATATCTTCAAGGTTAAAAATCCGACCATAATCATATAACATGTTCAAAAGATTGGTTGTTAACTCTGAAGCTTCATCAGTAATTTGTTTTAAAATGGCAAGTTTGTCTTCGTGCTTAATGGAAGGACTTGTCATAAATGTAATAAATTCTGGTTCTGCGTCTAAAGCTTGCTTAATTTGATTTAATTCAGCCAAAGTTTCATTTCTGACCCCTTTTGCTTGAGCTACTTCAAATAAAGCTTGACCATAACGCTTAGCAACTGTTTGTCTATCTAATGCCATTTTGCTTCCCCAACCCTTCGATATATGAGTCGACTAAGGCTTTTTGATCCTCAGCATTCAATTCTTTTTGAATGATCTTTGAAGCAATTTCAATAGACAGTTCAGCTACGTCATTTTTAATGCCGGACATTGCCTCTTGACGTTGTTGTTCAATGTCTTTTTTAGCATTATCCTTCATTGTTTTGACTTCTGACTGAGCAGAATCAACGATGCTGGCTTTTTGTTGTTCGCCATTCTTCTTGGCACGATCAAGAATCTTAGAAGCTTCCACGTGTGAATCTTTCAAAGCTTCTTCACGCTTCTTAGCTAATTCTTCTGCCTTGCTGCGAGCTTCTTCAGCAGAGTCAATATCATTGGCAATCTTTTCTGCCCGCTTATCCATCATTTCAGTTACAGGACCCCAAGCAAAATGCTTAACGGCTGCAACTAAAACAGCGAAGGTTAAGAGGTAAAAAAGAAAATCGCCCCATTGAACGCCTTCAGCAGCACCTAATAAAAATGTTGCATTCATCTATTGACACCTCCTAATCTAGCAATATTTAAAATTATATTGATAAATTTGGATTATTTGTTCAACAACATGAATGAAATAACGACAGCGATGATAGGAACAGCTTCAATCAAACCAACCCCGATGAACATTGTTGTACGTAATTGACCAGAAAGTTCTGGTTGACGTGCCATAGATTCGAGTGTCTTTGAAATAACCATACCGTTACCAAAACCTGTACCAATAGCAGCAAATCCTGCAGCAAGACCTGCGCCTAATAATGCTAAACCTGTTGTCATAATAAAAATCCTCCTTGATTTTCCTATGTTTTATTCTTTTTCGACCTTTTGTGACATATAAACCATCGTCAATGTTACAAAGACGTAGGCCTGGATCGAACCAATAAATACTGAGAATCCTTGCCAAACCATTTCAAGTGGAAAGGCCGGAATCAAAGTCCACGGTGCAGCTGCTTTACCTAATTGTTGATAAATTACAGTCAGCAAAACTTCACCTGAATAAATATTCCCGTAAAGACGTAATGCTAAAGTCAAGAAATTGGTAAATTGTTCGATGACATTAATCGGGAACAAAGCGGGCATCGGACTGAAATAAGAGTTCTTGACATAACCCTTAAAACCAAATTTGATGACCCCCATAAAGTGGGAAAGTAGCAAAACAGCAAAAGCAAGTGTCAATGTTGTTGCCGTTGAAGCTGTTGGACTCTTAATATAAGTAACGCCCCCAACATTTACTTGGAAAATTAATCCCAGTTGGTTAGAAACGAAGATGAACAAGAAGAGTGTAAAGGCTAAAACGCCGTATTTCTTGCCTTCCTCGTCCGGAATGGCGCTTTTGACAATCCCATTAGTAAAATCAATCACCCATTCCAGCAAATTCTGTTTGCTGTTAGGACGCATCTCAACCTTACGCGACAGCCAAAAGACTAAACAAAAAACAATCAGTGCTGCAACTAGCCCCGAAAGACAGTTACCTACGTTAAACGGAATTCCAAAAAGCTTCAGAACCTGAGCTTCTTCATTCACAGAATCTCACCTCTTTTCAAGTAAGATCATTACGGTTGAACAATAATTGGTCGAACCATAAGGATGGAAACTCAAAGACATAAGATGTCTTTGATACACTTGAAATAATACCACCATTTTCGTGAAAATACAAAGTAGAAAAGATGGGCTTTTTCATGTCCTTTTAGCGAAAAAATTCAAACAAAACCGCATGATGATTGATTTATTTGAATAGTAATCCGAATAAAAAGCGTTTTCATGAATTTGATACAATTTTGAACATTTTATGAAAACACAACAAAACAGCTATTTTGTTCCAAATAAACGATCTCCAGCGTCGCCCAAACCTGGCACAATATAGCCGTCTCCATTCAAATGATCATCTAAGGCAGCAGCAAAAATATCAATATCCGGGTGTGCTTCACGCAAGGCTTTTACCCCTTCTGGAGCAGCTACTAAACAAACAAACTTAATTGATTTCGCGCCCCGCTTCTTTAAAGCATCAACCGCCATAATAGCAGAACCGCCTGTTGCTAACATTGGATCGACAATGAACATTTCACGATTTTCCAAATCGCCTGGCATTTTGACAAAATATTCGTGTGGCTGTAAAGTCTTTTCATCACGATACATGCCAATATGTCCTACCTTAGCAGCGGGAATGAGATTCAAAATCCCGTCAACCATCCCTAATCCAGCCCGTAAAATCGGCACAACAACCACTTTTTTACCAGCTAACTGCTTTTGGACTGTCTTGCCCATTGGTGTTTCGATTTCCACATCTTCAAGCGGCATATCACGTGAAACTTCATATGCCATTAAAGTCGCAATTTCATCTGCTACTTGGCGAAATTCACGTGTCCCGCAATCCTTGTTGCGGATAATCGTCAACTTATGCTGGATTAATGGATGATCTAAAACTTCAAATTTACCCATGAATAAAAACCTCCTTTGGTATTATATATATTTTAGCGAAAATACCCGTTTTTGGCTACCGAATTTACCTAAAAAAATAAACATTTCCCCGTCACTTACGGCCAAATGGCCACCTTCTGACAGCAAAATGTTATTTGTTACTCATCATTTTTTATTTTCAAAAAAAGTATTCCCCGCTGATTTTTTCAACCGATTCATGTAAGCAGCACCTAAGCCGGTTTCAGCTACTCCAGCACATAAAATTGCATCAACCTTATCATCAGCATCAAAATAGCGCAATCCAGCAAATAATTTTTGGCTGGCTGATTTAACATCAGCCCCTAAAGAATAGCAGTCAGGATCGTTTTTAAGCCCATATTGTTGCAATATGCGGTCAAAAGCCATTACTCCGACTTTTTGTGGCCGTTTAGCCCGCCAAGCTAAAGCCTGGTCCCAAGCGTCATCATTTACAATATAAACTTGAGCATCAGGAGCATAATGCTTATACTTCATCCCCGGAGCTTTGGGCACTTCATTTTGACTGACATGATGACGGTCAGAATCAACTTCTTCACCCAAAACAGCTGCAATTTGTTCTTCTGTAACAGCGCCTGGACGCAGAATAGTAGCTTTTTCAGTTGATAAATCAACAATAGTTGATTCTACCCCTACTGTGGTTGGACCATCATCTAAAATGCCGGCAATCCGCCCTTCCAAGTCATGATAAACATGTTGTGCTGTGGTAGGACTGGGCTTGCCGGAAGAATTAGCTGATGGTCCTACAATAGGCACACCCGCTTTTTCAATCAAGCTTTGGGTTGCCTTATTTTGCGGCATCCTAAAAGCTGCTGTCTCAAGTCCGCCTGTAACAGCCTTAGATAAAGCATTAGGCTTAATTTTAAGCACCATAGTCAACGGTCCTGGCCAAAAAGCATCCATTAATTTCACCGCTCTTTGCGGCAATTCTTCAACATATTGCGCCACCATTTCCCGCGAAGAGACCGTCACAATCAAAGGATTATCCGAAGGTCTTCCTTTAGCTAAATAAACTCTTTTAACAGCTTGTTCATTGGTAGCGTCAGCACCTAAACCATATACGGTTTCAGTCGGAAAAGCGATCAATTCGCCTAAACGTAATTCTTGGGCAGCCTGATCGATTTCATCAGTTGTATAAATCTTAGTAATTAACATTTATATCCCTTCTTAGTTAAAAATAACCCGCACCATGCGGTCACGTCCGCTTTCATCTTGTTTTAGAGTCACTTGCGCCTTAGGATAAGCTTTTTTAAATAAGGAAACAAGTTTTTGTCCTTGTAAAAAGCCAATCTCAAGGTAAAGTCTGGCATTAGGGTTTAAATGGCCTTTAATTTCTCGGCAAATTTTCTTATAAATCGCTAAACCTTCATCTTCAGCAAATAACGCTAATTCAGGTTCATAATCCAGCACACTTTGATCCATATATTCTGCCTCATCTAAGGCAATATACGGCGGATTTGAAACAACAACGTCAAATTTTCCCGCAATGCCGTTAAAAACATCGCTGACACAAAAAGACACATCCGCCTCTAAAGCCTGCGCATTTCCCTTAGCCACCGCCAATGCAGGCGCACTGATATCACTTAAAAGCACCTCACATTTGGGATTTTCTTTTTTCAATGTTACACCAATAGCACCACTGCCGGTGCCTAAATCCAGCACCCGGCCACAAACGCCATCTTGCAAGATCCATTCAACCAAATCCTGGGTTTCAACGCGCGGAATTAATGTATACTCATTAACTTTAAATTTACGTCCAAAAAAAGCGGCATATCCCAAGATATATTGCGGTGGCATTCCCTTTAAATATTTGGCTACATTAGCCTGGAAAAGCTCCCATGACTTTTGGTCAAACTCGTCTTGGTAATGGGTTAAAAGTTGGGTTAAATTCCAGCCCATTTGCCCACATAACAATAAATCAATAGCGCTATGCTCTAAATTATTTTGATCAGCCAGCAAAAAAGCCCATTTCTGGGCTTCAAAAACGGTTATCTTATCAGCCATTTTGCAATTCTTCCAAGGCCTTGGTTTGATCATACAAGACTAAAGCATTGATGATATCATCAAGTTCACCATTCATAATCCGGTCCAATTTGTTGAGTGATAGACCTATACGGTGGTCAGTCACGCGGTTTTGCGGATAATTGTAGGTTCTGATTCGTTCGGACCGGTCTCCGGTTCCAACAGCCGATTTCCGGTTTTCATCATATTCGCTTTGTTCTTGGGATTTGTAGTAATCGTAAACACGAGCCTTTAAAATTTGCATTGCTTTTTCACGGTTTTGCTGTTGTGAGCGCTGATCTTGCATAGCTACGACAATCCCGGTTGGCAAGTGGGTCATCCGCACCGCTGAACTGGTCTTGTTGATATGCTGGCCACCGGCACCGGATGAACGGTAAACGTCCACTCGGATATCTTTCGGATCAAGGTCAATTTCAACATCTTGTTCTTCTGGCATAACTACCACTGTAGCCGTTGACGTATGCACCCGTCCGGCTGATTCAGTTACTGGTACCCGTTGTACCCGGTGAGCACCACTTTCATATTTGAGTTTGGACCAAACATTTTTGCCGTTGATAACCATCGCAATTTCCTTAAAGCCACCAACTTCAGTCATGTTGCGGTCAATTACTTCAACTGACCAGCCTTGACGTTCAGCGTACTTGCTGTACATTGAGAATAAGTCAGCAGCAAATAAGCTGGCTTCATCCCCACCGGCAGCCCCGCGGATTTCCATGATTAAATTCTTGCCATCATTAGGGTCTTTAGGCAAAAGTAAAATCTTGATTTGTTCTTCAAGTTCTTGCTTTTCTTTCTTAGAATCTGACAATTCTTCTTTAACCATGGCTGCCATGTCATCATCAAGGCTGCCTGAAAGCATCTCTTCATCATCAGCAATCTGTTGCAAAACTTGCTTATATTGGGCAAATTTTTCAACTGTTTCCCGCAAATCAGCCATTTCTTTTGATAATTCCATAAAACGCTTATTATCAGAAATAATATCAGGGTCTGACAAGAGTTCGCCTAATTCTTCATAACGGTCAGCCAGCATTTGCAATCTGTCTAATAATTTATCCATTAATTATTCTCCTTTACAATAATTTGTGCTTCGTTTACCGGTGGTGCAAAATAATGCTTGCGGCATACAGGATAATATGACTCATTCCCGCCAATAGCAATTTGTTCGCCAGCATAGACTGGGCGTCCATTATTAACCCGTAAATTCATGGTTGCCTTTTTAGCACAAAACCAGCAAATTGTTTTCATCTCTTCAATTTTGTCAGCATATAGCAGCAGGTATTTTGAGCCTTCAAATAATTCATTTTGAAAATCATTTTTTAAGCCAAAAGTCATCACAGGAATGTTTAATTCATCCACTACCTTGGTTAATTCCAAAATATGATGCTTTTTTAGAAACTGTGCTTCATCCACTAAAACACAAGCAGCTTTAGGATTAACAGCCATCACTTTGTCATACATATTATCTTCATCAAATACCGGTACAGCTTTGCGTTTCATACCGATGCGGCTGGAAACATATCCCACTTCATCACGGTTATCTAAGCCGCTAGTCATGATAATTACGCTTTTAGCCTGTTCTTCATAATTGTGTGCTACTTTGAGAATTTCAATGGTTTTACCACTGTTCATCGCACCGTAGCGAAAAAAGAGTTGTGCCAAAATTCTGCCCCCATCTGAAAAAATTCGTTCTTTTCCAGTATATATGATTTGTAAATAAATTTCACCCCTAAAAAGAATTTACAGAAACAAAATACGTGCCATCTTGAAAATTCATGGTAGAATATCAATGATGTATTTAAATTGGAGGAAAGAAAAAATGTCTTTCAAAAGTTCACTCGCAATAACAGTAGGTAAAAGTTCCCGCTGGTTTTTGCATAAATTTCTTCACGGAGGAACATCCTTACCAGGCAAAATTGCTTTAAAACTCGACCCTGATGTGCTTAAAGCCCTAGCCAAAGATTACGAAATTATCGTCATCACCGGCACTAACGGCAAAACCTTGACGACTGCTTTAACAGTTAAGGTTTTAGAAAAAGCATTCGGGCATGTTTTAACCAATCCCAGCGGTTCAAATATGAAGCAAGGAATTGTCACGGCTTTCTTATCTGATCACGTTTCTAAAAAGTCAAAGCGTAAATTAGCCGTTTTAGAAACTGATGAAGCCAACGTTCCCATTATCTGCCAGTATGTGAGTCCCAAATATTTTGTTTTGACCAACCTTTTCCGTGATCAAATGGATCGTTACGGCGAAATATATACAACCTACGACAAAATTTTAGCTGGTATTGCCCTGCATCCCAAAGCAACGGTGATTGCTAACGGTGATGCGCCGATTTTTAACAGCAAGAACTTGCCTAACCGCGTCGTTTATTATGGCTTTGACAACCAAGCCGAACAAGACCAATTAGCCCCCGCCAATACTGATGGCCTTTTATGTCCTAAATGTCATCATATTTTGCATTTTAAAGCACGGACTTACAGCAACTTGGGCAAATATTTCTGCCCTAATTGCGGTTTTATGCGGCCTGAATTGACACATTATGTCAGCCATATTGACCAGCAAACGCCACAAAGTTCAACTTTTGAAATTGATGATCAACAAATTACTTTGCACATTGGCGGAACCTACAACATCTACAATGCTTTGGCTGCCTATACAGTTGGACAAGAATTAGGCATCGCCAAAGATACGATTGCAAAAGCTTTAAGTGATAATGATGAAAAAGTTTTTGGCCGACAAGAAGTCATTCAATTAGACGACAAGGAAGTCACCTTAATTTTGGTCAAAAATCCCGTTGGTTTAGACCAGGTTTTAGAAATGATTAAAACCGATACTGAACCATTCAGCTTAGCTGTCTTACTCAACGCTAATTACGCTGACGGCATTGATACCAGCTGGATTTGGGATGGACAATTCGAAAGCCTGCCTTTCGATCAGATTCCTTATGTCTTAACCGGTGGCGAACGCTTTAAAGATATTACTTTCAGATTGCGAGTGGCCGGCGTTAACGAAGAAAAATTTTATCAAGAAGAAAAATTATCCGATGTCGTCAACTCTATCAAACAAATGCCTACCCGCCACGTTTATGTCTTAGCCACCTATACTGCTGTATTGCAGCTGCGTAAACTTTTAAATGAACAAGGCTACCTTAAAGGAGGAATGGACTAGTGAAATATCAACTAAAACTTGCACACCTTTATGGCGACTTGTTAAACACTTATGGCGATATCGGCAATATTTTGGTTTTACAATATTATGCTAAACAAATGGACACCGACATCGACGTTAAAGTAGTCTCTTTAGAACAGGACTTTAAAAAAGACGCCTTTGACTTAGCCTTTTTCGGTGGCGGGCAAGATTTTGAGCAAGCAATTGTTTCCAAAGATATCCAACGGATGAAAAACGAACTAACCGCCTTTATTGAAGATGACGGACCTATCTTAGCCATCTGCGGCGGCTACCAACTGTTGGGTCACTACTACATTGGTGCTCATGGTGAAAAAATTGAAGGCATCCACGCCTTGGACCATTATACCAAAAGCCAAGACCACAACCGTTTTATTGGCGATATCACCATCAAAAACGAAGAATTCAACGAAACCTACCATGGTTTTGAAAACCATAACGGAATGACTTTTTTAGGTAAAGGTGAAAGGCCTTTAGGTACTGTCATCTCAGGCCATGGCAATAACGGTCAAGACCAAACCGAAGGCGCCATTTATAAAAATGTTTGGTGCTCTTATTTCCACGGACCAATTTTAGCTCGCAATGGTTTGTTAGCTAAGCGTATCTTACTGGCTGCTTTGAAACGTAAATATCCTCAAGCTGATTTTTCTAAGCAAGAAGCGTTAATTATCAAACCGACTTATTAATTAAAAAAAGGACTCACAAGGAGTCCTTTTTTTAAGCTTTCTTTCCCGGTTCGGAAGCAATCAACATCATTTGGCCGGATAAGCGCCAGTTTTTAACATCATTTGGCAAAATAAAATGCATTCCCTTCTTCAAAGGATAAGTTTGACCATCAACTATCAAACTTCCTTGCCCGTCCAAAACAGAAACGAGCGTATATAAAGCATCCTGCCGGCTCAAATCCGCCTGGCCATCCAGTTGCCACTTATAAATGGCAAAAAATTCAGTTGCCACAAAACGCGTTATTTTAGCATCGCCCACTTGATATTCTTGGCGGTTTAACACTGGATCGACATGAGGCACATTAGTAACTTCAATTGACTGTTTTAAATGCAGTTCCCGTTTTTGACCGGTCTTTTGATCAACTCGGTCAAAATCATACAGCCGGTAAGTTGTATCAGAACTTTGCTGGGTTTCAAGCACCATAATCCCAGCTCCAATCGCATGAATCGTTCCTGAAGGCACATATAAAAAATCGCCCTCTTTGACTGGAACCTTGCGCAATAACTGCTCCCATGCGCCTTTTTCAATCATGTCAGCTAATTGCGCCCTGGTTTTGGCATGATGACCATAATACATCACAGCTCCAGGATCTGCCTTTAACACATACCAGCACTCCGTCTTGCCTAATTCATGTTCATGACTCAAAGCGTAAGCATCGTCAGGATGAACCTGCACAGACAAGTCTAATTTGGCATCTAAAATCTTGGTCAATAACGGGAAAACATCCCCTTGAGCATTACCAAATACTTCACGATGCAAATCCCAGACCTGATTTAAAGTCAACCCTTGATAAGGGCCATTAATAACGGTCGACGGTCCATGCTTATGTGCTGAAATAGCCCAACATTCGCCGGTATGATCACTGGGAATATCGTAGCCGTACACCTCTTTTAAGCGGCGTCCTCCCCAAATTTTTTCTTGAAAATAAGGTTTTAAAAATAATGGTTGACTCATCAAATCATCCCTTTGCTAAATTTATAGGTCAACTCTATCATATTTCTTGAATGAAAACAATTTCATGAAACTAATTTTCTTGTAAAAAGGTATCCACAATCTGATCACGCCACTGCAAGAACACTTCATTATCAGCAGTCGGATGAACCCGATTTGTCAACACGAGCAAAGCTTCTTGATTTTTTTTATCAAATAAAATAAATGTCCCTGTAAAACCGGTATGGTATAGGCAGTTTGTTCCATCCGGCTTTTGCCGTAAATCCCACCCCAAAGACCGGCCTAAGTCCTTGGTTGGCGTATGATCTTGGAATAGGTTTCTGATAGTAGCATCTGACACAACCGGTTTATGCGGATCATTTGACATAAGCCAAATACCATAACGGATTAAGTCATTTAAGGACATAAATAAACCGGCTGAACCACAATTTTTACCTAAAGTATAAGCTTTAGGATCGTGAACGACCCCGCAAATCAGGCCCCTTTGAGGCGTTAATTCCGTTGGTACGCAATCAGAACTGGCAGGACTGAAAATACTTTCCATTAACCCCAAAGGCTGCAAGACTTCTTTAGTGATAGCTTCTTGCACTGGACAGTGATAAAACTTTTCAATAATCCAGCCTAGTAAAATCGGGCCAATGTCGGCATAGACCACTTTCTTTTCAAAATCAGGGCCTACTTTTAATTGGTATAACGCCTCGATTAATTCTTCTTTGTTTAACTGGTCTCTATTTTTTATGTAGCCCTGCAAATTAGATGTATGGGTCAAAAGATGTCTTAAGGTGACCCGCTGATCGCTAAACTTTGGCAAATAATCACATACATGGTCATCCACGGTTAATTTTCCAATATCCTGCAAGTGTAAAATCAAAGTCGTCGTCCCAATGACCTTGGTTAAAGAAGCAACATCATACAATTTGCCCCAAGTCAGTCTTTTTTTATGCGGCACCAAGGCTTCATTGCCGAAAACCTCAGCTTCAACCTGGCCTTGTTGCATAATTGCATAAGAAACTCCTGGCACAATTTGCTTGGTAACAAGTTGATGCAAGAGTGCTTTTGTTTTTTCTTTACTCACTTTATTTCACCTTTTGCTTAATTTGATTTATATAAATAATTTTAAACTTTCCTTGTTCATAGTCAATCCGGCTGGCCCGGGAATTGTCCACCAAAAATAACGGTACGTCACCATTAAGACTTTCGATAAAGTTCGATAAAATCAAGCCGTGCGTGACAATCAGCAAGTTAACATCTCTGCCTTGATATTCTTGCGCAATTGTTTCTAACGCCCTTCTAAACCGTTGTTCCAAGTGAACTGATGTCTCAATTTCTTCTTCACCGTCCATGGTGCGGAATAATTCGGTCAATTCAGCCACATGTTCTTCATTGGCAAAAGCGCGGATAATTTTGCTCAGGCCTAAAGTTCTAAGTGCCGTCGGTATTACGGTCATATTATTGGCTTCTTCGAATTTACCAAAACTCAGTTCCCTTAAATCAGGATCACTATAGACTGGCGGATATCCCTGTTTATTTTCGGCTAAAATCAAAGCTGCCGTCTCCTTTGTTCTAAGTAAATCACTGGTATAGACGGCCGTAAATTTGATTTGGGCTAATTCTTTGCCCAGTCTTTTAGCCATCCGCTGCCCTTTTTTAGTTAAAGGCGAATTAGTCGTACCTTGCAACCGGCGAGAACGATTCAGACGGGTTTGACCATGTCTTACTAAATAAAAATGAATTGTCATCAGCTCACCTCATTTCTCATACTTACTATTATAAAACAAGACTTCATTTAACTAAAATATTTTGATGGTTAGATTCATTTAATTTATTTTCATTACAAAAACTGTTAAAATGTAAATAAGAGAAAAAGAGAAGAGAAGGTTTTTCATTTGTCAAGCAACTCAGATTCAATTTTCAATTTGCTTTCATACTTAAAACGTCACCCCAAAGAATGTTTTAATCTGACTGCCAACTGTGCGAATGTCGTCCAGATTTTTGTCAGCGACCATGTTAGGGTAGCTGATGCAGATATTTATTTTCCTGATAATAAGTTAATGGTAAACCGCTTGGATGATGATTTTGTAGCCCAGCACGGCGAACTTTTAGATTATTATGCTCAATTTTTAAAAGACGACCGCCAGCATTTTAAAGAAGTTTGGGCCACAACCGCTCACTTAACCCAAAAACAATCTTATTTTATTGAATTATCGTATGAATAAAAAAAGCCTTAAAGGTTAGCACCTTTAAGGTTTTTCTTATGCCTCTTTTCTGAAAGCTAAAACTAAAAACAAATCAAATAAAACAAAACTAGCCGTAAACAAGAAAACACTTTGATAGCTGAATACACTGGCAATTGCTGATCCCAGCATTGGTCCAAACATCCCGCCGGCGGCTTGGAAGGACTGATTCCAGCTAAAAATGCGGCCAAAGGCTTCATGCGGTACACTCTTGGTTAAAACAGTCTGTACTGCCGGCAGCATAGCAGCACTAGCCATCCCTAATAAAAAGCGCCAAAAGCCTAACAACATCGGTGTATGCGCAAAATACATCGGGATAAAGAAAACAAAAGCCAAGCTTAAGCCGACCAGTAATATCTTTAGCGGACCAACTTCATCCATCTTTGTCCCCAAACGAGCCGCTACCAACAAAGTCCCAAAACCAGGCATAGCTGCTACCACACCGCTGACAAAAGAGACATTGCCTTGATTATGCATCAATTGTTTAACTAACAAACTGATAATCGGTGAAATTGACATTAAGGACGACTGCACCAGCAAAGTAGTAATAAACATCGTATAAATCAATTTACGATTTGAAAGCCCAGCAAAAATTTCTTTCATCGGCTTCATTTCTTTAGCTGAGATAGGGGTGAAGTGCTCTTGGGTCGTTAAAGTCAGCAAAAAGACCAATGCCATCAAACAACCTACAATATAAAATGGGGCACGATAGCCTAAAACACCGGCAATCGCCCCCCCAACCATCGGTCCAATCAAATTACCCGTCACACTGGCAGTCATCATTTGCGAAATCACTGCTCCCGAATGGCCTTCAGGCGCTTCACCAGCCATAAAGGCGGTCGCATTATTAACATAGCCGGAAAAAGCACCCTGCAAAAAGCGCAAACCGATAATCATCCAAACGCTATTTGCCATCCCGGTAAAAAGGATGGTAAAAGTCATAACACCTGAAGCTCTAAGACACATCAACTTGCGCCCTTTGCGGTCAGCTAAATTTCCCCAGTAAGGAGATACAATTGCTTGTGCTAAAAAAGTCGCTGAAAAGGCAAAGCCCGAATAAAAGTTCAATTCAGTCCGGCTAAAACTGCCGATACTTTCCATAAACAGTGGCATGAAAGGCATCGTCATGGAAAAACCCAGCCCCGTAATAAAACAGCCAACCCAAAGCGTAATAAAGGTTCGTTTCCACGAAAGGGGCATCTCTTTATAAATCACAAAAATTCCTCCTTGCTCGATACCCTCTATTATCACGCTACCAATACCAGTTTTCAACCCCCAAATAACTTTAGGCTAATCGTCTAAATCTTCTTCGATATTTAACCCAAACAACTGCGCTTCCGGTGAATCACTGGCAACCGGATGTACCACTAAAATCGCTACGGCACCTTTTTCAGAAATATATCCGGCAAAAGAACATACTTCTTCAACCAAATATGCCAGCCCGTCAGAGTTATAAATATACTGTCCTGCCACTGGCATTGTCTCAAAAGTCGTCTTATTCATCCGGTAGTATTCGCCGGAACTATCATGCATTACAAGTAAAACTTTTTTCATCATAGATCCTCCTAAAAAAGCGGGCTTTCATTCAGCCCGCTGTCCCAATATTAGATGTTGATTACCTTATCTAAGAAGGCTTTGGTTCGTTCATTTTGAGGATGATCAAAGACTTCTTCAGGGGAGCCTTGTTCGACAATATTACCATCAGCCATGAAAACAACGCGATCAGCCACTTCTTTAGCAAAGCCCATTTCGTGTGTTACCACAACCATGGTCATCCCATCTTGAGCTAATTCTTTCATAACCTTCAAAACATCTCCGACCATTTCCGGATCAAGTGCGGAAGTGGGTTCATCAAACAACATAATATCTGGTTTCATTGCCAAAGCACGTGCAATTGCAACCCGTTGCTTTTGACCGCCGGAAAGAGAAGCAGGCATGGCATCGAATTTATCATCCAAACCAACCATTTTAAGTAATTCATGTGCCTTAACCTGCGCTTCTTCTTTAGTCATTTTGCCCAGTTCAACTGGTGCTAAAGCAATATTTTCACTGACACTTAAGTTATTGAATAAATTGAAATGTTGGAAAACCATCCCAATATTTTCACGGGCTTTATCAATATCCGTCTGCGGATTGCTGATATCTTGCCCATCTATTACAATTGTACCAGATGTAGGCTCTTCTAGCTTATTTAAGCAACGCAAAAGCGTACTTTTTCCTGATCCTGAAGGTCCGATTAAAACTACAACTTCATTATCCGCAACCTTAAAATCAATTTCCTTCAAGACATGATTAGAACCATAATCTTTAGTCAAAGCAGTTACATTAACTCTTAAATCAGTCATTAGTCATTAATCCTCCGTTCAATCCCTTTTGAAGCCAAAGTTAAAATTGTAATGATAATCAGATAAATTACCGCTACAATTGCCCATACTCTGAAGCCTTCCAAATTGCGGGCAATAATAATCTTACCTGTTTGCGTTAATTCCAAAAGTCCGATTACAGATAAAATCGACGTATCTTTTAAAGTAATAATAAATTGGTTAATAAAAGATGGTACCATAATTTTAATACCTTGAGGCAAGACAACCCTCTTCATGGCTTTATTAAATGGCAAGCCTAAACTTCTAGCCGCTTCCATTTGACCTTTATCAACAGCTTCGATTCCACCTTTAACAAAGGCTGCAATATAAGCACCTTCATTTAACATCAAGGTAACAACCCCCGCCACAAAAGCCGGAATTTTATTACCTGTCAAACTTGGAATCCCGTTATAGATGAATAAAGCTAACACAATCAAAGGCAACCCACGAAAAATATAAATGACTACCGCTGAAAACCCTTGGGCAAACTTATTTGGCACAACACCTAATAAACCGATTAAAATACCAAAAATAGTTGCAAATACAATCGAAATCAAGGTCAATTTAACTGTTTCAGCTAAGCCTGATAAAAAGACCTTCTTGTTTTGCTTAAGCAAGCCCATGACAGTATGACTTTCTTTAGCATTTTGTTTCTTTTTAGAAACAGCTTTAGAGCCGGTGTATTTATTAATAATTTGGTCGTATTTGCCGTTTTTCTTTAGCTTGGCTAAACCTTCATTGAACATTTTCAGCAACTTCTGATTATGGCCTTTTTTGACTGCAAAGCCATAGGAGCCTGGATTAGTTGGCTTGGTAACAATCTTCAAGGCTAAACCTATTTTAACGCCATAGCTTAAAACGGCACTATCTTCAAAGCAGGCTGCTGAATTGCCATTTTTAACATCATTATACATGTTATCTGAATCATCAAAGGTTACAGTCGTAAAACCATAGCGGTCTTTGATGGAATTGGCGTAATCAGCCCCCGCAGTACCTGTTTTAACAGCTACTTTTTGACCCTTTAAGTCAGTTAACGCCTTAATTTTAGACTTAGGACTAACTGCCATCACTAAGCCTGAAGAGTAATATGGTGTTGAAAAATCAAATTTTTCTTTTCTTTCATCAGTAATTGTCATCCCAGCAATCATACCATCCGCTTGACCGGAGCTGACAGACTGAATGGCTGCATTAAACCCAATCGGTCTAATTTTTACTTTAAAGCCTTCTTCTTTTGCAATTGTCCGAATCAATTCCATGTCAATTCCGACATATTTGTTTTTATCGTTAGCGTAAACAAATGGGGGAAAAGTTACATCGGTATCAATTACATATGTCTTAGATGCCTGGGCCTGTTCAGGTTGCTGCTGGGCCATCAGCCCTGCCGTGATCAAACCTGTTAAGACTAAAAACAACGAAAATAGCTTTTTCATTGGTATACTTCCCCTTTTCTTGAAAATATTTTAAATTACTTTCAACAGTATACCATCTCTTGTCATAAAATGCTACATGTGAATTATACTTACTAATTTAAATGATTTGATTTATTTCCTTCAATACCTGTAAATTCGGCTTTTTTTTACTTTAATTTGCTTTCAAATATTTTTATTAAATCTTTTTTCACATTTTTATCGTCATTTTCGAATTTAATAAGTAACTTTTTATAACATGGACTAATTAGCCATTTTAAAGTTCGGCTCTGCTTTTAACGCTTGCTGATGATAAGTTATGTGCTTAATTTCTACCAGCGGTTTTTGCTGCATTTGATTAATTAATTGATCAATCTTTAAGCTTGGCCCCTGTACTTCCATTTGTACCCGGCCGTCATCCAAATTCTGAACCCAGCCTGTTAGGCCCAATTCTTTTGCTTCAACCATTGAATTATATCTGAACCCGACTCCTTGAACCCGTCCAGTAAAAAAAAGCTCTAATCGAACGGGTTCTTGGCTGGTAAACAAAGCAGCAAATTTAGGCAGGTTAGGGTTAATTTTATTTTGCGTTGTTGGCATTTCAAACAATGCTTTCAATTTTTCAAACATTAAACTTCACCTCTAGATTGATATTATTAGATTTTGCTTGACAAGCAACTTTTTTATGACTATACTGTAATAGTTGATTAATTATTGGGCATTCGCCAAATTGGTAAGGCAGTGGACTCTGAATCCATAATTTACAGGTTCGAACCCTGTATGCCCAATCGTCAGACACCGGCTTTGGCTGGTGTTTTTTTTTACAAAAAAGAATGCTGTGTTGCCACAGCATTCAACCTGAAGTTTAGCACTTTTTGCTTATTTATCTTCTTTTGCATATCTTTTGACATGACGTTCCAAGTATTGTAGCAACATGGCTTCATTTTTAAACTCGCGCGGATGTTTTTGTCCATGAAGCCGCAAAGTAATTTTATTAATCTTGTCTCGCCCTGTCCATGTATAGGAATGCTCAACGATAAACCGGTTCATAAACTTGCCATCTTGCTTACCGAATTTAAGTACATAAACTCTTTCTGGCACCATCAGCGGATTAACGTGCTCTTTTTCATACTCAACGCCATGAGCATTTAAAAAATTCTTGGTTCTTCTTAACATAGCATGTCCTCCTTTTTGATAGTTTTCTCTTGCTTATTTTACTAATTATAGCATCTAAATGTTAAGTAATTATGTTGCCTAAAAATATTTTTTTACCCCTTAAACACCACTATAGCAAGAAAGGCTGGGAAAGACTCCCAGCCTATTATCACCCGTACGGGGATCGAACCCGTAACTCCGCCTTGAGAGGGCGACGTCTTAACCAATTTGACCAACGGGCAAAAACTACTCTTATTATTATACACTTAAATTTTAAAAAAGCAACTATTTCCGCGGTTTCCGTCCCTTTTTTAGTGCTAAAACCAAGTATGTCAAATATAAGAATAGCAGCCAAAAACTCGCACATATAAAGACTAAAGTCATCAATTGTGGCGCAAAATATTGCCGCTCCAACAAAAGCAACAGATCAATAACAGACCAAATAACCAGTCGTGTTTTCAGCTTATTTAATTCATTAATCACGTTTGAACACAGCTTTCAAATTTTCAACCGGCTCAAACTGGCGGTTATAATATTGAACATGATAAGCCTCCTTAGAACTTTCAAGCACAGCATACGTTCCGCCAAGCTTAGCGTAAGGTCCGCGTGGTTGGCTGATGCTGCCGGGATTTACAATGAGCCTTCCTTGACCGTAATCAGCATATAATTGATGGGTGTGGCCATAAAAAGCAATTTGGCAGCTTTCGGCCTGCATTTGGTAATCTAATTTATCAAGGCTAAAATTAACACCATATAAATGTCCATGGGTCAAGAACATCCGGTCAGGTCCTCTTTTGATAATTCTTTCATTATCAAAGCCACTATCAAAATCACAATTTCCCATAACAACATACATCTTGGTAAACAGTTCATCATTGGATCTTAATTCTGAATCGCCACAATGCAGAATTAAATCAGCTTCATTTTGATATTTTTCGACTAATTTAACTAAAATATCACGATCACCATGACTATCACTGACAATTACGTACTTCATTTTTTCACCTACTTTTGGTACCACGCATCAAAATGTTTCATTAATTCTTTGACTGCTTGAGCGCGGTGACTGACTTTATTTTTTTCAGCCATCCCCGCTTGTCCAAAGGTCTTAGCAAAAGGCGGATAGTAAAATAAAGGGTCGTAGCCAAAGCCATCATCGCCATAAGCCTGGTCTAAAATATAACCAGCGACATTACCTTCAACGATTAAGGGCTCTTTATCAGGTGCGGTAACTACAATTGAACAATGAAAGTGAGCCGTTCTTTGTTCCTTAGGCACTCCGGCTAATTCGCGCAACAATTTAGCATTATTAGCTTGATCATCATGATCCCCGGCATAGCGGGCTGAATAAATGCCAGGTGCTCCATTTAAATAATCCACTACAAGACCTGAATCATCTGCTAAAACCGGCAGGTGATATTTATCCGTGAGGGTTTGGGCTTTAATCAAAGCATTTTGTGCAAAGGTTGTCCCATTTTCATTAATTTCTACTTGTTCCGGCAAATCAGCTAAGGTTACAACTTCTAACCCCATCGGTTCGAATAATTGGCGGTATTCCCGCGCCTTGCCCGCATTTTTAGTTGCAATTAAAATCTTTTCCATTCCATCTGCCCCCTTTAATCTTGTCTTTAATTATGGTCAAAAAAAAGCAACTTTGCAAGAAATAATATTCAATTTATAAATTAATCTAAAAAAAATGCCAAATCAGAAATGACAAGGTATAATAATATGTAGACATTATTTGAAGGAGTCCTTTCTACCATGCAGGAAAATTTCTATGACTTGGCCTTATCCCAAGATAAATTAGACGTCACTATCTTGCGTGACGTCCTTTTACCTGAACTTTTAGGCCGGGACAATAATATTTTATACTGGGCCGGCAAACGCCTCGCCCGCCTTTTCCCTTTGGCTAAAGATGAAGACTTGCCCGTTTTCTTTGCACAAGCCGGCTTTGGCACTCTCAAGCGGACCAAAGCTAAACGTAATAACCAATACTTTGAACTAAGCGGACCGGAAGTCATTTTACGCCAGCAATTAAATTCAAACGCTGACTTTTTGCTTGAAGCCGGCTTCTTAGCTGAAACGATCCAAAACCAGCTGGGCTTTATCACTGAAGCAATTGTGGATAAAAAGACAGCTAATACTGTCAACTTTTTAATTCAAGTTGACACCAAAGACCCGCTTGACCTAGATGAAGCACCTGAAATGTCTCCTTTAGTCCTACACGATGACACTGAGGAAACTGAAAACTAAAAAAAGTCTCACTCCGGCAAAGTGAGACTTTTTTTATTACATATGTTTCTTTAAAACTTCGGCTAATGAAGCCTTGTCATGATAGCCGATAATCGTATCAACAATTTGACCATCTTTTTTAACAACCATTGTTGGAATACTCATAATACCTAATTGGCCAGCAATTTCAGGGTTAGCATCCACATCAACTTTATAAAAATTGACATTGTCCATTTCATTTGCTAATTGTTCTACCACAGGACTTTGCATCCGGCAAGGACCGCACCATGTTGCCCAAAAATCAGTAAATGAAAGTCCTTGAGCTGTTTTTTCGTTAAAATCTTGACTTGTAGCAGTTTCAATCATTTTGCTACCTCCTTAATTATTTATCAAAAAATATTTTAGCACAGCTATTTATGGTAAGCTATTTTTTTGCTTACTTAAAGTAAACAATAGTTGCTCCATTGCCGCCAGCATTTGGCGGTGCAAATTCAAAGTGCTTCACAGCGCGATTTTGTTGCAAATAAGCCACAATTCCTTTTCTTAAAGCACCGGTTCCTTTGCCATGCACCAATGTTACGGAAGGATAGCCGGCTAAAATAGCAGCATCAATGTACCGGTCAACATTTGTCATAGCTTCTTCATATCTTTGACCTCTAAGATCCAGCTTAGGCGAAACATGACTAGAGGCCGTCCGTTTAACCACCGTATGCGCTCCTTTAGCAGTTTGCTCTTTGATGGTGATTTTTTCCAAATCATTTTCGTCAACTTTCATCTTTAAAATACCCAGCTGCACTTCCCATTCATGCTGGCCTAATTTTTTCACTAACACGCCTCTTTGCCCATAGGTTTTAACCATGACATCATCGTTTTCGTGAAATTCTTGTTGTTGCTTAGCCCGACGTAAGACCTTATTTTTCTTAAGCATCGGCTGTTCGAGCGCGTTTAAGCGACTTTTAGCATCAATTAATTCATTTTCTTTAATATTAGCTCCGCTTTGCTGCATCTTATGCAAATCAGAAATCACAGCATCCGCCTTTTGCTGTGCATTTTGCACAATTTCGTTGGCTTGCTGACGGGCTTGCGCTAACATATGCTCTTTTTCTTGCTGGTAGCTGGCAAAAGCTTTTTTCAAATCTTCATATAGACTTTCAGATTCGTCCAAATATTTTTTAAAATCAGCCTTTTCTTCTTCAGCTTCATGTCTTTTAGCCACTAAATCTGCGATCATTTCATTGAGATCTTGACTGTCTTGAGCCGTTAATTGGCGCGCTGCTTCCACAATACTTGGGTCAAGTCCCAGCCTTTTTGAAATATCAAAAGCATTACTACGACCAGGAATCCCAATTAACAGACGATAGGTTGGCTGCAAGGTTTGCGCATCAAATTCCATCGACGCGTTAATCGTTTGCGGACGTTCATAGCCATAAGCTTTAAGTTCTGGATAGTGGGTTGTAGCCACTACATAACTGTCTTTAGCACCAACGGCATCCAAAATAGCAATGGCTAAGGCAGCCCCTTCTTGTGGATCAGTTCCCGCACCTAATTCATCAAATAAAACTAAAGAACGTTCATCAATATGATTCAAAATCTCCACAATCGTCGTCATATGAGCTGAAAAAGTCGACAAACTTTGTTCAATTGACTGTTCATCGCCGATATCTGCAAAAATATCGTCAAATAACCCAATTCGACTATTTTCATTAGCCGGAATAAATAAGCCGGCTTGCCCCATCATGCTTACTAGCCCCAATGTTTTTAGCGTGATTGTTTTACCACCAGTGTTAGGTCCCGTAATCACCATGGCTTGGTAATCTTTACCAATGGCGATGTCATTTTTGACCGCTTTTTTAGGGTCAAGCAATGGATGCCAAACCTGCCGCAGGTAAACATCATTTTCCTGCGAAACCAGGGGCTGGGTCGCTTTTAATTCATGTGCAAATCGCGCCTTGCCGTTAACAAAATCAAATTTACCCAATAAATCAGCGTTATGCCACAACTCAGCCGTATAAGGCGCAATCATAGCTGAAAGTTCGACCAAAATCCGCTTAATTTCTTCTTTTTCAGCTGCCTGCTGCTGCCGCAAACGGTTATTTAAATCCACAATTGCCTGTGGTTCAATAAATAAGGTTTGGCCCGAAGAACTTTGATCATGGACAATTCCGCCAAAAGTACCACGATATTCAGCTTTCACCGGTAAAACGTAGCGTTCATTACGAATCGTCACCAGCGCATCACTTAAATATTTAGCTGATTTGCCTTTGACAAAATTGCCTAAACGACTTCTAATCTCCGCTTCCGTTGCCGAAATTTGCCGTCTTAAACTAGCTAAAAGACGGGAAGCTTCATCAGTCACATGACCATCATTTTCGATTGACTTGAGCAAGCGCTGTGAAATTTCCGGTAAAGTCGCTAATTTTTGCGCTTCTTGTGCCAAATATTGCAGCTTAATTTCTTCATCAGCGGCATTTCTAAAAAAGCGTTTAACATCACTAGTTGCCCTTAAAACCCGGCCAATTGCTGCCAGTTCCTTGGCATTCAAAGTTGCATCAATCTCTAACCGTTTTAAATAAGGTGTAATATCAATTAAACTTGGAACTGGAATGCCGCCTTTGAGTCGCAACAAATCACTAGCATCCTTAGTTTCAGCTAAGCTTTTAACAACTTCAGCATAATCAGTGCTGGGAAGTAGGTTTAAAGCTAATTTATGTCCCATGTCGGTTGTCATATATGCAGCTAAGCGCTGAATAATTTTAGCGTATTCAAGTGTATTTAATCCTTTTTTATTCAAACTATCTTCCTTCTTCTATGCATTTAATTCCGATAACCAATATTTTAAAATATTATTCGAGACCACCGGTGTTTTTTCCAGCATTATTTGTGCCAGCGTTGAGTCCGTGACAGATGCTCTGACATTTTCATTTGGCCATGAGCTTAGTAATAACAAAATTAAAAATAAAACCCCATACATCAAAAGACTGGTTACCAGTCCGCCAAGCACTCGGTTAACTAATGAAATTCCCGGCAAATTGGCCACCACAGTCAAAGGCCCCAGCATCATCCGCACCAAAATGCCCAAGCCAATCGTAAAAAGCCAAAATAAAATCAACTGATAAAAAGCTTCATTCAAATTAAGCCCCAAATTGGCTAAAACACCTTGACTTTCACCTGAAAACCGGGGTAATTTAGCCGCTAAAATGGGCCCATAGCGGTGCGATAAAACGCCAGCCAAAAGCGCCACTAAAATAAAACTGGCTACCCTGACAATCAGCCCCATAATTCCTTTGGTAAAGCCGTAGCGGTAGGCTAAAATTAGCAAAATCACAATAATAATCGAAACCATTAGCTTTCCTTTTGTTCCTTGAGCTGATCTACTTCAGCCTGTTTTTCAAGACAATCTGACATCGCATTAATCGCCAAAAGAATAGCAGCTTTTTCCGTCGACAAATCTGGCATATTCCGCTTAATTTCCGCCAATTGCTGGTTTAAAAGCTGACTGACCGCCTCCATGTGTTTGGGGGTCGCTTTGCCGATAATAGTGTATTCTTCCTGCCCAATTTTAACTTTAAACCTCTTTTTTGTGGTCATCTTTTTCACCTCGCAAAAATCTTTTTCTATTTTAACATGAAAAACACCTTGCAAATAGTTATAAATTAAAAGGAGCTGTTTTTCCAGCCCCTTTCAATCTATTGCATATTTTCGTCGTTGAGGAATGTATCTAAAACTCCTTCAACCATATCCCATTCTTCATCGCTTTCGATTTCAATCAAGTCAACATCATCGCCTTCTTCATTTGGATCAAAGGCATAAGCCATCACATCAACTTGGTCGCCTGGTTCTGACCCCGCAGGAATCAGCAAAATGTATGATTTGCCGTAATCTTCAGAATCAAATGTAAATAAAACTTCATATAGGGTTTCATTACCATTATCATCGGATACGGTAATATATTTTTCATCATATGCGCTCATGCATATTACCTCATTTCTTTATTTCTGCTAAGAGTTTTCCGGAAGCATCAAGATAGTTTTGCAAAATTAGGGTTGCCGCCAATTTATCAATAACTTTTTTGCGCTTTTTGCGTGATGTATCAGCTTGTTCTACCAACATCCGTTCCGCTTGCACTGTGGTTAACCGTTCATCTTGAAAATCAATCGGCAAATGGAAAGTATCAACTAAAAGCTGACCATATGCTTGTGAGGCTTGCGCTCTAGGTCCTAGCGTATTATTCATATTCTTGGGTAAGCCCAAAACAAAGCCGCAAACATCATACTTAGCTGCTAATTCTTTGATACGGTCAATGCCGAATTCTTTTTCATCTTCATTAATACGGACAATTTCTACGCCTTGAGCTGTCCAGCCCAATTCATCACTTACAGCAATCCCGACTGTTTTCGAACCAACATCAAGTCCCATTAAACGCGCCACTAATCTTTATCCCCCTTATCAAGGTATGAACGCACCAATTCCTCAATAATTTCATCACGTTCATGTCTTCTGATTAAATTACGGGCATCGTTGAGCCGTGGAATATAAGCAGGATCTCCTGAAAGCAAATAACCTACAATTTGATTAATTGGATTATAGCCCTTCTGTTCCAAAGCTTGGTATACCGTTTCTAACGTTTCTCTGACATCCTTTTGGTTGCTATCTTCAAAATTAAAATACATGGTTTTATCCAACGAACTCATCTTAAACACCTCCGTGATTTATCATCACTTCTATTCTACTAAAAAAAAGCCTTAGTAACAATCAATAAGCCCTTATTGTAAAAAATCCGTAATCATTTTTAACAAAATAAAAAAGATTGGTTTAAAAAAACCAATCTTTTTTTGTTTATTGTTCTGCCAACCATTTTTCACTAGCTTTCAAAGCTTGGCCTAAACCTTCAGGGTTCTTGCCACCAGCTTGAGCTAAGTTAGGCCGACCACCGCCGCCACCGGCAACTAATGGCGCAATTGCTTTAATCAAATCGCCAGCTTTAAGTCCTTCCTTAACCTTAGCATCAGATACAGCAGCAATTAAGTTGGCTTTACCGTCAACTGCCGTTCCTAAAACTAAGACATCAGATAAGTTCTTTGCTTTCCATTGATCAGCCAAGTTGCGCAATTGATCCATGCCTGAAACTTTAACAGCTGCGGCAATCAAAGTTTTGCCGTTGATGGTCTTGACGTCTTTGAAGACATCTTGAGCCTGTTCACTGGCAAATTTAGCTTCCAATGAAGCTACCTTATTTTCAAGGTCTTTAATTTGATCTTGCAAAGCTTGTACTTTATGCGGAACTTCTTTAATTTGTGAAATCTTCATCTGTGAAGCAGCCTGTTGCAAAAGCAGATTGCGGTGTTCCAAATATTCAAAGGCTTCTTTTGACGTTACCGCTTCAATTCTTCTAACACCAGCGCCGACACCTGATTCGGAGATAATCTTGAACAAGCCGATTTCATTGGTGTTATCAACGTGGTTGCCACCGCAAAATTCCATCGAGAAATCGCCGGCTTTAACAACGCGCACTGTTTCACCATATTTTTCAGTAAAGAGGGCAATAGCACCCATCTTCTTGGCAGATTCAAGGTCTGTCACAGTAGTTTCAACCGGCAAGTTAGCCCAAATCTGTTTATTAACCATGTTTTCAACCTTGGTTATTTCACTTTGCGTCATAGCACCCATCTTGGTGAAGTCAAAACGCAAATAATTTGGTTCAACCAATGAACCGGCTTGGTGAGTATGGTAGCCTAAAACATTCCGCAAGGCTTGGTCAAGCAAGTGGGTTGCCGTGTGGTTCTTTTTCACCTTGTTGTGGAATTCCACATCAACAGTTAAAGTATACTTTTGTCCCTTGGACATTGGCTTAATAAGCTTAACTGTATGCATATTTTGTCCATTAGGTGCATGTTGAACATCCATAACTTCAGCACAAACACTGCCGTCTTCAGTTTTGATCACACCTTTATCAGCAACTTGGCCACCCATTTCAGCATAGAATGGTGTCTTATCAAAAATCATCAATGCTTGACCAGATTGAACTTCATCAACCAATTGGTTATCAACAATAACATCTTTCAATGTACCTTGACATTCTAAATCGCTGTAGCCGACATATTCACTTTCCGTCTTAATATCAGTCAATAAGCCGTTTTGTACGCCCATTGATTTAGCATTGCTGCGCGCTGCACGGGCACGTTCTTTTTGCTTTTGCATTTCGCTGTCAAAGCCCTCTTTATCAACTTCAAGGCCTTGATCAGCCGCAATTTCTTGGGTTAATTCAAACGGGAACCCGTAAGTGTCGTAAAGTTTGAAAACCCCAGTCCCAGGCAAAGTCTTTTGACCCTGCTTTTTAGTTTCAGCAATCAAATCATCTAACAAGCCCACGCCATCTTTTAAGGTTTCATTGAAGCGGTCTTCTTCATTACGGATAACTTTAGCAATGTAATCTGCTTCTTCTAAAACTTCAGGGTAAGCTGATTCCATGATATGTCCAACCACCGGCACTAACTTGTACAGGAAAGCTCCTTCGACACCGAGCTTTTGGCCATGCATGACAGCCCGACGGATTAACCGCCGGATAACATAACCGCGTCCTTCATTAGATGGCAAAGCACCATCCCCAATAGCAAAGGTAACTGCTCTGGCGTGGTCAGCAATAACCTTGAAGGAAACATCTTTTTGTTCGTCATCGCCATAATGCAAATCACCTTGCGCTAACTTAGCTGTCTCATCGATGATTGGCATAAACAAATCGGTTTCAAAGTTAGTTTTGGCATGTTGGAAAACAGAGACAACCCGTTCCAAGCCCATGCCCGTATCAATATTTTTATGTGGAAGTGGTTCATAAGTGCCATCTGGCTTATGGTTAAATTGTGAAAAGACAATGTTCCAAATTTCCAAATAACGCTCATTTTCACCACCTGGATAACTTTCAGGGTCATCTTCAGGCAAGTTGTTCATTTCTTGACCACGATCGTAGAAAATTTCCGAATCTGGACCTGATGGACCTTCGCCGATATCCCAGAAGTTATCTTCAACTTCATAAATATGCCCCGGCAAAACGCCAACAGCTTCCCAGCATTCTTTGGCATCAGTATCTTTAGGATAAACCGTAATATATAATTTTTCCGGATCCATCGCAAACCATTCTTTGCTGGTTAACAATTCCCAAGCCCAGGTAATGGCTTCTTTTTTAAAATAGTCACCCACAGAGAAATTGCCCAACATTTCAAACAAGGTATGGTGGCGGGCAGTATGGCCTACATTTTCAATATCGTTAGTCCGAATAGACTTTTGTGAACTGGTGATGCGGTGGTTCTTAGGTACAACTGAACCATCGAAATATTTTTTCATTGTTGCAACCCCAGAGTTAATCCAAAGCAAAGTTGGGTCATCGTGAGGAACCAAAGGAGCACTTTTCATCACATCGTGCCCTTTACCTTTAAAGAAATCCAAATACATTTGTCGTACTTGTGCACTAGATAATTCCTTCATATTAAATAATTCCTTTCTGAAAACAAAAAAACACCGCTGCTACTAGGGACGCCAAAGCGCGGTACCACCCTATTTGCAACGATGCTTATCGTTTACCTCTTAATTACCCAAAAATGTGGGCAAGCATTAATTCAAATTTATATTTTCGAGGAGCACTCACGTTACTGCCTGAGCTTTTTCACCAACCAAGCCCTCTCTAATAGGTCAATATAACCTAAGCATATCTCGATTTCTTTTCAAAGTATAAAAAATAATTAGCCAATTGTCAAGTAAAGCTTATTTTTTCCGGTTGGCCCGCATTTCTTCCCGCCGCTTCAACTTACGCTTTTGCCGTTCATCTTTTTGAATAGCCCTTTTAATTTTATTTTTATAACCGGGCTTGCGCTTTTGCTTTTCTTTTTTCACCATGCCAATCAACTTAGGATCAAGGCTCTTATTTTTGGCCTTGCGCTTTAACCGGCGATTGCGGTCGTAAAAATCAACCAATTCGCCATTGGAAAAACGTTTTTCACTAAAAGTAATCCCCATTTTTTCCAATTCAGCGACCAACTTATCTTCACTAGGTGCATACAAGGTCACCGCTGTCCCTGACATGCCATTGCGTCCCGTCCGCCCTACACGGTGCACAAAGAATTCCAAATCCTTAGGAATATCATCATTGATAACCAAAGAAACCCCTTCAATATCAATCCCGCGGGCTGCCAAATCAGTTGCCACCACATATTGATATTCCATATTTTGAATTTCACGCATCGTCCGCTTACGTTCACGCGGTTGAATGCCCCCATGAATCTTAGCAACTCTTAATCCCTGTGACCGCAGATAAGCCGTAATATCATCCACACGTTCTTTAGTGTTGGCAAAGATTAACGCTAAATAAGTTTGTCCCATCGTTAACAGTTGATAAATCAGCTGGTTGCGGTCGCGACCCTTCGTAGACATTAAAATATTTTCAATTGTCGGACTGATGACGGTTTTATTTTCCACCACTTCAATTACAGGATTAGTCATATATTTATGCAAAAACGGCTGTAATTTAGCTGGAATGGTTGCTGAAAAGACCATCATCTGTAAATCTTTAGGCATTGCCCCAGCAATCGCATCGGTTTCTTTCAAAAAGCCTAAATCCAAGGTCATATCAGCTTCATCCACCACTAAAATTTGAGCTTGGTGTACATCCAAAGCCTGCGACCGCATCAAATCAAGCACCCGTCCTGGCGTCCCAATCACAATCTGCGGCTGCGTGTGCGCCAATTTTTCCATTTGCCTTTTCTTATCGGTCCCGCCGACATAATTATGAACTAAAATTTCTTTTGAACTGTGCTTAGCAATTTGCTTAGCTGCTTCATAGATTTGATAGGCTAATTCACGGCTGGGTGTCGTAATCACTGCTTGAACCATGTGCAAATCAGGATCAACCTTTTGAAAAATGGGCAGCAAAAAGGTATGGGTTTTCCCGCTACCGGTTTGCGATTGTCCCACGACACTGCGCTTTTTTAAAATAAGCGGAATCAACCTTGCCTGCACCTCAGTTGGATTGACAAAATTGATTTCAGCTAAAGCTTCATTGATAAAAGGCTTAAAGTTAAATTGTGCAAAAGACATTAATTTTCCTCCATAAATTTGGCAGCCACTTGATCTAATTTAGTTACAAACTGCTCAATTCCAGCAGCACTTGGTAACTTAGCCCCGCTGGCTAACGGATGGCCGCCACCATCGTATTCTTTGGCAAGCTCATTAATCACTGGTTGTTTCGAACGTAAACGTAAACGATAGCTTCCGTCTTCTTGTTCCACAATCAGTGCCCAGCATAAAACTTCGCTGATTTTACCCGGCAAGGATACAATCTTAGCGGTATTATTAACCCCTAATTCCGTCATGATTTGCCGGTTAACCACCAAATAAGCTGCTCTGTGCTCTGTCAGCTTAAGATTTTGGTAAGCGTAGGCTGCTAGTTTTGCTTCAGCCAACGAAATTTCATCGATTTTGCGGTTAATCTTGGTACAGTCAATCCCCGTTTGCATTAATTGAGCAGCTACTTTCAGCGTATGCGGTGTCGTACAATCATACATAAACCGGCCCGTATCGCCAACAATCCCGGTATACAGCAAAGAAGCTGCCTTTTGACTAATTTTAAGCTGATTTGCTTGAGCTAAATCAAAAATAATTTCGGAACAGCTCGAAGCCTCTGGGTTAACCAATGATAAATCACCGTAAGGATCATCATCAGGGTGGTGATCAATTTTAATCAAATATTTGCCCTTCAGATAACGTTCATCGTCAATTCGGGGTGTATTGGCTGTGTCAGTAACAATAACTAAAGCATCTTGATAAAGCTCATCTAAGACTTCATCAGCTTGCAAAAGCCATTTTAAGCCAAGGGTATCTTTTCCAACGGTCACGACTTTTTTATCTGGAAAATTATCCCTGATAATCTCTGCCAGACCGCCTTGCGAACCTAAAGCATCCGGATCGGCATTTTGATGGCGGTGGATAATAATCGTTTGATATTCCTTGATTTTATTAAAAATTTCTGCTGCAACAGTCATAACTTACACCTCACAAATTTAAGCTTGTCAACTATTCAGTATACCACGAATTGCCAGCGAATATCTAATCAAATAACTTTAAAGTTATGTTCTGATAGGACAACGATTCCAAATTAGTCATCGTCAGCCCTAAAAGTCTGATAGCATCGTCTTTGAAGTTCATTTGGTCAAATAATTCCATCCCATATTCCGCTAATAATTCTCCATCATTATTAAAAAAATCAGCCAGTGTCAAGCGTTTGGTCTGTGTTTCAAATTGCTGATTGCGCAATTTCAATACAAGCGTTTTACCATGTTGCTGCTTTTTTTGTAATAAATGGGCTAACCGGTCAGCTGTCCAACTCATCTGGGCTTCAATTGCCGCCCGCCCAACTAAAGGCGCCGTCAAAGTCCGTTCCACGCCCAACGATTTACGTTTGCGGTCCCACTGTACCTGACGTTCGTCAATACCACGCACCTGCTGATAAAAAAAGTGGCCCATCTTACCAAAATGGTGAATTAAGTCCAATTCTGTTTGCTGATATAAATCATAACCGGTATAAATCCCTAATTCATGCATTTTAACCAGCGTTTTTTGTCCCACGCCCCGAAACGCTTCAATTTTTAGCGGGAACAAAAAATCTAGTGCCTCATCTGGCCTAACTAAGGTAATGCCCACCGGTTTAGCGTAATCCGACGCTAATTTGGCCAAAAATTTATTATAAGAAATGCCTGTCGAACAAGTCAGCCCTGTTTTTTGGTAAATTTCCTGCTGCAGTCTATGCGCCAAAAGCAGGGCCGATTTGGTTGGAACTTTAGGCTCCGTCACATCCAAATACGCTTCGTCAAAAGCAATCGGTTCAACTTTATCAGTATACTCATGAAAAATAGTATGAATTTCGTGTGAAACAGCTTGATATTTGGCAAAATTAGGAGTGATAAATTCAGCCTGCGGACACAATTTCAAAGCTGAAATAGCCGGCATCGCCGAATGAATGCCGTAAGCTCGTGCCGGATAATTTGCCGTAGCTACAACGCCTTTGCCCCCAAAATGGCGGGGATCTTTAGCAATCACCACTGGCTTATCTTTTAATTTTGGATTATCACGTACTTCAATGGAAGCATAAAAACAATCCATATCAACATGAATAATTTTTTTCTCTGTCATCTTCTTAACCATAAAAAGGAGCTAAGAAAAATCTCAGCTCCCTTTTTTAACCTTCATATTCCCAATGGTTACCATCTTTAGCTAATAATTTATCAGCTGCTTTTGGTCCCATGGTTCCGCAAACATAATTTGGAAAGGCATCATCTGATAAGTTTTCCGCATCCCAAGCTTCACGAATTGCATCCAAGAATTTCCACGAATATGATAATTCATCCCAACGGGCAAAATTCAAGGTTTCGCCACGCAAAGCATTTAAAATCAGTCGTTCATAAGCTTCCGGCACTCCAGCTTTTTGTTCATCAGTTAACTGATAGCCGATATTAGCTGTTTCAATTTCAAAGCCTTGCCCAGGTTTTTTCATATTAAGTTGCATTGAAATTCCCGGATTAGGATCAATATTGATGGTCAAAACATCATGCTTTAATTTATCATCAAAAACGACCGTCGGCATCTGTTTAAAGACCACATCAATCCGTGTTGCTTTAGTCTTCATCCGCTTACCGGTTCTAATATAAATCGGCACACCAGCAAAATCCATATTATTAACTTCTAATTTTCCAGCTACAAATGTTTCCGTCAAGGAATCTTTTGCAACCTGATCTTCATCGCGATAAGCAATTTGGTCTTTAGAAGCGCCATATTGCCCCCGCACAAAGTTTTCTTTAACTTCTTTAGGACTGTAGACTTTGAGTGATTTTAAAGCATTGATTTTTTCACGGGCAATATCTTCAGCACTGTATGATACCGGGGCATTCATCGTCAGTAGTGTTACAATTTGCAAAATATGATTTTGCACCATGTCCCTTAAAGCCCCGGCTGTCTCATAATAACCAGCTCTTTCTTCTACCCCTAAAGCTTCACTTAAGGTAATTTGAATGTTGCTGATATAGCGGTTATTCCACATTGCATTAAACATACTGTTGGCAAAGCGGACTGATAAAATATTTTGCACCATTTCTTTACCCAAATAGTGATCAATTCTAAAGACGTCATGTTCTGGGAAAGTTTGGGCAATTTCATCATTTAAAGCTTTAGCACTGGCATAATCATGCCCAAAAGGCTTTTCAACAATCACGCGGTTATAGCCATGATCAGTTAAAATTCCCTGTGATTTCAAATGGTCGCAAATCGTCCCAAAAAACCGAGGTGACATAGCTAAATAGTAAATCCGATTACCTTCTAAAGCGTACTTAGCGTCTAATTTTTCCGCTAAATCCTTCAATGTTTGATAATGGCTGGTATCATTGACATTGTGTGATTGATAATAAAAGTGGCTGGCAAAGGCCTTAGCCTGCGCAGTATCATCAGTTAAACCATCAATAGCATTTTCAATAATTTCATGATAATAATCATCTGTCCACGGACGACGGGCGGTCCCAATTACTGCGAAATTTTCTTTTAAATAGCCCCTCTTATATAAATTAAAAAGCGCAGGGTAAAGTTTTCTTTGGGCTAAATCCCCTGTGCCACCAAACATAATAAATAGTGCTTTTTGTTCAATACTTTTCATCGATTTTTTGCAGATGAGTCTAAATGCTCATCTAACTCCTTTCCAATCAGATTTAAAGCAATTAATCACTAATATCCTTTTATATTTTAGCTCATTAAAAGATACTTTAACAAGCATTTTACCTTGGGATAAAAACAAAAAAAGAGCTGGAAATCCAGCTCATTTTTCTTAGATTAAATGGACACCCTTATCCACATAAATAACATCGCCGACAACACCGCTAGCCAAATCACTCATCAAAAAGGCGCACATGCCACCAATTTGGGTGGTTGTAACGGAAACATCATCCACGGCCCGATCTTGAGACATATCAAGCAATTTAGAGTGGCCTTTAATCCCTGTAACTGCTAAAGTCTTAACCGCTCCGGCTGAAATGGCATTAACCCGGATACTCCGCTTGCCAAGATCACGAGCCATGTAGCGCATTTCAGCTTCCAAAGCAGCCTTAGCAACACCCATTGTATTGTAACTAGGAATGGCCCGGCTTGAGCCCATGAAAGTCAACGTTGCTAAACTGGCTTTTTCAGCTAATAAATCTTGTTCCAAAGCGCTTTTGGCCACAGCCAAAAAAGAAAAACTGGAAACATCCAAAGCTTGCGCAAAACCTGCTCTGGTTGAATTTAAAATATCGCCTTCCAATTCATTTTTTGGTGCAAAAGCAATCGCATGCACAATGCCATCAATTTTACCAAAACGCTCTTTGATAGTACTAAAAGCATTGGTTAAGCTTTCATCATCGGAAACATCACATTCAACCAATAAATTTTCATCGCCGACAAGTTTCAACAAACTTTTCTTTAAACGTTCATTTTGATAAGTATAAATCAATTCAGCGCCTTGTTCTTGCATTACTGAAGCACAGCCCCAGGCAATCGAACGACGGTTAGCTGCACCCATAACGAGAATTTTTTTACCATCTAGTAAATTTCCCACAATTTTCATCTCTTTCTTTAAAATTTCCGATAACGGGCATGCCGACGGCTAATCAGCTGCTCCGGAGTTAGTTTTTCTAAGGCCGTCAAACGTGCTTCTAAAATTTTGGCAATTTCAGCTGCCGTCTGCCGTTTGCTTTTATGTTCAGGAATGATTCCTTCAATAACATCGTGTTTTAACAAAGCCCTAGGTGTCAACTGCATGACTTCACAGGCTTCATCGCTGCGCTTGCTATCTTTCCACAGGATTGAGGCAAAACCTTCGGGAGACAAAACCGAATACATACTATTTTCCAGCATCCACACTTCATCCCCGCAAGCTAAAGCCAAAGCGCCGCCACTGCCGCCTTCACCGAAAATAACGGTGATAAAAGGTACTTTTAAATTAGAAAATTCCAGCAAGTTGCGGGCAATCGCTTCGCCTTGTCCCTGCTCTTCAGCACTTTTACCCGGATAAGCCCCGGAAGTATTAACCAAGGCTATCACTGGCCGCTTAAACTTTTCAGCCTGTTTGGCTAAGCGCAAAGCCTTACGATATCCACCAGGTGTAGGACAGCCAAAGTTTTTGGCAACCCGTTCGGCTGGCGTCTGCCCTTTATCAGTGGCAATAATTGTGACCGGTCTTTTCCTAAAAAGACCTATTCCGGCTACAATCGCTGGATCGTCATGTCCTTGCCGATCGCCGTGCATTTCAATAAAATTGCTAAATATATAATGAATTAGTGCATCAGTAGTAATTTTTTCGGGCGCTCTTGACAAAGCTACAATCTCAGCGGCGGTTTTTTCTTTTTTCAGCTTCATCTTATTCACCTGCTTTTTTGTGCATCTTAAGTAATTGTTCGAGTAACTTCTTTTCATCATGGCGTGCCACAATCACGTCGACAAAGCCGTCTTTTTGCAAAGTTTCTGCACTTTGCAAATCATCAGGAATTTTTTGATGCATGGTTTGCTCAATAACCCGACGTCCCGCAAAACCTACTAAAGCATGGGGTTCAGCCAAAATAAGATCCCCCTGCATCGCAAAACTGGCGGTTACCCCACCTGTGGTTGGATCAGTCAAAACACTGATATAAAGCAAGCCCTGGTCGCTGTGAGCTTTAACAGCTTGTGAAACCTTGGCCATTTGCATCAATGAATGAATCCCTTCTTGCATTCTAGCACCGCCTGAAGCTGTAAAAATAACCACCGGAAGCTGTTGCGACGTAGCTGTTTCAAAAAGACGGGTTATTTTTTCACCTGCAACCGTCCCTAAAGACCCCATCATAAAATAAGGATCCATAATACCAAGGCCAAAGCGTAAACTGCCAATCTTGGCCATCCCTGTTAAAACTGACTCATTAATCCCTGAATTTTTCTTGCCTTTTTCAAGTTTTTGTTTATACCCAGGAAAATTAATGGGATCAGTGGTTTGCAGGTCATTGTCCATCTCCTCAAATTCATCTGTCAACCATAAGATTCTTTCTTTAGCCCGCATGCGAAAACCATAATGACAATTAGGGCATTCTTTATAGCGGTTTAAATCTTTGTGATAAATTGATGTTTGACATTTAGGACATTCAATCCACATACCTTCAGGCACCTTTTGCATCGCCTTTTTGTCAGCTTTTATATGCTTTTTTCCTAAAGTCTTGAGTTCATCAAACAGTTGCATTCGGTTCACTTCTCTTCCATTTAGGCAAGAAGACCCGTTCCAAATAATCGGTTGTCGTCTTACCGCTTAAAAATTCTGGATCCTCTAGCAGAGCTAAATGGAAATCCTTATTGATGGTAATGCCCGAAATAATCATTTCAGACAATAAGCGTTTAACTTTTTCAATGGCTTCATGCCGATCATGTCCTAAAGCGATAACTTTGGCAATCATCGAATCATAATAAGGTGAAATATTGGTACCGGCATAAAGGTCAGAATCAATCCGCATACCCAGATTACCAACCGGGAAATAAAGATATTTTACTTTACCGACTGAAGGCATAAAGTTATGGGCCGGGTCTTCAGCATTAATGCGGCATTCAATCGCACTTCCCAACAGTTTGATATCTTCTTGTTTAAAAGGAAGAGGTTCTCCACAAGCCACCCGCACTTGTGCTTTAACCAAGTCAACGCCCGTAACCATTTCGGTAACCGTATGTTCAACTTGGATTCTGGTGTTCATTTCCATGAAATAAAAATGGTGATCTTCATCCATTAAAAATTCAATTGTACCCGTATTTTTATAATCAATTGCATTAACAGCTCTTGTGGCAATCTCTCCAAGTTCTTTACGCTGCTTTGCTGTAATAATCGAACAGGGACTTTCTTCAATCATCTTTTGCTTATTACGCTGAATAGAGCAGTCACGTTCGGGAAAATAAACGGTATTGCCAAAATCATCACGGAAAACCTGCACTTCAATGTGCTTAACATTTTCCATAATTTTTTCTAGATACATTCTTGAATCGCCAAAGGCTGCCTGCGCTTCTTTTTTAGCTTCTTCAAAGGCATTGACCAGTTCACTGGCAGCGTTAACCCGTCTAATCCCTTTACCGCCACCACCGGCAGCTGCTTTTAACAAAATAGGATAACCTACCTTATCAGCTACCAGCTTGGCTTGCGTAACATCTTCTATAAAGCCTTCGCTTCCTGGAATAACGGGAACCCCGCTTTGCTGCATCTGCATCCGCGCATTTGCTTTATTTCCCATCAGCGAAATGGTTTTTGAGTCAGGGCCGATAAAAGTCAACCCACAGCTCTCGCACATTTCGACAAAACGGCTGTTCTCAGAGAGAAAACCAAAACCTGGATGAATTGCTTGTGCTCCGGTTCCGATAGCCGCTGCCAAAATATTTTTCATATTCAAATAGGAATCTTGGGGCTTAGCCGAGCCTACGCAAACGGCTTGATCAGCTAATTGCACGTGCAAACTTTCCCGATCAGCTGTTGAATAAATTGCTACAGATTTAATGCCCAGTTCTTTTAAGGAGCGGATAATTCGAACCGCAATCTCTCCACGATTGGCTACTAAAACTTTTGAAAACATCGCTTTACCTACCTTATTGCCCAATCATAAATGTCAATTCAGCACTGCAGCACTTCTTGCCGTCAATTGTGGCTAATGCCTTGCCTGAACCGATATTATTTCTAATTTTATCCAGTGTTACCTCAAGTTTCAGTGTATCACCCGGACGTACCACTTGTCTAAACTTAGCTTGTTTAATACCGCCAAAATAAGCTGTCTTACCTTTAAATTCCGGCATTGATAATAAAGCAACTGCCCCTGTTTGTGCCAAAGCTTCCACAATCAAGACACCAGGCATCACCGGATTTCCTGGGAAATGTCCATTAAAAATTTCTTCATGAGCAGTAACATTGCGCACAGCTACTGCTCTTTTGCCTGGTTCAAGTTCATCCACACGGTCGATTAACAACATCGGATAACGGTGTGGAATAATTTTTTGAATTTGCACAGAGTCTAAAACTGTCATTTTATCCCTCCGTCACTTTAAATAATGGCTGATCAAATTCAACCAAATCTTCATTTTCAACTACAATTTCTGAAATAACACCATCAAGGTCACTCTTAATTTCAGTCATCATCTTCATGGCTTCAATAATGCAGACGATATCGCCTTTGTGCACACGACTGCCAACCTTGACATAGGGTTCCTTGTCAGGTTCCGGTTTCAAATAAACGGTTCCTACCATTGGTGCTTTGATTGTTTGGCCCTCATCTGCTTGTGATTCATCCACTTGGTTAACAGCTTGCGGTTCGCTGACCGCTACCGCTGGTGCATCTACTTGGCTTTGATAAGCAACTGGTGCTTTAGGGGCGTCATTTTTGCTCAAGCGAATATGAAAGCTGCCATCGTCAATTTCTAATTCGCGCATATCTGAATTATTGAAATTTTCAATTAATTTTTCAACATCGTTAAAATCTAACAAGTCTATTCACTCCATTTTCTCAAAGCAATTACAGCATTATGACCACCAAATCCTAATGAATTGCTGATAGCATATTCAAGATCTTTGGCTTCGGTCTTATCAGCGGTCACAATATTAACATCACATGCTTCATCTTGTTCAGTTAAACCGATATTAACCGGTAAACGCCCATTTTGCAATGCCAAAATCGTTGCCACTGCTTCCACAGCACCGGCAGCACCTAACAAGTGGCCTGTCATTGATTTAGTGGAGCTGACTGGAACTTTATAATCTTTAAAGACCAGGTTGATGGCCTTAGCTTCGCCTTCATCATTGGCTTTAGTTGAAGTACCATGTGCATTGACATAACCTACTTCTTTTGGTGTGATTTGAGCTTCATCAATAGCTTGTTGCATCGCTCTAGCAGCTCCCATACCGCTTGGATCAGGTGCTGTGATATGGTAAGCATCACAAGTGCTGCCATAACCGACAACTTCAGCTAAAATCTTAGCACCCCGTTTTTGAGCGTGTTCTAAGTCTTCTAAGACTAAGCAAGCTGACCCTTCGCCTAAAACAAAGCCCGAGCGATTCTTATCAAATGGAATGGAAGCTTTTTTAGGATCTTCTTGAGCAGATAAAGCTGTCAAAGCTGCAAAGCCTGCAATCCCAATCTCATTAACCGAAGCTTCAGCCCCGCCAGTCAGCATGACCTTAGCTCGGCCTTCTTTAATTTGACGATAAGCTTCACCAATTGAATTCGTACCAGATGAGCAAGCCGTCACAATCGCGGTACAAATATTTTTAGCATTCAAGCGCAAAGCAATATTTCCGGCCGCCATGTTGGCAATCGCTGTTGGTACAAACATTGGCGATACACGCTTAGGTCCTTTTTCATGCATCTTGATAACTTGTTCTTGAATGGTTGTCAAACCGCCGATTCCTGACCCGAAGATTACGCCCATATCTTCAGGAGCAGTATTTTCGGCTGTAATTCCAGCTTCTTCGACTGCTTGCAAAGCTGTATCAACCGCATATTGTGCGTAAAGGTCCATCCGCTTAGCTGCTTTCTTGCCAACGCGGGCATTAGCATCGAAGTCTTTTACTTCGCCGGCATTGGTAATCCCTGTTTGGCTGGCATCAAATTTCGTAATAGGCGCAATCCCCAATTTTCCGGCAAATAAATTTTCTTTGAAACTGGCAATGTCATTACCAATTGGGTTGACTGTTCCCATCCCTGTAACTACTACTCTTGACATGGTTTCCTCCTAAATCGTCATTCCGCCATCAACGGCAATTACTTGACCTGTAAGATAGTCGTTTTCAGCCATAAACACAGCTGTCTGCGCAATTTCGGCTGTCTTGCCAAAACGTCCCAAAGGAATATCTTGCAAGGTTTGCTCTTTGACTTTATCACTCAAAACATCAGTCATATCACTGGCAATCATCCCAGGTGCAATCGCATTGCAGCGAATATTTCTTAACGCACCTTCACGGGCACAAGTCTTGGTCAAACCAATTACCCCGGCTTTAGCAGCGGCATAGTTAGCCTGCCCGACATTCCCATGCAAACCAACCACGGAAGCAATATTGATAATAACACCGCTTTTTTGCTTATACATTTTCTTCAAAAAAGCTCTCGTCATCTTAAATGTTCCGCGCAAGTTGACGTTAATAACCGTATCAAAGTCATCATCTTTCATGCCAATCAACAATTTATCACGGGTAATACCGGCATTATTGACTAAAACATCAATTTGCTTAAAGGTTTCAAAGGCTTCTTTAGTCATTCTCTTAACGTCATCGCCATTTGAAATATCACCAGAAATGACTTGACATTCGACCCCTTGGGCTTTAATTTCTGCAACCAGTTCTGCCGGCGCTCCGTGACGTCCGTTTAAAATCACATTAGCCCCCCGCTTGGCAAAAGCTAGCGCTGAAGCTGCCCCAATTCCGCGTGATGAGCCGGTTACAAAAACATTTTTTCCTTTAAGATCCATCAAAATCCTCCTAATCTAGAAAGAAAGCTCGCTTAATTTAGCATACGTATCGACTGCTTGACGTTTGGTTTTGCGGTCAATTTGCTTGACGAACTTCAACAGTGTATCCCCTGGTCCTAATTCAATCCAATTTTCAATGGCAGCATCATTGCTTAATTTTTGCACACATCCGCCAAAATGAGTTGGATTCATAACCTGACGTGGCAAAATATCAGCAATATTATCTTTAGTGAACAAAACCTGATCAGTGTTGCTTACCACAGGAAAAGCTGGATTTTTAACAGTCACTTTGCTAATTTCTTGCTTTAAACGCTTGGCTGACTTTGCAAATAACGGGGTATGGAAAGCACCGTTAACTTTCAAAGATACTAAACGCATCCGGCCTTGACCTGTCAACTTATCTGATAATAACTTCACAGCCTTAACCGTTCCGCCTACCACAACTTGTTTAGGCGAATTATAATTGGCAATTCCGACAGGATTTTGGGAAGTCGAAACTTCTGCTTGAACTTTTTCGATTAAATCCAAATCAGGATTTAAAATCGCCACCATCGCGCTTTGGCATTGGTCACAATCATCCTGCATAAAAGCGGCCCTTTTTTGCAAAAGTTTCATTCCTTCTTCAAAGCCAAGCGCACCTGAAGCAATCAAGGCTGGATATTCGCCTAAAGAAAGTCCAATGCCACCGGCAATTTCAAGGTCCGAATACATCTCTTTCAAAGTTGCATAGACACCATAAGAAAAAGCACACAAGGCTGGCTGTACAAAACGGGTTTGCTTTAACTTTTCACTATCTTGGAAGCATTCAACTAAATCAAATCCGCAAATTTTTGATGCTTGATTAATTACTTGTTTAAAAACAGGTGCTTTTTCATAAAAATCAAGCCCCATTTGTGCAACCTGTGCACCTTGTCCACTAAAAAGCAATCCCACTTTTGTCAAAAAAGACCACCCCTTAATTAGTCCTTAGCTTCAAGCTGCTTTAAAACGTAATCAACAACATCTTTGATTGTTTGAATACTTTCATCGGCATCAAGTTGAATATCGAAATTATCTTCAAGTTCGTTCATGATTTCAAAAACATCCAAACTGTCAGCATCCAAATCATCTTTGATGTTAGCTGTTTCAACGATTTTTGCTTCTTCAATATCCAATTGTTCGGCTGCGATTTCTTGTACCTTTGCTAAAACTTCTTCTCTTGTCATAATAAAATTCCTCCGAATATTGTTAATTAAATTTTTACTAGTAGCGGATAACACAGGCACCGGCACTAAGGCCGCCACCAAATCCGCATAACATGATATTTTGTCCCCGCTGCAAGCGACCTATTTTTTCCAGGTCACATAAGAGCAGCGGCACACTTGCCCCAGAAGTATTTCCATATTCAGAAATGTTCATAGGAAATTTTTCTAAAGGCTGATGCATTTTTTTGGCCATGGTTTTGATAATCCGAGCATTAGCCTGATGTAAAACAAATAAATCAATTTGATCTAATGTTAAATTACTGTCTTGTACAGCTGCTCGCATCACCTCAGGAACGATCCGCGTTGTAAAATTATAAACAGCTCGTCCTTCCATATAAAAAGGTGTCACCACCTGTTCAAAAGATGTCGGTGGGAAAGTCGTTAACGGTTTGGTTTTTTGATTAGAAATTTTGTCAAAATCTTCACCAAACGTTTTTAGACTATAACCTAATAATTCTGATGACATGGTTTCGTCTTGTTCAATCAAAGCCCCGGCAGCTCCGTCACCAAATAAAACACAGGTGGTACGGTCATGCCAATCAAGCGTTTTAGAAATGTTTTCACCGCCTAAAACCATTGCTTTTTTGACATGTCTACCATCAAGCAAGCGGCTGGCCGTTACCAATGCATATTCAAAGCCGGAACATGCTACGGAAATATCAAAGGCAAAAGCATTACTTGCCCCAATTTTGCCTTGGACAATAGCAGCCGTTGATGGCGTGGTACTGTCCGGTGTCATCGTGGCCACAATAATTAAATCTAAATCTTCAGCCTGCCAAGTTGCTTTTTGCAGCAAATTCTGAGCAGCTTTGACGCATAAATCCGATGTATTTTCTAAAAGACTGATATGACGAAATTTAATGCCGGTTCGTTGACTAATCCATTCATCCGAAGTGTCAATAAACTCAGCTAAGTCATCATTGGACACCCTTTTCTCCGGTACATAGCTGGCCAAAGCTTTGATTGTTAAATGATTCATCTCTTTAGCTCCCTGCCTTATGAATTCTTATTCAGGAAATCCTCTAAGTTGCGAATTGCTTTTTCGACAATTTTCATCTGTTCGGTGCTGATATCTTTCAAGAAGCCTTCAACCATTTTGCGATGAAAGGCATCATGCGCCCGATACATCAGGCGTCCTTTTTTCGTGAGCCCCAAACGGATAACCCGCCTATCATCCAAACTGCGAATACGTTCAACATAACCTTTTTTCACTAACCGATCAACGGTTGAGGTTAAAGTGCCCGGAGTCAAATGCAGCTTTTTAGCAACTTCAGAAGCCGTCATATGATCGTACATCGAAATAGCATTAATCGCATGCATTTCTTTAATCGTCAAATCACGAAAACGACTCTTCTTTAACTCCTTTTCTTCAATCCACAAAATATTATTATAAATGCGAATCAAAGCGTCGTTGATATATTTGCTACGTTCGTCCATCATTCATACCGCCTATCTTGTTGCTTTTTTATATTTTGACAATCAAAATAATCACAAATAAAAAGCGGCTTTTCCATTAAATTTTTTCGTCACGCTTATAAACGGCAAACATCAGCTCTGCTGTGCAGACCTTCTTGTCTTCCACCAGCGCTTCTGCTTTAACCAATCCCATATTGGATTTTACTTTTTCCATCACAATATGCAATTTTAAAACATCACCCGGCCGGACAACTTTTCTGAATTTAGCCTGATGAATAGCGCCTAAATAGGCTGTTTTACCAGCAAACTCAGGTGATTTAAAAATCAGAATTGAAGCAGCTTGTGCCAGTGTTTCAATAATCAGGACACCCGGCATCACCGGATTCTTTGGAAAATGTCCACGGAAAAAGGATTCATTGATTGTTACATTCTTGGTTGCTGTGATTTCCTTGCCTGGAATCAGCTCATCAACATAATCGATGTAACAAATTGGATAACGGTTAGGAATCATATCCATGATTTCTTGGGCATCCATCACCTTCTTCATACGTGTTCACCTCACTTATTTAAATTATTTCGAATATCAAACTATTCGATGACAAAATAATATTATATTTATTTTTCTATGTCAAAAGAAACTATAACCCATGATTAGAGTTTCCTAAAAATAACTTTCGAACTTTTTTAGAGATTTTGAACAAAAATAGTTTGAAATGTCAAAATATCGTACTGATTATTGATTTATTGCCCCTTCACTTCACTTCAAAATTTAATTTTAAAATTAGCTATAACTTATTAAATAATAAATTCATCTTGTTATTTTTTGCACAAAGTCTTTTTGATTTACCGCTAAAGTAATTTGAAAGTCAAAATTCTTATTAAATTTTAATTTAGTAGCCGTTTTCATTTGCTTTTTTAGCTACAAAAAAAGCTGGAAGTTAATTCCAGCTTTTTTTAATCTTCTTTTTGCTCAGAATCACTAGCAGTTTCTTTGGCTTCATCAGCTGTTTTTGTTTCACTAGCAGTTTCTTTTGGAGCAGCCGCAGTTTCCTTAATTGGATCTTCTTGCTTTTGGGTTACTCTTGCAATAGAAGACTTGGAAAAGTCCAATAAAACACCATCGCAATCAAGTGTGATGATATTTTTTTCGTCGTTAACAGAGTCAACAACGGCATGCAAACCACCAATCGTAATCACTTCATCACCGTGCTTAAGCGAACTAAGCATCTTTTGGTGTGCATCTTGTTGTTTTTTTTGCGGTCTAATCATCATGAAATACATAATCCCAATCAGGACGACAAACATGACAATCGTTGACATTCCAGAATTCAAATTATTCACTCCTTCATTGTGACTATTTAAACTGTAACAAAAAAATCATTAAAAAGCTAGTTTCTTTAAAAATTCTTTGGATTAGCTACATTAAGCCCATAGCGTTCAAAGAAATCCTGTCTAAATTCAAGCAGGTTATCATCCATAATAGCTTGACGGATTTGGCCCATCAAATGAATCAAGAAGTATAGGTTGTGGTAACTGGTCAAGCGTAAGCCAAAGGTTTCGTCAGCCTTAAATAAATGTCTGACATATGCTCTGGTAAAGTTACGGCAAGTATAGCAATCGCAATTATCATCAATCGGTGAGAAATCACGCGCATATTTAGCATTTTTAACCACCAACCGACCATGCGATGTCATGCAAGTACCATTGCGTGCAATACGCGTCGGCAAAACGCAATCAAACATATCAACGCCGCGAATAACTCCATCAATCAAAGCATCTGGTGAACCAACCCCCATCAAATAGCGCGGTTTATTTTCCGGCAGCATTGGGGTTGTAAAGTCTAACACATGATTCATTTCCGCTTTTGATTCGCCGACTGACAAACCGCCAATCGAATAGCCTGGGAAGTCCATTGACACTAAATCACGCGCACTTTGCTTACGCAATTCTTTGTGTCCGCCACCTTGCACAATACCGAACAAAGCTTGCCGATCAGGATTTTTATGCGCCTTAAGCCCTCTTTCAGCCCAGCGGCTGGTTCTTTCAATCGACTTTTTGATATAATCATATGATTCAAAAAAGGGCGGACATTCATCAAAACTCATCATGATATCTGAGCCCAAAGCATTTTCAATGTGAATGGCTTTTTCAGGTGATAAGAACATAGGCTGGCCGTTCAAATGATTTTTAAAATGCACACCTTCTTCAGTAATATTGCGCATTTCAGCCAAAGAAAAGACTTGAAATCCGCCGGAATCTGTTAAAATTCCCCGGTCCCAATTCATGAATTTATGCAAACCGCCTGCTTCTTCAACCAAATCTTCACCTGGTCGCAGCCACAGGTGGTAAGTGTTTGACAAAATAATGCCGGCACCCATGTCTTTTAATTCTTCTGGAGCCATGGATTTAACGGTAGCTTGTGTGCCGACCGGCATAAAAATAGGAGTCGGAAAAGTCCCATGCGGGGTAATTAATTCGCCTAACCGAGCCCCCGTATGTTTTTCTGTTTTAATCAGCCGATATTTGACTGCTGGTTCTGTCATAAAAATTCCTCCGCTTTTTAATAAATAAACATGGCATCGCCGAAACTAAAGAAGCGATACTTTTCTTTAACCGCATGCCGGTAAGCATTTAAAATATTTTCACGTCCGGTAAATGAAGCTACCAGCATCACTAACGTTGACTTTGGCAAGTGGAAGTTCGTAATAAAAGCATCGACGACTTTCCATTCATAGCCTGGTTTGATAAAGATATCTGTCCAGCCGCTGTCAGCTCTAATTTCGCCATTGAATTTAGTCCCAATCGTTTCTAAAGTCCGAATCGACGTTGTCCCTGTAGCCACAATACGACCACCATTTTGCTTAACTTCATTTAAAGTTTGAGCAGCTTCCTTAGTTAAACGATAAAATTCGCTGTGCATCTTGTGGTCTTCAATCCGTTCTTCGCTAACCGGTCTAAAAGTCCCTAAACCAACATGCAAAGTCAAATAAACTAAATGAACACCCTTAGCTTCAATCTTTTGTAATAATTCTTTAGTAAAGTGCAAACCAGCTGTTGGTGCAGCAGCTGAGCCGATTTCACGGGAGTAAACCGTTTGATACATTTCAGGATCATCTAATTTTTCCTTGATGTATGGTGGCAAAGGCATTTCACCTAATTGATCTAAAATTTCCATGAAAATGCCGTCATATTGGAATTCAATCATCCGGCCGCCGTGCTCTAATTCTTCTGTTACCGTAGCTTTGAGCAAGCCGTCGCCAAACACAATTTTCGTGCCAACTTTAGCTCTTCTAGCCGGCTTAACCAGGGTTTCCCAAGTATCGCCTTCGGTATTATTTAAAAGCAAAACTTCCACATGTCCGCCTGTTTCTGGTTTAACCCCATATAAACGTGCCGGCATAACCCGCGAATCATTCATCACCAAAGCATCACCGGGATTCAAACGATCAATGACATTATAAAAATAGTCATCTTGGTAAGCACCTGTTTTTGAATCAAGCACCAGCATCCGGGATTGGTCGCGTTCCTTCAATGGTGTTTGCGCAATTAATTCCTGTGGCAAATCATAATCAAAATCTTCTGTTGTTAAATGTTCTTCTGACACTGTAGTCACCCTTCTTATTTATTATTTTCTAAATGTAAATGCTGATAGGCTAAATTGGTTGCCATTCGCCCTCGCGGCGTACGTTTGATGAGCCCCTTTTGCATTAAATACGGTTCAATCATATCAGCAACTGTTTCGGTTTCTTCCCCGATATTAGCAGCTAACGTAGCTAACCCCACGGGGCCTCCGCCATAAAGTTTAATCATAGTAGTCAATAATTTGCGGTCCGTTTCATCTAGACCTAACTCATCAACTTGCAAAAGTTCTAAGGCATACTTGACAATTTCATTATCAATGGCACTTTTACCATAAACATCCGCAAAATCCCGCACACGCTTCAGCAAACGGTTAGCCACCCGTGGCGTTCCTCGTGACCGGCGCGCAATTTCTAAGGCGCCATCAGCGCTGATTTTAGAGTGAAAAACCTGCGCTGATCGTTTTACAATCGCCTCAAGCTCTTGATTGTTATAATATTGCATGTGTCCCACAATACCAAACCGCGCCCTCAATGGCGAAGATAGCATTCCGGCCCGTGTTGTTGCCCCAATTAAGGTAAAGGGCGGCAAAGGAAAACGGACGGGATGTGCAGCTTGGTCTTGGCCTACTACAATATCAATATAGAAATCTTCCATCGCTGAATATAAAATTTCTTCAACGTTTTTGGGAAGCCGATGGATTTCATCAATAAATAAAACATCCCCCGGCTCTAATTCGTTTAAAATCGCCACCAAATCACCGGGACGTTCAATAGCGGGACCCGTAGTTGTTTTAATGCCCACGCCTAATTCGTTAGCGATAATGTTCGCCAAGGTGGTCTTGCCTAAGCCAGGAGGGCCGTATAAAAGCACATGATCCAGCGATTCTTGTCTTTGTTTAGCAGCTTGAATATAAATTGCTACTTCTTGTTTAATCTTAGCTTGACCAATATAATCGTTTAAGGTTTGGGGACGTAAACTTTGCTCATTGAGACTGGTTTCATCCACTTCTTCCCCCGAAACAATGCGTTTATCTTCCGGCATAATTCCCTCCTTACTTCATCATCATTTTTAAAGCGTAGCGTAAATATCCATCCGTCGAATCAGCTGTATAATCTTGCAGTTTTTTAGCAACGCGCTTGACTTCTTGCTTGGTATATCCCAACGCCAGCAAGGCTGCCACTGCTTCTTTTTGATAAGGGTCAGCTGTAGCAGTTAGCGTTAACCCTTGTTGCCCAATTAAAGCTTCCGGACTGTCCAAATCAGTTAACTTGCCCTTCAAGTCTAAAATAATCTGCTTGGCTGTTTTTTTGCCAATACCGGGAAATTTTGTTAAATAGCCGTCATCTTCATTATTAACAGCCAAAACAAATCCTTGGTGGTCTTCATTAGCTAAAATAGCCAAGGCACTCTTAGGCCCGATACCTGAAACTTCCAGCAGTTTTAAGAAAAGCTTCTTTTCCTTAGCACTTCTAAAGCCGTAAAGCGTGATTTCATTTTCTCTAACAATCTGTTCTAAATAAATTTTTTCTTTTTTATTAGGATCGGCCGTAAAGCGATAAGGATTAGCCGTATAGATTAAATAACCCAGCTGATTATTCTCGACAACAATATATTGCGGTGTGACATCAACAACAGCACCTATCAAATATTCATACATTTCGCATCCTCATTTCTAGCACGCTAATAATAGTAACACATTTTTATTTTTTTGCCTAAAATTCATTTTGAAACCCGCTTTGGTGTGGATCTTGAATTCGTTTAAACATTTTTTCCAAGTCAGTAGGTCCAAAATGCACTAAAACAGGACGGCCGTGCGGACAATTAAAAGGATTTTCGCATTGAGCCAGTTGCGCCAGTAACGCCTTAGCCTGCCCCGGTTCTAAGTGGTGGTTGGCTTTGATTGCCTGCTTGCAGCTCATCATAATCGCAGTCTTTTCCCGAAATTTAGCTACCGTCAAGTTTGGATCATTTAAGAGCATTCCCAATAATTCTTTTAAGGTCTGCTCTTCGTGGCCTTCTTTAAACCAAACTGGATGACTATGCAAAACATACGTATTAGTCCCAAAGTCTTCCAAATGCAACCCTAATTGCCAAATCTTATCCATATTTTCGGCAATTTTTAAAGCATCACTCGTCGAATATGATAAGACAATGGGCACCAGCAGATTTTGCTGAGCTCCACCAACTTGGCCGATTTCAACCCGCAGCCTTTCATAATTGCAACGCTCCTGAGCTGCATGCTGGTCAATTAAATAAAGGCCTGCTTGGCTTTCAGCTAAAAGGTAGGTTCCATGCAATTGTCCGATATATAGTAAATCCGGAAAACGCTTGGTACTGGGTGTTTTAGTTAACGGCATCTCCTCAAAAACAGCAGGTTCGTCTTTTGCAGCTGGCATCTTTTCGCCAGCGTATTTTTTATCCCACTTTTTGGCTAAAGGGCTGGTCAAATCTTGCCTGCTTTTAATAATCAAAGGTTCAACTTGGATTGGTTTATTTGGAGACACATCTTGCTTTGGCTCACCCAAAAGTGTTTGAATCAATTCCGTTTTTTCAGGTTGAATACTCTTATAAGCTTGACTGCTTTCTTGGATTTTTAACTTAGACTCATCCAGATTAGCATCAGGAATCAGATTTTCTTGGGCAATCCGCTGGTAAATGGCCTGTGTAAGCAAATGAGCCAGCTCATTTTCCTTACTGAGCCGGACTTCTTTTTTGGTTGGATGGACGTTAACGTCACATAATAAGGGGTCAAGTTCAATGTTGACCACGGCATAAGGAAATCGTCCCACCATTAATTTAGATCCATAGCCGGCCAAAACAGCCTTAATTAAGGCAAAATTTTTCACATAGCGTCCATTAATCAACAGCGTAATCCCGTTGCGGTTTGACCGGGTTTCTTCCGGCAATGAAATGAGCCCGCTAACTTTAAAATCAGCATCTTCGGTTTGAAAAGCCAGCATTTTTTTAGCCGTTTTCAGGCCGTAAATAGCGCTGAACGTTTGTAACTGCTTGTTGTTTCCTGCCGTTTTTAAGATAACTTTATCGTTGTTTTTTAATGTAAAAGCCACTTCAGCATGTCCTAAAGCCAAACGGTCCACAATATCAGTAATATGCGCCAATTCAGTACGCTGCGACCGCAAATATTTCAGCCGAGCTGGTGTATTATAAAATAAATCAGTAACCGTAATTTGGGTTCCTTTACGCAACTGCGCTGCTTTTTGGTCTAAAATTTGCCCGCCTTTTAACTGAATGGTTGACCCGGCCGCTTCACCCTGGCGCGCTGTTTTTAATTCGACTTGCGCTACTGAAGCAATTGAAGGCAAAGCTTCCCCCCTAAAGCCTAAGGTAAATACTTTAAACAAATCCTCTTTGCTGCTGATTTTACTGGTAGCATGCCTTTTAAAAGCTAAAGAAACTTCACTTTGGGCAATACCTTGGCCATCGTCAGTAACCTGAATTTGTTCTAAACCAGACGCTTTGACCTTAATTTCAACTTGTCTAGCCTTGGCATCCAAAGCATTTTCGACTAATTCTTTGACGACTGAAGCTGGACGTTCAATCACTTCCCCAGCGGCAATTTGGTTTGCTAAAGTTTCTGATAATTCATGAATTTCTGCCATTTTATCCCTTCTTCAGCTCCTGTTGCCATTTATGCACCGCTAGCATCACATCCAGCGGCGTCATAGCCATCAAATCACTATTTTGCATTTCCAAAAGTACCCGCTTAGCCTTTGAATCAACCGGCTTAGGACGTTCTTTTTGGGCTTCAAATAATGACAATTGTCCCGTCTCTATTTGAGGTTCATCCACCAAAGCATCCTTTTTAGGCAGTGCCCGTTCAGGTTTAACGGTTTGTTCAAGATTCGTTAAAATCTGGTTGGCCCGGTTAATTAAACTATCCGGCATGCCAGCCAATTTAGCGACATGAATCCCATAAGACTTGTCTGCCGGTCCTGGTTGAACTTTATGCAGGAAAATTAATTCACCATTTTTTTCAACTGCGCCGACATGGATATTTTCTAAATGCGCCAATTCTTTATCCAAAACCATCAATTCATGATAGTGCGTTGAAAAGAGGGTTTTAGCGCCTAAATGGTTGTGCACATATTCAATAATAGCTTGTGCTAAAGCCATGCCATCATATGTGGCTGTTCCTCGGCCAATTTCATCAAACAGTAGTAGGCTGCGGTCGCTGGCATTTTTTAAAGCATCGTTGGTTTCTTTCATTTCGACCATAAAAGTTGATTCACCTGAAATCAAATCATCTGCAGCCCCAATACGGGTGAAAATTTGATCAAATAAGGGCATTACGGCTTCTTTAGCCGGTACAAAGCAGCCAATTTGCGCCATAATCACTGTCAAGGCTAATTGGCGCATATAAGTACTCTTACCTGACATATTTGGCCCGGTAATCAGCAAAATATCGCGCCCTTTTGGCATCAAAATATCATTAGGCACATAATTTTGCTGTCCCATGACCCGTTCAACGACTGGATGCCAACCTGAAATAATTTTTAATTCCCGACTTTTTTCCTGCAGGATTGGCCTGACAAAATGATTTTCTTCACTAACCACCGCCAATGATTGCAGACAATCGAGTTCTGCTACAGCCGCCGCTAATTTTTGCAGGCGCTTAATGTTGGCTTTGATTTGCTCTCTAATTTCGACAAAGAGCTTATATTCCAACTCAAAAGCCTTGCTTTCAGCACCTAAAATCAAGTCTTCTTTTTCTTTTAATTCAGGTGTGATAAATCTTTCAGCATTAACCAAGGTTTGCTTTCTTTCATATCGTCCTTGCGGAAGTTTGCTGATATTTCCTTTGGAAACTTCAATGTAATAGCCGAAAACCCGGTTGAAGCCGATTTTTAAGTTATGAATTCCGGTTTTTTCCCGTTCACTTTGCTCAAGTTCAGCTAGCCACTTCTTGCCGTTTTGCATCGCATCTGTATATTCATCCAGCTGTTTATTGTAGCCTTTTTTAATCAGACCGCCTTCAGTCACTGAAACCGGCGGCTCATCTGCAATGGCTGCTTGAATCAGCTGATAAACCTCACCTACCGGATCCATTCGCTCCAGTAAACCGTCATAAATACCCGTATCATTTAATTCGCTCAAATTATAACGTAACTGTGGAATATGGGCTAAAGACGTCTTTAATTGGATTAAATCGCGTCCATTAACACTACCGAATGCAACTCGACCGGCTAATCTTTCTAAGTCGTAAACCTGCTTTAATTCATCCTGTAAGCTAGCTCTTTCAAAATAATGGTTGATCAAATCTTCGACGATATCCTGTCGCTGACTGATGTCGCTTAATTTCAACAGTGGCCGTGAAATCCACTGTTTTAGCATCCGTGACCCCATCGCGGTTTTAGTTTCATCAAGTACCCATAATAAAGTTCCCTGCTTTTTATTAGTCCGTGCATTTTGCAATAATTCCAAATTTCCCTTAGCATACCGGTCTAATTTCAGATAATAAGACGGCTCGTAGTGAACCGCCAGTTGCAAATGGGCTAAAGAGCGCTTTTGCGTCGCAGCCAAATAAGCCAGCAGGTGTTTTAAAACTTCCTGTTCCAAAGAGGCGGTGATTCTTTGCGCTGCATATGACATTTCTGCTGTTAATTCATAGGCATCCTGGTGTGAAATAAGAATTTTTAATTTATTAAATAAATCAAGGGTCGCATCGGTGACCGTTTGATCTACGACCACTTCTTTAGTTCTTAAACTTGTAATTTCATTCAAAAGGCTTTCACGATCATTTAAGGTAGCACACTTGATTTCACCTGTAGATAAATCGGCATAAGCAAAACCAAAAAGCCCCTTTTCTTCGTGCACGGCCGTCAAATAATTGTTCTCACCCGCTTCTGAAGCTCTGGTATCAATAATAGTCCCTGGTGTGACCAGCTGGATAACCTCTCTTTTAACCATCCCTTTGGCTAACTTGGGATCTTCCATCTGCTCACAAATTGCTACCTTATATCCTTTGTCAATTAAAATATCAATATAATTTTGTACCGCATGATGCGGGACACCGCACATCGGAATCGGATTTTTAGCGTTTTTATTGCGCGTCGTTAAGGTCAATTCCAGCAATTGTGACCCCTTAATCGCATCATCGTTGAACATTTCATAAAAATCACCTAGGCGGTAAAATAAAAAAGCATCCGGATATTGCTTTTTTATCTCATAATATTGCTGCATCATCGGTGTTTCTTTTTTTTGGGCCATCAAAATTCCTCCACTGTTTAATTAAAAAAAGGATGATTGGCGTTGATTTGCAGCGACACAATTTTTTGTGCGTGATTGTTTTTGGGATTAAAGTCAATCACACAAGTACCTAAATTCTGTCGGCCAGTATCATCCACTTCAAATTTAGTCGGCATCCGGGTTAAAAAACGTTCAATTGCATTTTGCCGTTTCATCCCTAAAATACCATCATAAAGGCCTGTCATCCCACATCGGTCAAATAAGCCGTCCCCTTGGGCAAAATATGGGCATCACTGGTTTGAACATGCGTATGTGTTCCAATTACGGCGGTGACTAATCCATCAAAATACCAGGCAAAAGCTTCCTTTTCGCTGGTGATTTCCGCATGAAAATCGACAAAAATATCGTCAGCTTTAATTTTAGCCAGCAAAGCTTGCATTTCAGCAAAAGGATCGTCGGCCGGATTCATAAAAATCCGCCCCAACAAATTTACTACGACGACTTTTTTATCATTTACCTGTTGGATTAAATAACCTTGTCCCGGAACTTTTTTAGGCAGGCTCAACGATTGAACTAATTTTTGAGCATGCGCAATAAAGGTTTGAATTTCAGGATTATCCCACGTATGATTGCCCATAGTAATCACATCTGCTCCTGCTTTCAAAAGTCTTTTATAGCAGTCTTCATTAATGCCACGCCCACGGGTAGCATTTTCACCATTTACAATGGTCAATTGCGGTCGATATTTGCGCTTCAATTGCGGCAGATATTCTTCCAGCATTCTCACCCCTGAATTTCCCATCACATTGCCAATAAATATTACTCACATTAAAAATTAATTCCCTTTCCAAGCCTAATTACATAATGTCTATATCTTAACATTAATCAGTTATTTATGCTAAAAAAGGACTGGTCGCCCAGCCCTATTTTTGTTTAATTGTTAAATCCTAGTCTTCCGCAGCATTAATTGCTTCCAGGATAACACCCAAATTGTCGCGCTTAGTTTCTATACGCTTAAGTTTTTCATCATAAGTAGCTTGAAGATGTTGTGTCCGACCATCGCAATGAAGCTTAGTGCAAATATGGCTAAGTTCGGTTGCTTTTCTTTGTGCAACTTGGTAGTCGTTCAAAATATCAAGTTTATTGCCCATGACAAGGCCTCCTAAAAACATTTAAAATCTCAACTAAGCTAATTTAACATTTTTTTAAATTTTTGTTAAGGCCTTAACATTACAGTTAAATTACAGATTTGTAACTTTATTACGATGTAACTTTTTTTAACATATTTCAGTCTTTTTTGAATAGATTTTTTCCGTTCTTCTAGCAGCTCAAATCCTTGTTTTTAGTCTTTTTTTACAGTATAATAGCCTTAAAAATTAGTTGGTACAAATCATATTTATATCAGCTTTTGACAAGAAGGTAATTGTTTTGGCATTAAAATATTTAGAAGTAGCTCAAGATATCGCAAAAAAAATTAACACCGGCGCTTACACAAATAAATTGCCCAGCGAAGGTCAACTGATGCAATTATATGGGGTCAGTCGTAATACGATCCGCAATGCTTTAAATGCCTTATTCAACCAAGGCATGCTCAAGCGCATTCAAGGCAGTGGCTATTTTGTTAATGAAGCTCTTTACCACAATCATGATATTATCAATATGGCCAATAAATACGGCCTGCGTGACCTCGAAAAAGACGCCCCCATCCAAAGTAAAACCCTCTTTTTGGAAATTATTCCGGCTGACGCTAAATTAGCTGCTCATTTGAAGATTAAGCCTCAAAGCGAAGTTTACCACCTTAAGCGTCTGCGTTTAAGACAAGATGAACTGATTTGCCTAGAAGAATCTTTTTACCGGCGCGATTTGGTACCTTATCTAACAACAGACATCTGCAATGGGTCTATTTTCCATTTCATCAAAGAGCAGTTCAATATTGTCGGTCATGTTACTGATACTTATCTATCTTTGCACTATACTACCCCAGCTGAAAACGAACTGACTAATATTCCTGTTAATCAGGCCGCAATTAAGGTTGAAGAAGTTCACAGTCAAAAAAACGAGCAGCCTTTCGACTACTCTATTTCATACTATTATTTGCCTGACGTCACTTTTTACGCACGTACCGTCAACCATTTAAATAATTAACCTAAACCTGGAATCACTTTGATTTCAGGTTTTTCTTTTTTAAAGTCATTACATCACGAGCAATCATCAATTCTTCATTGGTAGGAATACACATAATCGTCATCTTAGAAGTGGCCTGTGAAATAATCCGACTGCCTTTGAGGTCTTCATTGGCCGTTTTATCGGCTTTAACACCCATAAAAGCCAATTCGTCCATCACTTTTTGCCGAATAACACTAGAGTTTTCACCGATACCGGCTGTAAAGACGATTCCGTCTAAACCGCCCATTTCAAAATAGTATTGACCGATATATTTAACAATATCTTTCACAAAAATATCAATCGCTAACTGTGCACGATGGTTTGTATGCGCTACTTCCAAAATATCGCGCATATCCGATGACAAGCCTGAAATCCCTAAAAGTCCCGACTTAGTATTTAAAGCATAGATCATTTGATCAATGGAATTGATGTGCAGTTTATTCATCAAAAAAGCGATTAATGAAACATCCACATCTCCTGAGCGCGTGGCCATGGTAATCCCCGTTAAAGGCGTAAATCCCATCGAAGTATCATAAGAATGTCCTTCTTTTATCGCACACAAAGATGATCCTGCCCCTAAATGGCATGTTACTAACTTCAACTCTTTAAGCGGCCTTTGCATTAATTTAGCTGCTTCTAAAGCCACATAGCGGTGACTGGTTCCATGAGCGCCATAGCGTCTGACACCTAATTTTTCATACCATTCATAAGGAATACTATACAAGAAATTTTTTTCCGGCATCGTTTGATGAAAAGCCGTATCAAAAACTACAACCGAACAAGCCTCAGGCAAAAGCTGCTTAAAAACTTTGATACCAACAAGGTTAGCGGGGTTATGCAAAGGTGCTAGTTCGGTAATTTTTTTGATTTTTTCAATAACTCTCTCAGTTACCAACGCCGATTTGGCAAAATATTCCCCCCCTGCCACAACCCGGTGGCCAACTCCGGTAATTTCTTGATAATCATTGATAATATGGAGATCCAATAAAAGTTTCATCATTTTTTCTACCGCAACTGCATGGTTTGAAATAGGCTCTTTACTGCGATAAACTTGCCCGTCACCATATTTAATGGTCGTCAACGAACCTTCGATAGCGATACGTTCAGTTAACCCGGCGGCAAGCACTTTTTCTGATGGCATTTCAAAGAGTTTAAATTTCAAACTCGAACTTCCTGAATTAACTGCCAAAATTTTGTCCATATAATCTCCTCTTATGTTACAAATTTCACTATGTATAACTATATCAAAAAAAAATAATTTTTCCAGTTTTTTGTGAATTTTTTCACGTCTTTTTAAAGTTAGGTTAAAATCACCTTTTTTACTAGCCTTTTATAAGAAAAGCAACTAGAATATAAAAGAGAGAAAAGGAGTGATTTATGTGCATGAAGAACAATTAATTGAATGGATTAACCAAGATCCTCATTTCAGTGAAATCTTCAATATTCTCGCACGCTACCACCTGCCTGAAGTTACGCTTTGTGCCGGAACCATCCGCGAACTTGTTTGGAACCATCTTGAAAATAAACCTTCATCAATTATGCGCAACAATTTAGATATCTACTACAACGATCCAGGCCAATCTTATGAAGAATACCTTACAATCCAAAGTAGTCTAAATCAAAGACATTCCAAGTACTTATGGGATTTGCGCAATATCACCCTCAAAAAAAGGCACTCAGATAAATCGCCTGATGGCGCAACCATGAATGAAGTTATTGCTAATTTCCCTGAAAAATGCAGTGCTATCGGCGTTGCCCGCGAAATCGACGGCAGTTTAAATATTATTGCGCCTTATGGTTTAGATGAACTTTTTTCTGAAACCATTACTTCAACTGGCGCTTTAAACGATCTTGACTTCAAACGCCGAATTGAGCGTAAAAAATGGCTGCATGATTTTGAAAAAGCAACTTTAAATATTTAATAAAAAAGAGCCGGGTAAACCTGGCTCTTTTTTTAATTGCGCCACTTGTTAGCCTTGACGTATTTGAAATCAGCTGCTTTTTCAAACAGCGCTTCAAAATCATTTCCTACAATCAAGGCTTCAACATTAGCTTTTGGCATAAAACCTGTCTTGGCACTATGCTGTAAAAATTTCAGCAAATCATCGTAGTAGCCATCGAGATTGACTAAAATAATCGGCTTTTGAACCAAACCTAATTGAAACCACGAATAAACTTGAAAAAATTCTTCCATCGTTCCTAATCCGCCAGGAAAGACCACAAAACAATCAGCTTCATCAATCATTTTTTGCTTGCGGGCTGACATATCACTAACATAGTAAAGCGTGGTTTGCCCCACCGGCCTTACTGCATGATCTTTTAAAATTTCCGGAATCACGCCAATAACTTTGCCGCCTTGAGCAATAATATCTTGATAGATTTTCCCCATTAACCCTAGTCTACCTCCACCGTAAACCAGCGTATCATTGTGCGCACATAAATAGTTAGCTAATTGCTGCATTTTAACCGGCATCTTCAAATCATCGCCTACATTTGAACCGCAAAAAACACAAACTTTTTTATCAGCATAAACTGCCATCAAATTACTTCCTTTGCAATTAGATAACTACATTATACTCTTTAATCGTTTAAAGTGCTGGCACTGCCTAAATATGTAAATCTGGGATTGCTCATTAAATCAATGACAAGTCTCACAAAAGGAATCGAATCATCATTCATATAACGTTTTACTGCTTCACAAATGCAGTCATTAACTAAATCTTTAGCCTCAAAATCATCGCCGTATAACGCATCATGATATCTTCCTTTAGGATAAAAGAAGTTAAAATAATTTTCATCATCTGGTTTAACACCCAAGCCAACTTCCTTAAAACCTTTGACACTGGTACAATAAGCCAAACTTTCCAAAGGCGCAATCAAAGCCTTGATTTTCTTCTTAGACCATGCATGATCAATAAATTCATATACTTCATCTACGTATTCCACAAAAACACCCCTTAAATTTATTTAAAGACACCTGGAAATATTTTAAATAAATTTAAGAGTTTGCGCAAGTGATTACAAAAAAACAAAAAACCTCATTTAATTCAAAATAACTTATAAACAGCTATATTTTAAATTAAATAAGGTTTGTACTTTATTTATAACGAACGACTTCAAAAATATCTTGATTATATTTAACTACTAGAATATTGCAAATCGTATACAAATCAACGAAATATGCCAACTGCTCTATGGTACCGACAAAAGCTAAGGCCAAAGCAATCAACAAAAAAAGATTGCTCGCGATACTCCAGCGTCTTTTCGCATGCCGCAAAGAGGCAACATTTTGCAATTCTAAAGTCGATAACTCATCTGGTGTTCTAACACCGATGGTATTTTGTTTTTTAGACAGCTGCCAATTAAGATAGATATTATAGCTAGTCAAAATAACCAGTGCCACATATACAAAAATAGCAATCAAGTTTACCTTCAAACTCTTCTTCCTTTCAAATGCGGTCAAAACTTATTTAGCAATCACTACATCACATGGCGCCATCCGCGTCACGTAATCTGTAACTGATCCCACCAAAAAGCGTTCTACATAATTCAACCCCGTCGGTCCCATAATAATTAAGTCATTTTTATGATCTTTGATGAAGTCCTTAGCGATTACAGTGCGGGGTGAGCCATAACGAACATGTATATCGATATCTTTCAAACCAGCTTCATTAGCATGCTGCTTTAAACCTTGCAAATATTCGTTTATATCCTCAAAGGCTTGGTAAACAGTATCACCGTCAACATCGGACATTCCAGCGAAATTGACAGTAAATTGACGCATATCAATTACATTTAACAAATCTAAATGGGCATGGTTGGCCTTAGCCACCTCAATGCCACGATCAAAGGCCTTTTCAGCTGCTTTTGATCCATCTACAGGTACTAGGATGTTTTTGTATGCTTGTTCACTCATTTTAGCCACTTCCTTTGCGCTGTAATTCATTTTCTTCTATATAATTATTATAACATTTTTTAAACAATCTTGTGGGTTTCATGCTTTGAGTTTGCAATAAAAGTATGAAATTTTTTGCGGATAAAATCTAATTGCTCAAATAAGGCTGGATTTTCAGCTAATTCATTCATAATATCGTTGCTGACCGCTAAATATTCAGCGTTAAAATTGCTTCTCAGCTTTAATTCAGCTGCTAAGGACCGCTTAATCGAATTTAAAATTAACTCAGCCCTCCGGGTATCATCATTCACTAAAATATATTCAATCGCTGTTTGTGCTTCAGCCCGATAGGTCCGCGCTCTTTCTAATTCATATTCTCTTTGTTTATTTGGCATAATTAAGACTTCCTTTTGCTTTTTGTTTGCGCTTACATTTCACTTATATCATACTTTATCCCATCGTTGAATTCAACTAATAGTTATTTTTTTCTATTTGAAAATTCGGCTTTTATTTTCGTGTTTTTTTGAAAATAGCGCGAAAAAAGAGTAAAATAAAAGGTGTATCCGGAAGGGTTTCCATTTTTTAAAGGAGGAATTATTGTGGCAAAAACATTTGTCGATACGCTTAAAGATAATGTAATTGAAGAAAATAGCAAATTTACAGCCTTTCAAGTGCCAAGCAAGCGTGAAAATCTGATTTTGCAAATTGACAATGACCTTCTTTTTAAACTTTCAGCACATACCGATAAGCTTGAAAAGATGCTGCACACTTTATTGCGAAATCATTCAGCTAAAAATGAGCGTGAAATTATTAATATCAACAAACACAATTACAAAATTTTTCTTTAAAAAGGTAGGTTTATTATGTTTTTAACCACTGGCGAAATTAACCGTACTTATACCATCAAGGGCATTGTCAATGCGACTGTCAAAAAAGAATTAACGTCCGATCAGCTTGATCAAGTCGCTGAATTTGACGATTTATATACTGAAGTTAAAGCTAAATTAATTGAACGCGCCGTTACTAAAGGCGGCGAAGGGATTATTGCGGTTCGCTTTGAACCACAAATTGTTCGCGTATCAGTTGGACCTAAGTACCTGCTTTTGCATGGCTATGGCACTGTTGTCAGTTTCCCACGGCGGTAATTTAAAATTAGTCTTGATTAATTTTAAATTATCTGTATAATTATAATTGTAGTGTTTTTCATTACTTGCCGCTGTGGCGGAATTGGCAGACGCGCAGCGTTCAGGTCGCTGTTGGGTTTTCCCAGTACAGGTTCGACTCCTGCCAGCGGCAGTCATTAAAAGAGGTCTTATGGACCTCTTTTTTCTTTTCTGAAAACAGAATTAAACATAAAAAAAGAGGTTTAAAAACCTCTTTTTTATTATTTAATCAATTCATAAATTGCTTCAGCGTAAATAGAGCATGCATCAACTAAAACATCAATAGGTACAAATTCATTAGCTTGGTGCATTGTATCTGGTGTATCTGGGAACATAGCCCCAAAGGCCACCCCGCGTTCCATTAAGCGACCATATGTGCCGCCACCGACAACTTTGCCGGTAGCATGTTCGCCGGTTTGGCGGTTATAAGTATCAAGCAGAGTCTTAACCAAAGGATCATCAGGTGAAACATAGTGCGGCACCATAACATCGCCTTGTGTCAAAGTGAAGTGATATTCATCTTTAAAGTTAGCTAAGCCCTTAGCCAAATCATTTTCATCCATGCCTTTAGGGAAGCGGAAGTTAAGGGTAATTTGCCCACCCTTTTGTGCTTCAAAGTTCAAAACACCGGCGTTCATCGTCAAATCGCCCATAATTTCATCATTAAAGGACATACCTAAAGTTTCCATACGTGAATCTTGGTGCAGATATTTAGCCATAAATTCAATAAAGGCTTTGGCATCGCCGCCAAAATTGAATTGTTGCAAGAAATCAGCCATATAAGTTCCGGCATTTTCGCCGTTACGTGGTTCTTGACCGTGAGCGGCTTTACCAATCATATGCAAGTACAAATTGTTATTTTCTACATAAGCAGTTCCGCATACCACATGACTAGCTACATAAGTGTCAAAAGCTTCAATGATTGGTGTTTTATCCTTGACTTTCAAAACCACTTCACAGTCTCTTGGCACCATATTTTCTCGTAAGCCGGAGTTAAAACTGATTAATTCAACTTCACCATCATTTTGACCGGCAAAATCTAAGAAGAAGCTGGCATTGCCCTTTTCGCCATTAATAACAGGGAAGAAGGCATCCGGTGAAAAGCCGAAATCAGGCGCCGGCATTTTTTCAAAGTAATGTGTCATCCCGCGCCACTTGCTTTCTTCGTCCGTTCCTAAGATAAAGCGCACCTTTTTTGAAACAGGCAAATTCAATTCCTTAATCATCTTTAAAGCATAGTAACAAGCCATACTTGGTCCTTTATCATCTTGTGCACCACGCGCATACAAGTTGCCATTTTTAATAACCGGCTTAAAGGGATCAGTATTCCAGCCATTGCCCGCTGGCATCACGTCCACGTGTGCCAAAAGTCCCAATACTTCATCACCTTGGCCAAATTCAATATGCCCAGCTAAACCGTCGAGTTCTACGGTTTCAAAGCCATCCCGCTTGCCGATTTCCAAAAATTTATCCAAAGCTTGCTTAGGTCCAGGACCTAAAGGAGCGTCTTTAGTGCCCTTAGCTTCGTCACGTACACTTTCAATTTCCAACATGGTGGTTAAATCTTTTAACATTTCATCTTGGCGTTTTTTTGCTTCTTGTTTCCAATCGATTGCCATCATAATTCCTCCTCAATGTTACTTTTATTTTATCATGAGTCACCCTTCTTTTCTTAAAAAATTTGCTATACTAGAGGCAAAAAAGAAAGGATTTGATGTTATGGAAGAAATTACTTACGCCGCAGTCCGAAAAATTATCACCAAGCGCCCGCAAAAAAGCCATAAAGGCACCTTTGGCCGCGTTTTAATTATCGGTGGCAATAAATATATGGGTGGTGCTGCCATTATGGCGAGCCAAGCTGCCGTTTATGCCGGTGCTGGTCTCGTAACTTGCGCCAGCAGTAAACGTAATCGTTCCGCTTTACATACCCGCTTGCCTGAAGCGATGTTTCTTGACTACCACGACTCAAAAGCTTTACTTAAAGCTATCAATACGAGTGATGCTATTGTCTTAGGGCCAGGCTTAGGTGAAAGTGCCTGGGCTAAAAAATTAATCCAATTAACTTTTGAAAACGTTCCAACTTCTGCTAACTTAATTGTTGATGGTTCGGCCCTAACCCTAGTCGCTCAAAATAAAGACCTTAAATTAAGCTTGCCTGCCTGTCATTTAATCTTTACACCGCATGAAATGGAATGGCAGCGGCTTTCACAAATCGCCATCAACCAGCAAAAACCTGCTCAAAACCTAAAAGTCGCCCAAAAATTACAAGCAACAGTGGTTTTGAAAAAACATGGTACTGAAATTTACCATCCTTCAGGTCGCGTTGCTAAGTTAACCATCGGTGGACCGCATATGGCCACTGGCGGGATGGGCGACACCCTAACCGGTATTTGCGCTGCTTTCTTAGCGCAATTCAAGGACAAGGATCCTGAATTAGTCTTAGAAGCAGCGGTTTTTAGCCATAGCCAAGTCGCCGACGAACTCGCCCAAAGCCGCTATGTTGTTTTACCCAGCCAAATTGCCTTTGAAATGCCGCGGTATATGCACAGGGTGCAAGCGTGAGCGCTTATGAGCCGTACGCTAAGCTCCAAAGAGGCCGTTTTTTTTGCGGTAATTAAAGTACAGAATTTAAAAATGGTGTTATATCAGGTTTGATATAACACCATTTTAATTTATTTAGCTTGTGGCGTAAATCGCCATAAAAGTAAGCTGCCGTAGCCCCGCCTTGAACTACCTACAATTAAAATCGTAGGAATCGCGTCACGCGATTACATTACGTGTACATTAAAAAACGATACACGCTCCGAACCTAGTTATAAT